>NZ_JAAZWB010000064.1 GCF_012524115.1 Bacillus sp. RO1 | reverse complement strand
GCGGCGATGAAGACTTCTCGTCTCCTTTTTCCTGCTTACTGAAGTCTTCATGATGACCATGAGGACCTCCCTTCTCCTTTTTCCTCGTCACGCAGGTCTTCATAGCGGTGATGAAGACTTCTCTTTTCCTTTTTCCTCCTTACTGAAGTCTTCATGATGACCATGAGGACCTCCCTTTTCCTTTTTCCTCCTCACGCAGGTCTTCATTGCGGCGATGAAGACTTCTCGGCTCCTTTTTCCTCCTTACTGGAGTCTTCAGGATGACCATGAGGACCTCCCTTCTCCTTTTTCCTCGTCACGCAGGTCTTCATTGCGGCGATGAAGACTTCTCGGCTCCTTTTTCCTCCTTACTGAAGTCTTCATGATAACCATGAGGACCTCCCTTCTCCTTTTACCTACTCCCACACGTCTTCATCCCGACGTTCAAGAATTACCTAGACAACTATGCCAACATTTCCTTAAACAAAAAAAAAGCACCAAACCATCCTCAAAAATGGTTTGGTGCTTTTGGTTTAAGCCTGCAGCTAATGGAAATTAGCGGCGGCGGTTTCTGTTACGTAGGAATGTTGGGATATCCAACGTTTCTTCTTGTTGCTGAGATTGCTGTTGGCGACGTGGTTCTTGTTGTTCTTGTTGTTGATGAACCGGCTCTTCACGTCTTACTTCACGTTGCGGTTGTTGTGGCTTCTGCGCTGGAGCTTTTTGCGCTCCGAACACTGGACGTGCACCTTGTTTTGTATGGTTAATTTCTGCTTCGCTGAAACCTGTAGCGATAACCGTTACAACGATTTCGTCTTTAAGATTTTCATTGATAACAGAACCAAATATCATGTTCACTTCTTGATCAGAAGCGGATGCCACGATGTCTGCAGCTTCCTGTACTTCATACAAGCTTAAGTTAGTGCCACCTGTAATGTTCATTAATACACCTTGAGCTCCGTCGATAGAAGTTTCAAGTAGTGGAGAAGATACAGCTTTTTTCGCTGCTTCGGCTGCACGATTTTCACCTGTTGCAACACCAATACCCATCAATGCAGAACCTTTGTTTGACATGATTGTTTTCACATCGGCAAAGTCTAGGTTGATTAGTCCTGGAGTAGCGATCAAGTCAGAGATACCTTGTACACCTTGACGAAGTACGTTATCTGCTTCACGGAACGCTTCAAGCATTGGTGTATTTTTGTCCACGATTTCAAGTAGACGGTCGTTTGGAATGACGATTAACGTATCTACTCCTTCTTTCATGGAAGCGATACCGCCAGCTGCTTGAGTAGCACGCTTACGACCTTCGAAAGTAAACGGTCTTGTTACAACACCGACAGTCAATGCACCAAGATCACGTGCAATCTGTGCGATTACTGGAGCTGCACCGGTACCGGTACCTCCGCCCATACCAGCTGTGACAAATACCATGTCGGCACCTTTAAGAACTTCTTCTAATTGTTCTTTACTCTCTTCAGCAGCTTTTTTCCCTACTTCTGGATTTGCACCTGCTCCAAGACCACGAGTAAGTTTGCCACCGATTTGCATTTTCACTTCTGCTTTTGATAGGTTAAGAGCTTGAGCATCTGTGTTGACCGCGATGAACTCTACTCCTTGAACACCATGCTCTATCATACGGTTTACAGCGTTGTTACCGCCTCCACCAACTCCGATTACTTTTATGGTAGCTAATTGATCGATACTGTTATCAAAATCTAACATGACTGTTCCTCCTATTTCTCGAAAGTACTTGCAAGCTAAAGCTAGTAAGTTTACAAACACCGCTGTTATTTCCGCACTGGGCTTCGCTTGGGGGCTGACGAGAGCTTCCTCGGCCAACCTGCGGGGTCTCCACCTAGCGCTATCTCCCTCAGGTGTCTTCGCCCTGTGCTCCAATCAACAGCTATGTTATCCTAGCTACATTTCTTTGACTTTAGACCTTATTCAAAGAATAGTCCGAAGAATTTTTTTACTTTGTTGCCTACTTTTTCTTCTTCGTTTACTGGTTGCTTTGCCTGCTTTACTTTTTGTTGAGTTTGTTTTCCACTACGTTTTTCCGGGTATTCACTAGGTGCTGATGTAGTTTCAATTTTTCTTCCTTGCAGTTTTGCATTTTTGTAAGCAAATTGGATAAGCCCTACTCCTGTAGTATATTGAGGCTCTCTTACGCCTATATAATCCGGAACGGCTTTCCTTACATTATTGTTAAGAATTAATTGTGCCAATTCCAGAACTCCTGGCATGGCTACTACACCACCAGTTAATACGTATCCGCCAGGAATCTCCCGGACACCTAATCTTTTAATCTCATGTTGCACTAGCTCAAAAATCTCTTCCATTCTTGCTTCTATAATATCAGAGATTTCGAGTTGGCTGAATTGTTGGTGTTGATCGCTTCCGATAATAGGTACACTAAATACTTCTTCATCGGATGCATGGTCGTAAAAAGCATGTCCATGTTTTTGTTTGATTTTTTCTGCGTCTTCAGTGGAAGTACGTAAACCTATGGAAATGTCTTTCGTGATGTACTCCCCGCCAACTGGTAAAACACTTGTCGCCTTAAGGAATCCATCTTCATAAACGGCAATGGTAGTTGAACCTCCACCAATGTCTACAAGCGCCACACCAAGATTTCGCTCATCCTTTGACAATGCGATAGATCCAGATGCAAGTGGCTGCAAGCAGATATCCGTTATTTCCAATCCAGCTTTCTCTACACAACGCAGTAAGTTATGTAAGACTGTTTTTGATCCAGTGATGATGGTACCTTCCATTTCAAGTCGAACACCAAGCATTCCTCGTGGATCATTAATCTCATCCAATCCGTCAACAATGAATTGTTTTGGGATACAATCAATAATCTCTCTCTCAGGAGGGATGGAAAAGACTTGCGCCGCGTCAATCACCCTTGCGATGTCCTCGTCCCCTATCTCCCTGTTTTCACTAGAAACTGCTACCACTCCATGGCAATCCTGAAGTTGTACATGGTTTCCGGTGACGCCAACGACCACTCTATTAATTGGCATCCCTACCATTCTCTCAGCCTGTTCGATTGCCTTATTAATGGAATGAACAGTTTCATCTATGTCTACTATAGATCCTTTTCTTAAACCTGTTGATTTTACATTACCGACTCCAATAATATTTAAAGTATCATTCACCATTTCCCCAATGATTACTTTAACACTGGATGTACCGATGTCCAAACTGACGTATATTTCATTGCTGTTCATTCTATGGCACCTCCTTCTACTCCTAAAAAAACCAAATATTTAAGAACAACACCTGAAAAACATATTATATTAGAAAGTATTCCACAAATATGATGTTTTCCCTTTTTTAAAATCATTTTTTTTCGTTTTTTTCTTTAGAAAGCGTCCATTTTGACAATAATATTCTTCTTATGACTGCAATGTTCTGAAATAGCCTTACTCCAAAAGCAAATACTGCGGCTAAATATAAGTCTACACCAAGATGTACGCCTAGAAAAGCTAAACTTGCAGCTAGTAGGATATTAAAGAAAAAACCGGATACAAATACTTTATCATCATAATTATTTTGTAAATGAGCACGAATTCCACCGAACAATGTATCCAGTGCAGCAAGAACCGCAATTGATAAATAATTAGAATATTCATCAGGTACACGTATCTCTGAATATAGGCCCAAAACAATTCCTACGATCAAGCCCAGAAGAGGGAGCCACATAATCAGTTCCCCTCCTTCCCGGTTTTCACCGGTTCCATATGCTTTACGCGTATCTGCTCGTCATAAGGCGGAACGGTTACTTCGTTAATGGGTGTTGAAACTTCAAGCAGTAGGTTTTCTATCGCGAATTCATCCATTGCCCTTGATACTTGCAAACGATTATAAAGTTTTGTTGGGTCACTGATGATAACGATGATTTCAAAGTTTGCATTTGGAATCCAAGCATTGTTCACTTTCGTCCTACCATTTATTTCTCTTATAATCGTATTGCTAATAATTCGTTGATTGGCAATACTTATTTCTTCTACACCATAGGAATTCAATTCATTAACAAACCTTCTGAGGAGATCTGCAGATATGTTTTCCTGTATGTTTCCTAGGACATCTTCATCAAACAAAGGTTTGACAGTCATCTTTATGCCCGGTCCCTTCATTTCTGTTAACCCTGCTTCGACTTTTAGTTCTTCTAACGTTTCCCGAACGATAGTCTCTTTAGACTCATCACGTTCTTTGGAATAGTCTTGAAGTATTTTGTCATACTTTCTAATTTCTTGAATAATCTGTGATTGTATTTCTTGCTCACGATTCAAATCGCTCCTAAGTTGCCATGTATCACGAGTATCACGAATAATTGGCTGCTTTACGGTTTGAAATTGAATGGCAATCATCAATCCAACAATAATAGTAATAATGGTAAAACTAAATTTACGCTTGTCCATCTTGAACACCTTACCTCACCACAAAGCATGCATTCAGCCTTATCGAATAACAGGGTCAAGAACTACTTGATCTTTTTTTTGCATCTTCACTGTAATATTATCAGCAACCAATTGATCTTTCACCCCGCCAAGGATACTGAGTGCCGGAATGAGCACATCGGAATCTCCAATGGCAGTTATGACGAATGGCGCAGGATATTGATTTCCATCAATGGTTATAACAGGACCATTGCAAATAATATAGGAGTCTTTAGTAATTCTTTGTCCGTTTATGGCTATCCCTGCAGCACCTGATATAAACAGCTCATTCATTACCTTGAACACATGACTTTCGTGGACAATATAATTATTGATATTCTCCTCGGAAGGAACATAAGAAGCGTCGGCCAATGTTACTTCTACGCCTTCTCCTTGGACTTTGACATTACCATTGAACATACGAAGCTTTTCAACATCTTCCACTAGATTGAATAAAAGCTGTTCGCCTTCTGCAAGCTCTTCTTCTATGGTTTGAATTGCCTCTTGTTTTTCTTGTAGCTCTTTTTGTAATTCAAGATTTCGTTCTTCTGTCCTTATTAATGTTTCTCTAATTGCTCTATCACGTTGCCATTGTCTGTCAGTACCTACGACTTCTTCCTCGTTTGTTAGTTGAAACGAGTAAGAGACGATAAAGCCAAGGACTAGACAAACAAAGGACAAGACAACATGTTTACCCGTCACTTTCATCTGTTTCTTCCTCTTTCTCTCCACCAGTTTCGTACGGCTTGAAGAATGTACCCACTTCCAAATTGATGACACCTTTAACTTCTGGATCCAACTGTTCTACAATGGAAGGATAGGCGGCCATCTTCTCCGAGAAATCTCTAATCGTCGCACTAACTTCATAACCGTCATTCATGAACATGGTTATATGATAAGGGTCGATATCGGTTGGAGTATGATGTATTTCAGAAATGGAGTAAATGATGGATTCAGGTAATTTTATCAATTCAACAATAAAGTTCTCCACCATTTCACTGTTTTTCCAATTAAGCATGAGTGGCGCATCATCAGGCAAAGAATCCTCTTCATCAAGAACAGAGAGCATTTTGCCGTTTTCCATGACAGGGTAGTAATTTCCACTTTCATATATATATGCAATCCGCTTAAATTCTTCGACAACAATCTCAACACGGTTAGGGAAGATCCTCTGAACTTCCGACGAGGCAATTTCCTTGTGTTGCTGAATCAGTTCCGCTACTTTCTCTTCGTTTACACGCCAGATGCTTGTCTCTTCTGTCACACCACTTAATGTTATGACTTCCTTATCTGTGACATGTAAATTACCGCTTACAGTTATGCCAGAAACCTTACTAAGTGGAGATTGCGAGTAAATGATCAAAAACAACAAAATAAAGAATAAAGAAAGATATATAATTAATCTTCTGTTAGCCTTTTGCTTTCTCTGTTGTTTGATTTTAGGTACACGGTCTTCTAGCGTCACTACTTTCCCTTTTTCCATTAAAGACTATTTCACCCCACCGCGCGCCATGAAGCTACGCATGTTTTATACAATAATTTTCTAGCATAATTATATCATATGTGGGGTGAAAAAACGGAAAAAAACTACTATTTTCTTCCTATAATTTCAACTTCCGTTTCTAATTGGACATTGTATTTCTCAAGTATTGTTTTCTTGATGTATGCAATCAGGTCCAATACATCCTGAGCTTTTGCGCCATCGTCGTTTACGATAAAGTTTGCATGCATATCAGAAACTTTGGCACCGCCAATTTTGTGACCTTTCAGCCCGGCTTTTTCAATCAGCTGACCAGCATATTCGGGAAGTGGATTTCTGAAAATACTACCGGCACATGGATAGGAAAATGGTTGGGTATCACGACGATAATCTTTATTTTTTTGAAGTTGAGCAACTACTTCTTCCCGATTTCCCTGTTCCACATTTAACACAGCTTCCAAACAAATTCCTGGACGCTCTTTTTGAAGAATCGATGTCCGATAGGAAAAATTTAATTCATCAGCAGTCAGCCACTCCATCTTTCCATCTTCAAACAAGATATGAGCTTTCTTTAATACTTTAGACATGTCAGAGCCGTGTGCACCAGCATTCATATACACTGCGCCGCCTACTGACCCTGGGATGCCTCCAGCAAACTCGAGGCCTGATAACCCTTTTTTACTGATGATGGTAACTAGTTTGATTAAAGAGTACCCTCCTCCGACATGCACTTCATTATCTTTCAATTCAAAGTGATCCATGCCATTTCCAAGCTTTATTACGACCCCTTCAATACCAAGGTCTGATACCAATAAATTGGATCCACGGCCGATTGCCGTCCATTTGACCTGGTATTTATTAATCGTTTCCATTGTTACTTGAAGTTTTTCCAAACTTTTTGGCTCCACTAGTACATCTGCAGGTCCGCCAATTTTCATGGTCGTATGATTTGCAAGTGGTTCATTAGGGAGTACCTTGCCCACTTCTTTCTCTTGAAGTTCCTTTACTAACGCATCCATATAAAATCCTCCTAAATCCACGTTCATATAACATTTTTCATAACCTTTAATAGTAGAAAGATAATCCTTCATTCAAAGCGTGATGTAGGCTCAAAAATAATTATTAATATACTATGCATGTTAATTTATATCGGTACACTGGCCCATCACATTGAAGGCTTGAAGTTTGTTTCATGACAATTATGTAATTTATTTAAAAATGGACTATGATTACATACCCTAAAGTTCCTAAATATTAAACCTGTTATTTGTCATTTACATATTTTCTTTGAAGTAGGTAATTGTTATGAAATGTAGTTGTGCAAATCTTGTTAGCACAATACTTTAATAGTATATCCCTTGTTAAAGATGTGCAACGAATATTAGTTATTGTAATCAAATTTTTATTTTTTGTCATATTATGTCCGGATATGTAACAATAAAGCCGAAACCAGGAGGCTGGTTTCGGCTTTTAAATTAGTATTTTGCGTATCTGCTTATGTTTAGGAGGATTCCTACTGCTACTAGCATTAGGGTCAAGGAGGAGCCCCCATAGCTTAGGAATGGGAGTGTAATTCCGGTTACTGGCATTAGTCCTGTTACAACTCCAACATTAATGATGACTTGAATTGCGATCATGGCTATGATTCCTACCGCTAAGAAGCTTCCATATAAATCTGGTGCACCTAGTGCAATCCTTATTCCTCTCCATAAAAGCAAAGCAAATAGAAGAACGACAAGTGTGCCTCCGATAAACCCTAGTTCCTCTGCCAATATAGCAAAAATGAAGTCTGTCTGTGGTTCAGGTAGATAAAAGAACTTCTGCCTGCTTTGTCCAAGCCCTAGTCCAAGCAGCCCGCCTGGCCCTATCGCATATAAGGATTGGATAATTTGGAAGCCGCTTCCTAACGGATCTTCCCAAGGGTTCAAGAAGGAAGTGATACGTTTTATCCGATAAGGTGCCGAAAGAATCAGAACAACAAATCCTGCTACCCCTACTAAGCCTAACCCAACAAAATGACTGATTCTTGCACCTGCTACATAGATCATGACAATACAAGTACCAACCATTACAGTTCCTGTTCCTAGGTCGGGCTGGAGCATAATCATTCCAAAAGCCAAAAATACGAGAGAGAGACTTGGAACAAGCCCCTTTTTAAAGGAAGTAATTTTCTTTTGATTTTCACTTAAATATTTTGCTAGAAAAGCAATCATGGCTATTTTCATAAACTCAGATGGTTGAACAGAGAATGCACCTACTCCGATCCAGCTTCGTGATCCATTCCGTTCCATCCCCACACCTGGAATCAAAACGATGACAAGCAGGAAAAAACATACCAGAATAATTAATTTCGCCCAAGTTCTCCAAGTCCAGTAATCGACATTCATAATGAAAAACATCGCTACTACACCCAATCCAGCAAATAATAGCTGTCTTTTGGCGAAGAAGAATGTATCCTGAAACTTGTAATCAGCCCATACCGCACTCGCACTGTAAACCATGACAAGACCTACCGCAAGCAGTGTCAGTGTGGTTAGAATCAATATTATGTCCGGAGTTGATCGCTTGTTTGCCAACGTGAAACACCTCTACTACAAAAATTAGGGCAGATGGTGGCTTAACGTTAATGATACGTTCATGCCAATAGCCAGAAAAAGGCTTTGTCCGTATGCTTCCCATCCTTTAGTTGGGAAGCTATCAGAACAAAGCCTCTTAAACATGTGGCCAAGCCCTTATTTAAGCTTATGCACGGCGTCTATAAAAATGTCTCCACGTTGCTCAAATGTTTTATATTGATCCCAGCTTGCACAAGCAGGGGACAATAAAATGACATCTCCGCTCTCAGACATTTCGTATGCCACCGGTACGGCTTTTTCCACATTATCGACATGTTTTATTTGTTTTATTCCTGCTTCATGAGCTGTGCGTGTCAACTTCTCGGCTGTTTCACCAAAAGTCACTAGCATTTTGACAGTGCTTAAGTACGGCAGCAAATCATCAAACTCATTCCCTCGATCCAACCCTCCTGCGAGCAGTACTACATTGTTATCAAATGCCGAGAGAGCTTTTTGAGTAGCTAATATGTTGGTAGCTTTTGAATCATTATAGAAACGTCGCCCTTTAAGTTCACCAATGAACTGCAAACGATGTTTTACACCTGAAAAACTTGTAAGCACCTTTATAATTGCTTCATCACTGACTCCAAGAAGTTTAACAGCTGCCACAGCTGCGAGGATGTTCTCCAAATTATGTTTTCCAGGCAACACGATTTGGTCTATATCAATAACCTTCTCCTCTTTGAAGCATACAGAATCATCTTTCAAATAAGCGCCATCCACTACCCCACTAGTGGAGAATGGAACGATGGTCGGCTGAATTCCTTCAGCAAGTTTCATAACTTGTGCATCATCAGCATTGATAACCGCATAATCTTTTTCTGTTTGGTTGGAGAAGATTTTTGCTTTTGCTTTTCCATACTCATCCAACGTCCCATGATAATCAAGGTGAGCTTCAAAAAGATTCAAAAAGACAGAGATCTTTGGTCGGAATAACTCCGTGCCCATCAATTGAAACGATGATAATTCGGTAACCATAATATCTTTATCAGTAGCTTGCTGAGCCACTTCTACCGATACATTCCCAATATTACCGGCTATTAACGGTGATTTATTATCCGCAGACAACATTTCATCAATTAATGTAGTGGTAGTGGTTTTCCCATTGGATCCTGTGATTCCGATAATTGGTGCTTCACTGATTTGATAAGCAAGTTCTACTTCAGTAAGAACAGGAATTCCTTTATCACCAGCAAGTTGTACTAAAGGATTATGATAAGGAATGCCCGGATTTTTGAAAACAACATCAATTTTCTGATCAAAGATACTTGTCGGATGTCCCCCGCATACAACTTCCATTCCTTTAGAAAGCAGATACTCAGCTTGCTCGTTTCCCTCTAAAGGACTTCTGTCATTGACAATCACCTTTGCGCCTAACTTATGTAAAAGTTCTGCAGTGGCAGTTCCACTCTTTGCTAAACCTAGGACAAGAATCCTTTTTCCTTCATAATGGCTGATTTTCTTCATATTAGATCCACACCTCTAAATAAATTCCAAGCAACGCACACAACAATCCAACTGTCCAGAACGTAACAACCACTCGCCATTCTGACCAACCAACAAGCTCATAATGATGATGAAGAGGACTCATTTTGAAGACCCTTCTACCTGTCGCTTTGAAAGAGATGACCTGGATGATAACGGAAAGTGTTTCCATTACGAAAACTCCACCGATAATAATAAGAAGAATTTCTAATTTCAACAGTACAGCTACAGTTGCAATAGCACCACCTAGCGCCAAGGAACCTGTGTCTCCCATAAAGACTTTAGCAGGATGAGCGTTAAATACTAAGAAGCCAAGTAACGCACCAACAACGGCAACACTGAAAATAGAAACTTCAAATTGTGACTGGTACCATGCTAGTATGGCAAAGGCTCCAAATGCCACAGCAGCTGTTCCGGATACAAGACCATCAAGTCCATCTGTGAGGTTGACGGCGTTGGAAAATCCAACTAGCCAAAAAATTAGGAATAGAACATAAAAGAATCCTAACTCAATGGAGATACTTGTTCCTGGAATACTAACTGCAGTGGAAAATTCAAACTGAACAAATACAAAATAGAATATTACTGCAATTACAATCTGTCCAATTAACTTCTGCAAGGACGTCAATCCTAGGTTTCTTTTTAGGACAACTTTGATAAAGTCATCAAGAAATCCTAATAGTCCGTAACCTACCATCACAAAAAGCAGTAAATAAGTTTCAACGGAAGCTTCCGCAAATTGTCCTGTGATGACTAGAGTAGTTACCGCAACAGCCAGGAGTATCATTATTCCGCCCATAGTTGGGGTACCTGTTTTCTTTTGGTGGGATTGTGGCCCTTCTTCTCTGATACTTTGACCGAATTTCAGTCTGCGCAGGAAGGGAATAAATATTGGTGATACTAAAACGGTAATTAAAAAAGACATAACGATAGCAAATAAAATAACCTGTTGTTCCATCGTTATTCCCTCCTTTCTTGAATCTCATGATTAGAGGTATCATCCACCTATGATAACCGGCAGATAATACCCGTTTTTTCGTTTAGATTTCTTTTGGTTTACCACCGCTGTGGATTTCCGCAAATGGCTTCGCTTTCCTAGGGGCTGACGTGAGCCTCCTTCGGCTTCGCCTGCGGGGTCTCCACCTAGCGCTATCTCCCTCAGTAGTCTTCGCCTTTTGCTCCAATCCACAGCTAGAAATTACCATATACATTACATATCAGTTTTTCAGTGGCCTTCTTCGCCCTGTGCTCCAATCCACAGCTAGGAAAATCCACAAAGTTAGATGTTATACCAAAAGTAAATTTTATCGGTTTTTGGGGCATATGAAAATACTTTTTTTCATCTTTTTAATATTTCTTGATAAAACAACACTTTTTTATTATCCCCTGTTCAAATTCTGGGAGATTGTGAGGCTTAGGCAATGGTCTAATTGTTACATACAATCTTACACACCTTAACAGTCTATGAACTTTGCTTTGACTGTATGGCTTCTAAAGCAATTTTTCTATCATCAAATTCAAGCACTTTATCACCTATAACTTGATAAGTTTCATGACCTTTGCCTGCAATCAGCACCACATCACCTGATTTTGCTTGAGCTATTGCTTTGAAAATCGCTGATCGCCTGTCTTCTACTATTTCGTATTGCCGGTCCTTCACACCAGCTTCCATATCTTTGAAGATTTGCAGTGGACTTTCTGAGCGTGGATTATCCGATGTGAAAATAGCTTTACTAGAATAATTCACTGCAACTTCAGCCATCAACGGACGCTTTGAACGATCTCTGTCTCCTCCACAGCCAACAATACAATATATATTTTTTTCAGAAAGTTGTTTGGTTGTCTTCAACACATTTTCCAGGCTGTCTGGAGTATGAGCATAATCGACAATCACCGTAAAATCCTGCCCAGCTTCTACCGCTTCAAAACGTCCCGGCACCCCTGTCATGTTTTCAACTACTGGAATGATAGATTCCATGGGGATATTGGATACATAACTGGCGCTTATGGCAGCGAGAACATTGTACACACTGAACTTTCCGACCAATTTCAAATGGATAGGAACGGTTTTATTATCGTAAAATAGGTCGAACGAAGTGCCCTTCGCGGATATCTTCACATTCATTGCCCTGATGTCACTGGATTCATTTATCCCATAGGTTATGACTTGAGCAGCCGTTGCTCTTTTATATACATCACTCGTTGGGTCATCTGCATTCAAAACCGCATATTTAGGTTTAGTGAGATTATAGGAGTTTCCTAATGAAGAGAATAACAAAGACTTAGCATACTGATATTCTTCCATCGTTTTATGATAATCTAGATGATCTTGCGTTAGATTGGTAAACACTGCCACATCAAAGTCACAACCATGCACCCTTCCCATATGGAGAGCATGAGAGGAAACCTCCATCACTACAGTGTCAACGTTTTTCTCCACCATTTGGTGAAAGGATTCTTGTAAAGTTAAGGCATCTGGAGTGGTGTTTTTTACAGGGTATGTCTTGTTTCCTATTTTCATATAAATAGTACCGATCATTCCAGTCTTTCGCTGGTGATGTTGAAAAATGGATTCAATAATGTGTGTGGTAGTTGTTTTTCCATTTGTACCGGTTACACCTATTAAATGAAGTTTGTGTGTAGGCTGTTGGAAGTATACATCCGCCAAGATAGCCATTGCCCTCATTGTATCTGGAACCACGATGACCGGGACAGCAACATCCAATGGCTTTTCAGATATGATTGCGACAGCCCCTTTATTCACTGCATCTTGTGCGAATTGATGTCCATCTACCGTGTACCCTTTGATACAAAAAAATAAACTCCCTTCATTGACCTTACGGGAATCCATGACAATGGAAGATATCTCAGGGTTATCCTTAGAGGATACTTCATATCTGTGAAGATATTGAATTAATGTTTGAAGTTTCATGCGAATCAAACCCCTTTGGCTTACTTGAAGACCTAAATGCAGGATGAAAAACTAACAGGATAGATGGTGAGAGATAACCTTTATATTTTTCTGACTTACCTTTATCACCATTCTATCCTATTTAGGGAAATTAAACCAATCCTCTAGATTTATTCTTCATCAGTTTTGCTTTTCCCGGACATGTATACCCTAACGGTCGACCCCTCTTCCACTTTTGTTCCAGGAGCCGGCGCCTGCTGAACCACTGTATCCCCATCTCCGCTTATATCAAGTTTGAGAGTAACTAATTGTTGAAGGAGTTCTTTTCTTGTCATTCCTTTTAGATCAGGAACTTCCACAAGAGGTACATCCGGCCATTGCAATTCTTTTTCGATTTGTCCTTTTCTCTTTTCCACTCCCAAAGCATTTAGGCTATCCTCCATTATATTCCCAACAATCGGGGCTGCTACTACCCCACCAAACTGTACGGTGCCCTTAGGATTATCGACAGCAAGGTACACGACAAGTTGAGGATCATCAGCAGGTGCCACACCAATAAAAGATACGATATGATTGTTTTCCATGTATCTACCGTCTTTTACTTTTTGGGCAGTTCCTGTTTTCCCTCCAACTCGATAGCCCTCTACAAAAGCATTACGTCCCGTACCTTGCGCAACTACGCTTTCTAATGCATACCGGACTTGTGCGGAGGTTTCCTCAGAAATGACTCTTCTCTTCTCTACCGGTGTCTTTCTCGAGACTATATCTCCAGTGATTGGATCTACAAACTCTTTCGCGATAAATGGAGTGTATAATATGCCACCGTTCACCGCAGCAGAAACAGCCGCAACCTGCTGTATTGGAGTAACAGAAACCCCTTGCCCAAAGGCAGTGGTGGCTAGTTCTACTGGCCCTACCTTTTCTGGTTTAAACAGGATCCCCTTTCCTTCTCCAGCTAAATCAATCCCTGTCTTCTCCCCGAATCCAAAAGATTTTATATAATTGAAAAGGGTGTCCGTCCCTAAACGTTGGCCTAGCTCTACAAAACCTGGGTTACATGAATTTTGAACCACTTCCAGGAATGTTTGGTGACCATGTCCCCCTTTTTTCCAACAACGAAGCCTTGCTCCATCTACCATTGCAGCTCCGCTGTCATTGAAGGTATCGTTTTTTAAGTTGACTTTATTTTCTTCGAGGGCTGCTGCTAAGGTTATAATCTTAAAGGTAGATCCAGGCTCATACGTACTCCAAACAGGGAGATTTCGGTTATAAATTTCTGGTGCCACACTTTGGAATTCAGCAGGATCAAAATCAGGCCTACTCGACATTGCCAGAATTTCTCCTGTATTAGGGTCCATCGCAATTGCAATTATTCCATCAGGGTTATACAGTTCCTGTGCAAGGTCTAACTCTCTTTCCATGATAGTCTGTACCTTTGAATCAATGGTAAGCCTTAAGTCTAAACCGTCCTGGGGGGCTTCGTAATCATCTGGAATATCCGGCATTCTTCTTCCCTTTGCATCCGAATAAAATTGTACGTAGCCTTTTTCCCCTTTTAATTGTTCATCGTAATATAGTTCCAGACCCATTAATCCTTGATTATCAATTCCTGCAAAACCTAAAACATGAGAAAGATAACTACCGAAAGGATAATGTCGTTTTGAGTCCTCCGCAATGTAGACACCTTTTAAGTCTAGCGCTCTTATCTCTTTTGCTTTTTCATGTGAAATTTTTCTTCCTTCTGGGTTGATCCTCTCCATGGATGAGCTTTTAGTCACCAGCTTGTACACCTTTTCTTTGGACATATTTAAGACAGCTGCGAGCTTCTCAGCCGTGTCATTGGGATCTTTGATTTGTCTCGGTACAACCAAAACCGTCGGTGCACTCATGTTTGTTGCCAATGGAACGCCATTTCGATCTAGGATTTCTCCCCGCTCTGGTTCAAAAGGGATATTCCGACTCCATGAATCTTTGGCACGGTCTGTAAGCATATTCCCCAATGCGAATTGAACATATCCTAGGCGTAAATCAATAATACTGAAAAGTAGAATTCCTATAAGAAGTACAATGGTCAACCTTCTCCGAACCGTTACATGAGATACCCGCATATCCTATGAACCCCCTTTAATATTCGTAGTAATATATGCTTGTACGAAAGAGGATAGAACATGGTATTCACGGACCGCCCACAGGCAAGCGAAGCGCCTGGAACAAAAATCAACTGTTTTTATAACTATTAACATAAAAAAACACTGCCAAAGGTCATAGCCTTTAACAGTGCATATAAATTAACTACCCTCAGAGTCTTCTTCAGATTCTGATTCTTCCGTTTCTTCTTCCTCCTGCTCCTCCGTTTGCGGCAAAGGTCTATTTGAACCCAATTCCACAACAAGGCTGTTTCCTTCTTCAACTGGAGTTCCAGGAATAATATTTTGCTTTTGCACATACCCATTGCCAATAATCTCGGTTTCAAGCTTGAGTAAATTGGATATCTTGCGAACATCACGCAAACTCCAACCTGTCATATCTGGAATTGCCGGGGTATTTTCTGTTAATAGTATAACCCTCTCACCTTTTATGACTTCACGGCCTGGTTGAGGTGTTTGTTTTAATACTTTAGATCCTTCACCCACTAGGACATATTCCGGGCCTTGTGCATCAGCAGAAACATCCTGAATATTTTCCCCAACAAGATTTGGAACTTTCACTCCGACACTTTTCTTTTTCGGAGTATTCGCTTGACTTTCATCAGGTTGAATACTTAAATATTGCAGGCTTCGGCGCATCACGGTATTGAATACTCCCGATACAGGGCCTGCCCCATTTTCATGTTGAGCAATTTTAGGCTTTTCTACTGCAACATACATCAACAACTCCGGATCATCAGCCGGAGCCATCCCTGTAATAGAATAAATATATTCGCCATGACCAGATAAATAACCTCCTGGACCAGGAATTTGAGCAGTTCCAGTCTTGGCTGCAACTTTATATCCTTCAATACTGTAAGGACGACCTGTACCGTTTTCAGAACTTACTACTGATTCTAAGACATCTAGGACTTTATCAGCAGTCTTTTCTGAAATTGGATTTCCTTTTTGTTTTGGCTTATTTTCTAGTACGACTTCATTTGTGTTAGGATCGACAATCTTATCAATCACATAGGGCTGCATCATTTTTCCATCATTTGCAATCGCAGTTGCAGCCTGAATTTGTTGAATTGGAGTGAATGCAGAGCCTTGTCCAAAAGCTGTTGATATTCTATCTCTATAATAATTGTAGTTGATGTTGCTTGTCGTTTCATCCGGAAGGTCAATACCTGTCGGCTCATTCATACCAAAGGCATGAATATATTTTAAAAGAGTATCTGTTCCCATCTTATCTGCTAGCAAAGCAAATGCTACGTTGGAAGAACGTTGGACCCCTTCATCAAAAGATATAGTTCCCCACCCTGACCTGTTATGGTCGTAAACCGGGACAGGGTCTTTTGGAAGACTATATGAACCAGACTGATAGAGTTCAGATCCATTGTAAACCCCTTCTTCAATGGCTGCTGCCAATGAAAAGATTTTCATAGTCGAACCTGGCTCATACCTATAGGATATGGCATCGTTGTTCCAATTGTCCGTCAATCCTTCTCTTGTGTTTAAATCAAAGGTTGGCCGAGATCCCATTGCAAGTATCTCCCCGGTTTTCGGGTCTGCCACGATGGCTATGATTCTTTCTGGTTCATATTCTTCCACCACATTGTTCATCGCTTCTTCTAAAAATGTCTGAATGGTCTTATCTAATGTCAGATGCACATTTTTCCCGTTGATCGCAGGAACATAGGATACATCTGAGTCCATAGTAAGTTTAACCCCTTTATTGTCAGTTTTGACTGACAATGAACCATTCTGTTCTTTTAGTTCTTCTTCTAACATCTTTTCCAGGCCTGTTACACCAGTAACTACACCATCATCATTTGCTCTTGCAAAACCGACCACGTGACTGGAGAATTTGCCGTTGAAATAATAGCGTTTAGATCCTTCCACAAAGCCTATTCCCGGCAGTTTCATGTCTTCGATTTCTTTTTTTACTGACAATGGAAGATCTCTGCCCAATGCTCCAAATTCTACTTGTTTGCGATCCAACTGTAATTTTTCTAAAATCTCACTTTGATCAACTTCCAAGACAGATGCCAATTTTGCAGCCGTCTCGTTTGGATCGACTACATGACGAGGTTTCTTTTCATCTGTTGTCAAGGACTCGTCCAACACCGCCACTAGGTTGAAGGACGGGGTATCTTCTGCAATCGGATCTCCACTTCTATCAAATATGGATCCCCTTGTTGCATCAATTGTTTTGTTTACATTATATCTTTCACTAGCTTCTACAGATAAATTATGTCCATGTGCTTCGCCGGTTGCTTGAAGGTAAAAAAATCGCCCAATCAATAGAAAAAAGAGCAACGCAAAAAATCCGAGTAGAATTGCTGCTCCTAAGTGAATTCTTTTTTTATGAACGATGTTATGGGTACTCATCTAGTTCCCTACGTTCTTCACATTGTTCTCGTTTAATGTCAGACCAAGGTTTTTGGCTTTTTCAAGAATGACTTCATAGCTGCTCTCTTCCGCTACACGAAGTTCAAGTTCACGATTTTCCTTTAATTGCGATTCAATGGACCCTTCAAGCGATTGAATTTCGCTATTTACATGATAGATATTCACATGGTTAGTAACGACGTGGACTGCTCCGAAAGCCAGCATGCCAATAAACATATAGCCAAGTATCTTTTCCCCAAGCGTAATTTTTGAGCGTTTCTTTACGACCAATTGTCTTTTTGGCGCCTGCTGTATACGTTCTTCATGCTGCCTCTGAATTTTGTGAGCTAAGTTACTCATTCTCTTTCCCCCTAGTCTATATTTATTTTATATTTAGTCTTTCGCTTTTTCTGCAATTCTTAGTTTTGCCGATCTTGCGCGATTATTGGCTTCTAGTTCTTCTTCACTAGGTAGTATCGGCTTTCTTGTAATAAGTTTAAGCGTCGGCTGATATTCTTCTGGAATTATCGGTAGTCCAGGCGGCAGTTGTGGCAGCTGGCTTTTTTCTTTAAAGGCTACTTTACACATTCTGTCTTCAAGTGAATGGAAGGTGATAACAGATACTCTTCCCCCGACTTTTAAAACATCAATTGCTTGATGGATAGCATCTTCAAAAACACCCAACTCGTCATTTACCGCAATTCTTATTGCTTGGAAAACCCTTTTAGCAGGATGGCCGCCAGTTCTTCTAGCTGGAGCCGGTATGCCATCTTTGATGATTTCCACCAATTCAAGAGTCGTTTCAATCGGCTTTGATTTTCGATATTCTTCAATTTTCCTTGCAATTTGTTTGGAAAACTTCTCTTCTCCATATTGAAAGAATATTCTTACTAGTTTCTCATAAGGCCACTCATTAACAACATCATAGGCACTGAGGGGACTGTCTTTGTCCATTCTCATATCTAAAGGTGCTTCGTGATGGTAACTAAAACCTCTTTCAGGTGTGTCCAATTGAGGAGAAGAAACGCCAAGGTCGAACAACACGCCATCCACTTTGGTAATTCCTTGCTCATACAATTTCTCTTTTAGGTGCTTAAAATTGCTTTTAATGAAAATGACCCGATCCAGATAATTATGTAGCACACTTTTTGCATGTTCTAGCGCATGGTCATCCTGATCAAATGCAATCAATCTTCCTTTGTCTGATAACTGTTTTACAATTTCGGAACTATGTCCTGCACCTCCTAATGTGCAATCAACATACGTACCGTCTTCTTTAATGTTAAGACCTTCTACTGCTTCATTGAGTAGTACTGTTACATGGTGAAACATTCTCCACCGCCTTTCTAGCTCTAAGCTGTTTTCCTCTTAGCTGCTGCAAATTCTTTTCTCTCGGTATTTTCTCACCGACCATCTTGTTTTATCCAGGCTGTTCTTTGTATTCGTTGTAATTAAGTCCCTTTTATAAGTCAAAATCCACGAGGTTCTCTGCAATCTCTGCGAAGGAGTCTTCCGAGTCTTCTACAAAAGTATTCCAGTTGTCCTTGCTCCAGATTTCTATTCGATTAGATACTCCGATCACGACACATTCTTTTTCTAATTGTGCATACTGAACAAGTGGGGTGGCAATGTTCACTCGACCTTGCTTGTCCAATTCACACTCAGAAGCACCAGAAAAGAAGAAACGTGTAAATGCACGGGCATCCTTTTTAGTAAGTGGCAATTGTTTCAATTTGTCTTCAACAGTTTTCCATTCAGAGAGCGGATAGCCAAAAAGGCATTTATCGAGGCCTCTAGTAAGAACAAAGGTTTCACCTAAATGATCACGGAATTTCGCAGGCACAATCATACGCCCTTTTGCATCAATTGTATGATTATATTCGCCCATGAACATTTGGCTCTCCCACCCTTCTTCTACTTTCCCCCACAATCCCCCACTTCTCTCCACTTACTTTATTGTACTATTCTCTTCCCCAAAAGAAAATCCTTTAAGCCTACTTTTTTTTCGTTTTTCATCTTTTTACAACATTTTTTGACAAAAGGACGAATTAAGGTCAAACTTGGCTTTTTTTGACTCCATGAAAACATAATAAACGACCATTCTTCAGTAAATGCTCGTTTACGACTCTCTTTTTTACTTGTTAATGTCAGAAAAAGAATATAAAAAAACAGCAGGATTTTTCCCGCTGTTTCTTAAAGTTTAATTATTTTATGCTTCCCGTTATGCTCCAATGGCAATTCACATAGCCTTTGAACGAAATCCAGACCATATTTATTAATAAAATAGTAGATATTCCATACTCTCTCTTGCGGCATACCTTTTGGCAAGACAGCAAGTTCCACTCGTTCATATTTGTTCATCATGTTTTCATGTTTCTCATATGCCGAACGTTCAATCAGTCGATGAATGTAGGCGAATTGTTTATCAATCAAATTCCAATTTTTTTCAAAAGTTTTCTGATGATGCGGTATAGTATGATTGCCTAAATCTCGGAATCGATCATGAACTTTGGCATATTGTTCATGGTACGACGTCAATGTCGCTTCTATTGATTCAAGTTCTTCTTTATACAACCAAGCTTTACGCTTTTCTTCCAGGCCGTGTTCCACTGCATCTGAAATATCTTCACCCAATTCAAGTAACGTTCGATCGATATGGCGTTCCAATAAAGTCAAAGATATCCTAGGTACAACTGGTGGCATTTCAAGGCCCACTGAACGGAAACATCGACCGAGTTCAGCCCAGTAACTGATTTCTCCAGGTCCTCCGATAAAGGCAAGAGTAGGAAATAGAAACTCCTGCATAAGCGGCCTCGTTACAACGTTATTGGAGAAATTTTCAGGTTGTTCCTCCATCAACTTAGTTAGGTATTCAACCGTATACTGACGGTTAGAATCCTTTAAATAAGCAATCTGTTTCGTTTCATCCCAACATAGGAGTTCCCGCTCACCGTCTTGGTGAAAGAATAAATTCATCGATTCTGAGTCAATTTCTAACATCGGTGTATATCCTTGCTCCTCAAGTTCCATTTGAGCCTGCAGCATACCTTCACGAATTTGACTATGCTTCATTAAAAGTTGTTGCAAATAAGGAGTTTCAAGCTTCCGCAAAGATGGGTCGGAGGCATTCACTAAAACCAGTCCGGTACCTTTAAAGAGTTTTGTAATCAAGCGAGCAAATATATCCACAAAGGTAGAAGAATCTTCAATTGCTTGGGATAATTCTTGTTTTAACTCCTTTGTAAAAGGGCTTTCCCTATAAGAGTTAACAATTTCAAGAAACCAAGCGTGTAACTTTTCTTTATCATAGTGAAGCTCCGATACCATTTTTTTGCCTGCTTCTTTCATTTGAAACACATGTTTTTCTATTTCATTATTTTTTGGAAGGTTCACATGATTTATTTCCTGAAAATCATGATCTTCACCTGCTATCCAAAATATAGGAACAACCGGGATACCAAGCTTTAGCTCCTGTTCTTGGGCAAGTTTGATCGTACTGATTATTTTTGAAATAGTGTAGATCGGGCCAGTCAATAACCCTGCTTGTTGCCCACTGATAACAACAACCGACTGGCAGTCAGATAATTTTTCAATGCTATGTAAGGTTTGTGCATCCGCATCGTATCTTTGATTAAATTCAAGAAGATGGGCAACAAGCTCTCTTCTCCTAAAGCTTCTATTTTTCAATTGATCGTTTCTCTTTGTGTAGGTATCTACAGAAAAAGGATTATATGTAAAAAAGGGAAGTATGCTCTCCTTTTGAGCTAAATAAGCGGAGGAAAACTTATTAATAGTAGGGAGCGTTAATTCTACTACATTCATAAAGTACGTCCTTTCTGAATCGTTCATATGTGTTGATGTCTCCATGAGTATAGCATTGATTTCCATTGTTTCAAAAAATATTGCTTAAGTAAATGTTTCAAAAATCCGTTTAACTATTCCAAATGTCAAAAGAGAAAAATATGCTAGGAAAAACAGAAGGAAATTCAACCTCCAAAACCCTTTAAATAATCTTCTAAAATGGATTTCCTCTTTGATTTTATAATGTGTCAAAACCATCACGGTTGCAATCAACAATAAAACAGTTAAAATGACCGAAAGAAACGACGTATCCCAGATAATAATCATGATAAAGTGCACGGCTAAGATAAAAAATAGTGTCGAAGCATCAATCGCCAAATGAAAGGACTTTTTACTATTTCTTGTTACCAATTTAGCTATATAAAAAAAAGCAATCATCGCGAAGATAGGAAGAGTAACGATTGTAGCGAAAGTCCCTGCTAAAATTCCAGACATTTTTAACATACCTCTTTTCACTTACTTGATTATTTTTTGTAATTTACAAGCAGGATGAACTAGCATAAGAGGTATTAACAGCTTGCATCGTTTTGAAGCCCTTTAACTGCTTCATAAATAAATTCTGTTAGCGGAACTGATTTTCCTTGTTTTTCAGCCAAATTTATCATATATCCCAAGATTGCATCGACTTCGGTTTCTCTCCCTGCATTTATATCCCGTTTCATAGAAGAGGAGTTTTCCGCAGTTTTCTCGCAAATGGAGTAGATATGATTCCACATATGCTCCCTATTATCTGTTTCAACCAAAAAATCCATCTCATTATATAAACGCTTCATGCAGTTTTGATAATATTGGTTTGATAACAGGTCCCCATTACGAACATCAAAAATAGCCGTCAACGGGTTGATGATAGCATTAACAAGCAATTTTTCAATCATCATTCCGTAATAATCCTTGCACACTTTAAGTGGGAAATCCACACCTAAAGAATCCATCCAACTATTTATGAAAATAGCTGCTTGCCGGTCTTTGCTTGTCAAAGGATAACCTGCTATTTTCGTACGTCCTTTTCCTGTCCACATTACGGTGCAATCATTGATTTTCTTTACACCATGCTCTACTACCCCTAATAAAATTTGAGGTTTCGAGAGCTGTTCGAGCAAATCAACATGTGACATTCCATTTTGGAGAAAAAGGATCGATTGTTCTCTCGAGCACATTTTTAGGACAGGGAGGATGGCGGTTAGGCCATATTGCTTTGTTGCAACAATGATTAAGTCGTCCTTTAAAGGAACATCGTTATCCCACTCCATGACTCCAACTTTTCTTGTTTCTTTCCAATTTTCACTGTGCAGGACAGTTATCCCTTGTTCTTTTAGTAGTTGTTGTTGTTCTTGCCGCTTAACATATAGAGAGACAGCAAATTGTTTTGATAACTGGGAGGCATATAGAAGGCCGACAGCACCTCCACCAATGATTCCAATATTCATCGTATCCCCTTCTTTAGTCCTATTTTCTACTATTGTACCAATTTATCGTTATAGGTTGTACTGTTCTTTTCCCCTGCAGGTATTGCACATAAAAAATATCCAGTGCCATAAATGGGCACTGGACATTTTTTACACCGGATAAACCGGGTGTTTACGATGACTAAATGTCATTTGCTTGCTAGAGTAATAATGGAAGCGGCTAATCAATACATTTCGCAAATCTTTTGCAGGTACAATATCATCTACAATCATTTCCGAAGCTAATTTATAAATATCGATATGCTCCTTATATTCCTGGTGTTTTTCTTGCACAAAAGCAATTCTTTCCTTTGGATCTTCAATTTCATTAATTTTGTTGGAGTATACCGCATTGACCGCCGCTTCAGGTCCCATTACTGCTATTTGTGCAGTCGGAAGTGCAATGCAGCAATCCGGTTCAAATGCTGGACCTGCCATCGCATAAAGTCCAGCCCCATAAGCTTTTCTTACCACAACAGAAATTTTTGGAACCGTGGCGGAACTCATCGCTGCAATGAGTTTTGCTCCGTGGCGGATAATACCTGCTCGTTCCACTTTTGTGCCAATCATGAAGCCTGGAACATCTGCAAGGAACAGTAAAGGAATGTGGTATGCATCACAAAGTTGAATGAATTTCGCACCTTTGTCTGCAGAATCTACAAAAAGTACTCCACCCTTCACTTTTGGCTGGTTCGCGATAATCCCGACAACCTTTCCATCCATCCGGGCGAAACCGGTTATTAATTCTGGCGCGAATAATTTCTTTATTTCAAAGAAACTGTTTGCATCAATCAACTGATCTATCGCTTCATACATATTAAATGGCGCGTTTTGATTTACAGGGATGATATCTGTCAGCGTTCTTCCTTCTTTTGGGCTGACAGGATCCACTTCTTTTGTCTTCTCTTGGTAACTACCAGGAAAATATTCAAGGTACTTTCGGGCTTGATGAATAGCTTCTTCTTCAGTAGCAGCTAGGACATCTCCACAACCACTGACAGAGCAATGCATTCTTGCTCCACCCATTTCCTCTAATGTAACCTTCTCCCCAATTACCTTTTCCGCCATCCGTGGTGATCCTAAATACATGGATGCATTTCCGTCTACCATCACAACAATGTCACAGAAAGCCGGGATATAGGCACCTCCAGCAGCAGATGGACCGAATAACAGACAAATTTGAGGTACCATTCCAGAAAGCTTCACTTGGTTATAAAAGATTTTCCCAGCTCCACGTCTATTTGGGAACATATCTAATTGGTCTGTAATTCTCGCTCCTGCAGAGTCAACAAGATAAAGAATCGGAACCATTAATTTTTCGGCAGTTTCTTGAATTCTAATGATTTTTTCTACCGTTCTTGCTCCCCATGAGCCTGCTTTTACAGTAGAGTCATTTGCCATCACACACACTGTCTGACCATTTATTTTCCCAATGGCAGTTACAACACCATCAGCCGGAAGACCTTTTGCTTTATTATTGGCAAAAAGCCCATCCTCCTCGTATTGTCCGTTGTCAAATAGAAGAGCAAGGCGGTCACGAACAAATAGCTTGTTTTGTTCTTTTAATTTCTCGTGATATTTCTCACTTCCGCCGCTCTTGATTGTTTCTACCGTTTCTTGAAACTCTTGTTCTAAATCAGTGGTGGTTTTTATCATCTTATTCCCCCGCTTTCTTCTCAACGTTGTAAAATACTATTCCAATTCCAGCAGCACATCTCCATCATTTACGAATTCTCCTTCTGCAGTAGAAATGCTCGCCACTTTTCCGTTCATCATTACTTCCACTGGAATCTCCATTTTCATGGACTCTAAAATAATAACAGTTTGACCAGCTGTTACTTCATCGCCAACTTCCACTAACACTTTCCAAACTGTACCTGCCATTGCCGCTTCAACTTTTTTCATTGTAATTTCCTCCTGATCTCATGTTGTAATAAATTTAAGTAGTAATTGGGTTCATCGACTGAATGAAACCAGTATGATAGTGACCTGAGACAAAATCATCTGTCTCCAGAGCGCGAATCAAAAATGGAAGATTCGTTTTTATTCCTTCAACTGAAGCTGCCGTTAAATACTCCTTCGCCCTTTCAATTGTCGCTTCTCTCGTCTCACCGGAAACGATAATTTTTGCAATCATTGGGTCATAAAATGGTGTTACTTTTAGATCTGGGCCATAACCGCTGTCCACTCTGACTCCCGCTTCCATAGGAAGGTGCCATTTTGTGATGAGCCCAGGTGAAGGAAAGAATTTCACTGGATCTTCTGCATACAGACGAAATTCTATCGCGTGTCCAGTGCTTGTGATTTCCTTCTGTTGCAACGGCAGCTCTTCGCCAGCTGCCACATGAAGTTGCCATTCTACAAGATCAAGGCCAGTGATGCACTCCGTAATCGGGTGTTCAACTTGCAGTCTTGTATTCATTTCAAGGAAATAAAAATTCTCCTCTTCGTCCATGATGAACTCAACAGTACCGGCATTCTTGTAACCTACTTCTTTGGCAGCCAGGACAGCAGCTTCACAAATTTTCATTCGAGTCTCTTCGCTCATTGCCGGACTCTGCGCTTCTTCAATAACCTTTTGATTCCGTCTTTGAACAGAGCAGTTCCTTTCAAACATATGTACGACATTTCCATGTGCATCTCCGAAGATTTGCACCTCTATATGCTTGGCATTACCCACGTATTTTTCAATAAACATATCCTCATTCTTGAAATAAGCTTTCGCTCGTTTCTTGGTCTGTTCGAAAGTGTTCTCGATATCCTGTTTGTTTTCACAGCGGTGCATACCAATTCCACCGCCTCCTCCACTAGCTTTTAACATAACAGGGAAACCGATTTTCTCTGCAAGAACCAGCGCTTCCTCTAATGATTCAACTGGCTGCTCAGAGCCAGGAACAACTGGAACTCCAGCTTGAATCATCGCTCTGCGGGAAGATAATTTATCTCCCATTAACTTAATGACATCTACATTTGGACCGATAAATGTCAGTCCTGCATCATGAAGCGCTTGTGCAAACTCTCCATTCTCCGATAAAAAACCGTAGCCTGGGTGGACTCCATCTACCTTTTCTTCCTTAGCGATTTCCAAAATCCGTTCAACGTTTAAATATGATTTTTGAGGCGGGGCCTCACCTACATGTCTTGCTACTGTCGCTTGCTGAACATAAGGCAAATCTTTATCAGCATCTGAATATATAGCAACTGTTTCTACCCCTAATCGCTGACATGTTCGTATGATTCTTTCTGCAATTTCTCCTCGATTAGCAATCAGTATTTTTTGCATGGAGTTATCCCCTTTCTAAAGAACTTGCAATTTAAACCCCTAACAAACTACTATTTCTACATAATTCCTGGATTTCCTTCTTTAATTGCAAGCGCTTTCTAAAATTATTGCAGAATTTTTTGTTTTTTTGTTATATAATTAATATTAAAATAAACCATTCTGCCTAATATGTATAGTGGTAGGCGCTTCAATTAGAGATATTCAAGGGGGAAATGTAAATGACTGTAAAAAAACTATCAATTAACTATAAAACATTGGAAGAGTTCAAACAGTTCAGGGAATACGGCATACAGGAACTATCTATGTTAGAAGACCTTCAAGATAACATTATCGAGAATGACAGCGAATCACCATTCTATGGAATTTATTATGGTGAAAAACTTGTGGCAAGAATGAGCCTTTACCGTGTTTCTAAAGAACTTGATAAATATTTCGAACCTCGCCAAGACTATTTAGAGTTATGGAAACTAGAAGTATTATCTAACTACCAGCGCAAAGGCTTTGGAAAAGAACTAGTTGATTTCGCGAAAGGATTTGGGCTTCCAATTAAAACGAACCCTCGTGTCAAATCGGCCGACTTTTGGAATCGTATGGGCTTCACCTCTGTACATTATGATGTGGAGCGTGATTTAGGGGAAAACCCGCTTGTGTGGTATCCAGAAGGAGTTAAGGCACAAGAAAGACTCTCCACTAAAGAGGAAACTACAGATTAAAAATAAAAAAGGTAATTGCTTCAATTTTGGCAATTACCTTTTTTGGTTTCACTTTTTATCCACCTGTTTTTTCAAGCTTTCCAATTCGTCGATCAGCTTGACCACAAGTTCATCACTTTTTCGCAGCTCCTCATTCAAAAGCACAATCGTCTCACTTTCCCACTGAAAAGGATCTGCATTCTCTGGTGTTCGAGGCAGGTTTTCATATACATCACCATTGACAAGTTCATTGGGTTTAATATAGATGACTACTTCACAGCCATGATCACCAACGGCTATTCTTTTCTTCAAATCAACCTTCCCATATCCAAACTTCCTTGAGGCAATTCCCCCAAAAACACTAGACGTCATATTACAAAGGTGTGGAGCATCCCTTACCATTTCGCCGAAAGGGCAACGGTTCGCTTTTACTATTACATACTCTGGAGTAATGGTTGAGATATAGAATTCTCCACCTATGGAGTTTTTCAAATCGACAATCACTTCTGCATATTTGTTCACAGACCAATCATCATCTCTTTTGCCATAAAAGTCCTCAATCCATTCGCCTGTTCTCAGTCCTATTTGGCGAATATATTCACCGGCGGTTTTCCCCACTGTCTTTTCATGGATAAATGCATATTGCGTAATGAGTTTTGAAAGAAATATCGAGCCCGTCAGTTGTGTTTTAGTGCTCATTATTCTCTTCCTCTCCTATAAAAATCTTTTTTTCATTTCTGGACTTGGCAACATACATTGGTCTTTCTTTCCAAACCACCTATATCGATTTTTTGCAATATAGGAATAAACTAAATCTCTTAAAGGCTTAGGTATAATAATTAATGGATAGAAAAGCTTCCACGAGCCATCTAATTCTTTTGCCACTTTCAAAGCTGCTGTCGACTTCGTAAATAATTTATTGGATTCAACATAATAGAAGCTATCAAAATGGTCCAACGGCAGAGAGTGTTCCTTTAAAATGGTTTGTCCCACTTCAGACTGAAGGGAAGCAAATTTAAAGGTTGCTTCTTGATCACGTTTAATTACAAAAGTCACCAATGAATTACACAAATTACATACACCATCAAAAAGAAGAATAGGATGCTCAGTTTGAATCTCAGGCACTAAATCTCTCCTTTCAAGAACCATCCAGATCATTCCAATACATTACTTCTTCATTATACAACTAATATTTCAATATGTATCTAAATTACTATCATCATTACTAATTAACATGAAAAACCACCCTTGAATAGGATGGTCTTGATTTGTAGATGCTATTTCTCCACTCTCTCTAAATTTCCGTTGCGATCCATTTGAAATTTAACTTTTTTGTTTTTTTCATCATCTTGTAATACAACCATTTTCCTGGCGCGCTCCATAATTTCGATTAAAGCTCGGTAATCTTCTTCTACCAAATTCATCGATGATTCCAGTTCCAGCTTAGCCTCTGCTATATGTTTAAGATCAGCTTCTAGCTGTTCCACTTGTTTTTTCAAGCTTTGATTCTCTTCTTTGATTTTGGTATATTCATTTTCTAATTGCTCTAGATGGTTTAAGTAACTAATCACAGCTGAAATTGTCAGGTTATCACCTGCATATAATTTATTATTTATTGCACTAAAGTCATTTTCAAAGGTGACAGGTTGAGGAGCAGCTTGCTCTTTTTTTAGCTCTTTACGTTGTTTCTTCGCCAGTTCAATTCCTGTTGCATATTGTTTCCTCACATATGAATTCCACCTAAAACCGCAAGCAGCAGATGTCCGAGAAAGCTTTTTTCCCACTTCCTCAAACGCAGTCAATTGGGTTCCACCTTCTCTTATATATCGTAAAACCACTTCCGCCAACAATAAATCTTCATCTTGAGTCCAAGCATCTTGACGAACAGTAGACATATTGCTATCCCCCTTACACACATTTTTTACCTATACATATGCGTGTAATAGAAAAGATAGACTACGTGATGACTAAAATGCCCTCATTCTATTTTTTCTTACTTTCTAAAAAAGCTTTTACGGCATCGTGATGTTCATCTTGTTCCCAAAGGACGGAACATTGCTCTATCTCAGCTAGCATTCTTTCTTTTAATGCTGTCTGTTCCCACCTAGAGATAAAAATCTTTTTGTAGCTTCTCAGCACTGAGGAAGAGACTGAGATTTCCTCTTTTAATGACTGGGGCTCGAAGAATGGGACCACTTTCTGAATAAACCCTAACTCCACTGCTTCACTCGCGGTATACGTTTTTGCTGACGAGAGCATTTTGATTGCACTAGCATGCGGTACCTTTTCCATCAACATGCTCGCTCCTCCCCAACCGGTGGTGATGCCGAGTTTCCCTTGAACAAAGCCAAGTTTTGCATGATTCAAAGCCCAGCGTTGATCACAGGCAGATGCAATTTCGCAGCCTCCCCCTATTGCTGTACCATTAATTAAAGCAACGGTTGGAACTGGTAGCGTCATGAGGTCATATAAAATCCCCCCCATTTTAGAAAGCATGCTATAGGCTTCTTCTTTTGTATGTAATGCATGAAACACGGACAGGTCTCCACCGGAGCAAAAAGATTGATTCCCACTGCCAGTGATGATGAAAGCTCGGATGGCAGGGTTTTCACTTACTTGCTTTAGTGAAGACATTAATTCGTTCATTACATCATAATCAATGGCATTTCGTTTGTCGGGGCGGTTGATGGTAAACCAATAGTATTGGTCATCATCTATGTGAGTGTGGACTTTTGATTCTGTCATGATATTGTGGACCACCTTTTTTGGAGTATTGTGTTTATTTTAACTTATTTTTGGTGGACTGTGGTGAATTTTGTGGACGTATTGTATTGATAGAAGGAGAGTGTTGAAAATGTTTCTCTTACCGTTTGCGGTTCCTCGGGCGAGTTTGGGCTTTGAGACGGCTTCTCTCTTACCGTTTGCGGTTCATTGAACGAGTTTCGGGCTTTGAGACGGCTTCTCTCTTACCGTTTGCGGTTTCTTCAGCGGGTTTCGGGCTTTGAGACGGCTTCTCTCTTACCGTTTACGGTTTCTTCAACAGGTTTCGGGCTTTGAGACGGCTTCTCTCTTACCGTTTGCAGTTTCTTCAGCGAGTTTCGGGCTTTGAGACGGCTTCTCTCTTACCGTTTGCGGTTTCTTCAGCGGGTTTCGGGCTTAAAGAGAGTTGCAGTGCATAAAAAAAGCACAAGGCAGCAAGCCTCATGCTTTTTTCATTATTTATTTACTACTTCTTTCCCTTTGTAAGTACCGCATGCCGGGCATACACGGTGTGATAACTTCTGTTCACCGCAGCTTGGGCATTCTACCATACCAGGAACTTGTAGTTTAAAGTGTGTACGACGCTTTCTTTTTACAGTTTTAGACGTTCTTCTGAAAGGTACAGCCATTCTTCCCACCTCCTTAAAAAATGAGCATCTACTACATCATGTAATGTCTACTCTTGGTCTTTCTCAAAAAACTTAGCCAGTCCTGCAAGTCTTGGGTCCACTTTTTCTTGTGTATCCTCTTCTGAAATGACGCCCCAGTCTTTACCTGATTGGGGAGCTGCCTCTTCCTTATCGGGAGAATCACTGAAAACCTGCATCGGCACTTCTAGGATAATCGCTTCTCGAATAATTGGCATTAAATCGACAACGTCTCCTTCGACCGTATGCAACTCTTCTTCGTCGGTTTCATACTCGCCAGGCTGAAATAAGAATGTTTCAGTTGTTTTTATCGTAAAAGGATAGTCCACATCAACCAACGTACGTGAACATGGTAAAACCATACTACCTTCCACAGTTAGATGAAACGTAGCTTTTCTTGAACTTAAATCAGCTCTTCCAGTTACGTGAACTGGTTTGACAGATCGAATTTCACTATGTGCCGTAATTTCACTTACATCAACTGTTTCATCGATTTCTAAACCTTTATGTTGTAACTGATTTAACTGGAATAATGTCCATTTCAACAAGATATTCACCTCAAGGCAACAAAAGTAATTATAGCTTTCGCAAGTTTATTTGTCAATATTTTTTCTTTACACTATAATTATAGACATAATAACTTAAATTGAACAAGTATCCAAGTAAATAATTGATCAATGAAATATAGACGGAGTGGGTGTGAGATGAAATCCTTAGGTGTAATTGTGGAATACAACCCTTTTCATAACGGACATTTGTTTCATTTAACAGAATCAAAGAGACTGACAGGTGCAGATGTTGTAATTGCTGTAATGAGCGGACAATTTCTTCAACGAGGCGAACCTGCGCTTGTATCCAAATGGACCCGCACAAAAATGGCACTTTCTAACGGCATTGACATTGTCGTGGAATTACCGTACGCATTTGCTACCCAAAAGGCAGAAGTTTTTGCTGGTGGCTCGATCTCCATTTTGTCTGGATTAAAATGCGAAAATGTGTGTTTTGGTAGCGAACAGGGTAACATTCAGGACTTCGAACGTACGATTCATTTAATGAACGATCATAAAGATACCTATGATTTGTTTGTTCAGGAGTATATCGCAAAAGGCTACAGCTTTCCGAAAGCTTCTTCTCTCGCTTTTAAAAGACTTACTGAAAACAGAGAAAAGGTGTTGGATTTGACCCAACCGAATAATATTCTTGGATTTCATTATGTAAAAGCAATACAAGATCAAAAAAGTTCCTTGCAACCTTGCACTATTGAAAGGACTGGGGCTGGTTATCATGATCCAGAGTTCAATGATTCACCGATTGCCAGTGCAACAAGCATAAGGAAACATCTTTTTGATCATAGTGGAAATATTGAAAAGGTCCAAAGGTTTGTACCGCAACCTACATATAATCTGTTAGGTTACTATAAAGAGCATGTAGGAAGTTTTCATCAATGGGAGGATTATTTCTCACTCCTTAAATATAGAGTTCTTTGTAGCACCCCGTATGAGCTTTCAGAGATATATGAAGTGGAGGAAGGTCTAGAGCACAGGTTAATCCATACGATGAAAGAAAGTTCTACTTTTCATGAATTTATGACTAAGCTAAAAACAAAGAGATACACGTGGACAAGACTGCAACGAATGTGTACTCACTTACTTACCAACACGAAAAAGGATGCTATGCTGAAAGTTTCCTCATCAAAGCAAAGTGAATATATTCGTTTGTTAGGTATGACGAAGCGTGGGCAAGCTTACTTGAAGCAAATCAAAAAAGAAGTGGAAATTCCTATTCTTTCTAAAGTGTCTGGTGTTGAAAGTGCGATGCTTGAAATGGATATTCGTGCAACCAATACATATGCCATGAAGTTTCAAGAGCCTGCACGGAGTGATTGGATGCTTCAGGAGTTTTCCAAACCACCGATACGCTATGATGAACAGGAACGTAGGTTTATATAAAAAAGTCCGTCCAATGAACTTTCCCATTATTTATTAATAAAACATTGTTAAATCCCTCACGCTGATGATCTGAGGGATTTTTTGTTTCGGTTAGTTTTCAATGGGCTTTTAGGCTTTCTTCGCATTATTCGTCATCTCAAGTAGGTATATTACCTGGATGGTAACTTTTCTAACTCTTCAGGGACTTATTGTAACTATTACTGCAGCTATTGTGACTTTTCAAACAATTATTGTGACTTTTTTACGGGTTATTGTGACAATTCGGAATTCGCAAGAATAATTCTCCATAAAAAACGCCTCACCACCATGTGTGAGACGTTTGATTTTTTTGGCATTTACCCTTTATTCACTTTTAGCTTCCAATTGCTCCAAATACTCAATCGCATCTTCAAATGTATCTACAGGCACAATCTTCATGGATGTGTTAATATCCTCCGCCGCTACAAGGGCTTCTTGATAATTAGACCCTTCCAAACCTTTTTCATTTGGGGCAAAGAAGATATCAACGCCTGAGTTATCGGCCGCAACAATCTTTTGGGCAATTCCACCGATTCGGAGGACTTCTCCCTTTTCATTAATTGCTCCTGTACCTGCAATTTCATATCCCTTGGAGATGTCTTCATCCATAAGCTGATTATATATTTCCAAAGAGAACATCAAACCTGCAGATGGACCTCCTATTTGAGCAGTATTGATTGTGATCGGAGGGTCCATGGTAATTTCGTAATCTGTTAATAAACTGATTCCAAGGCCCGCACGGTTTGGGTCCTCGGGATGCTCTCCTAATGTAATGGAAGTTGTTTGTTCTTCCTCGTCGCGATCAAATGTAAGATCTATTGTGTCCCCGATACTTTTTTCACCGACCACTTCCATCAATTCCTCTGCGGTCGCTGTTGCTTTTCCATCAATATGTGTAATTCGGTCACCAATATCAAGCTTACCTTCAGCTGCTAGTCCTTTTTTAACACTGAACACATATACTCCCTTGGAAATGAGTTCCACTTCTTTGCCAGCCTTCTCATAAGCTATTTTTATAGCTGTTTCTTTAGAACTTTCCATCATATGTAACTGTCGGTAGTTATACTCTTCGTCTGTCTCATCCTCAGCACGGATCTGGTTGATAGGGAAGATATTTTGATAGTCACTTACCTTTGCAAAAGCGTAGGTGAATATGTTTGCCTTCCCCATTTTAACGGTGGTCAGCATAAAGCTTCCTTCGTCTTCATCCCCGCCTTCTACCGATACCAGGGGTCTCAATTCCTGTGCATCACCAGGACGTGTTACATAATAGGGCAATGTCACAAAATTCAAGACCACTGCAAGCACTATCCCAATTAAAAGGGACCTCATAAAATATCTACTTTTCATGTTGCTGTTTCTCCTTCCACTCCTCTATCGTCTTCTTAATATAAGGTATCTGCAGTCTAGTCGCTTCTTCACCTATTCGAATGATTTCCTCTATGTTGGTAAATGCCCGTGAACTATAGTGTGCAACAGAAGGCCTTATCATAATATCTGCCTCCGTTTCACTTCTTTTTACCAACTCGTTTTGCATAATATCTATTGTTTGCAAAATAACATCGAAAATCGAATCAATCGGTTCATTCGTTTTTACTTGTGAAACGTCAATCGCGATAACAATATCCGCACCCATTTCTTTTGCTACGCTAGCCGGGACACGGTCTACAACTCCACCGTCGACCAGCAGCCGTCCATTAACCTTTTCTGGAACAAAAATACCTGGAATGGATATACTTGCCCTTACAGCATCGGATATTGGCCCACTAGTTAAGACTACTTTCTCCGCCTTTTCCAAATCTGTTGTGACGATGGAAAGGGGAATGTCTAATTCTTCAATGTTTTTGTTTTGAGTGAACATGCGGATAAGCTCTTTCACCCGGTTTCCACTTACAAATCCCATTTTCGGAACAGTAAAGTCAAGGTAATACTTTCGTTTGAATGCAGTGGCAATTTTATATAGGCGATCCATATCATGTCCCATTGCATAGAAGCTTCCTACAAGTGCTCCCATACTGCTTCCTGCAATCAAATCCACGCTTATATTCTCTTCTTGTAATACTTTCAATGCCCCAAGGTGAGCAAAACCTCGTGCACCACCAGATCCCAATGCGACTCCTACTATAGGTTCTTTCAAGTTATCACCTCAAGCTGTGTACAGCCACCTAAAGCTTTACAGCAACCAAATTATCAAGTCCTATACCATTATCCTTTGATTCTTCTAATTTATCATACGCTATTCCTTTTTCTTGGTGAACAAACTGTGAAGACTTGGGTCATTTTTAGTTCTATTCCACTATCCCTTTTACGTATATTGAAAGGTAAGGTGGTGGGACAAACCTGGTTGCTAATCTAAGGGTAATTATTATTATTCTAACAAAAACCTATTCATTCTTGTACAAAAAAGAAATCAAGTGCTTCTTGATTATTTTCATATGTGAACATATTTGTTGTTTTTATTCTTATGAAGGGGGTTAATAGGTTGGACTATTCGAAGGTCAAGACAGTTTTCTTCGCTTTAATCATTTCCATGCTTACACTATCTCTTATTCTTAACCCTCAAGCATCTTTTCAAGCAAGCGTAAGAGGACTTAATATGTGGTGGGATATAGTTTTTCCGTCCCTACTGCCATTTTTAATTATCAGTGAATTGCTAATTGGGTTTGGTGTTGTGGCTTTTATCGGGGTCCTATTAGAGCCTTTTATGCGGCCACTTTTCAGAGTGCCTGGAGTAGGAGGTTTTGTATGGGCTATGGGCATGGCTTCGGGTTATCCTTCTGGAGCGAAATTAACCGTGAGGCTTCGTCAGGAAAACCAGATTACGCAAATTGAGGGAGAACGACTTGTCTCCTTCACCAATTCTTCTAATCCACTCTTTATATTCGGAGCTATAGCAGTTGGTTTTTTTCATAACCCAAAAGTCGGCATCATACTGGCCGCTGCTCATTATTTAGGCAATATATGTGTCGGGTTAATTATGCGATTTTATGGTCCTTACTATGTTTCCAAACGTCAAGATGACCTGTCTAGAACTCCTCAAAAGATATCGATCAGAAAAGCTTTTTCCGAGTTGCACAAAACACGCCTTAAAAACAACAAGCCTATTGGGAAACTGCTTGGGGAGGCAGTATTGTCCTCTGTTCAAACTTTACTTATGGTTGGCGGGTTTTTAATTCTTTTTTCAGTGTTAAACAGCATGCTTTCCATATTTTCCGTTACTGCTATACTTGCCACCCTTATCAGTGTGTTTCTGGGTATATTTGATATTTCAAAAGACCTTAGCTATCCACTTATATCCGGACTGTTTGAAATTACTCTAGGCGGAAAATTGACAAGCGAAGTAAAAGGGGTCAGTTTAATGGAGCAGATTATCATAACCAGCTTCTTCCTTGCTTTCAGCGGGTTCTCCGTTCAAGCACAGGTTGCAAGCATTTTAGCAGAGTCCGATATCCGCTTCAAACCTTTCTTCCTGGCACGAATCCTGCATGGTGTCTTTGCAGCAGTTATTACTTTTATTCTATGGCAGCCTTTAGATCAAAGGTTAAAAGGGTTTGAGACTGCTGACGGAGACTTGCCCGTTTTTTCCCCCTATTTGCCGGAAGGATTTTGGGAAACAGTCTTTGGCCTGTTCCAGACATATGGTCCCATTTTTACAATTGCCATGCTTTGGATTTACCTTTTGCTGCTATTAAAAAAAGTTATTAAAAATGAACATGCTTAAATGATGTGATAAAAAAGCTGCCATGAACATTGATTTTCATGACAGCTTTCGTTCTATTCTTTATTATGGAACTTCTTTTTCAAAGCTTCTTCCACTGTGGGCGGAACCAATTCTGAAACCGATCCATTATATTTTGCAACTTCTTTCACAATGCTTGAGCTTAAGAATGAGTACTGATTATTAGTCATCATAAACAATGTTTCGATACTTTCATCTAGTACCCTGTTCATGGATGTGATTTGCATCTCATATTCAAAATCAGATACTGCTCGTAACCCTCTCACAATGGAACGGGCATTTTTGCTATGTGCATAATCAATAAGCAAGCCATGGAATTCTTCTACTTCTACATTCCCAAATTCTTTTGTCACCTGCTTGATCATATCAACCCGCTCATCAACAGAAAATAAAGGTTTTTTAGATGAATTATTTAATACGCAAACATACACCGTATCAAAAACTTTAGAAGCCCTCTTGATTATATCTAGATGCCCGAAAGTTACCGGATCAAAACTTCCCGGACAAACTGCTACACTTGCCACGTCATTCTCCCCCTTTTTCTCCACTGCTATGGTGGTAAACGGAGATGACCGTCAACCCATAGACTTCCTTTCTTTTTCTTTGAAATGTACCCATAATTTCAGGCAACTCCACTTCATTGCTATGTTCTGCCATGATCAGACCGTTTTGCGTGAGAAGATCAAATTCACTTATTTTATGTATCAATTCTTCTAAATGATGCTTTTTATACGGGGGATCTAATAAGATTAAATCAAATTTGACCTCACGTTTTTTTAATGCGTTGAGTGCTCTCACTGCATCGTTTCGGTAGACTTCAACCTGTTCTCCTAAATGGAAGGTTTCTATATTCTGCTTGATTGTCTGGATGGCCTTTCCGTCCTTATCAACAAAAATTACTTTGTCCACCCCACGACTTAACGCCTCAATGCCAAGAGATCCGCTTCCTCCGAATAGGTCAAGTGCCAAACCACCGTCAAAATATGGACCGATAATATTAAACACGGACTCTTTCACTTTATCTGTTGTTGGTCTCGTATTCATTCCCGGAACCGCTTTCAATTGTCTACCTTTCCATTTCCCTGAAACTACTCTCATCTTCTCACCATACTTTGTTTCTAAATTGCCAATCATCAATATCCTATCATATTCGACATGAATTTCAAAAGTATTTCTCAGGCTTCATTTTAGTTTTATCATTTGTGTATAGCTTTACACCTTTTGGTTCATACTTAGTGTTAACAACATCCTTTCGTGTGATGTTGTTGCCAACCGCGGAGAAGACTTACGTTTCCCCATAAGTTCTTCCTCCGGTTTCTCCTCTCCCTTTGCCTTCTTAACCTTGATTCGTTTCAAGGGATGGAAGGACCCTGCCCGGACATCCGAGCAGGGTTTTTTTGTTCGGTTATTATGTTGGCATATCTATATCAAAGGCATTGTCATTTGTCTCACAATGGGATAAACATAAATTTCCCCATTCATGTTGATTCAAGATACCTTTCTCTGAAACATACCCTTCTATTTCTTCAAGACTTCTATCTGCTAAAAGTTTTTCTTCTTCCTTGGTTAAAAGCCCTTCTTGTACGAGGTAATATAAAATTCCTGTTACAAGCATTCCTTTAATAGGCAGACTCTTATTGGATGAGGAAGCATTCTTTCCGTAAAAGTGATCATGAATATACAAAACGATCAAACTTATAATAAGAAACAAGGTGAACCAAAGCATCGATATACCTCCTTTAGACTGTATATTCGCTTCAATTTTCAAATGGAACATGGTAAAGTATGTGTGAGTAAGCTCGTTGAGAGGAGAAAAAAAATGATACAACGCTTTATTGAACTCGGAGAAGGCTATTCTGATATATATGAACTTATGGAGCTCGCAAGAAGTAATAAAAATAGACTACAGCATCTCATTATGCTCCATACGGTAAAAAACGAACGAAATCTTTCTTCTTTTGTAGTTGTAATGAAACCTACAAACCCTGGTGATTTTCAAGCTCTTTATATTAGTTTGGAAGGGATTCCAAACCATCAATTCCAACCGAATAAACGCGCTGACCTTTTTCAAGAGCTGGCTAAGGAATTGGACAAAGAAATTATTCAATTCGAGGTAAAACCTACAGACGTTTTTGCTGAAAAAGAACTTTATTTTCAATATTTAATTGGAATATTGCGGTTAAATCATTATATTCCCGCTTTAAGGTAATCATGAAACATATCAGTATAAAAGAAATCTATGTATAAAACAAAAAGCAGTACCAAACCTAATTTCTTAAGTTTGTACTGCTTTTTCTATAAGCCCATCTTATAGTCATATTCTTTTGCTTTGTCTGGTCTCGAGTTTTCATAATGTGTTTTAATGGTCGGCTTATGTGAAACCTCTACCTTTTTGACATAAGATTGTCTGTTAAGCTTGTCCACCAACATTTCCGTATCCTCACTGTTACAATAGAACAGGACATATTTCAATTTTTTTGATATATAGATGACATTTCCATAGCGCCTCAGCAATTTGGCTTGCTTCAATGAATGTAGCCACACCACAATGCCTTGTCTTTGTGATAGCATATGATTTACCCCTTTAAAAATATTAATCCACGTTTTTATTATAGTTTAGCATGAATGGAAAAATTATGACATACTTAACGCACACCAATTGGGGAATATTCAATCATTAAATAGAGGAAAGGGCGTTTTTCATGGAGTTGGAGCAGATTTGGGATGTTTTTTTAGAAGAACTTGATAAAAATGATTTAGTCTTCAGCTGTTTCCGAAAACATGTAGCTGGAATTCCCTTTCTATACGTAGAGGTTGATCCTAAACATATTGATGGTTGGGAGGATAAAGGAATATCCTTTATTGGGGTTTGTTCGAAAGTAGCGATGCATAAGAAGAAAGTGACAGTGGAAACGCATTTTGTAAGAAGGCAAAAATCTTTGTTTGTTTATAGGCACCGCTTCTATGTTCCTCAGGAAAAGATGTTCTGTTGTGGCAACCTTTGTGACGATTGTATACGGTTAAGAGTAAAATAGTTTAGATGCTTGGTTAAGCGCCGCTGTTGATCTCCGCAAAATGGCTTCGCTTTCCTAAGGGCGCTGCTGGAGCCTCCTCGGCTACGCCTGCGGGGTCTCCACCTAGCGACCTAGCGCTATCTCCTCAGGAGTCTACGCCATTTGCTCCAATCAACAGCTATGTGTATTTAGCTCCAAGCGTTCCCTTTTAATCACAAAAAAAGAAGCTACAATTTATGCAGCTTCTCTCTTTGTTAGCTTGCTTTACAACCGCAACCGCCGCCAGAGCCACAGCCGCCACCGCAGCTTGATAGGGAATCGAAGAATGGGTTACCAGTTGGCACTTTTACGTTTGTAGAAACTGCCTGCCCTATCATCACACTAATCTCATCGAGTGTTTTTTGTATGGCATCTTCAGCTTGTTTGAAAGCATGGATGGTTTCGTGGAGATCCACTTTACGTTTTAACTCCCGTGTTTCTAGGGTTACTTTGCGATAATCGGGGTGATATTTCCCGAATCGCTGTACTTCCTCATATCTTTCTTTTATAGAATCGAATGCACGGATAAGCTCCTGTGCTTCTTCGTCATGTTGTAAATTATATAAACAGCGATGATAGTCTTCAGCAAGTTCGGACTGCCAAATCATTTTCGCTAATTCTTCTGCTTTTTCAACCATTTGAACATGCTCAAAAGTTGCAATCATCATCGAATACACCTCCAAATCCATCATACCATGTTTTTCTAGAGATGTATAATACCCAAAGTGTTGATCAAATTTCTACTTTGATTGACTGTTCTATTCCGTATTCAGTCTCATCATTATGTATTAATTTCACGGTCAAATTATGTTCTCCTTTTGGTACGCCTTTAAGGATGAATGCACCTTTTGCGAAGCTTCCCCATTTTTTATTATCTACGTAGACAGCAACCTGGCCTTCTCCTTCTTTTTTAGTCTTGCTATTTTCCTTGAATTCAAACTCTGGAGTAATAATACATTCTAGATAGACATTCTGATCTTTTACGGAATGATGCAAGGTCATAGAGATTTCTTTTGTATTTGTAGAAATGACCTCCATCACCTCTACGTCTGTTGCTGCTTCACTTTCAGGTTTTTTTTGATCTTCTTTACAGCCGCCAAGCGCAAGTGTTAACAGGCAGATCATAACCAACATTGATTTTTTCATATTTTTTGCTCCTTTCTAGTACTGCTTTTTCTATAGTTTGAGAAAGGAGGTTATAATCTATTCTAATAAAAAAACGCCCACATAAAAGTGGTGCGCTAGAATTTAAAGTTTAGTCCATATTCTTCATTGTTTGAAACATGTGGACCATCATGGAAGCCATTTGAACGGAGTTTTGAAACTTTTCCACTTTGTGAGGAATCGTTTGCTTATAATAATGCATGGAGGATAACTCAAAGTCGTTAAGCTTCTCAGGATTTCTAGTAAGCGTACGATACCATATAGGTTGTTCGCGTAAGTAGCTTTTTAACGTTTTCTTTTTTTGGATATATTCATAGACGTCTTTTCTCATTTGCCTCATCCATTCCTAGTCTTTTCGAAACGAAAACGGATTTTTCACTCCTTGGGTCGGGGAACTGCCTTTAGTTGAATTCGGAATGAACTGTTGAATTAACTGCTGGATATTGCCTATAGCAGAATTGACATTTGTCAGATGATACTGCATCTGGTTCACATCCATCTTTTTCAAAGATTGCAGCAGTTGAGGAATAACATCGGATTTTTTTTCTAGTTTCTCCTCTTGTGCTTCGTCATCACGGTAGCTTTTCCAGCTCTCATCCTCTTCCCCTAGCAAATACCATTCCTCAAACAAATCCTGCCAGGTCTTTTTCTTACTCTTGACTTCTTGTGAAAGCTTTGGATGTCGTTTTACAAAGTCTTTGAACTTTTCGATGCTAGGATGTTTTTGATTAGTTGCCATTCTCTCACCCCTCTCCTCGTTAATATGCCTAGTTTATTTTATTTGGAAAAAGTAAAAGCGTTCGCCTATTTTTCTTTTCTTCCTTGCCAGCCCTTGATAAGATGTAGGTAGACTTTTCGAGAAAGAAGGACAGAGTAATGGATATTAAGCAACAATGGAACCACTTTTTATCAGATGCTACGGAGGAGGAAAAACAGGTAGCTTCCTTATATTTAAAAAGCATCGAACGCATAAGGAATGGTTCGAACAGCACACACATCGGAGCACTTATGGAAATCAACAGTGAATTTCAAGAGCCAGATACTTTAACTATGACGATACCTAACACCGAACTGCTTCAGAACTCATTGGATATTTTACACGGAGGTTTAACGGCGACATTGCTTGACTCTGCTATGGGTACGCTTGCTTTCAAATTGATCCCTGAAGATAAGGCTGCAGTTACGACTGAAATGAAAGTAAATTACGTAGCAAAAGGCGTAGGGGATCATTTTACATGTGTGGCTTCTGTGATTCATAAAGGATCAAAGTTATTAGTGATGGAAGGCAAAGTCTATAGAAGTGATGGTGCTTTGATTGCCCATGCTACAGGCAGCTTCTTTGTTATTCCAAAAAGAAACTAGAAAGGGAGTGTGAAATGGTTACTGCCATCGTTATCCCTATTCTGATTGGTTATTTTTATTGGATTACCAAAAAAGAGGCTAAGAAACAGAAAGAACGTTGGAAGAACCTTTCACACGTCCCTTCTGAAGCTAGAGTGGATGGGAAACTCCTGTCTATACATACTGAAAACAAACGGTTTTATCATCAACTGTATTTACTTGAAACTACCTGTCGGATACAAAATGATACTGGACTTACAACAGTAGTTTATAGACAACCATTTACTCCTACAAGTAGCCCTCCTTCATTTAGTAAAGGGGACCAATTACAGATTGTTGGAAGCTGGGATGGTGAGGTTTTTCTTGCAGGCGATATGAAACTAGTGTACAGAAAAAGACAGCCTTGAATGACTGTCTTTTTTCTGTTCTACCATGTTTCAATAAAATTTTGTGTATAATATTTCTCCTTTACTCCTACGCCAAGGTGGGTGAACCTTGGATTTAATAGTGTATTCCTGTGCCCTTCACTATTTAACCAGCCTTCCACAGCTGCAACTCCGTCCACATACTTTGCAGCGATATTTTCCCCAGCTAAACGAAATGGGACTTCTCCTAATGTAAGTCTATCAGTCAAGTTCCCTTTTGTGGGGGATGTATGAGAAAAATAGTCTTCCTCCCTCATATCTTTACTATGTAAGTATGCAACCCCTGCTGTATCTTCATCCCATTCAACTGGTGATAGCTCAAAGCGATGTCTAATGATATTTGTAAAGTCAATAATTTGTTTGGCGTCCCCTTCCTCAACCCTTGCCCATTCATCCTCGCTTAACTCTTTTGGTTCAACCAAAGGACCTCTATATAAAAGTTCATAAGGGCGTTGTTTAATCAGGGTAGAGCTGTCAATGTAGCGGACACTTGAAAGAGATTGTTCGAAATTGTCAAAATATAACTGCGCATAGAAGTCTTCCACTTTAAGCAAGGGCCTTGTTTTCAATTCTTCTTCTTTTAACTGAAAACGATAAGAACCTTCTTCATGAGAAACGGTCAAATCATTTGAAAAGTTGTATATATCATTCAACTCATCGTAAGATTGCCCTATATTAAACAGTTCATTTTCACTTTCACTTCCTGTATTAAAAATAGTAACGACCTTTCCCTCACTCACACCAAATTGCATGTAATTCTCCAAATTCTCATTATAAATCCACCATTCGTAATCATAGGAGGACAGATCCTTTCTTATCGGTTCTCCTAGCTTATCCAATAAGACTTGTGAATCCTCCCCCATAAAAGAAGCTAGACCGCCTATCTCTTGATTCATTTGAATTTCAGATTGAACAAAAGCTTTTTCTTCTGATTGCCTTTTCTCTGTGTCAATTTGGCCAGTTAGTGGTTGTTCTGTAATAAGCTGTTCCAATTCATGTGGTTCAACATTTACAAATAAATATAAACAAAATGCAATAAATAGCAAAAAGAATAAACCCCTCATTTCTCTTTTCCCTCCCTTTTCTATCATTATATTTACTAGAATCACTTTCATTACAATTTTACGTTTTAATAGACAATAGTAGAGTTATTCTATCTATACCCTTTAAAAGTAGAATGAATACTTTTTTTTATAACATAAATAAACCGGTTAATAATCAACCGGTAATTTTAAAAACTTTAGATATTGGTTTTGCGCCGCTGTTCCTTTCCGCAAATGGCTTCGCTTTCCGCGGGACGGTGCTTGAGCCTCCTCTCTTCGTTGCGGGGTCTCAAGCTACCGTTACTCCCCCGCTGGAGTCTACGCCATTTGCTACAATACACGGCTAGTAAGTCATTAAAAGAAACTTCAAGGGTACTTTAATAACTCTGTTAGGTCGTCTTTTTGACCTATGGTGAATGAAGTAACCTTGTTGATTGGAGTGGAAGGCGCGAAGACGCCCGCGGGAGGAAGGGACAGGTGAGACCCCGCAGGCGAAGCCGAGGAGGCTCACGGACCGCCCGCAGGCAAGCGAAGCGCCTGGAACGGAAATCAACAGCGTACAATGTTTAGGTTATTTTTCTGAAATATCACTAAGCGCATCTCCTGCTTGATCATCGGAGTAATCCCTCACTGCCAAATCTCCTAGTGATACTATTCCGATCAACTGCCCATTTTCCACTACAGGCAATCTCCGGACTTGATGTTCTGCCATTAGATGCGAAGCCTCTGCAATAGAAGTATCAGGACCAATGGTAATTAAGTGGTCGCTCATTACATTTGTTACTGGATTAGAACCTGGATGTTTTTCTGCAATACCCCTGACAACTAGGTCCCTATCCGTAATCATTCCCAATAGCTGTCCATTTTCCACAATTGGAATGGCCCCTACATTCAAATCCTTCATTTTTGTTGCCACTTCGAACACATTATCCAATGGTGTGCAACAATCTACATTCGTTGTCATAACATCTCTTACCGTTTGCATTTTTTCAACCTCCGATTTATTTCATACATAGCTGTCCACTATTTTGAAGAGGATAAAGGTATCTTCTTCTACAACATTAGGTTCACCATTTTCTACAAAATCATGAATTTTTCCAAAAAACTTAACTGGACGAGCCTGAGATTGAGAACCTTTTATTGAAAGTTGTCCGCATTCGTACTATTATAAAACAGGGAGCATACTTTATTTGGTTTCACAGTGATAGAAAAAGGAGTGTACATACATGAAAATTGAGAATACAGGCTTTGAAAATGAAAGAGTGGAATTATCCCGTTTAACAGATATCATGGAGGATTTAGGTTTTGACCTTGCTGGTCAATGGGACTATGAGCGAGTAACCTATGACCGTAAATTTGAAACAAAAGAAGGCACATTCTACCTTCGTGTACAAGGTTATGCTGTAGAAGGTGATATTGGTGGTTCACATGCCATCATTAACTTGATGACACCGCTTTTAGGTAAGCATTACTATCCACATGGTGTGGAGTATGGGGAAGGCGAAACATTTCCTTCCAATATTGTATCTACATCAACCTCTTTATTAAAACAAGCTAAAGAACGTATGGATTCAATTAAATAATTGAAATGAGTTCTCAAGGTGAATTGCAGGCATAACGGGCTTGCTTCACCTTTTTTCTTTAAACTTTATTTAATCCATATATGATCAACGTATATATTTACTTCCGATACCGTCTCTCCGGTAATGACTTCAATTTCCTTTTTTATTAATGCTTGTAGTTCCTTGCATTTTTGTGGAATACATTTGTTGTATACGACAGCAACAAAAAGTTCGATACATAGCTTATTTTCCTCATTATAATTAATGACTGCATGATTGATTTGGTCTCTATTAATGATAGAGTACAATTTCCCTACCGACCGTGGTGGAAGGAGTTTTATATCACCAATATCTGAAACACAGATAGATATAACTGTTTGCAGCAGCATATTACTCATCTCTTCCTGTCCTTTCTTCAGTACCAACATCATGTATACCTCCTTTTCTCTTTAGGGGTTTTATTATTTTATGCTTTTATACAATAACTGTGCTTACTTATCTTTTATTTACTTTTTCCCTTTTACGAAAAAAACAATGTATAAATAGAAACCGTTCTCATATTTATTTTCATACATACTGTTATTTCAATAAAATCCATACTATAATTAATATAGGAGTATGGTATTAGAAAGGAGACATCCATTGTCAACGCTGTTTAGTATTCGAACACTTTTTATACTAATTATTATTGCTGTAATAGCAATAATTGCATTTTTTATATTGCCTGTATCCATTCCCATCATCATTGCTTTGATTACAGCAATGTTCCTTGAACCTCTTGTGAGGCTTTTACAAGCCAGAGCAAAATTACAAAGAAACCTTTCTGTATTCATCGTTTTCCTCTTGTTTTTGACAAGTATCGGGATTGTAGGTTATTTTCTAACGACAAAAGTAATAACTGAAGGTATCAACTTGGTGGAAAATGCCCCTTCTTACATAAATGAAGTTAACAGGGTATGGCGTGATTTTCAATCCGATATGAATAATGCTTCTGAAGATCTACCACCTGAATTTGTTACCGAAATCAGCCTGCAAGTAGACAAATTTCTTTATGAATTGAGAATATACTTAACAGATTTGTTTAATATACAAAACATTAAAAGTATTTTCACGAATATCCCAAATTATTTGGTCAGTTTCATTGTCTACCTGATTGCACTTTTCTTATTTTTGATTGATATGCCTCGCTTAAAAGCGGGTCTTTATTCACATCTTAAAGAAGAGACGGCCGCAAAAGTAAAATTCATGAGTTCAAGATTATCTTATGTTGTATTTGGTTTCTTTAAAGCACAATTCCTTGTCAGCGTTATAATTTTTTTCGCAAGCTTGATTGGATTGTTATTTATTTCACCGGAGGTAGCTTTACTAATGGCTTTCATTATCTGGGTCATAGATTTCATCCCGATTATTGGTTCTATCGTCATCTTGGGACCATGGGCTATATTCCATTTCATTACAGGTGATATCGGTCTTGGAACTCAATTGTCCATTCTGGCTGTTGTTCTTTTAGTCATTAGAAGGACTGTCGAACCGAAAGTTATGGGAAGTCATATCGGACTTTCTCCACTAGCAACTTTGATTGCCATGTATCTTGGTTTAAAGCTTCTCGGCATTCTTGGGTTTATTGTAGGACCATTATTATTGATTGCATTTAATTCTGCACGTGAAGCAGGTATTATTAAACTGAACTTTAAAATATAACATGCAAAAAAGGTGATTGGACTATTGTCCAACCACCTTTTTTTGTTCTTATAGACCAAGTATAGCTTTGAAAACCGAAGTAGTTTCGCCACCCTGATAAATTACATATAAAAGTAGGTAAACAGCAACACCTGTAATTGCGGTAGAAAACCAGATGATGCTTGTTATCGGGCCAAGCTTTCGATGCTTTTCCAGCTTGTTTTTGTAGCCTGTCCATAGAGTGATAATTCCCATGACAGCACCAACCGTAGCAAGGGTGATGTGAAAAAGTAAGAAGATTGTATAATACACTTTTATATCATCAGGTCCTCCGAAGCTGGTATTTCCGACAAAAATAGTTCTTGATGCATAGATGACAAAGAAAATTATAGCGAAGATTGCTGCAAAAAACATTGCTTTTTTATGTGCTTCTATTTTGCGTTTACTAATTAAGTACCAGCCTATTGCGACAAATATGGCGCTCAGTACGATAAAGAATGTACTGATTGTAGGCATTATTGGGATTGAGTAATCCATCTTGTTCTCCTCTCGTACGTCTAATTCATTCCTTTATTTTAGAAAACATTTCAAGTTGATTCAATATGATTTTCAAACGTTCATGATATTGTAAATAATCTTACATAAAAAACAGCAACAGGAAGTGTTGCTGTTTTTCACAGTTGACCTCCGTTCCAGGCGCTTCGCTTTTCGCGGGCGGTCCGGGAGCCTCCTCGGCAAGCCTGCGGAGTCTCCCCTGTCCCTTCCTCCCGCAGAAGTCTGCGCGCCTTCCACTACAATCAACTTGGTTATTGCGAAGAAACTTACTTTACTCCACCACTTTTGGTTGCATGGCTTTGTTTAAGTCGATTTCGTCTTTTTCTCGTTCACGCTTGGCCCAACCGAAGAATACATAGGCTAAAATGCTGCCGTACATGATTTCTTGGATGATTTTCATGATGACACCACCAAGCTGTTGATCTTCAACCAATGGCAAGGCATTGAACAACTCTGGCCCACCAAGATCAAGACCGCTTAAGGTTCCGGCTGGCACACATAATGCAAGTGCTGCCATCCATGCAGTCAATTCTGAATACGTAGAATATAGTGGCTGATCTGCGAAAATAATCAGGGCACAAGCTGGTGTCAATAACATTCCGTCTGCCATGATATAACCAATTTTCTTGATGCCTGAAAGACGTTGCTCCTCAGGAAGTGGATTAACAAGAGGCCACCACATAATAAAAGCACCTAAGAACATTACAGATGTATATGCCGTATGGTACACCATATCAACCTTTATCGTGTCAAATACGACTGGTATGTGATAAAGAGAGAACAATACGTTAAAAACGAATAAGGCAATAAGTGGTTTGGAAATGAACCGGAACACAGGTTTTACCACTGGAAGATTGATGATTTTTCTAAGTACCCAAGCAGGCATACCCATAAGTAAAATAGGGGGAATTACCAGATATAATATCGCCATTTGCGTCATATGAGCACTTAACATTAAATGAGATAACAAATCAACTGGTGATCCTTTTACAAGGTAAAACAGTACCATACTGATGAGGAATAGAGTACGTTGCTTGTTTGATATCTCCTCCGAGTCCTGGAAACGGTGTCTCCCTTTGCCGGTAATATAGAAATATAATACTATGGTAAGGACAGTGAAAATTAATAAAAATGGACTCCATAAGGCTTGGAATCCAAACATATCCAAGTTGCCGATCATTATGCTGTCACCTCAATTTTATAGAGACCTTAATGAGTCTCCCTTTGCATAACCATATTATACTATACAAGACCAAGCTCGTTCAATGTGATACAAAAAGGATAGTCCTCATTAACTGAAAGTGTCATGAATTAGACAATGTTACCCTTTTGTATGAACTTTAAGTGATAAGTCTATCGCCGCTGTTCCTTTCCGCAAATGGCTTCGCTTTCCGCGGGACGGTGCTTGAGCCTCCTCACTTCGTTGCGGGGTCTCAACCTACCGTTACTTCCCCGCTGGAGTCTCTGCCATTTGCGGAAGTCCACAGCGGTGTCTTAACAACATCTAAATTCAAAGACTTTTTCAGTGGCTTTCATGCGTTGTGAGGAGGCTCACGGAGCGCCCGCAGGCAAGCGAAGCGCCTGGAACGTAAATCAACAGTTTTACCTTATACCAAACAAAAAGACAGCCACTAAGGGCTGCCTTTTTTGTTTGGTTATTACCACCAGATAATAGTAGTAAAAGCCAAGATTGTGATTAATCCAACTGCCAATCCAGAATATAAGAATAAAGCTGGAGTTTCATGACCTTTATGGTTCATGTGCATGAAATAGTATAGTTGGAAGATACACTGTACAATAGCAAGCAAGATGATGAAAGGTACGATAAAGTACTTGGACATCTCTGCTCCTACTGCAAGGAATGCAAGAAGAGTAAGGAATATCATCAATACGAAGGAGACAACCTGGTATTTCATTTCTTCCTTATTCTTTTTGCGACGATATGCTAAATCTACTTTTGGGTTACCTGTATTTGATTGAGTATTTGCCATCAGTCATCACACCAATCCCATTAAATATACAACAGTAAAGATGAATAACCATACAACGTCGATAAAGTGCCAGTATAGTGATGCTACATAGAACTTAGGAGCATTGTATAGATCCAAACCACGTCTCATGTTACGGATTAATAGAGTTCCAATCCAAAGTAAACCGAAGAATACGTGGGCACCATGAGTACCAACTAATACGTAGAATGCAGAACCAAATGCACTACTAGTAATTGTATGGCCTAAATGGATATAATGATTGAACTCATAGATCTCTAAAATTAAGAAAGACAATCCTAGAAGCCATGTGATACCCATCCACAATTGCATCTTTTTAAAGTTAAAGTTTTTCATGTGATACATTGCGTACACACTTGTTAAAGAACTTGTTAAAAGAATCATTGTTGCAGCAAAAACTAGTGCTAAATCAAACAATTCTTTTTGGTTTGGACCGGAAACAATGGAATCAGGTCCACTTAGAGCTAAATATGTTGCAAACAATGAAGCAAAAAGTACAGTCTCTCCACCTAGGAAAAGCCAGAAGCCTAGGAACTTGTTTTTGCCTTCAAGGGTCGCCTTTTCAGGCGAAGCTGGGAAAGTTTCTGCTGTGAATTTTTCTTCTGTATGCATTATAGCTTCGCCCCCTTGTCATCATCTTCAGCAAGAAGATCTTCTTTATGAATATGATATCCATGATCATCAATTATAGAACGGAAGAACATGGCACCAAATGTTACAAGTAATCCAATAATCATTACTGGAAGACCCCAAGTGTAATCAGTTCTATACATTACACCGAAGGCTGCAATAAACAATCCGATAGAAATAATAAACGGTAAGATGGAACCATTTGGCATATGAATGTCTCCAATTGGTTCTGCAGGGGTCATGCCTTTTTTACCTTCCATTTTCTCTACCCATAACGGATCAAGTCCACGAACAAGTGGAGTTTGTGTAAAGTTATGTTCTGGTGGTGGTGAAGGAATGGACCATTCTAACGTACGTCCATAGCCCCAAGCATCGCCAGCTACAGTTTGCTTGCTTAACGCAGTCTTTACGATATTGATGAATAATACAACAGTTGCAAGTGCCATGAAAATAGCACCAACGGAACTAACTAGGTTTCCAAGGTTCCAACCATTTCCTTCCGCGAATGTGAATACACGACGCGGCATTCCCATAAGGCCTAGGAAATGCTGGATGAAGAACGTTAAATGGAAACCAATGAAGAATAACCAGAAAGTTATCTTTCCTAAAGTTTCATCTAATATTTTTCCGAAAATCTTCGGCCACCAGTAGTGTAGTCCAGCGAAAAGACCAAACACTACCCCACCTACGATTACGTAGTGGAAATGAGCTACTACGAAGTAAGAATCGTGGTATTGATAGTCAGCAGCAGCTGATGCTAGCATTACCCCAGTTACTCCACCAAGTACGAATGTAGGAATGAATGCTACTGACCATAGCATTGCTGTATTGATTTGTAACTGTCCGCCCCACATTGTGAACATCCAGTTAAAGATTTTAATACCAGTTGGTACGGCAATTGCCATAGTTGCAACCGCAAAGATTGCGTTCGCAATCGGTCCAAGACCAGTTGTGAACATGTGGTGAGCCCACACCATGAATCCTAAGAAACCGATTAACACAGTTGCGAATACCATAGAAGAATATCCGAAAAGGCGTTTCTTAGAGAAAGTAGAGAATACATCAGAGAAAATACCGAATGCCGGTAAAATCAAGATATAAACTTCAGGGTGTCCGAAAATCCAGAACAAATGCTCCCAGATTACAGTGTTACCACCAAGGTTCGGATCAAAGAAAGCCGTTCCGAAAAGGCGGTCGAACATCATTAATGCCAACCCAACAGTTAATGGAGGGAAAGCAAAAAGAATTAATGCAGATGCTACAAATGTAGACCATGTAAACAATGGCATACGCATGTAAGTCATACCAGGTGCACGCATGTTGATGATTGTAACAAGGAAGTTAATACCACCGATTAACGTACCAATACCTGATATTTGAAGTCCTAACGCATAAAAGTCAATTCCATGACCTTCAGAAGCTAAAGACAACGAAGCATAAGACGTCCAACCGGCATCAGGTGCTCCACCTAAGAACCAGCTCATGTTCAGGAATACTCCTCCAAAGAAGAATAACCAAAAACCAAGTGCGTTGATGAATGGAAATGCAACGTCACGAGCCCCGATTTGTAAAGGAACAGCTGCGTTCATAAACGCAAACAATAACGGCATCGCTGCCAAGAATATCATTGTTGTTCCGTGCATAGTAAGTATTTCATTATAAAGGCCTGCAGCTAAAAAATCATTATTTGGTACGGCAAGCTGGATACGAATAAACATCGCTTCCAAGCCACCGACGATAAAGAAGAAACCGCCGGCAATAAGGTAAAGGATGGCTATTTTCTTATGGTCTACTGTTGTCAGATAGTCCCATACCGTTGCGCCAAAGCCTTTTTTCTGTGCTAACGTACTCACAATGTAACCTCCCTTTCTGTGAAATCTATTCTTCGTCCACTTTTAATGACATTAAGTATTCAACAAGAGCGTCAATTTCTTCTTGTTCCAAGTTACCGTAAGTACCTGTCATCAAGTTAGCTGGTTTAACTTTTTCAGGATCTTTTAACCATTTTGCAAGATTATCTGCATCATGGTCCAAAATACCGGCAATCATTGTGCGGTCCCCGAAGTTTGTTAAGTTAGGTGCAACCCCAGCGTCACTTTGTGCATCCGCTCCAACAGCGTGACATGTGATACAGCTTTGGTTGAAGATTTCTTCACCTGCTTGTGCAAGATCAGTTTGAGCAGCATGCTCTTTTCCTTGCATTGTTTCAATCCACTGGTCAAACTCTTCACGAGGCATCGTTTTCACCTTGAAATCCATCAATGCATGTGAAGGTCCGCATAGCTCGGCACATTTACCGTGGAATAAGTTTTCAGCTTGATCAACACGCTTTGAATCAAAGTTTAACCAGAAACGATTCGTGTTGTCTGTGTTTGTATCCATTTTTCCTCCCGCAGAAGGAATCCAGAAGGAGTGCTTTACTTGACTTGCTTCCAAGTTGAAGTAAACATTTTCATCTGTAGGTACATATAGGTCTTGACTCGTTACAACTCCATACTCTGGGTATTCAAACTCCCACCAGTACAAGTGTGCAGTAACATTTACTACAAGTGCATCAGTCTCTTCCTTATCCATTTCGCTGACATCAGCAAGGTGGAAAGTGTAAGATACAGTTGGAACTGCTAAGATTAAAAGTAATAAAATCGGAATAACAGTCCAGGTGATTTCAAGCTTGTGGCTTCCTTCCACTTGCTTTGGAATAATTTCTTTATCGCCTTTACGCTGGCGGAACTTTACTACAACGTAAACGAAGATAATAGAAACCACAACTACTACAAGAATCATAATTGCTGAGCTTAACAAAATCAGTGATTTTTGCATATCTGCCACTTCACCAACTGGCTGAAGTGTAGATAAGAATGGTTTACCACAGCCTGCTAAGAATAGCGCCATTACACTGAAAAGTGATACTATACGCCAATTAGGTAGCCATTTCTTCATAGCCTAATCAAACCCCTCTTTCATATTTAGTGAGTGAAGTAGAATGTATTGATAAATTCCTTCAAAGCTTTGAGAAAGAATCTAATCACAAATATAGAGCCAAATGGCTTTCACCATATCAGCTATACACGTTTTACCTCAAAAGGACAAATTTTGCACCCATTGTTTACTATACCACAGGTTATGTAATTTCACCCTTAAATTTTGAGGTGTTTCGCGTGAAAACAGACAGCTACCCTTTATAAGCAATAGCTGTCATGCTCTCTTATATTTCCCTTGATCTTAAAAGATAGTAACGATGATCATGGAAACAAATAAGATAGTTAGGTAATTCAATGAGTAGACAAACATCAATGTTGCCCACTTCATTCCATCCTTCATTTTAAAACCAGCAATACTAAGAGCAAGCCAGCCTATGTTCAACAATGTCGCCAATACGATTAATCCCATTCCAAGGTCAAACAACCAGAAAGGTAGCGGCAACAAACAGGCAACCCATACAAGCATTTGTCTTCTTGTTATATCAAAACCATGAACAACAGGAAGCATGGGAATACCGGCATTTCTATATTCCTCACATCTCCGGATGGCGATGGCAAGGAAATGTGGAATTTGCCATACAAACATGATGAAAAATAATATCCAGGCAATCAACGATAGATCCGGGTCAACGGCAGCCCATCCAATAAGCGGAGGAACCGCACCTGAAACACTACCAATTACAGTGTTAAGCGTATTTTTCCTTTTTGACCACATTGTATATAAAACCACATAGGTGAAAGCCCCGATAAGTCCAATTACAGCTGCTGTAACCGTTGTAAAACCTAGAATGATGGTTCCTACTGAAGTAAGAAACAGCCCAAGATATAGAGCACCTTTAGGATTCATTCTTCCTGTTACGGTAGGACGGTTCTTCGTTCTAGACATAAGATGATCAATATCTCTGTCAATATAGTTATTTAAACTACAAGAACCTGCAACTACCAGGGAAGATCCTATCATTGTCAAAAGAACGATATCCAATTTAGCGATAAAACCATCTGTCTGGGTAAAATATATAGCTAACCAGAGGCCGGTAAACGTAGTGATGAAATTGGAATTCACAATTCCAATCTTAATTAGCGCTAAGAAGTCTTTCCATTTAGAAGGAGCAACTTCCATACCTTGAGGACGTTCATCTGATAATGAAGCAGGCGCTTGGTCCAAAGTCCTCAAATTTGCCATTTATATTCCTCCTTTGAACCTTTCATGCAATCACTTGTAAAAACAAATGCGCATGTGAATGCGTTTTCACTACCGCAGTATAATGCGGTTTTCATGCACAAAATGAGCAGCATGTGCTCGGTAACATTCTCTCTGTATATTAAATCATATTTGCCAAATACTTTGTGAATTATATTTGAAGAAAATATGACTAATTTGTGTCACCTAAAGAGAATATGACCCGTGCTCAAAAAAACGGTATATAATAGGATTTGTTAAAGCTTTTCACAAAAGTGAACAGGCTTATTACAATCTTCCCTTATATATTACTAGCAAACTCCACACCATTATTCAACCTTTTTCACGATAATAATTTCCTGATTGATAGCTGTATGAGGATATTGTCAATTACCGTAAGATTGTGTAGTATTGGGAGGACGTTTATTATTTTACCATTTCTGTTTCTTTTTTAATATAAGGGAGATACAAATTCTTTCTGAGAAGGTGAATCTAGTGAATAAATTGTTAAAATGGTTCGCCGTTTGTACATCTATTATCATGCTTTTTGTTTTGATCGGGGGAGCACTTGTTACAAAAACCGGATCTGGTATGGGATGCGGAAGATCTTGGCCACTCTGTCACGGCGAGCTTATCCCAAGTAATATTGACTTCGCCCTCATTGTAGAGCTTAGTCATCGCGTCGTTTCAGGGTTAGCCGGTCTTATGGTTTTGACTCTGGCAATATGGGCTTGGAGAGCAATTGGCCATAAACGAGAGACAAAATTTTTAGCACTTTTATCCTTTCTGGTATTAATTTTACAAGCTCTAATTGGAGCAGCAGCTGTAATGTGGGGACAGTCTTCTGCAGTACTCGCACTACACTTTGGAATTTCCCTCATTTCATTTGCGTCCGTCTTCCTTCTTACTTTACTTATTTTTGAAGTAGATAAGAAGTTTGATGCTGAAACGTTGATAGTGGACCGAAAGATGTCGTTTCATATTATCGGTATTATTGTTTACTGCTATCTAGTTGTGTATAGCGGGGCACTAGTGCGACATGTTGGCGCAAGCTTAGCATGCCCAAGTTGGCCTAGCTGTACACGGAACGGACTGGGTCTTCCCACCCAGATGCATGAATGGATTCAAATGGGACACCGAGCGGCCGCCGGACTTATTGTTGTTTGGATTGTTTATGTTACAATCCTTGCCATTAAGAAGTACAAACACCAGCCTGTCATCAAAATCGGCTGGAACATATGCTCCATTCTGGTACTTTCTCAAGCTACGACCGGAGCGTTAATTGTGGTTACCAAGCTAAATATCTTTGTAGCATTATTACACGCTTTAATTATCTCTTGTTTATTCGGGGTATTAAGCTATTTCTTAATGCTAGTAACGCGTAATAAAACCAATAAGGTTAAACTAAACAACCAAACAACTAAATCTATGTAAAAAACGAGTGGGCTTAATTTGACCCACTCGTTTTTTATAGGTAGTCACTTTAACTCTTGAAACATTTGAATTGCTTTTTTTCTTTGAATGGCATGGTCAACCACCGGGCTTGGATAATCTTTGCCAATCACACAACCCGCTTCCTTTTGATCAAGCTCATTCATTTTCCAAGGCTCATGAATAAACTTTTCCGGAACCCCAGCAAGCTCAGGAAGGTATTTTTTTATATACTCCCCTTTAGAATCAAACCGGTTTGATTGTGTTATTGGATTAAAAACACGGAAATATGGTACTGCGTCCGTTCCTACTGACGATGCCCATTGCCAGCCCCCAATATTAGACGCTTCATCATAATCGTGCAACGTCTCCTCAAAGTACCTTTCTCCAAATCTCCAATCCATTAACAGATCCTTCGTGAGAAAAGAAGCTGTTATCATTCTAATACGGTTATGCATCCAGCCTTCTTCATTCAATTGTCTCATGCCTGCATCGACAATTGGAAATCCTGTTTTCCCATCCTTCCATTTCTCCAATAGATCTGTATTGTCATTCCATTTTAGTTCCCGATATCTATCATCTATTTCTTTTGATTTACTTCCTGGGTGGTGATGATAGATCATATTGTAAAAGTCTCTCCAGGCCAATTCTTTTATAAATGTATCCATTCCTGTGCTGTAGGATGTTTGTTGTTTTTCTTGAATGTGATACAAAACTGTCCTAGCGGATATAGTACCTGTTCTAAGATGGACTGATAACCTTGATGTCGCATCTGCTGATGGTACGTCCCTGAAGCGATCATATTCATCTATTTTCTTTTGTAAGAATACCTTTAGCAATTTCCTGGCTGCTTCTTCATGCGGAACAGAGTTTGGATCTGAAAACATCTGTAAATTGGATAACATTTTTTGACCTTTAGAAAACAATGAATCTTTTCTGACGCTATCTATCGTTAGGTCTTCCTCTGTTAAGATGTATGGATCTCTTTTTGGCTGAGCAATCCACTTCTTGAAATATGGGGTAAAAACTTTGTAAATAGAATCGTCCGCTTTTTTCACTTCAATAGCACCGTGGATCGTGTAGTCAATATAGTAAGAAACCTTAATTCCCCTTTGTAAAAAGAACTTGTCTATTTCTTCATCCCGCTTTTGACCAGCACCAACTTCATCCTGGTTGTAGTATAATGACGACATCTCGGGGAAGTGTTCTAAAAGTTGAGAGAAGGCTTCCTGCCATGTCCCCTCTATTATATGAATATATATTCCCAGCTTTTCACACCGTTTAACAAACCTATCCAATGCAGCAAAGAAGTAGCGGTGATTTGGTGTATTATTTTCAGTGAATACCGGATCTAGATGGTAGATGAACAGTATAGGAACATTTCTTTGTTGTGCTTCCTTTACCGCGTGGTATAAAGCAGTGTTGTCTTGCAAGCGAAAATCTCTGCGAAACCACATTACTGATAAAGTCATTAGTTAGTCACCTCACTCACCATTATAGGTACATAGCTATCCTAATAAAAGTTTGGATGGGTTACATTCATATATTAGTGGAAAAACCGACCGACCATTTTTAGTTACTTGGATACACTCCGCTGTTGATTTCTGCAAATGGCTTCGCTTTCCTGGGGTCTGACGAGAGCCTCCTTCGGCTTCGCCGAGGCCACTGAAAAAGTCTCGATTTTAGTATTTTTATAAACACCGCTGTTGATTTCCGCAAATGGCTTCGCTTTCCTAGGGGCGCTGCTGGAGCCTCCTCGGCTTCGCCTGCGGGGTCTCCACCTAGCGCTATCTCCCTCAGGAGTCTTCGCCTTTTGCTCCAATCAAC
>NZ_JAAZWB010000063.1 GCF_012524115.1 Bacillus sp. RO1 | reverse complement strand
TATAAATCTCGAATCGCACTCAAATAAGCCTTTGTGGCCTTACCGAACTTAAACTCTGTAACGTCCGTCACCCACTTTTCATTCGGCTTTTCTGCTTGGAATTCCCGATTTAACAGGTTTTGGGCAATATGATTAGGAGTCACTTTTTTGTAACGGCTCTTTTTTCTTCGAATAATGCTTTGAATGCCTAAAACACGCATTAATCTAAAGATTCGTTTATGGTTATAAGATGTTCCTAATCTTCGATTTAAAGTAATGGTCACTCTCCGATAGCCATAAATCCCCTTCACTTTTTCGAATAAAGTAGTAATCTCTTTCATTAATTTTTCACTTTCCCGTTCACGTTTTGAAGGCTCGCGTTTCAACCATTTGTAATAGGCAGACCGGGAAATCTCCGCAATGTCACAGAGCATCACGATAGAAAACCCTTCTTCTTGTTCAAGTTCGTGAATAGCTAAATACTTCTCCTCATGGCGTATCTGACTTATTTTTGCCTCCTTTCGATCTCCTCCAGCTTTTTTAGAAATGCGTTCTCAGCTCGCAATCGTTCATTTTCCCTTTCCAGCCTCTGCATCTCACGTTTTATCTTCTGTTCAGGAGAAAGTTCCACTTCTTCCTTTTTCCTCCCACGTTTATCCTGGAGGGCTTCTTCGCCACCATTCTCATACTTTTTCACCCATTGATATACTTGTTGGTAAGAGACCTTGAAGGTCTCCGCTGCCTTATGAAAATCCATGCCGTTCTCTAGATAATAGTGCACAATCTCTATTCGTTCATTTAAGGTAGTTTTTCGTTTGTTAGTCATAGTGAATTTCCTTCCTTTTGAAGTATCCTTTAACTCTCTATGACTATTATAATTCTTAATCCATTTTTGGAGGACAGATTTACTTGATATTTCATACTTCCTAACAAGTTCTTTTTGAGAGTACCCCCCGTTAAGGTATTCAAGGACTACCCTCAGCTTATATTCCTTCGTATACTCCTTCGAGGTAGGGTATAAACCTTTCTCCCCCAGACTCTCATACCTATCTATCCAATTATATATAGTGGAGGGACTAACATTATTTATATGGGCTAAATCTGTAATAGTGTGCGTTCGATTTTCCAAAGCCCTTATGACATTGATTTTGACATCGAAAGAGTTTGCTTTTTTTGACATTATAAATACTCCCCTTCGCGGAAACAGATTTTTGTTTTTTAATCTGTCTACTTAAAAGGGAGCATATCA
>NZ_JAAZWB010000062.1 GCF_012524115.1 Bacillus sp. RO1 | reverse complement strand
TTGGAGCAAAAGGCGAAGACTCCTGAGGGAGATAGCGGTAGCTTGAGACCCCGCAGCGGAGCGAGGAGGCTCAAGCACCGCCCCTAGGAAAGCGAAGCCATTTGTGGAGATCAACAGCGGTATTTAGAGCCAACACCTATGACACCTAAATTGTTCGTCTTTTATTAGGCTTTTTTAGTTTTGTCCCAGCCTCCATCTAAAGCACATTTTGAGTTAATTGATAGAATAAATCCTGCATTTTCTTTTCCGCAAGATCATTCACGATATTTCTAGTTTGCAAGGAAGGATTACCATTGATTCGGAAACTGTAGTCAAGAATTTCTGGATGCATTTCGGAATACATAAATTCAATTTTCACTTTATGTCCTTCTGATTCCATCATCAGTGTGCATACTTTATTACCCATAAATTCTGTAATTTTCACGACGGATTCCTCCTTCTCTCCTTTCATAACACTAACTATTTCTACAGATAAGGACAAATTCCCTTTAAGTTTCAGCAAATTATTTGAATTTTTTGCAAAAAAGAAGAAGCGGTTGTCGTTTCCGCTTCAGGTTGACTTTTACTAGTTGATTTTCGCTTATAAGTTCTTTTTAAGGTAGTTGTTGACTCTTCTAATTTCTCGGTTGTTTCCTAGCGCGTGGGTTACTCCCCAAATGTTTGTTTCGCCTTCGTCTTTTGTTACTTCATTGAGGGTTACGTCCAAATCATGAAAGATCCTGTGTAAGTACTTTAATGCCATTCTGTCATCGTTTCTTTCGACCAAAATAATAAGTCCATTTGCATTTTCCATGTCATTCCAAACTTTGGATGGGGCAAACCCTTCCGTTTTCATCCAATTGACAGCAGCTTTTAGTTCCTTCCATTCGTCAGATGTTTTCAGGTTGCGAAGATCGACTGTATCCGCCCCTCCCCATCCAGTTACATTATTCAAATATTTATGTTGTTCTGCTAAGACTTCTAAAGTGCTAACTTCCCTGTTTTCCTGATATACAACCGCATCTTCAAACTCTTGGTGCTCTATTTCTTGCACACTTGCAAGTGTAGTAGATGAAAATAAGGAACCTCCATCCACATAATCATAATAATGATAACCAATGACCCCGATAATGGACACTAGCATAAAAGTAGAGATAAATTTTAACAAAGTCCTCACTCCCGATCTGTCTTGCTCTCTTACCCTTTGCTTTGCCCTCTTCACCGTTTATTGGTAGGATAAAAGAAAAAAGCCATAGGTGAGAAATGATGAAAAAAAATCTATTTATCTTTATTATCGTCTGTTCTCTAACATTGTTAACAGCATGTCAGGAACAAAAGGATACAAATGAAGCAGGCCCTTTGGACGGGTTGTTTGCTGGGAGTGAGCTTTCCTATGAAGAATATAAATTCATTATGGAATATATCGTAGATCGTGCAAAAAGCATGAAAATCGAAAACAAAAAACTGGAAAAGTGGGTCATCCGCGCAATTGGTGATGAGAGGCTAATGAATAAAAGAGACCTCACCAAAGAGGAAGCATTGGAGACTGCAAAGTATAACATGAAGTATTATGATACATTTATGACTGTAGCCGAAAATAAATATAAAGTGACCGTTACAGAGGAAGAGCTTGACACGTGGATAACGCAAGGCCCAGACCAGAGCGATGTCCCCCAGCACAAAGCCTATGCAGAAGCTTTAGATTTGACACTAGAAGAATTAAACCATGATTATGATAGAGACTTATACGAGCAAACAATGGTGATGGAAAAACTCCAACTTGTTTTACAAAAAGAATATGATACATCTGATGATAATGAAATAAGAGATAGATTTCATCAAGAAGTAGAGGAACAAATGAAATAGAACGGCCTATTTGGGACCGTTCTATTTCATTTTCTATGATAAATTAAATTAGAAAGATAGGTCCGCTTATCTTTATCCCGATAAACCTTCATCATCTCCATTGAAAATATGCAACATATTAACCAAATCATTCCGACGGCATAGCCTGCCAATATATCACTTGGGTAATGAACCTGAAGGTAAACCCTACTAAAGCCTATGCTGAGTATAAGGACAGACAACAAGCCAATTGCAAACATTCTCGTTTTAAAGAAGCGTTTCTCTCTACCAATTAGATAGATGATGAAACCATATAAAATAAAACTCCCCAACGCATGACCGCTCGGGAAACTATATCCGTACCCGTCGTATTCGGGAGCCAATGTAGGCCGTTCGCGCTGAAAAAAATACTTCAAGACAAAGATAAATATTCCACCGCCTGCAATTGCAAGTATGAAAAAAACAACACCGTGAACATCACGTTTTTTCAACCAAAGAAATAAGACAGTAATAACACTTGCAGCCGATATCCACCAGATGGAACCTGTTTCTGTGAGGATCCTTAATGTGTTAGTCAATGTCCCGCTTTCTACGGATTGAAAATAATTCATAATAATGTGGTCAAATGTAAGCTTTTCCTGCTCCCAAACATCCTCTGCCAATTCAAGGAATAATGCCGTTGCTGTAATCATGAGAACTATCCCCATTAAAATAAGCAGAGCAGGCGCCCATATCTTCTTTAAATCAATCTGTTCTTTCCAATAGTGAGCTTCCTCTTTTACATTCATTCAATCGCCTCGTTTGTGGAATAAGTTGCCTATTAACTTATTCCACTTCAGCTACTACGTAAAACATTAAAAGCATTCAGAACGGAAATCAACCATTTTAATTAGCATAGAAAAGAGGCCACCCGATGACATCGAGCAGCCCCTATCAATCTATTATTTATAAACTTTTACTTGAACCTCTTGAACACCATAGTTAATAGCATCTTGCTTCTCCGGAATAAAGATATCAATTTTGTTTCCTTTGATTGCTCCACCAGTATCTCCAGCAATTGCCTCACCATAGCCTTCAACCCATACTTTTGATCCCAAAGGAATAACATCTGGATCAACAGAAATAACTTTCATATCTGGGTTTTCCAACAGGTTAATTCCTGTTGCAGTGATACCTGAGCAACCTTCACAAGTAGCAGTATAAGCAGTAGCTGTCATCGTTAATTCTTGCACTACCTCTTGGTCAGCTGCCGTTTCTTCCTCTGCAGGCTCTTCAACTGGTGCTTCTTCTGCTGGCTCTTCTGTTACAGGCTCCTCAGCTGGTGCTTCTTCTGCTGGCTCCTCTGTTACAGGCTCCTCAGCCGGTGCTTCTTCCGCTGGCTCCTCTGTTACAGGCTCCTCAGCCGGTGCTTCTTCTGCTGGCTCCTCTGTTACAGGCTCCTCAGCCGGTGCCTCTTCCGCTGGCTCCTCTGTAATAGGCTCTTCAGCCGGTGCTTCTTTCTTTACAGGAGCATCTACAGGAACTGGATTTCCATCAACATAAATTACTAGCTCGTCCCCTGCATAAATAAGATCAGGATTTGAAATGGAATTCCATTCTGCTAATTTCTGATAAGTAACACCTTCATAGTTTTGAGAAATTCCCCATAATGTGTCACCTTTTTCAATTTTGTAGCGTTCAGACAACGCCACTTTCAATTGATCTTGTGGGTGGATAACGTCGCTTGATAGACCGTTCCACTCTTTGATTTCTTGTACTGATATATTGTTCGCTTTAGCAATGTCCCAAAGCGTGTCGCCTTTCTTTACCGTAACTTCTGCAGCAGAGGCATTTGCACCTAAACTAAACGTACCTGCAAGGGCCGCTGCCGTTACCAAAGAAACCATGCTCTTTTTCATACTAAATACCTCCTATGTATTTGACTCAGTGTTCTAATCATAACATGGTTTTAGTAGTTTAAAAGAACAGTAGAATAACATTTAGGTTACGTAAATAACGGGTATATTAAGGGATTATTACGACTCTTCCTTATATTAGAAGGATAAGGAAAACTATTCTAATAGAGGATTATTACCCCACAAAATAGAGCTCAGCTTGGAAATTCTCCAAAGTTGAGCCCTTCAATCACCTCTTAATTTAATTTGGTAAAGGTAACTTGGTACCAGCCGCCTTCCTTGATGACCGGCTGCATTTTTTCCACCTTCAACGCTGCAGCATCCCCCAGATTCTTGAGATCATCTTCGGAAGGAAGAGGGTACAGATTATCAAACGCGGTGAAAAAACTGTTGAACACACTAGAAAACTGACCACCATGTCTAGAGTTGTGTATAGGTGAAACCACTGACAATGTTCCTTTAGGAGGCAACCATTCACTTATTTTTTTAAATAGCTCCGTCCGGTCTTCCGGAGAGATATAATGTAGAATGTTATTCAGCATAACGAAATCCACCTTTTCCTCCGGTGACCACTTGTGAACATCCTGACAAACAATTTCAACTTGACTTTGTTTTTGACAGTTTTTACTTGCTTCTTCTGCCACATCCTCATTAAGCTCGATACCGAGCATTTTCGCTTTCGGAAACTTCTGAGAAAGCTTAAGTAAATAACCGCCGCTTCCACAGCCAACATCTACCACAGTATTTGGTTTAGCTTTTTTCATCACCTTCATCACTCTCGGAATAGCCAGTTGTTCTAAAAGTGAGGAGGTTTGCGCGACAACCATTCCATGTTCTTTTTGATTAAAAAGCTCTTTCTTTTCCGTCTTCATCATTTTTGGATACTTTATTAGGGTAGGTATATGAAGTTCCATCATCTCTTTTAAAAGCACCCCGGTTGAACGAGGGTTATGTTTACTTGAAGGTACCATGAACTTTTTCACCGTTTGGTAGCGTTCCTTGGATTTCTTTTTCAGGTATCCAATGACACCGCCTACTTCAACCCACCTTTTCAATAGATCTTCCTTTAAATCATGTTCTTTTGCTACTTCCATAATTGTTTTAGGCTTCTTAAAAGCTTCAAATAAATCCAGCTCATACCCAACATAGGCATGCCAACTATATAAGAAGGGCAAGTTTCTCTTCATATACCCTCGTGCTTTAAAAAGCCTCACATATTCACTTATCATACCTATGCTTCCTCCTTATTTCTCCATGGGTAATCTTCTTCTTCTGTAAAAAAATGACGGCGGTCAATGACCTGCTGATCCCGTTCTTTCCTTTTCGGAGCAACACCAGACTGAATGACCCTATCCACTAGGGATTCCTTCCAAATACCCAAACCAGAAATATTCAACATATGTTTGGTATGAAGAACAGGATCATTTGTGAGTTGATCCATCACTTTGCTTCTCCACGTCACAAAAGATTTGAGAGGACGGGAATAGGCCAGAGCGGATAGGTGACTCAATTTCAATACATGCCGAACCCTTGGTTTTCTTACTTCTTCATAAAAAGATAGATATTCAGGGGAGTGTCTTTCTTGGTCATACATCCAACACAGCAATTCTCCAAGTACGTCTCCATCCTGAATCGCCAAGTTCATTCCCTCGCCTGCCATTGGATGAACGCTATGAGCCGCATCCCCAAGCAATGCTATGTTGCCTTTCACATAGTTTGAAACGTGATAATGCACCGGAATCATGAGCTGAATTTTTTTCCAGGAATCTATTCTCTGAACAAATCCATCTAGTTCTGGGCAGAGTTCTAAATATTTTTGGTAAAAGGCTTCAAGCCCTTCTTCAATCATCTTTTTATAAGAGCCTTTTGGAATTAAATATACGCTCCGCACAAGATTGTCTGGCAAAGGGAAAAGCCCCAGAAAGGTATCATCTGTAGAAATGATTTTTCCTTCTTTCATACTTTCAGGCCTTGGAAACGTAACAGTCAAAAAATGATGATCATATTTCTTTTCCTTCTTAGGCACATCCATCGTTTCACGAACCTTAGACTTACGCCCTTCTGCACTAACATAATAATCTGCTTCTAGTAGCACCTCTTCCTTGTCCATTCTCACCTTTGCCTTGTTGCCATCAAACCCGATGAACCGTCCAGGTTGAATATATTTGAAGGAAGGATATTTTTTTGCTTCCTCGAGTAGAATAGTTTTTAATGTTTCATGGGGGATCATCAATGCATAGTTATAAGGGTCCGGAAGTATGTTGTAACTCATAGATTGAATCGGTTTTTTGTTTGATTTATTCAGCTTCTTCTTCTCTATCAACTCTATGCGGTTAATTTTATGTCCACATTGCAATACCTTAGGAAGAATGCCATTTTTCTCGAAAATTTGTAGCGTCTTCGGCTGCACTAATTCTCCCTTGTACATGTGTGGGCTCCCTTTAACCTGTTCCACAACCGTCACACCAACACCACACTTCGCAAGCTTCAGCGCAACCGTCAAACCGCCAACACCGCCCCCAATCACCAACACATTCGCCTTCAACACCATCACCACCTATACTCATTTCATTCCACTAAACCAACAAAGCAAAACTTAGAAACTCTCTGGACGAAGGAGAAAAAAATCCTTTAGGGGGTCAGACCCCTAAAGGATTTTTGAGACCTTTGTCGAAGTCTGCACCGATAGAGGGGCAGACTGAAGGATAGCTTTAGCAGCTTGATGGCGGCAAGAAAATGCAGCAAAAAACGGAATCGGGCGATTTTGAACCACTTTCGGGCGATAATTTGTGGTTACGGGCGAAAAAAGAAAAATACGGGCGATTACCTTTATTTGTAAAATACTCCCGCGCCAAATCGCACACATTTCTAGAAATCGAAAATTAAGGCTCTGTTAAAGCATACTTTTGATTTTTCTGCAGCAACCTAACTGTTAATTGAAGCATTAGGTGAAGACTCCTCGAAAATGCTATTCACTTTCTTCGTGCGATGTTTCGCTGTCGAAGCCTTCCCTGTCCTGAGGGAAATAGCGTTTAGGGGAGACCCCGCTGGCGCTTTTCCGAGGAGGCTCCCCAAAACGCCCCTAGGAAAGCGAAGCCTAGTGCGGAAATCAACAGCGGTGTTTAACAGAGCAAAAAAACAACCTCTCTGGCTCTAAACAAAAGCCAAAAAAGTTGTTTCCCAAAACCAGCATTATATAGGTAGAAACTCGTCAATCATCTTACCTGTATCTTCCGCCCCCAGTAGAGCGTTTCAAAGCTTCAATATCCTCTTCAACGGATCCCCAACGTTCTTCCACCAAAGCCTTCGCATCGGCAATTCCCTGATTATAATAGTAGGGTCCCAATTCTTTCATAAAAATGTCCAGCAACAAATCGGCACCTAACTCGCCAATTTCTTCGTCTCGTTCCTCTTCGAAATATGCCTGGATCCGGCCAATCATTTGATCTTTCATTTCCTTAGGAATAGAAATCATCTTCAACACACCCTTATTAACGTCATTTAGCCGCTTTGTTCCGTTGCTTCCAATAACGGCTCATACATCATAATAGCATGATTTTCGGTTACATATTGGTCATCGATTTCCATTCCCTGAAGGTTCATCACCTTACGATGAATAACATTATGACGTAAATAGCCTCCCCAATAAGCGGATGTGATGCTATGGTCTTTTTCATACACCTTATACTTTACAATTGGAGGATTTGCGGACCTCCATTCCCCAACCAAGAAGTCTCCTTCCATTCTTACCTTTAACTGAAAAGCTTGTTCTGTATCATTTTTAATCTGTAGATCCAGATAATTATATGAGCAGGTTGCACCACTGCCAAAAGGTTGCGTTCTCCTAGAATCAGGGAAAACATCAAAACTGTGGCGATATCGTTCTGTCACAGTCAAAGGTGTGTGCAATGTCATCCAATAAATAAGATTTGACATCTGACACAAGCCTCCTCCAAGCCCTGGCTTAAACGTACCATAAAAAAGAACCATTCCATCTACATACCCTTTGCTCTTCGTCGGCTTTCCAATCATTTTCCAATAAGAGAAAGTTTCACCTGGTCTAATAACTACACCATTTAACTTCTGCATGGCGATTTTTAAATTAATTACCTTATTGTACTGGTACCACATATCTACATCCTTCAACTTTCTAAGCGTAGGAGTTTTATGTAAAAAAACTTGATATGGCAATAATTCCTCTGTCAATTCTTCTGCATAGATTTTCTTACCTGTCTTCCACTCTACCCATCTCTTGGCTATGTAGAACTGGGTTCCAAGCCAAATGCGAAGTTTTGACCTTTTTTTTGGTCGTAAATCTACGTGATTCATCGCGAGACCACCTCCCATTTTCCCCTAATAAGTTAGACGGACAACGCATGTAAAAAGTTTCAAAATATTCATAAAAATTACTTTATATAACTAAATATTTTTACAATATTTCTCAAGGATATTATTCCCGATTCATTTAACACTAAAATTAAATTCCTATTGACTTTGATGAGAAGAAACAATTAAAAGCAGGTGACTAACATGGACATATACCAACAAGCTCCGTCTACCTCTCTTCAAGAAGGAGATGTAGTGTACTTATTTTATCGTAATCCGCACACACAGAATGTCGCATCCATCCAACAGGCAAGTATCATGGCAAATCCGTACGAGGAAGGGCAGCTTTCTATCTTTCTCTATGATACGTATTATCCATTATCGGATGAGTTCGTTTTTTTCACTTCATTAGAAGAAGCAGAGGCATTATATAATGAGTATTTTGGACCAACCTACGAATAAAAGGGGGGCAGTACATGAAACCGTTTGTTCCACAGCTTGTATATATTGAACCTAAAGCGCTTGACTATCCACTAGGAGTAGAATTAAAAGAGAAATTTGAATCGATGGGACTTGAAATCCGTGAAACCACCTCTCATAACCAGATAAGAAATTTACCTGGAGATAATGATTTTCAAAAATACAGGACAGCTAAATCCACATTAGTTGTCGGGGTAAGAAAAACACTGAAGTTTGATTCATCCAAACCATCTGCTGAATATGCCATCCCTTTTGCCACTGGTTGTATGGGCCATTGTCATTATTGTTATTTGCAGACAACTATGGGAAGCAAGCCTTATATCAGGACTTATGTGAACCTGGACGAAATCTTTGACGCAGCCGATAAATATATGCAAGAACGGGCTCCCGAAATCACTAGGTTTGAAGCGTCTTGTACATCGGATATTGTGGGTATTGATCATCTTACGCATTCCTTGAAAAAAGCGATTGAGTACTTTGGGAAATCTGAACATGGACTTCTTCGGTTCGTGACAAAATTTCACCATGTCGATCACTTGCTTGATGCAGACCATCGCGGGAAAACAAGGTTTCGTTTCAGTGTAAATGCCGATTATGTCATAAAAAACTTTGAGCCCGGAACATCTTCTCTTGATTTGAGAATTGAAGCAGCTGCAAAAGTTGCAGGTGCAAACTATCCTCTCGGTTTTATCGTAGCACCAATTTACCTACATGAAGGCTGGGAAGAAGGATATAAAACATTATTCCAAAAGCTATATGATAAGCTTCCTGCACATGCTACCGAGGACCTTACATTTGAATTAATTCAACACCGATTTACCAAACCTGCAAAAAGGGTCATTCAACAAAACTATCCGATGACAAAGCTGGAGCTAGACGAAGCTAAGCGTCAGTATAAATGGGGACGCTATGGGATCGGGAAGTATGTATATACAAAGGACGAAGCGACCGAGATAAAAGAGACATTGTCTGAATATATCCATTCTTATTTTCCTCAGGCGCGGATTGAATATTTCACATAATGCTATAAACCTTCAAAAACAGCATCCCCTCCTTAATGGGAATGCTGTTTTTTCATAATCCACTCTGTATTATATAAATCACCATCGGTCCAAGCAATACAATGAAAATGGCTGGAAACACCAGAAACATTAAGGGAAAAACCATTTTGACAGGAGCTTTCATGGCATGCTCCCTCGCAGTGAAAACTCGTTGTTCCCTAATTCTAGTTGTAAGTAGGTTCACAGTTTTAGATAAGCCCATACCCAATTGATCCGCTTGGATTAGGGATGTGATTGCCTGTTGAAAAGAAGCAATCTTCACTCTTTCCCTCAAAAGCATATAAGCTTCTTTGCGTGATTTACCTAGTTTCATATCATCCATCATCTTCATAAATTCATCTGATAGTGGACCTTTAAGCGTTTTAGACACTTTACGAAAGGAAGCATCCAGTCCCATCCCTGCCTCCATGGATAGATTGAGCAGATCAAAGAAGTCTGGCATCATTCTTTCCATAAGCTTTAACCGTTTTTTGATTTTTACACTTAACATGAAATTAGGAATGTACAGGCCAAATAAGCTTATGACGCCTACTAAGAAAAGGAGCGATGAAATGGACTTTGCGCCCGGTAAAAAAAGGACCACTGAACAAAAGAACAAGATCAAAGTCAACGTCGCTTGAATTAATCTGAAGTCAACAGAGGTCCATCCATTTGGTCTTCCTGCTTCATCAAGTCTTTTTTCAAGGTTGATTCTTGATGATTCTTTCATCATATTTTGTATAATTCCCCTTGCTTTTTCCTTTGCTTTCTCACTTATATCTCCTTTCTCCACTTTCCCACCATTAAAGGATCCGGAACTAGGAAAAAAGTTTTCAATTCTCCGTTCTAGTGCTAAAGAGGAGCGAAAGACTGTCATGGTTATTGCTACACAAATCAGCGTCATGGTTGTAAAGGATAATACAATAAAAAGAAAATGGCCCACCTTCTACACCTCAATGCTTACAATTTTATTAATTATAAACCAGCCAAGTAATATACCGGATATTGCCATGAAAATCATGACCCATCCAAGTATGTGCTGAAACATCAGATGAAAATAATCAGGATTGACCACTTGAAGATAAAGAGCAATTCCCACAGGAACAAACATGATTACCCACATCGATAACCTTCCTTGTGCAGTAAGTGTTCTGACTTCATCTTTTACTCTCATCCTACCAATCATTGTCTCTTGAATACTTTCTAAAAGACGAGAAAGGTCGCCACCACTCTCCCTTTGAATGAGAATAGAGGTTAGCACCATTTCTAAATCGGGATTATTAAAGCTAGATTTCAGCTGTTCAAAGGATTCTTCTAAGGATAGTCCAAGATTAACATTCTGAATGACTTTTCCAAACTCTTTGCCTAATGGCTTTGGTGACTCTTCTGAAATTAATTTGATTACTTGCAAGAAGCTATAGCCTGCCCGTAAACTATTTGCCATTATCCCAAGCGCTTGAATGAGCTGTTGGGTTGCTAACTGATTTCGTATTTTAATTGCACGCTTTAATAAAAATGAACGAAGAACAAACCCAAGAAAAAAAGAAAAAACACTTATTAATAGAGAAGACATGATCAAGTATATTATTCCACCTAATATACCTGCTAAAAGAATGGTTCTTACGAGATATTCTCCTGGGCCAATTTCATATCCAGCATAAATTAATTGCTGTCGCAAATTCTTGAATTGGAAGTTCCCTTCTAGTACATTCCCCATTCCTAGAATGGCTTTACTTTTTTTCTTTAACTTTTCCTTTTTATCTTTTTCATTAGCTAATGCTGACGAGTTGGAAAGAAGTAAGTATTTATTAAGCCTCTTCATTTCCTTTGTTTGTCTATTGGTAAGTCTCATAAGTAATAGAAATGGGAGAAGGAAGAACAGCGTTGATATAATTAATGTAATTATTATATTCAGGTTTCATCACTCCTCACTAAACCAGGATGGCTGAATTTTAATACCTTGTACCTCAAACTTTTCAAAGAAACTAGGGCGTATTCCCGTTGATGAGAATCGTCCTTTCACTCTCCCGTTATCACTTTTCCCAAGCTCTTCAAATTTGAAAAGGTCTTGCAGCACAATGGTCTCATTCATTACCCCTAACACCTCGGTTATATGGGTTATTTTTCTACTACCGTCCTTGAGACGTACTTGATGGACTATCAAATCTAACGCTCCCGCAATCTGCTCTCTGATCGCCCGTACTGGAAGATCAAAACCTGCCATCATCACCATCACTTCTAGTCGTGAAATTAGGTCTCTAGGGGAATTCGCATGTCCAGTTCCAAGGCTACCATCATGCCCAGTATTCATTGCCTGTAACATATCCAGAGCTTCAGCACTTCTTACCTCTCCGACGATAATCCTATCAGGTCTCATACGCAAGGCGTTCTTAACCAGGTCCCGGATGGTAACCTCTCCCTTCCCTTCCACATTTGCAAGTCTTGCTTCAAGAGTGATAACATGCTCTTGTGAAAGCCTGAGTTCTGCGGAATCTTCAATAGTAACAATTCGCTCATCCTCTGTTATGAAGGAAGATAAAACATTCAAACAAGTCGTCTTTCCTGAACCAGTTCCTCCACTAATCATCATATTCAATTTTGCTTCTACGCAAGATTTTAGAAAATCCGCCATTTCATAGGAAAGCCCTTCATTTCGGAGGAGGTCATGGATAGTTAATGGATTATCAGGAAATTTTCGTATGGTTAGAGTTGGACCATTCATAGCCAATGGAGGAATTATGGCATGAACACGTGAACCATCAGGTAAACGTGCATCTACCATAGGGACACTTTCATCTATCCGCCTTCCAATTGGGGCTACAATTCGCTCCATTACTTTTAATACATGGGAATTGTCTCTGAATGTAAAAGGAGTCTTAATTATTTTCCCCTGTTTTTCCACGTAAATTTTAGTTGGACCATTTACCATTACCTCCGTAACTGCCGAGTCATTAAGAAGTGGGGTGATTGGCCCGTACCCTGTTAGCTCATAAATGACATTTTGTATGACTGCTTGCTTCTCCTCATAATTAAGAATGTCATCCCGATTGACGAAAAATTCATCACTCAATTCAGCTACTTTCCCTTCCAATTCCCTATCCTCTAAAGACTGCTGTTTCAATTTATCCACTAAGTAGTTATGAAGTTGCATTTCAATCTCTTTAAACTGAGGTAGATAGACCGTTTTCGTGTTGGTAAGCGTATTGGTGGATACTTTTAACCCTTTTGAACCCTCCACTACATCTGTCTCGACACCGAGCCTTCGCAATAGAGACACTATTTTCTCCCCCCCGCACCAATTAGAACGTCATTACTCATGAATGAGAAATGACGCTCAAGACAAGCGTCTGCCATTTTAGTAAATCGTTTAGATAAGCCTTTCTTTGGAGAATCTGCTACAAACGGAACACCTGTTGCCACTGATTTTTTAACTATCTTTTCTTCGGAAGGAAGGACTGTCAAGACTTTTACACCGAGAATCTTTTTCATATTTTCTAATTTCAACGGATCATCCTTTTTTACAGCATTGACTACTAGCTGAGGTTTTGCCTTGAGCTGCAGTGATTGAAGAGTATCCATAAATAGCTTTGTATTTCTAACTGATGGAAGATTACCATTTGTCAGCAAGTATATCTCATCAGATAACTCCAGTGTCTCCAGCAACAGGTCATCTACATGCGAATGTGTATCTACAATGATGATGTCATACCACTTCTTTAATTCGAAAAATAATTCCCTGATATGCTCAGGCTTTATTATTTCGGAGAATTCAGGACGAAGTGGCGCAGCAAGAATTGAGACATTTTCAAGGGATGTTTTGGTTAGATAGGCCTGCACGTTCCTGTTTTTACGATCAAAGTCTTCCTTCACCCATTCATAAATGGTCTTTTTGGGTTTGACATCACAGAACATCGCAACATCTCCAAATTGAAGGTGCAAATCAACTAATATCACTGATTGATTTTTTTTCTGAAGGGAGTACGCCAGATTTACTGCAAATGTCGTTTTCCCTACCCCTCCCTTAGTACTTGAGGAGGTGATGATTCTTCCTTCTTTCTGTGCGAAACTTGGTGCATGAGCTTCCTGCTTCTTCAAATAATCAATATGCCTTTTTGATTCAATCAGCCCATTTTTTATCAATTCGATATCATCCTGCAAGTTGATGCAATCCATCATCCCGGCTCTCATAGCCAAACGGATGTCGGCTTCTTTAAGGTCGTATCCCACCATGATGACAAAATTATTTGGATCTAGCTTCTTCAATTGCATCGTCAAGGAGTAGAAATTAGGAGAAATAGATTTATCGATAAAAATAATTCGTTTTTCTGGAGTATCCAATTCATTTAACAGCTCATCAATGGTCGTTAACCCCTTGTAATTTTCATGTGTACTTAACCAGTGAATCATCTCACTGATTTTCTGTTCATTATCATTTAAAAAACCGTACCATTTTATCATCTATCATTGCCCTCCTTTCTTGATCAACTGCTTTTCATCCATTAGGATATTTTCTTTTAGCGTTGAGTCATCTCCCTCAGGCCTTAACATGAGATAGATGGAATGCTGGGAAGCAAAACCTAAACTTGCACCTTGCTCTGGCGTGGCTTCCACCGTAATCATTTGGTATCTTGCCCCTGTTTCAGGTTCGTCCATGAAATGCCCCACAGCCAATACTTTCACATTTTGCAAAACAAATGTCCCCACTTGTGAGGGGACAACTTCTTCATTGTCCTCTTTTGTGGTTTCAATATTTACAAAAATGTCCACCATTGCCCCTGGCTCTAAATGTCCGGATACACCTTGCACGTCGTTAACTGCAATGGACATAGCTCTTTTTCCAGCTTCAATTTCAAATTCTGTAACTACCACTTCTTCTTCCATTTCCTCTTCTGCCGCTAAAACAACATTATTAGCAGGTTCTTTTTTCTGGTTGGGGCCTCCTGGTAGATAAAAAAGATAAAAACATATTGTACTGACAACTCCGAACATAATTGACAGTAGCCATACTTTCTTTAGTGTCATGCCTCATCCTCCAATCTAATTTACTAGTTTAATCGTGCTTATTCCAAAATTTTCTACGTCTTTGCTAAATTCACCGGAGGAAACAATATCAATGAAGTACCCGCTTACTGATTTATTTCCACCGTTTGGTTCCACCTTCTCAATCCAGAAGGCAGCAAATCCGATAATCTCGACCTTCCCTCTACCATTAACAGAACCAAGGTCATTTACAATCGGTAAAATAGCAACTCTTTCACAAGCGCTTGTTGCAGTGCTAAATTGATTACAGTAGGCTTTTGTTGCGTCTTTACTTATTCTTTCTTGAAAGCCACTGCGAACCTTCCCCCATTGCAAACCAGGTTCAGTCAATACGTAACTACCAGGTGTTATTTCCACTTCGATTCCGTTCGCAATGTTGTCTTCAAGGTTAGCGGCACCTCTTCCGCCAATAGCCAAAAATCCGAAATTCCCTTGTTGTGGACCATTGCTTCCTTCACCTGGTGTAAAATGCAAAGTATGTGTTTGCCCTTTCACCAAGTTATCTTTTGGAATTCCAACTGGTATGACGTTAGAATGCTTTCTTATTCCTCTTGAAGTGTCTACAACTGCCTTTGAAGTTGCAGAAACATCTATAGAACCAAAGCCCAATACTTTGGCAAAAGTCATTTCTACCGGTACCTCATTATGTATCTCTACTGAGTCTGAACCTACAGTGATATTACTGGAATTTAAACTTGTTCCATTGGCTGCGGCTAATTCTATTGCTGCATTAACAGCCTTAATCTGACCGTTCTTAACCTGTTGTACACCAGCTAATGCTGCGGAATCAATCGCTTTTTGCAGTTCACCCTTTTGCAAGTATAAACGTCCACCGTCGACAACCAGTCCTGTTAGCGCAACAAGCAAGGAAAGAATGAATGCCATCATTACCAATGCGTTACCATTATTACTTTTTAGCATTTCACTCCACCCTCATGACAGATTTTGAAGAAATCGTAAAGGAATGTTGGAATGATCTCAACAAAGGGTTTATCATATTTACAGGATAGCTAAGATATATTTCTATGTTTTCACCGGAGTTCCTTGCTTCAGTTGAAATGGATACAGAGACTAGACTCGTATCAAGGCCAGTTGTTGCATTATTTATAGAAGCAATAACTTCTGCATTGGTTTTTCCAACACTTGCCACTCTCGCACCTTCTCTTGCTGCATGCTCCAATGCCACAGCCGAGAATAGAACTCTTCCAATATCAAACATCCCGAATAATAGTAGTAATATTAAAGGCACAATTAGTGCAAATTCAACTAGCGATTGACCTTTTTGTGACTTCATACCAGGCCTCCGAAACAATAAAGACTTACCACTCCAAGAGCAATTGGTACTCCGTATGGAATTGAATATTTGCTTTTCACTTCTAATTCCATATTTAAGGACTGTTTATAAAATACAGAGAACAATGTATCCTTAATAAAGAACGATAGTCTATTATTTTTAAGAAGTATGACTATTGCAAAAATCCCTCCAAGCAATGCCGTGTAAAGGAAAGATTGTAACACTAGCTCTCCGCCTATCATTGCACCTATTGCAGCTAACAATTTTACATCCCCAGCTCCCATTCCTCCAAGCACAAAAGGTATGAACAATAGAAAAAAACCTATCAATAGCCCAATAGAGCTAAAGTACAGCCCCTCTAGACCTGCTTGATACGTATTGTAAATTAAACCGAACAGAATGGCAGGTAAGGTGATAATATTAAATATTTTTCTTTTTCGAAGATCCGTTACTACGGAAATTCCTAGTACGAAAAACAGAACGACGTTGATGATCATCTGGCGTCCTCCTAGTGTTTATTTAAAAATAGCTCTGCTTATAAAGCAGAGCTTGATTATCTATTATTCTGTCGTGTCCGTGCCAACACCTAATTTGCCTGCAATATCTTTAAACACTTCACCAATTGAATCCCCTAATGTTGTAACTGCAGCTACAACACCCAATGCAATCAACCCAACCAACAAACCATATTCCGTTAACCCTTGACCTTCTTCTTCTTTAAACACGCGAATCATCAAATCTTTCATCGATAAATTCCTCCAGTCGCTTGTTCTTTATTTAGAACTTAATTTAATATTATAACGAACTGGAAATATTGAAAACACTAAAAAAAAGCCATTTTTGACCATTTACTTGAGAATTTATACCTATTTAGCTTGTTTACTCCATTTTCCTCAGTATTTCGTTTTTTAAAAAGAATTTAATATTCTATATAATGAACAAAAACTAACTAAAAGAAGGAGCATATTATGGAAGACTATCACTCGCTTCAAATTAAAAGGGCCGACACCTTTGCAAAGCGGTTTATCGGACTTATGTTTAGACGTTCCATACATAATAGCGGCCTACTGCTTTCCCCTTGTAACAGTGTACACATGTTTTTTATGCGGTTTCCTATCGATGTCGTTTTTGTCGATCAAGTAGGTAGAATTATCTTCTGCATAAAAGAGTTAAAGCCATGGAGAGTATCTCCAATTGTAAAAAATAGCTACTATGTATTAGAAATGCCATGCGGATCTATTGAACGATTCAATCTTCATGAAGGCAAAAGAATCGTAATCCCTAAAGATAAAAAAGATTTTTTTGTCACGTTAAAAAGTGAAAATAATGAAAACCACCTACAGGTCCTTTAAAGGTTTGTAGGTGGTTTTATTTGGATATATTTTAGTACTTCAACATACTAGACAACAAGTAATGGTAAATCAACTTCTCCGTATTTTCAATCGAGCTTGCGTGTGTGCGTTCGAAAGCATGGGAAGATTCTATTCCAGGGCCAATCAATCCGTGGATGATATCGTGACCAGAACGGATGGCAGCAGATGCGTCTGAGCCGTAGTATGGATAGATATCCACTTTGTAATCTACATCGTTTTTCTTTGCGAGATCAACAAGATGCTTTCTTAATCCATAATGGTAAGGTCCACTTGAATCTTTTACACAGATAGATACTGTGTATTCATCTGATGATTGTCCATCTCCAAGTGCACCCATATCCACCGCAAGGTATTCCACGGTCTCCGGGGTGATATTGGAGTTCCCTCCATACCCGATTTCTTCATTATTAGAAATCAAGAAGTGTGTAGTATACGGAAGAGTAATTTTCTCCGACTGAATAAATTTTATAAGTTTTAGTAAAATTGCCACACTCGCTTTATCATCAAGGTGCCTAGATTTGATGTAGCCACTTTCTGTGATTTGTACCCTTGGATCGAAAGAAACAAAGTCTCCTACTTCAATTCCTAGAGCTCTTACTTCATCGGCGTTAGTGACTTTTTCATCGATGCGTACCTCGATATTATCATCGTTTCTAGGTGCATCTCCGGCATTTTTATATACGTGCACAGAAGTTTGATGCATGAGAATGGTACCTGTGTAAGTTTTTCCTGAAGATGTTTCAATCTCGCAATATTCCCCTTCAACGGAATTCCAGCGAAACCCTCCGACTGTCGTGAGTTTTAATCTACCATTTGATTTTACTTCTTTTACCATTGCTCCCAATGTGTCGACGTGGGCTGTTAGCATGCGATGCTCTTTATCGTTGGTGCCTTTAATGGAAGCAATTAAGCCTCCCTTTCGGTTTCGTACTGTTTCTATCCCACATTCGCTTAAGTAGTTTTCAACAAAACCTACTACCTTCTCCGTATTTCCTGAAGGGCTTGGAATAGAAACAAGTTCTTTGATTAATGAAAAAGTTTCTTGTACATTTGGTTGATAAGTCATTGAGACACTTCCTTTGCTACTAATAGTTACCTCTATTAAGCATAAGAGAAAATCCTTTACTTGTATAGCCTGGTGTCAAGGTAATTTTAATCCCATAACTGAGCAGCTGACAGACATAAAAGAGCATTTCAAGGAAGAAGCATTTGATTTTATGGAAATTGTAGTATACTGATTATTATTACTAAGTTGGAATAGGAGGGGTCAAATGAATGAAATCTCCAAGAAACTATCACAATTCCTTCTCGAGAAAAATGTGGCCTCCGGTTGGTCTTGTGTAAAAGATACCTTAGATCAGGGCTACAATAGTTCATTTGTTTATGACTTTATCCTTCGTGACGCCATGTACCGTATTGGCGAAATGTGGGAGGAAAATAAAATTTCTGTTGCACATGAGCACTTAGCTACAGGGACATGTGAGATGATTTTGACAAAATATCATTTAGAAAAATTAAATGATAGACTAATAGATGAAAACTCCCCTTCCCCACGCGCCATGTTTTTTTGTGTAGAAGGGGAAGAACATGATTTGGGATTGAAAATGGCCTCTTCCCTCTTTGAAGAATTTGGTTGGGATGTGTATGACCTTGGTTCCAACCTGCCATTGGACTATGCAGAATATAGTTTAAAAAAATGGAAGCCGGATGTTGTTTGTATATCCGTATCCATTAGACATCACCTTCCCAAACTTAAAGAAACAATTGAACGACTGCAAACTATTAACACTGGCACCACTTTCATAGTTGGAAGCCGCTTGCATGCGGAATCTGCCTTTCGGTCATGCTGTTCTGCGGAAACTCTCATTGCTAAGGATACATCCTTCCTTTTCCAATGGTTGGAAAATTATAGAAAGGAAGCCGGAACTATCCATAAAGGAGTGCTTCTTTAATGTACCGGATTCCCGTCCCATATTTAAAATTGACTGAGGACTTTAAAATCATTGATGTATCCCAGTCAGTCACACCCATTTTCTATCCAGTTACTTCATTTCTAGACTTGGTAGATTGGGATAGTAGAACAAAGGTAAAACAAATAAAAACTAATCCTTCACCAGGAGTGATGGAGCTTAACCTAAAAACAACAGATTCGCCCACTACATTGTTCACTGTTTATTATCATTATCAGCAAAAAGAGAAGCTTATTCATTTAGTTTGTATGAATGAAACATCTGCCTATCAGCACGTGCAGTTGGAATTTCAACAATGGCGGAAGCAGCTTGAGAACAATGAATGGAATGAAGTAGTTTCGACAAACGTAGAACCTGATACTTCTTTTGAGTTTCATAAAAAGCAAGCCGAAAGAAAAATTTCCACCATCAATGATTTACTTGGAATTATCCAAGATGACTTATCAGAGGTAGGAAAATTGGAATATATTAAATTAATTCAGTCGGAACTAAAGGATATTAAAGAGCTTCTCCGATCTAATTAAATAAATTTAACCCCCGTCAATGATTTGACGGGGGTTTCTTGTGCCTATTAGTCATCCAATAGAAAGCCTTCAATGGCCGATTCAAGCTTGTTCATCTCTTGAAGCATAGCAGCTGCATATTCTTCTTTGTAGAACTCCTGCTTTTTTATTATTTGGAGAAGCCCTTTTACGAAGAGTATTGGATGATACGAATCAATTTTAAGCGTTTCGTACTTATCTTCATATTTCAAGTGAATATCCTCTAGCTTACCTTGTAAGTTAGCAATGCGCTCTTTTGCTTGGATTAATTCTTCATTTAATAACTGCAACTCTTTCTCTTCTTGACTTTTTTCCTGTATGGCATGAAGACCCGCGTCTTCACTGCGGTTACGATCTTCCACCTCTTGCTTTATATATATCTTCCACTTTTTATTGATCGCTTGAAATAGTTCTTTGCTTTCTCCTATAGAACCCGATTGTCCCAGAAACAAATATCCATTCTCATTTAGAGAATGGTGGAAAGAAGAAATAATCCGCTGTTGCTGTGTCGGCTGAAAATAATGAAGTACATTTCTGCAACTGATAAAGTCCAAATGTTGAAACCCAGGATCTTTTGCAATGTTGTGAGGGGCGAATATGATATTCTCCCTTATCGATTTTTTCACCACATAAAAATCCTGCTTCTTATCAAAATACTTATTTAGAATGTCAGATGGAACATTTTCAAAAGCCGTTTCAGGATAAACTCCCGCACCAGCAATCTTTACAGAATCATAATCCAAGTCCGTAGCGTAAATTTTAAATTCCATTTCCATAACATCATGCATGGATTCTATCGTCTCTTTTAACAAAATTGCTAAAGAGTAGACTTCCTGCCCAGTGGAGCATCCTGCAATCCAAATTCTCATCTCATTTTGAGACAAATCCTGCTTCTTTTCCAGAATGGTTGCAAAAACTTGTTTTCGAATGAGATTGGCCAATTCATTGTTTCTCAGGAATTCTTCTGCACTACTTGTTGATAGCTTTAAATCTTGTAAGTTTTGACTTAACATATCTAGTCTCCCTATTAATTGTTCAACTACTTCTCTATATCTTTTTTCTATTTTACCAAATATCAAAAGAATTCTGTAAAAATTTTTCCTACAAAAATCGAGTTTTATTTTATCTTCTTGACATTTATCACATTTGTTGTATAATAATAGTTTGGGTATACACCCAACACATTAGTAACTTGATATAGAAAGGAAGAACGTTATGACATTCTTAAGCAATACCAACGTGTCACAAGGATGCACTGGCGTTCCATATAGTTTTTTCACAAAGGCTTAATCGATCTGGCACGGCCTAGGAGCCGTAAGGACGTATGAGAGGTAGGGCTTACGTTGTTTAAGTAAGGGAAACTACCATGGAATTATACCGCGGCAAACGAATATAATACTTTTATGTCATTTATAAATCATGTCCATGTAGCAGGACAGCTTATAATGCTTGTGATGAAGCAAGTTACTAATTGCGCTATTCATCAACTAATTAGCGCCTTTATTCGAATAAAAAGATAGAAGCAAGTTATCCTTAGCGATGACTTGCTTTTATTTTTTCTTGTTGTTTGAAAGATATTCAAAACACCTGTATAATTATATGCTGATTGTCAATTTCGCTCGGAAAATAACTATTTTTGTAGATATCTTAAATAAAATTTAATAGGGGGGAATCTGATGTCTTTCACAAGCTTATTCATGGCCGAAGAAGAGACAAGAGATAAAGAAGAAATCAAACAGGAACTAGATGATTTGGAAATTCAAATGTTCCGTATGAAAGAAAACATGAAAGAAATAGCTAAAAAATGGCAAGTGATCGGCATTGATCAAACAAAGGACGATAACTGGGTGGTCGTTTACACAAACAACGACAATAAGTCATGTAAAATTATGCTTAGCGATTGCGAATCTGCTTATCGTGGCCAGTGGGATTTTTCTATTCAAGCAACATACAAAGAGGATGACACTATTTTCATTGGAGATATTAAAGGCCCTGAAAATAAGGGATATGGTTCTATCTGTATGAATTATCTTAAAGAAGTGGCTAAAAACCAGAATATCCATTGCATTACTGGTGATATCGCAAAGCGTGATTGGGATCATGTTGATCGTCTAGTTCACTTCTATGAAAAACATGATTTTCAAGTGGAAATAGATGAAGAAAATAGATCTGGGGAAATTGTTTGGCAACCATACTAGTTTAAAAGGAAAGGGATGAATGGAATGACCGTTCAAGTACTTGGAAAGACTGTGGATGATCATACACGTTGTGTCCACTACCATTCTGACAAGGACATTATCGCCATTAAATTTCATTGCTGCGGGGAATATTACCCTTGCTATCAATGTCACGAAGAGCACGCAGATCATCCTATTAGCATCTGGCCAAAAGAGAAGTTCCACACCAAAGCTGTTGTCTGTGGAGATTGCAAATTCGAGATGACGATTCACGAGTACTTAAACAGCCATTCTATATGTCCAAAATGCAGTTCCCTATTCAATTCAGGATGCGAAAACCATCACCATCTATACTTTGAGAAAAAGTGATGGGTAAGTGAAAAACCACAGTGCTAAACTGTGGTTTTTCACTTATACCGTTTTTAATTTATGACACTTACATGGCGTCCCAATGATTTCATATCCCACTACCTTGATTCCTTTATTCATCAAAAATCGGACACTTATGTTCTTTTCCAGATGACTGGATGCAACAATTATCACACTTTCCCCTCTTAATTCCTTATAATTTCTCTGTAAATAGGCAACAGGAATATTAACAGCATTTGGGAATGTGGTATGGACATAATTAAAGTCCCTAACATCAATGATTTTAAATGTATCATTTTGCATAATTTCTATAGCCTTCAAGCATTTCACACCAAACACAGGGACATATCTTTTATATAAATAAATGAAAATAGCAGTGAGTACCAAGCCGAAAGAGAGTATCAACATCTATTCCTCCAAAGTTATAGGTTGTTTGATAATTATATACTCCCATGGGTATATAGTCAACTTCAAGGCATTACAAAAGGTGAATCAATGCGTCCCGATTTACCCAGTTTCATTGGCTCACCTTTTGATATTATCATGGTTGTAAAATAAATCTAAATCCCTTTACCAAGTTATACTTTATAACGTGGTGTGATACAAATTTCACCACTTATAGGCAAAGTTGTTGTTCCTCCAGTAGCCCGAATAGTATCAAAGCGTCCAAGTGTGAATGTAATACACCCTCCAGCTGGGATAATTAATTGACGAACCAAAACTCCACCAGCACCCTGAGTATCAGCACCTCTGACAAACTCAATAGTTAATGGACTATTACCACAATTTCTGATAGTTCCTGAAGCTAACAAAAACTCACAATTATTAGCATTGGTAGAATAAACTACCGCTGGAGAACCAGCTACTGTAAACTCGCAGCAAAGCTTATCCTGCACTAAACATTTTTCGTGACAACAGCTAAAACAACAGGAGTCTTTATGACCCGACTTACATGAACATGAACTCATCCAATAACCTCCAATATAATAATTACCTGAAATTAAGGCTTTTAAGACAAAGGTCTTTCCACCTCTTCTTTAGTAAATGCGACAATATTATTGGATGTGTATCAGACTCCGTATTTTTTCCGGCCTATTTTTATTCCAATATTTATTAAATATTTTTATAAAAACCATGCACTTCTTAAGTACATATAGGCGCATTGGTGCATACGATATCATAAATTTTGAATCCTGAGGGGGAAATGAACAATATGAAGTGCAAAGAAATATCAAGCCCTTATTGTATTAAGGTCCCTAAAATATATGATTGGATTAATAAAACAGCCTTCATTAATCTTAAAGAAGAAATTTCGCTTGATGACAAAATAGAGTCTGATTTTTTGTGTTGCGACTTTCATGTTCCTTGCTCCTCAGAAAAGAAAACCACATTATGGACATCATCTGGTATTCGACGTATTGGAGGTTCCATTTGTATTTCATTTTGCGGATGCGGTCCGCTTGAGGTATTTATTAATGATAAGAAAGTCAGCAGCGTACTAGACGGAAACTCGTATATCGCTACCTTCTCCGATATCCGTTCTGTTGAAGTACTGTGTAAAGGGTCCAAGAACAACGAAACATACTGTTCAGGGGAGTTTAAGATCACTTTGCACTATGATTCAGAAATAGAATGCCATTTATCCTCTTACAAAGATGTAGCATATGTTGATTGCTTTTTATCAGACTGCGATGGTAAGCCAATAATGATTGATGACAGATGCAATTTAGATTGTCATGTATTAACGCTACATGATCAACGGTCAGATATTCATTTGGAAACTAAAAAGGGTGATATCACCCTACAAAAAGTTGATTTACTCAAACGAGGCTTTGTCACTGTTCAAGTTTTTAATAAAAAGAAACAATTATGCCTGCAATGTATATACCCTTTTTCAAAGGTAGAAACTGTTTTTCTTTGCGCCCCGCCTGGTACTGAAATAGAATGCGAAGTAACTTCAGTTGATTGCAAAGCTTACCTTGTTCCCTCTACTCACAAAAAAAAATGTGTTGATGTAATTATCTCACTATTATTATGTCAAAGCATTATTTCGGTTGCAGATGTTAAGATAGAGGTTCTCGCCAATACTTGTAAACCCCGGGAAGAATTAATGGATAAATGCTCTGCCCCTCTTCCTCCAAAGGACTGCTCATTTTTTCCTACCCAACACCTTCACTCATAATGACTGAAGGTGTTTCTCTTTTGGGAATCCCTACCTTGAACACAAAATAAAAAAGCACACTCGTAATCCGAATGTACTTATTGCAATGATCTGAGAGGGATTCGAACCCCCGACCCCTACCCTGTCAAGGTAGTGTTCTCCCACTGAACTATCAGATCAAGTATGCGACTGTAAATATTATTATAGTTAGTCAGCCCATGTTTGTAAAGAAAATTTTACAAAATATCTTTTCATAAGTTACTCTAAAATCAGGTGTGAATTATAGCTGTAGATTGGAGCAAAAGGCAAAGACTCCTGAGGGAGATAGCGCTAGGTGGAGACCCCGCAGGCGTAGCCGAAGGAGGCTCACGTCAGCCCCTAGGAAAGCGAAGCCTTTTGCTGAGATCAACAGCGGATGTCAACCAATAAACTAAAAACCGCCCCAAACTTGGAACGGTCATACTTGCACACCTTTTTCTTTCCTTCCCGAAGCAAAAGCATCAATCATAAGAATTATTGCCGTTAAAGTATGCAGGACCCAACCAAGCAAAAAGACCCACCCTAAGCAAGAAGTAACAATTCCCCAGATGCTGCCGTGAAACTTCTGCCCTTCTTTTGCACTAAACACCAACGTAATTATATGTAAAATCAACATAAGGCCTAATGGAGAATAACCAAAACCCATCACAGTTAGACCTCCAAGGAAAGGGATTGCCAAAAACGCCTCCATTCCTCCAGTTACCCATTTCAATGTGGTAGATGGTTTCACATAATCACCTTCCTTTCTTATTTCAAGTATATTCCTAATTGCCCAAAAAACAACCAGAATGCATGTTCGTATTTTTGTTGAACATAAAACGTATGTTCGTATATAATAAATGTAAGGAGATGATATGATGAAACGATTACTCGATACCTTTAGAGTTTCCAGAACTCCCATAGAAATGATCTATATGGCAAAGGACGGATCCATCACCCAAAGGAATATTATGGTTTTGGAGGTCAATGAAAAAACTGTTACCGCTTTTTGTTATTTACGCCAAACAAAAAGGACTTTTCTGTTACAGAGTATACTGTCATTTCGCCCTATGAGAAAAAAATATGAAAATGAAGTCATTTAACCCCGCTTATTTATTGCACACTCCTCTCAAAATATGATATTCTATAAAGAAACACATTTTTATCGGAGGGAGCTATTAATGAGAGAAGTAACACTTACCGATATTTTTACTCACCCTATTACACAAAAGTATTTAAAGCGCTCCGGCGTTGCACACGCCCTAGAAGTGGCCAACCATGCCTTTCATTTGGCATTTAAATATAATGTTAGTGTAGATTTGGCTACGAAAGCAGCTCTTCTGCATGATATTGGACATTATGAATGGTACCGACAAGGTAAATGGGACTATGAGCTATACAGAGAAAATGATATCCATGCAATCAAAGGTGCAGAGCGCGCCCACAAACTATTGATTCGCTTAGGAGAAAATCCACAAAACGCTAAAAAGATATCTGTAGCTATCCTTTTGCATACAGATTCCTATCTGCCTGAAATTGACGTTAAAAGAAGTCCATTACAAAAAGTAGTGAAGCTAGCGGATGAAATGGACGAGGAAAAAGGCGGAAATCACCACTATAAACAAATTGACAAGAACCTTGCGCTTGAAAAAATTAACTACCTTGATCAACTCGTCGAACATTACCTTCCAAAACAACAGCTTTCATCACCTTCACATGAACAATCAATGTAACGAACAAGAGGTAGCCGTTGCTGCCACCTCTTCACTTGCTATGCTTTGAAAACCCTTACTTAACAAAAACGAAAAACACCCATACGACAATCATATGACTGTTCAAGGAAAACGTAATTATTCTCTTGATTAATCTGTTATTTTTTCGAGGTCTTCCATAATTTCTTCTAAAGGAACATCCAACCCACTGTATGATTCCCGTACAAACCCTTCTTTATCCACCAAGAATATACTAGTGCTATGCATATACTGATCCGAACCTTCTTCTTTGGAAGCTGGTACCATAAACGATACATTTGCAAATCGCTCTATCGTTTCCTGGTCATATCCAGTGACAAAATCCCATGCCTGATAATCTGCTTGATATAAATCACCATATTCCTTTAACGCTTCCGGGGTATCATTCTCAGGATCGATGCTAAAGGATACAATCGGAACTTCAACACCTGTTTCCTTCATTTCTCTCTGCACCCTTGCCATATTGGCTGTCATCGGGGGACAAACTGTATCACAATTGGTGAAGATAAAATTAGCCAGCCAGAATTCTCCTTCATGCTCCGAACTCGAAAAGGCTTGTTCTTCCTGGTTTACACCTTCTAATTCTTCAACTTCAAGCTTCATGGAAAATTCCTCATCTAAATTAACTTCACTGCTTCCACACCCAGCCAAAGCTAGCAAGATTACTAGTGATAATAATGGCCAAATTCTATTCAAGTTTATTCCTCCAAACTCATAAAAAAGTGTCGTGACCATTATAGCCCGACACTCTTATGAAATGCTAGTTAACAAATTGTGAATCAATGAAATCTTTGAAATCAGGCTTTTCCTTTAAGAATTTAAGTTCAAAGGAGGAGTTTGCGAATTCCTGCACCACTTCCGCATCTACTTCATGAGTAAAGCGAATTCTTTCCCAAGCAGAATCAATTACTTCTTTTGAAAGTTCTTGGTTTGTCAATTCCTTAATAGAAGTAATCGCAATGTCTTTTGCCTCATCCGGATTTTCTGAAATAAAGTCTATTGATTCTTGGTGTGCATCCACTAACTTTTGTACCAAATCTTTATTTTCGTCAATCAGCTTGCCACTTGTAACAAAGATTGTATTAGGTAGAGTAGTACCAAACGAAATCTCTTTACTGTCAACAAGAATATTCGCACCGTGCTCGATAGATAACAAGGAAGCCCATGGCTCCGGAACTGCAGCAGCATCTACACTTTCTGCTTCAAACATCCCCGCGTATTGTGCAGGGTTTCCTGTTACATGCTTCATACTTCCCCCAATACGAGCAGAGGATAAACCATAATCTTGTAAAAATGTTTCCATTTGAACGTCATGCGTACAACCAACACCTGGTGTGATGAATGTAGCACCATCAAGCCCTTCTATAGATGTAATGCCACTCTCCTTACTTGCAATAATTACCGTTCCACCAGAAGAAGCTCCCGCCACCACTTTCACATCAGCTCCGCTTACATAATTGTTCATTGCCGGACCTGGTCCAACTAAGCCACCGTGAATATCTCCTGTTTTCAATGCCGTCATAAATGCCCCACCATCAGGGAAGGTTTTGTATTCCACTTCATATTGATCACCAAGAGCTTCTTCATATAAAGCCTTCTCACGCGCCACCATTGCTGGAACATGATCGATATTAGGAAAATATCCAATTACAACTTTCTCTTTGCCATTAGATCCGCTTGTGTCAGAACCGCAACCAGTAAGGACCCCCATTGCTATTAAGAATAATGCACTAACAATCAACCAACCTTTTTTCATCTCTTTTCCTCCCATACTCTCTATTTATGAATCCAAGCCCCAGCGTTTGATGACATTTTTCTCAAAGCGCTGGAAGATAACTAGATCAACCACTGAACCAATTACACAAATTATTATGATGACTCCAAATACTAAACTCATCTGGCCGAAATCAGCTGCATATTTCAACGTATAGCCTAAACCAGGTCCCATACTCAATAATTCAGCTGCCATCAGTGCTCTCCATGCAAACGCCCATGCAAGCCTTGCACCTGTCACTGCGTAAGGAACGGATGCAGGTAAAATAATCTTCCAAAACATCTCCACACCACTTGCTCCCATTGTGGAAGCAGCTTTTATATATAAGGGAGGGACACTTTTTATTCCCATCCTCATGTTTATTGTCATAACTAGCGTCCCACCAAGCGTTACAATAAAGATGATAGCCGTTTCGTTAAAACCGAACCATATGATTGCTAAAGGCAACCACACAATACTAGGTACACTTTGCAGAGCCAGGACAAGCGTTCCTACTGTTTCATCTGCCGTTTTCGACTTCGCAAGCCAAATCCCGAGCAGGGTTCCGATTATGAGCGCCAAAAACAGTCCCACTCCAAGGCGCTTAAAACTCGCCCCTAAATCATAGAGTAATGTTTTATCCATAAACCCTTGGTATAGTGCCACAGCCACATTCGATGGTTTTGGCATCACAGCCGGTGACCAACCGATTATGAGCACCACTACTTCCCAAATAATAAATAAGGATGCAAAGAAAATGAGTCGTTTAACTCCAGCTTTCATCGTCTCAACTCCTCTTCTACAACCTTATCAATCTCTTTTTCTAACATTAGACTGATTTGTGCTTCTAGCAGTGCTACCTCTTCATTTGTCCGTAAACGAGGACGAACGGCATCTACTTTTATGTCTGCGATAATTGTTCCAGGTCGAGTTCCCATTACAAGGATCCGGTCAGACAGTTTAATTGATTCATGAATGCTATGTGTGACAAACAATACGGTTTTCTTCGTCTGCAACCAAATCGTTTCTAGTTCCTGTTGAAGTCGCAAGCGCGTTTGTTCATCTAAGGCACCAAACGGTTCATCCATTAAAAGAACAGTCGGATCCATAGCAAGTGCTCGAGCTATAGATACCCTTTGCTGCATTCCACCCGATAATTCATGTGGATATTGTTTAAGGTTACTGCCAAGCTGCACCATTTTTAAGTAATGAAGGGCTCTCTTTTCTCTTTCTTCCTTGTCTTTTAGATCACGTATTGCAAAAAGCACATTTTCTTCCACCGTCATCCAAGGAAATAAAGCCGCCTGCTGAAACACCATCCCTCTGTCTTTCCCTGGCTTTGTAATTACCGATCCCTTCAGTCGGATTACTCCTTCTGTAGGTTTAAGTAATCCTGCAACCATGGAAAGCAAGGTGGATTTCCCACAGCCAGATGGCCCAAGAATGGATACAAACTCCCCTTCTTTTATGTCAACATTTATGGATGAAAGCACTTTATTTTCAACATTTTGTTGGGTATAGACTTTTGATATATCAGAGATCTGTAAAAACAACCCATGCACCTACTTTACACTTTTCTTATAATCCATATTAGATTAATCGGTTTAATTGGATAAAATATATTATATAACGTATGTGCAAAAGGTCAATATATTGACAGAAAATAATTGAAATAATTTATAATGAGGTTTTTACTGTTAAATTACAACACCCTTTTGACTGGAGTGGAAGGTAGCGGTAGCTTGAGACCCCGCAACGAGTGAGGCCATTGAAAAACTGATAACGTAAAGTTTTTAATGATTACTAGCTGGTAATTGGAGCAAAAGGCGAAGACTCCTCGAAAATGCTACGCATTTTCTTCGTGCGATGAATCGCTGCCGAAGCCTTCCTTGTCCTGAGGGAGATAGCGCTAGGTGGAGACCCCGCAGGCGTAGCCGTGGAGGCTCACGTCAGCCCCTAGGAAAGCGAAGCCATTTACGGAAATCACCAGCGGTGTTTATCAAAGACTTTTTCCAGTGGCCTCCAACGCAGGAAGGAGGCTCAAGCACACGCCCCGCGGAAAGCGAACACCTGAAACGAAAGGCAATAGGGAGTTTGAAAAACTCTCGACAACAAAGCTTACCATTCAACAAATAGATTAAAGATATGGTATTATAGTGGGTAAAGCGCTTACCACAATAGATAAAGGCATCACAGGAGGTAATGAACAATGAGCAAAAACGTTGGGCGTATTGAGGAGTTCACACTCTACAGCAACGAACTTAATGAAGAAATGACCCTAATGGTATACACACCAGCTAACTATTCACCACTCTATAAATACAACATACTTATCGCACAGGATGGAAAAGACTACTTCACACTAGGTCGTATTGGAAGCATAACGGACAAACTGCTAGCCGCTAACGAAATGCAAAATACCATTATCGTAGGAATTCCTTACAAAAACGTAAAAGATCGATGGGAAAAGTATCATCCAGACGGAAGCAAAAACAGTGCGTACATTCGCTTCCTTGCACATGAACTGACACCATATATCGATGAAAAGTATCCATCGTATCAAATGGGTATGGGACGAGCTCTTATTGGAGATTCTTTAGCTGCCACTGTTTCCTTGATGACCGCTCTTTCTTATCCACACACATTTGGAAAAGTGATCATGCAATCTCCATATGTGGATGAAAAGGTTATGTCTAAAGTGGAAGATTTCGGCCAACCTTCCTTCCTCTCTCTTTATCATGTAATTGGTACAATGGAAACCGAAGTGCCTACCACAAATGGAGAAAAGAAAAATTTCATCGAACCAAACCGAGCACTGCACTCACTAATGAAAGAAAAAGGATTCTCTGTATACTACGAAGAATTTGAAGGCACACATACCTGGACCTACTGGCAACCAGACCTAAAACAAGCCCTACCAAAAATGCTCTCGTAATCTAAGTGAGATTGCCCTGTAGTTTAAAGTGTATGATATGGTACTTCGGCGGAAGGTAGCGATAGACTTTAGACCTAACAATAGACGAAGTGAGGCCTCTGAAAAACTGAAATTTTATAGTAGTTAGTAATTTCGAGCTGTGGATTGGAGCATATGGCGAAGACTCCTGAGGGAAATAGCGGTAGCTTGAGACCCCGCAGCATAGCGAGGAGGCTCAAGCACCGTCCCTAGGAAAGCGAAGCCATTTGCGGAAATCCACAGCGATTTCTAAACAATATCTAAATTCAAAGACTTTTTCAGCGGACTTAGCTAAGACGAGAAGAACACCCGCCCCCGTCAAAACGAATATCCGGAACGAAAAACTACAGGTGTTATCCAACACCAATAGTTATTTAAGCATGAACGGGAAACTTTTCTATTCTTTTGAAAAAAATTAAGATAAAATAAAAATAGAAGTTACTAAATTGCAAACGCTAATAGGAGGGATATTGGATGAAATATGGAATAGCTATTTTTCCGACCAAAAAATTACAAGATCTCGCAAATTCATTTCGAAAACGTTATGACACACACTACGCATTAATTCCGCCGCATGTGACGTTGAAAACAGCTTTCGAAATAGATGAAAGTGATATGAAATCAGTAACCGATGAGCTTGCAGCTATCGCGAAAGATACTACACCAATCCCTTTGAACATTTACAAAGTGAGCTCTTTTGCTCCAGTAAACAATGTCATTTACCTTAAAGTAGATCCAACAGACGAACTTTTATCACTCCATGAAAAGCTTCATTCCGGCATAGGATATTTCCAAGATAATCGGGAATTTTCCTATGTGCCACATATAACGATCGGGCAAAATTTATCTGATGATGAACACTCGGACGTTCTGGGTCAATTAAAAATGACCAATATTGAACACGAAGAAATGGTTGACCGCTTCCACCTTTTATATCAATTAGAAGATGGCATGTGGACGGTCTATGAAACATTCCGATTTGGAAAGGATTGCTGACCCTTGCATGTACAAGTTGTAGATACAGACAAAGAACTGCAGGATGCTTATTCTGTGAGGAAAACGGTATTTGTGGAAGAGCAGCATGTTCCTCTAGAAGAAGAGATTGATCAATACGAAGAAGACTCCACCCATTTTGTATTATATGATGAAGATCAAGCAGTCGGAGCTGGTCGCTTTCGTATTGTGGAAGGCATCGGAAAGGTAGAGCGAATATGCGTCCTCCCTTCATATCGTACATCCAAAGGCGCCGGCCGACTTATCATGAACACCATAGAAGAGTATGCAAAGACAAAGGAAATGCATGTATTAAAGCTAAATGCTCAAACACATGCGGAAGCCTTTTATGCAAAGCTTGGTTATGAAACGATTTCTGACATTTTTATGGATGCAGGAATTCCCCATGTCACCATGACTAAAAATATCTAAAAAGATATCTCTCCAAGGGAAACCTGACGAGAGATATCTTTTTTGTTTTCATACTTTAACCGCTCGTAACTAATACTACTGTCAAGGACCTAACATAAAGGATGACACAACAATGATGATGGACTACGGTCGAATTGCAGTGGAATTGGTAATTGGCTTCTTTGCATTATTTTTCATCACCCAGTTACTAGGAAAAACACAGATTACCCAAATAACTCCCTTTGACTTTATTTCCGCTCTCGTTTTAGGGGAACTTGTAGGAAATGCGTTATATGATAACGATATTGGAGTGGTAAAAATCATCTTCGCATTGGGAATGTGGGGGTTATTGGTCTTTTTGCTTGAAACGATCACACAGAAAGTGCGCAAAACTAGAGGGATACTAGAAGGCAGACCGTCTATCGTTATACATAAAGGAATGATAAACAAAAAGGAGTTGAAGAAATCTAAACTAGATATTGATCAACTACGACATCTGCTTCGATCAAAAGGTGCTTTCTCCATTCAAGAAGTGTATTATGCGATACTTGAAACAGATGGAACTGTCAGTGTTTTAAAGAAACACACATATGCTCAACCTATTAATGAAGATCTAAATATCCCTATAAAAAGTGTCACACTACCGATTCCTGTTATTTCTGACGGAGAAATTTTAAAGGACAATTTAGATGAATTCAACCTCTCAGAGCAATGGCTATTAAACGAAATAAAAAAAATTGGCTACCATACCCCACAAGACATTGTATTTGCCGAATGGGAAGAAGGAAAGCCAATATTTGTTATGCCTTATACAGAAGAAGATTCTACGACCAATTGATTGTCTCGAACGATTAGCTTCACGCGTTCTTCTTGTATTAATTTGGTCAAATAAGCTGTCACCGCTGTTCTGAATAACATAAATGACGGCACATTGCGAATGATAATTCCTTTTTCGTCGCAAGCTTTTGTAACTAGCTGTTCAATAGTTAGGCCTTCTTTAACTGTATTAACTAGCGAAAATAGTAAGATCTCGATCTGGCGGTGAACCTGTATATTTTCTTCAATGGTAGAAAGGAAGTTCTTTTCATACCTCCCATGTCCAGGTACAGCACCTACACATGGGAGGCTCTTTATTTTATCAAGGCTTTCCAAAGTCTGTTTTGCATCGACAATATAAGGTATGCCATGTTTATGTAAGACCTCCACACCGAAATAGGCGTCTGCGGCAAACAGGATTTCCTCGACCATCACTCCAAACTGATGGTAACTGTGTCCGGGTAAATCAACGGTCCTGAAATGAACATCCCCTACTGTTACCTCACGTGCTTCTTCAAGAATTAGATCCACTTTTACCGGCTTTCCCTCTAAAAACTTATTCCGCCAGTCTTGGATTGGATTCACTCCATGAAACAAGTACAAAGGCTCTAGCATCGGTTCTTGAAGGATTGCAACTTCGAATTTAGGAGCGATTGTATAAACCTTTTGTTGCTCTTGCAAAAAGGCCGCTCCTCCGTAATGGTCTGCATGCGCATGGGTAATGAATAAATGAGTTAATGGTAGTTCCTTTTTTTTAAGCGTTTTTAACACTTTTTTCATTGACTGTTCTTCAAGCCCTGCATCAATGAGCATTCCTTCTCTGGTCGAAAAACGCACATAACCTAAGTTAACGGCCCCTTGAAAATAAAAAACGTTCTCTGTTATTGGATGAAACTCCACGTAATACACACTCCTATTTCTTTAAACTACTATATGATTTCGTGAAAGAAGCGCCCTTTTCCTGTTATGTCGGCCAATAATTTATCGGAAATGCCAGAAGCCTGCTTATCTCTTTTTCGATTAAACTGGCTGTGGTGTGTATTTTTATGAATTTCTTCCCATGATAGCTGCGGGTCCACTCTATAAAAGGTCGGCCTTATTACAGGATCAAGCTTAAGCCTTTGTTTCTCGGAAATAGTACGGTTTGCATATTGTGTATAGGCATCCATTTGTACTGGTAAAACATATCCCATCACATTTCTCCCCTTCCTATCCTACCTATATTTTTCCCTGTTTTTGCATAACACAAACTTCCTTTGATTCGTGTTCTCCCAATATAATATGTGGTACTATGGATAAGATTGACGGTTATAAAGGAGTCTACACATATGAAGTATGCTGTATGGAAAGAACGAACATTACATATAAAATCAATGACCAGAGAATTGTATCAAGAGGTGTACGAAGCCGGAGTAAAGGGCGACCTCACATGCAAAATCTGTGGTGAGAGTGTCAAGCTTTATTTAGGATTAAGGAAAGAACCTCATTTTTTCCACATAGATGCTTCTATAACTCATAAAGAAGAAATACCGAAGACAGAGACAGTGGTAACCAAAGAACAGGAATATGTGGAGCGAAATGGATTTCGCTATCCTAAATCGAGAACAATTATTGCCGAAAAAGAAAAGCCAGTGGAGACCTGGAAAGCTCCGAAGCCCCTAACACATCTTCCTATCTTTATTAAAGAACATACGGAAAGCCATTTAAATATAAGAGGGTTTTTTCATGGATTACAAGAAAAAAATATATATCTAGATACGGCCCAGCAAGAAGCCGTTTCGACAGTAGATGGGCCATTACTGGTTCTAGCAGGTGCCGGTAGCGGGAAAACACGGGTTTTAATCACTCGGGTTGCTTATATGGTCCAAGAGGAACAAGTCGATCCAAAATCCATTATGCTTATAACCTTTACAGCAAAGGCAGCCAATGAAATGAAAGAACGACTGCGCCTTTATGAGACCTCTGGTTCAAGACTATTCACTAATCTACTATCCGGTACGTTTCACAGCATTTTCTACAGAATGCTTCAACACCATCACCCCCAGAGATGGAACGGGGAGAACTTGTTGAAATGGGATTGGCAAAAGGAGCAGTTTCTAAAACAGGCTGGCCGCAAGCTTGGTTTGGATGAAAAGGACTTCCCATTCGATCAGGCCATTCAGCAAATCGGCTATTGGAAAAACAATATGCAGAGACCAAAGGAGATTAAACCGACCAGCAAGCTAGAAGAGCAGTTTCAAAGTCTATATCAAGACTATGAGGACTGGAAGCGCGAGAAGAATGTATTTGACTTTGATGATATGTTGCTTGGCTGCTATGAACTTTTGTTGGAAAATCCAACTCTGCTCACGAAATACCAGAAAAGGTTTCAATATTTCCTAATTGATGAGTTTCAAGATATAAATAAAGTTCAATATGAAACAATGAAACTACTCGCCACAATTGGAAATATCTGCGCGGTTGGGGATGATGATCAGTCAATTTATGCGTTTCGAGGCAGCAGTCCCGATTATATATTAAACTTCCACAAGGACTTTCCTTCTACCAAAGTCATCACTCTTTCTGAAAACTACCGATCAACTCACACAATAGTTGCGGTAGCCAATCAGGTAATTGAAAAAAACAGGAACAGAAGAGTAAAAAAGATGATCGCTCAACGTGACAACAAGCAATACCCTGTACTTTTTTACCCTTATGATGAGGAAGAGGAAGCTACCATTATCGTACAAGATATAAAGGAAAAAATTGAACAAGGCGCCACCCCTAGTGATTTTGCGGTTCTATACCGGACCCATAGTGCCGCACGCGCGATTTTTGAGAGGCTCTCACAATCCGGCCTTCCATTCAAGCTTGATCAAGATTACGAAAGCTTTTATAAAAGAAGGATTGTGAAAGGCATCCTCGGTTTCCTTCGATTAAGTCGGGACTCCAATGATGTACATGCCTTATCAGACATACTGCCGGCTCTGTTCCTCAAGCAATCAAACCTCCAAGATGCAAAAGCCATTAGTATTTTGGAAGATTGCAGTTTAGTAAAATCATTGAGTAAATTGACCAATGTACAGCCATTTCAAGTAAAAAAAATCAAACGGATCATTCCATTATTCAAAACACTTGCCAACGTCTCCCCTTCCGTTGCACTGGAGATGATTGAAAAAGACATGGGGTTTGATGAATATATTAAGAAACGTGGCAATGAGGGGAATGCACTCGAAAAGGGATCCGATGATATTCGCGACTTAAAGGTGGTTGCCCGGAAGTTCAAGAACATCGGTGAATTTCTAGAACATGTAGAAGATATGATTGCCAAAACGGATGAAATGAAAAGGCTTAGTAAGCAATATACAAATGCCATCCACCTCTCCACCATCCATCGCTCTAAGGGACTTGAGTATAATAATGTTTATGTCCTTAGCGCCGTCGATGGCAGTCTACCACATGATTTTGCACTAGAAGCCTATCGAAATGGCGAACTCGGGGCACTAGAAGAAGAACGCAGGCTTTTGTATGTGGCCATCACGAGAGCCAAGGAAACATTGCAGCTCTCCATCCCCATGAATCGTCGCGGAAAAAAGGCATACATGACTAGATTTATAAAAGATATTCTCTAACGTAAAGCGCAAATCCTTCCTCGTCCTTAGGATTGCGCTTTTTCGTTTTGTCAACAAAAATCAATTGAAAAAACTTTATTTTTAGAATAGTTGAAAAGTACGTTTCAACTGCTCCTATCTGGGTATGTACCCTTTATAGATGAGTTGAAAGGGGTATAATCTTTTGAAAACATTGGATCCTCACGATAACTGTTCCATCACAAAACTTTCCGATGAATCTCTTCAGTTTGCATATGAAAATGCCAAAGCAGAGAATCTTGATCACTATTTTATACAGCTACTGGAGGCAGAACTACTAAAACGAAAAGAAGGTTGTGTGTATTAATTTGCTCCATTTTCTTTCTGAAAAATGATATTATTTGGAGTATATAGATATTTTTTGGAAGAGGGGATGCCCAATGACCAACGGCACACAGGAAGAGCAAGATTTACAATATACCTTTCATAGAAAAACAGCGATTAACTTATTCAATGAAGTATGGGATTTGATGGAGAAACCGGAACGGACTCCAGTAGAAGATTTCCAAATGATACATAAAGCACATGCTTCCCGCTTCCACTGGGGCGAAATTGGTGAACCGGTTAACTTCTCTCGAGGCGAATGGCAAATATCAAGGGTTTATGCCGTTTTACGACGCCCAGAACCGTGCCTTGCGCATGCAAAAAGAAACCTTGAAATCGTTTTAGAGCATGAGATTAAGGACTTTGACCTCGCATTCGCGTACGAAGCTCTAGCCCGAGCTTACAGCCTAATCGGAGATAGAGTGGCAAAGGAAAAATACCTTAACCTGACAAAAGAAGCATCCACACTAATCGCAAAAGAGGCCGACCGAAATATCGTGTTGCAGGATTTGGAGACGATTGAATAGGAGTTTCAAGTTCAGCTCCCTTCTATAGATAACATAGCTGTGAATTGGAGTAAAAGGCGAAGACTCCTAAGGGAGATAGCGGTAGCTTGAGATCCCCACAGGCGAAGCCGAGGAGGCTCAAGCACCTCCCCTAGGAAAGCGAAGCCATTTGCGGAAATCCACAGCGGCGTTTTACGCAACAAAAAACATCTGCCCCACTCACAAACGTGGAAGGCAGATGTTTTTTTACTTCTTCTTCTCATTCAACATCTTCGAAATAGTCCCCATATCAACCGGCTTATTGCCATTAATCAATGTATTAACAATCTTATCTTCCAATTCCTTAGGTACCTTCTTATTCGCCAACGTCGCTACACGAGACACTAGATTTCGCACCGTCTGCTCGTCTTTGAAATTCGCGTTCTGCATCGAATTAGCAAGCTCAAATACGTCCTTCATACTTACGCCCGTTTTCTTCTCAATGCCTTTAAAAATATTATTATCCACCAAACATCCTCCTCTCGGATATATCACATTGTATGTGAGAGAGCCTATCGGTGTGCCACTAATAATTCATCACTCACTACTGTGGTGGTGGACGAAACAGAAAAGCACGGGGACACTTCCCGTACTTTCCATATTCCCACTAATTAATTATTAATAGAATTTAGATGCACCAACGATGATTAAAAGAATGAATAGAACAACGATTAGCACGAATGTGCCGCCTTGGTTGCCACAACCGTAACCGTAGCCAGCGCCACCTACACCATAAGGATAGCCTCCATAGTAACCCATAATCTCGCACCTCCTTAATGAAGATTCCCTATTACTATATGTACTTTTCAAAAAACGGTATGGGCGCTTTTACGGGCAATGTGCAGTTTTGCGGATTTTTTTTTAGTGAGTGTGGATCGGGAGGATCTGGCGGAGTATATTAAGTTTAGTTTTAACATGATGTATATGTGCTTCTACATTTCCCAAGTTACCTACTACATTTCCCGGCGTCAGTTCTACCGTTTACCCTGTAGCTTCTATCTTCCTCAAATCACCTTTTACCGTTTAAAGAAACCCTTCTACCACTTTCAAAAAAACAAAAAACGAAGGGATCTCCCTCCGCAAATACAAAAATACAAAAATAAAAAACTCACTCTTCGTCATCCTCTAAATCAGGCCCAACAGTACTAGCTTTCCCTTCCATCCACCGCTCCAAATTTCCAATGTATTTATTCATTCTGGCTTCTAGCTGCTGCAGATACATGAATCCTTCGTCTGCAGTACTAATATTTATTTTTGCCTGTTTACCTGCCTCAGAGATCCCTTCATCAACCTTCCACCGTTCAAAAAGAAACTTTAAATGTTCTTCCCCAAAATCAAATTCGCTCATCTCATTTCACCTCAAGCTATTATATGAATGAAAAAAAAACAGGAAGCTTAACCCTTCAATAATGGGCGCAGCTTCCTGCTAAGCTCTTCCAGACTAGTCATAGCACTCTGATAAGATGAGCGGTTTTCGGCCGAACTAGCTGTAACGCTTAGAAACGAAAAATCAGAAATACATTTTTCAAGCGTCACAAGTGTCAATATCTTTTCTTTAAACGGCGCGGCTTTTAAATGATCATTATATAAATCTACGCTCATTTCTCCCCAAGCATTCACTTGAGCGAGGAACACATTATCTAAAAGGACATTCCGTTTCTCAAGTTCCGCATCTAGCCAAGCCCGGTTTAAACCTATTTGAGAGAGGGGCTCGTCTAAGATTTCCCCGTCCATAATCACCGTTTGTGGCTCTATCTGATCTGGAATGTCAGGATGCAAATCACCGTATGTAGCAGGTTGCTTTTCTTTTTTCAATAGCACACTTAAATCACCATTTGACTCAAGTGTCGCAAACTCGATGTCATCCACGGAAAAAATATCTTTCTTACGCAACTGCTCAAGAAACTCATCTATAGTGTACTTTTCTTTCTTCAGATTATGTTCCATAATTTTTCCATCCCGAACAAACACCGTTGCATTTCCTTCCACAAAATCTCGGAACTTTTTATTTCGAAGGGAGATTTGTGAGGTCACAAGCGGAAAAAGAGACCAAACCAATATACTTGTCACACCGTTCGTTAAATTCAGATCCCTATCCATCGACAATGTCCCTGCAATATCTCCCACCGTAATGCCAACAATATACTCAAAAAAAGACAGCTTTGACAGCTGCTTTTTCCCCAAAAGCTTCGTAATCAAAAACAGCCCAATAATGATTGCAAAAGACCTTACAACAATCTCTATCCACTGCGGCAACAAACACACCTCTTCACTCACAACTCTGAATTATTAAATTTCCTTAAGTTTCAAATCAATGTTAGCAAGGAGGTCGTCGATTTTCATCATCGATTCGTGATAGGTGTTTTGAGCGACCGAGTCACTTGCTTCCACTGCATAGACTTGAAGATTGTTTCGTATCATCTTCAAACTTGCCCGGTTATAAGTAAGCATCATTTTTTCATCCACTACAAACAATTCCTCCTTACCCTTTCGGTTTAAATAACAGTGCACCGATAAAACCGAACACAATTGCGGCAGAAATACCAGAACTTGTAACTTCAAACATCCCTGTAAGAACACCAACAAGCCCGTGCTTTTGCGCCTCTTCCAATGCACCATGTACCAACGCATTCCCAAAGCTCGTAATGGGAACCGTCGCACCTGCTCCTGCAAAGGCTATCAAAGGCTCATATAGCCCCATTCCATCTAGTACAGCACCCGCAACAACCAATGCACTCAACGTATGGGCAGGAGTTAATTTAAATACATCGAACATAATTTGACCAATGACACAGATAAGCCCTCCCACAACAAACGCCCAAAAAAACGACAATAACATCAGCTGACACCCCCCATCCCCAACTCAATGGACACTGCATGAGCAATACATGGGATCGATTCCTTTTGTTGAAAAGAAATCGGAGAAAGTAATGCGCCTGTAGCTACAAGCAAGATCCGCTTGTAAGTTCCTTTTTTCATCTCATTCAACAGGTGTCCATATAAAACCACCGCTGAACAACCCGCACCACTTCCTCCGGCAAGTACCGGCTGGCCCTTATCATAAATCATCAAACCACAATCCTGATATTGCTCGTCACTTATCTGCAACCCTTTTTCCTTCAGTAACTCCAGCGAAACCTCACGACCAATTTGTCCAAGATCCCCTGTTGCAATCAGATCATAGTAAGATGGATCCCTACCTGTATCTTTAAAATGCGCCTCAATTGTATCTACTGCAGCAGGAGCCATTGCTCCTCCCATGTTAAATGGATCCGTAAGCCCCATATTAATTACTTTTCCGATCGTAGCGGAAGTAACCTGCGGCCCTACTCCGACATTGCTCACAAGTCCTACCCCAGCACCTGTTACGGTCCACTGTGCTGTCGGAGGTTTTTGACCACCATATTCCGTTGGATAACGAAATTGCTTCTCTACAGCCGAATTATGGCTCGAAGCACCCGTTAAACAGTACTTTGCTCCACCATAGTTCACCAGGAAGCTAGCTAGCGCCAACCCTTCCATTGATGTAGAGCACGCCCCGAACACCCCAATGTACGGCACTTCCAACGCCTCAGCCGCAAAATTGGAGGGGGTCATCTGATTGATTAAATCTCCTGCAAGCAAAAATTGAACATCCGACAGTTCCAAACCTGCCTTCTTAATTGCAGTCTCACATGCTTCCTCCAGCAAAACCCGGTGTGCCTTTTCATAGCTATCCTGTTCCAGCCATAAGTCTTTATGTAACTTATCAAAATCATTAGCAAGCAAACCATTCGCTTCAAAAGGGCCGCCAATTGCAGCACTTGACGTAATTACTGGTTTATTGGCAAAAATCCATGATTGTTTTCCCTGTAGCATCAGAACCCTCCTAACGAGACCACAATTGTCTTTACCAGTGCGACCACAAAGGCCGAAAATACGCCAAACAAAATAACTGATCCCGCAAGCTTAAACATATTGGATCCTACTCCAAGTACGTAACCCTCCGTCTTATGTTCAATGCATGCGGAAATGACGGCATTTCCGAATCCTGTGACAGGAACCGCACTCCCCGCTCCTGCAAACTGCGCAATCCGGTCATATACTCCAAATCCTGTAAGCAACATCGCAATAAAGATCATCGTAGCAACAGTAGGGTTCCCTGCCGTTACTTCAGTAAAATTAAAAAAGTATATGTACATCAATTGAATTGCCTGTCCCACTATACAAAAGAGGCCACCCACCAGAAAAGCTATGATGCAGTTTTTCCATACCGGACGCTTTAACTCCAGGGTTTGTTCAAACTCCTGATAGGTTTTCTGTTCTGGTGTGAGTTGTTTATCTTTATTACTCATCTATCGACACCTCCTATGCTTTTTCTTCTCGTAAAGTCTTCATTTTCTTAATGCGCTTTTCCAGTTCCTTTTCTGAAATCTGCTTCTGCTCGACATCTCTTCTAAGCCTTTCAATCTCAAGGCGGATCTTTAAATCATGAGACACGACCACATTTTCGTCTGGAAATTCTTTTTCCAATGCCTTTTTCACTTTCTTCTCAATCTTTTCCGTGAAAAATTTCTGATACTGTGTCACATGAAAAGCAACCACCAACTCATCTTCCGTGTCGTAAGCCACAGCACCTTTGACCTCTTTAAAATCCTTCGCAATCTCTTCTGCCCGTTGTTCTTTGTCTGATTTCTCCTTTTGTTCGTTAGAAGTCCTCATAACAGTGTCCTCGACTCTTTCTTTAACCTCACCTTGCCCGCAGGCACCCAACAGGCAAACTGACACACTCACTAGGATTACAAACGCCACCGTTTTCATTTCATCACCTCTTTTTACTTCCACACTCTATCTCTTAATATTTATATCTGTTCTTAAAATTATGTATAGAAAACTCCACTTTAAAAGGCCCTCCATAAGGAGAGCCACATTTAATCAATGATTTTTGCCAGAATGCCTTCTAGTATTCCCGCTACACCAGCAGCACCAAAAATAATCAGTACTGGTTTCCCTAATAAGGGGTTAAAAGTGACCAAAAAAAACAAGCCTGTTGTAACCCAAACCCCTGTACACCAGTAACAGCTGAGTAGTTCCCCAATCCAGCGTCTGAGCCCTTTTCCTTTAATGATGATATATTCCTCAATTTCTCCTTTATCATTCTTTTCCTCTATTTCTTCCATAAAAGGCTTCCGGATAAAACCTGCAATCTTATCCAATACGATGAGCCTTGTTAAACGGAAACTGGCAAGTCCAAGCAAAAGAAACCAAAACCAGTTTTCAAGCAAAAAAATTCCCCCTTTCATAATGATGATATGTATGAAAGAGGGAAATAGTAGTAATTAAATTAATCTTCCTGAATAACTTTTACTTTTTTACCGCAGCCACAACCGGAGGATTTCTTTTTCTTGTTTGATGAAGCGGAATTATTACTTGAAGAAATCACTTTCATCTGACCAGATGTAGGTTTGGGTTGGCCTGAATAATGATAGTAGTTCATATGCGACCTCCAATTTGTTCGTAGTATAAGATACTTTATCTTATGCACTCTCGACAAAAAGGTTTTCCGCATCTATCATCACTCATATAGGCTTATGTGTCTTTTTTCACATTATTATAGAACCAAGATTGAATTCGCGGATCTTCCTCTGGAATTTGAGTAGAAGGTTTCTTTTCTTCTAAATTAGTCGTAGATTGAGTGTTGATCTCCTCTTCTAATTCTGCAATTATCTTCCTCAAGTTCTGATTCTCCAGTTCCAACTCATTATTAACTTCTGCTATTTTGTGGTATCCTTCCTGAGCCTGATTAGAGCTTTCAATTTTGACCAACAAACCCTTGACTGTTTCTTTCACCATTTCGTACTCTTTCTCAAGGTCCATATTAATCGTGCTCTGTTTATCCAGTTCCTTCTTTAATGTTGCTAGCTCAGAATGAAGTATCTTATTTTCCTTCATCGCTTGATCATATTCTTGCTTTAAGTGATGTACCTCTTTGCTGATTGTTACTAACTTCCCTTGATGCTCTTCTTTTTGTTTTGCAAGCTCCCCCTTATATTGTGCAATCTCTCCTTGAAGCTTGGAGACCTTTTCATTTCCCTCTTCCTGCAATTTCTCAAGTTGATCCTTAAGAAAATGAATTTTAATTTCATATTCATCTTTTTGCTTTTCAATATTTTTCAAGAGAGACTTGCTATTAAGCCGTTTTACATCTGCTGTTAGGCGCTTTACTTCTGCACCTAAATGAATAATCTTTTGCTGTAAGATAATTTTTTCGTCGTTTTTAATGCTCTTCATGCTTTTCCCCCCTAAAACTCTCCCTTATAAAAGTAATTCCATAAGTTCGGGAAATATGACAATCTAATTCAAAAATAAAATTTGGGTTATTGTCTCGGCACACTTACCCACCAAATTCATACTATACAGTAGTCCCGTAACCCAAATGGGTAATAAATGTATAGGAGGAGTTTTAAGTGAGTCATAACGAAACTGAAAGAGTCTGTATTAAGACTCGTAAAGTTTACGACTGGGTTACTCGTCAAATAGATGTAGCACTAAAACCTATCTGTAAAACAGAACTTGATGACCTTTTTAAATGTGTAGATGATGCTGACATTGCAGACATTTTATGTGATAAAAAAATCGGTCCATTGTCTGTAGTATGCTTCTTATCTGATGAGCATGGTCACAAAATCGATACAAAGGCACACTTCAAGCATCGTCATCACAAGAATTTTGTTTGTAAGGAAGTCGATCAGGCAGGCGGCCGTACAGAAGTAGAGGTTGAGCTACCAGATGGTACAGAAGTTACTCTTCAACGTGTCAAAGTCCTTATCAAGGGCTATGTAACAGTGCATATTGTAGATGACAGCGGTACAGTTTTATGCTGCTCTGAGCCAATCCCATTCGCAAACATCCAAACATTCTTACTATGTGCACCAGAAGGAACAGAGTTGGATTGCCACGTAACATTCTTTGATTGCGATTCTAATCTAATTGTTACCTCTGACCTTTCACAGTTAGATATCAACTTATTATTATGCTTAGACGTACAAATGGAAGCTGATGTCAAATTAGAAATCGAAGCAAAAATCTGCAGACCACGTGAAGAAATCATTGAAGGCGTACTATGCCCTCCAAAAGAATTTCCGCCACAATGTCCAGAAGTATTTCCAGCACATAGAAGAAAAAGATAATATCTGCCTCAATTCCAATAAATAATGACGAACAGCCAAAATTTCAGTTAACTGAATTTCTGGCTGTTTTTACATATCACATTGGACACCCTTTTCACTGCATAGAATATTTCAAAGGAGGTTCCATATATGAATGACAATGTATTAAGAATGCAACAACAGGTTATCCACTACAAATCAGAGGTAGAAAAATATAAGAATAAATTAGAAGAAATGGAATTGTTTTTAGAAAAGGAAAAAATTCGTAATAATTTCTTGCAATCAAAACTAATGGATATGAGAAAAGAAGTAAAAAACTCTTACATCCATCAATTGAAGGTTCTTAATAATAAAATATTGGAATTAGAGGTACAACTGGAAGAAGAAAAAGCACTTAATCAAGATGTAGAACCAACAGACACGCATCACATAGTCAACACTTCTCCAATTGAAACTTTATCTTACTTTGCTTATTTCAATCATTCCATACTTTTTCCAATGGAGGGCGAAGCAGAAATAACGGTAATAAGCGACTTGAACCTTGTTAATAACGGGGATATAGATGTTGAAGACCTACTATTATGCATTAGAGTAAAACCCCTTAAACAAGTGAACCTATCAGCAAAAATAGCCAACCCAAAACTAATACAAGATAGTGAGAAACTAAAACCTGCTGCTGAATGGATCTACGCCATTGAAGACTGGAGAAACAAAATACTAAACGATGGAGAGTACTGGATTCGCCCTTCTCAACATGCAAATCTACCAAGACAAACCACCATGAGTTTGAAGGGCATAGAATTGATGGTCAACAAAAATGACTTTAAAGGAAGAGTTACAGTAGAAGCCTTTATCTACGGAAGCAATGTAAAAGAAAATACAGCCGCACTCAACAAGATTATCGTTCAAGTGTAACGAGTAAGATTTCTAAAAATAAAAAGGCTTATTCATTAAGTGATTAGCCCGTACAATAAAGCTTCCTATGAATACATTATTATTAATCAAGAAAAAGGAGGTTTAAAATATGGGTAGTGTATTTGTAGAAAGAAGTAAAGATTGTGGCTTCTGTAATAAACACAGCAGAACTAACAAATGTATCTGTAAAAAGATTGCTGAGTTAGTAGGAGAAACTGTAACCATCAGAACAAAATCTGGATATGAATTTACTGAGGTTGAAATTAAAGCATTCGATCCTAAAACTTGTTGTGTAACATTATTAGAGGACGGAATGGTTACTCCAATGAGAATGCCTGCGGAAGTAACGTATATTTGTTGTGAAGACATTGAATCCGTTACAAGAGAGCTGTTAAAAAGAAATACAAGAAATGCAAAATTATAGATTCTAATCCTTAAATGATTTAAAAGAAATCTAGTTTAATCGCTAGATTTCTTTTTATAAGTGTAACTTTCAGGTGTATTTGTTATACCAACTATTTTACTCTTTCTTATTAACCATTGATTAGACACAACAGAGGTGTGAAAATATTTATTTGCTTTTCTTACACAGTAGTAATTATACCTATCAGAGGAAAATAACACATACCCCTTTTTTAGACATTCTAGTTGAAACGACGAGTCTTCTCCAAGATTTAAATGGGGGAATGGAACATCTTCTATAACTTTTTTCTTAAAAACCAACGTTGCTCCGCTTAATAACCTTTCAGTAAGTTTTTGGTCAGTAGTTGATAACAAATTTTCGTAACCAGGATTTAAAATAGTTAACAGTTTCTTCTCTTCGTAATATACAAATATAGAGGATTTACCAACGATATCAACCATTTTCTTTTCAAGGATATTCAAGGCTTCTACAGCATAATTAGGAGCATAATAATCATCATCATCAAATTTAGCAATAACCCCAAATGCAGCTATTTTTGCACCTTCATTCAAACATTCTCCTAATGATATATTCTCTGATAATTGAACAATAGTTACATTTTTGTGTTTTTTTGCATATTTTAACCATGCACTGATATCCATCTCATTTTTATTTAATATTACTATTAGCTCTTTATCTAGAACATTTTGTCTTGTGTAGTTTAGAAATACGTTCTCCATATTCTCCTGTCTTATAGTAGGTGTAATAATTGATATCATTTAAACACCATCCTAATTTCAAGTTTTGACTTACCAGCTTTTGATTTTCAAAAAAAACGCGAGGTGAAAAAATGAACATAGAAGTTAGTATAATTGTTATATCATATAATATTTATCACCAAGCTTTGTTTACATTAAATAGCATTTCTAAACAATCTTTTGACCTTTCAAAAGTCGAAGTTATATTTGTTGACAATGCATCTTCAGATGAATCTTCTAATATTCGAGATTTCAAACCACTTCCAAATTTTAAATATATTAGATGTAAAAAAAACATGGATAGAGCAGGAGCAAAAAACATAGGTTTAGAGGAAGCAAAAGGATCGATCTTAATATTCTTAAATGGTGAAATGATTATAGAGCCTGACTTTATAGAGAAACATGTCAATTATCATAAGGAAAAAAGAAATGTAGTAGTATGCACCAATACTTCCCAAAAGGAAATTTTTACAGTTCTAGAGCCAAACTTCAATGAAGAACAACTAACAAAATTGGATTTTTCAATTAAAAAGTTAGGGAATGAGATAAGGACACGAATTCCTTATAAGGAATTAATGGAAATTGAACATTCTGACCTGTCATCTCCTACTCCTTTGTTTTATTTTGAAGACTTAACCCCTGATTTCTTGCGATATTATGCCTACAGCGCTCCTTACTTTACTGATGTTGTTTCGAAACATGGTTTACAATTAGAGGATTTTCACCTGCCTTGGATTATTTGTGTAACACGATGCATCTCTATTAAAAGAGAATCAATTGATTTAGTTGGATTATTTAATGAGAATTTTAGTGGCTGGGGAAGTGAAGATAGTGAGTTTGCATACAGATTATACAAGAGTTCTGTTACGTTTATTGAAGCGCCAGAAATATCGGTCTATCATCAAGAGCATTCATTTTCCCCAGAAAACAGAGAAAATGAACGAATGGAGAATCTTATTAAGTTTCAAAATCTCCATCCTGATCCAGATGTAGCTATTTTATCCTTACCTTTATTACAAAATGCAAACTTATTATTATTAAATGCAACACTAAAAGAGTATAAGAATCTATGTCTTATTCATCCTGAACACTTCAACCATTTAAAAAGATATTACTTATCGGCTTTACAAAAAGCTCCAGAACTATATTTACTGATGAAAAAAAACTCTCTTCCTGTTAAAAATAAAAATTTAATAAACTATTTAAAGAAAGACTTATGGAAAAGTGATGATAGTAATAAATCAATCTATAAACAATTAGTGAAGGAATATAAGTTATTCACTAAGCTTCCAAATTTTCCATTATTAAAAAAATCAATGAAGGATATATTAATATTCTAATAATGAAATTTAAAGCCCAACGCAAAAGGTGAAATTTTTGAGTTGGGCCTTTGCTACTGAATTGCTAATTTAAATAGTATCTAAAATCATACAATTTTTTTTGTTTAAGAATATCTTTATTTTTTATAAATTCCTTCCAAGCTGTCAAAATAATGATAGTATCTGTATTTTCAAGCAGCTTATCTAAAGATGTACTATAAGTAACATCTAAACGATAAGTATCTTTAAAAACCTTTGTTGCTAAAGGGTCATAAACTTTGATTTTATTATAGCCTTTATCCTTTAATAGGTTAATGAAATCCTTAGCTACCGATTCCCTTACATCATCTGACTCTGGCTTAAAAGCTAAACCAAGGATCCCTATCGTTTCATTTGTAGAAACCTCTGCGTTAAATCTTTCAAAAAGAAATTCTTTTATTTTGGTGTTTGTTTCCAGAACGCTATTTAATATTTGAGGTTGAATGCTTTTCTTCAAAAAAAGTGAGGCTAATGCCTTAGTATCTTTAGGCAAACAGTAACCTCCAAATCCACAGCCTGGATAAACATATTTAGACATATCTGCAGGCTTATTTGAGCTGCCATACCAACGTTTATCTAAGTGAAGAATTTTAAAAGCACTTGCTATATCAATGTTACCTAATTTGTGAGCCAGCATAGATTGTTCATTTGAAAAACTTATCATTGTAGAGAGTAATGTATTAGATAAATATTTTATATACTCTGCAGTATTTGTAGATTGAAAAAATATCGGACTATCGAATTTCTCATAGTACTTTTTTAAAATTTCTTTACCCTTTTTATCATCTATATCTATACCTATTACAATGCGGTCTGGTTGGGTAAAATCTTCCCAAGCATAACCTTCCCTTAAAAATTCCGGGTTATTTGCCAAACCTATATCCTTACCAATCTTGAAATCTTTGGATTCAATGAAGGGCATGATTTTTTCTTTAGTTGTAGAAGGTGGAATTGTAGACTTAATGACCAAAACCCTATATTTCGCTTCTGTCACATAAATTAACGTTTCTGCTATCGATTGGTAAAGATACTTTAGGTCAACGTTGCCATCTACATCATTAGGAGTTCCTACGCAAAAAATAATTAGCTCACTTTCTTTTACTGCTTGTTGTAAGTTTTGTGTGACTATAAAACCTTTATTTAAGAATTGCCTTAATTTCACCTCTAGATACGGTTCAAAAAAAGGTACATCCCCATCATTTAATTGCTTTCTTTTATCGTCATTTATTTCTACTCCATAAACCTTATAACCTTTTTCGCAAAAGCCAAGAGCAGTTGTTAGTCCTACAAAACCTAATCCGATAACAGTTATCATAATTTATTAACACCACCGTATTTAAGAAACTTCAAAAACTTACCAACTCCTTCTTCCACATGAATGGAAGGGGTGTAGTTCAGAATTTTCCTTGATTTATCTATATCCGGACACCTTCTATTTGGGTTATGTGTTAAATAATTTTCCTCTTGAGATTTTTCTAAAACTATTTTCCCTGTATAATTATAAATTAATTTTCCTTGTCTTAAATAAATCTCTGCCAGTTCTCTAATCGATATTTCTGGTTTATCTATTCCTATATTGAAATACTCATACTTTCCTAATAGTAAACTTTTTAAATAACCACCAATAGCATCTGCTACATAACAAAAAGTTCGAGTTGGTTTTCCATCTGAATATAATACTATATCTTTGTTAGATATGATTGAATTTGCAAAATCCGCCGGGGCCCTTTTATCGTTTAGCTTCATCCCGGGACCATAGTTATTAAAAGGTCTAACAATAGTTATTGGTAATTTATACTCTTTTGAAAAAACATAGCAAAGTGTTTCACCAAACCTTTTTGATTCGTCATAACAAGCCCTAGGTCCATTCATGGATACATTTCCTCGATATTCTTCAGTCGTGGGTATACAATCAGGTGCAGGATCTCCATAGATTTCACTGCTTGAAAAGAATAAAAATCCCTTCAACTTGTTCGCTTTATAATATTCTAATAAATTTCTTAACCCCCATATATTCGCATCTATTGTTTGCAGAGGATATTTCCTATAAAAAACTGGAGAAGCAATTGAAGCCATATGAATAATATAATCAGCTTCAGCACTATTATTAATCGAACTTATTTTATCCTTTGAAATATCAAATTGATAAAGATCAATATATTCCTTATTACTATCCTCCAATTTTTTTAACCACGAAGGTTTTCCAAGAATAAAATTATCCAAGCATATAATCTTTTTAAAACCTAGAAGTTCTTTAAATGCTAAGAAATAATTTAAAAAATAATATCCTAAAAATCCTGCGCAGCCAGTTATAAGGATGGTTGAGTCCTTAAATTTTTGCTCCGGCTTTACTTGATTGTGGATATATACAAGGTCTTCTTTAAGGATGGAATTAGTAAGCTTAGCTTCTATCTTCATGTTCTACATTCCTCCATTGACTTGTTCTTTCCACCATCTTATGGTGTGGTCTAAACCTTCATCTAATGTTGTGGTCGGATGCCAACCTGTACTTTCTTGAATTTTATAAATATCTGCGACTATTATATTTTCATGTGGTTTATCAGGGAATTTATTACTTAATTTAATCAAATGTGGCTTATTTAGTTGATATCCTATTTGATAAATTAAATCTTTCAATAAAATTGGCTTGCCGGATCCAATATTCACTTCACCAGTAATGTTATTTTCTAAAAGTGCAATGAATGCCTCAGCTACATCCTTAACGTATAAGTAATCTAAGACTTGCAGTCCATGTGTGCAGTTAGCTATCTTATTATTTAATAGTGAACTAGTTACATAAGGAACTAATCGATTGATATTCTCTTCTGGTCCATATACATAGAAAACCCTGCCCCAAACTAAGGATATATTTTCTTTTTTGCAGTATTCTTCAGCAATTGTTCGTAAAGCACATTTACTTTTTGCATATAGTGTCGAGGGTTTAAGAGGTGTTGAGTTTTCTATACATACAAATGTAGATGTATCATATTCTGCACATGTGCCGCTAATAACAACTTTCTTACCACCATATTTATTAAATAACCTTAAGAGCTTCATACTTGCCAGGATCCACTCAATGTTCATTATTGATTCTTTATAGTTTTCTGGAGTAACAATCCAAGCTAAATGGAGCAAAATTGACGGTTTGATATTTTTCATTATCTCTTCCATTTTATTTGAATTTAACAAATCTACATTGTGCCATATCACCTTATCCCCTGTAGGTATTGCAGATATGTCTCTGCTTGTGATTGCATGAACCTCATAATCTTTATTTCTGAGCTTTTCTAAGATATGTTTACCAATAAATCCATTTGCTCCAGTAATAAGAAGCTTTTTCACTATTTCAACCCCTTTTCAAATCGAACACAAAGGCCATTAAACTCTAAAAAAATTAAATATCTAAATACTTTTTATCACTTAAAAAAAATTTAAATGTATTTAATTTATGGTCCTTTTCTGAGAGAAGAGGATTTTTAATTGGCCAGTTAATATTAAGTGTAGGATCATTCCAAATAATCCCTCCCTCAGAACTAGGGTTATATGGGGAATCAACTTTATAAGTGACCTCGGTGTTCGGTTCTAACGTACAATATGCATGGGCAAAACCTTTTGGAATTAACAGCATTTTTTTATTCTCACATGATAAATATGTGCCACTCCATTTACCGAAAGTTTTAGAACCTTTTCTAATATCCACAAATACATCGTAGATTGAGCCACTAATTACCCGTATCAACTTGGATTCGGAATATGGCGGATATTGAAAATGAAATCCTCTTATTACTCCTTTTTCTTTCGTGAGTACATGATTCTCTTGAACCCAATTATTATTAATGCCATTTTTAAAAAAAGTTTCCTCATCATAAATCCTAAGAAAGTAGCCTCTAAAGTCTACTTTTGGTTCAGGAGTAATTTCCAGTACTCCCATCAACTCATTTTCAATTATCTTCATTTCCCCCACCCTTTATATTTGTTTGTCTTCCAACTAATATCGTAGGTCCTGATCAATCATGAATTAAAACAAAGTAGCCCTTCAAATTTAACGTCAACTTTTTTATAGTATGAATTTCTAACTTTAAGGAGACCAATTCTTTTACTTTTCGGTCCACAACCTCCTTTATATGCATAATAGTATTAATGAAGGAAAATGAAGGAGTGAAGTATATGGTTATCTGTACAGTAACCTGTGCTGATTATTTATATAAAGCATTAGTAATGGCTAAAACTGCTAAAACACATATGCCAGATGTGAAAGTGTATCTTTGTCTTGTTGAAAAAGAGATCCCTTCATTGCTAAATGAAAATAATCTGTTTGATGACATAGTACTCGCTAAGGATATAGGAATTCCTAACTTTGAGCATTTTTTGTTTAAACACACTATTTATGAAGCATGCATTGCTGTCAAAGGTCGTTATTTTAAATATTTATTGGATAATTTAATCCAAGAAGATAATTTTATTTTTTTAGATCCTGACATAATGATTTTAGATACATTTACTGAAATTACAGAGATTTTTCAATCAAACTCCATTATTTTGACACCACAAATTAATCAGCCTATGGAAACAGATGAACAGGTCGACGATATCGAATTACCACATTTATTATATGGTGTTTTCAATTTAGGTTTCTTAGGCTTCAAAAGACATCCAGAAGCACTTAAATTTATTGATTGGTATACTGAGAGACTTGAATATGCTTGTTATATAGACTTAAGTTCAGGACTATTTGTAGACCAAAAATGGGTTAATTTAGCACCTTCATTTTTTGAGGTATATATATTAAAACACCCCGGCTACAACGTATCCTCATGGAACTTACCAGAAAGAAAGATAGGAAAATTTAATGGGAAGTATACTTCTAACGGGAGAAATATAAAATTTTACCATTTCTCAGGATTAGGCTCCTTTGCGGAAAAAAGAGAAAAATTTTACATTTCTGATAGATATAATCCATTTTATGAATTTAAAAAACAATATATTAATTTACTTAATGAAATGGGAAAAAATGAGTATGAGCAACTCCCATGGAGTTATGAGTATTATGAGGATGGAGAACAAATTACCTTTAGTGACAGAATACCTTTTAGAACGAATACGACAAATGCTGATTTAATACCAAACCCATACAAAAGGAATAATGTAAAATCCAATGCTATTGATATATCAAAAGAAAACTTGATTAACCTAATCAATGATCAACCCTTCACTAATAAATTGGTGATTATGGCAGATAAAAATACAATAAAGGTCCTAAAAAAAAGTTTATTAACGAAAAAGCAATTAAAAAACTTAACTTTACTCCCTTATAATTGGAACAACCTTACCTCATCCTTAAAGAACTTTGATAAACATCAAATTGATACCTTTATAATTTTAAGTAACCAAGATACTAAAGAAGTTCAACATTTTATTAAAGATAATTATAGAAACCTATTAGAGAAAATATCATTTATTAATATTATTGATTAATGAAGGAGTGATTAATTGTGATATTTGGTACTGTTTCATGCACAGACCATTTACATTTAGCAATAAATTTAGCTAAATCTGTTAAACAATTTCATCCCGAATCGATATTTATCATTTGCTTAGTAGAAAATTATGTACATGAGTTAGCCTACCAATGCGAATCTTTTGATCAAATAATTTTGGCTAATCAATTAGGAAATCCTGATGTAGATCACAATATTAAAAAGTATAAACGTTATGAAGGTGCAATATCTGTAAGAGGCCACTTTTTCAACTATTTGCTTAATTCATTTCCCAGCCACTCCAAATTCATATACTTAGATCCCGATATGAAAATATTTAGTCCATTAGATGAAGTTAAAGAGCTATTAGATAAACATCATATGATATTGACACCTCATCTGCTAACCCCATGCCCTTTGGATTTGATTGACCAATTTGAAATTCATCACCTAACCTATGGTACGTATAATCTTGGTTTTTTTGCATTTACCCGTTCAGATGAAAGCAAGAGATATATAAACTGGATTACAAAAAGACTTGATAAATATTGTTTCGAAGATTTAGAAAGAGGATTATTTGTAGATCAAAAGTGGGTAGACGCTGCACCGTGTTTCTTCGATATATTTATATTAAAACATCCTGGTTATAACGTTGCTTTTTGGAATTTATATGAAAGGAAACTTGAAAAAAGTGGAGGAGAGCTAATCGTAAATAAATTCCCTTTAAGGTGTTTCCATTTTTCAGGGATAAAAAATAAAAGGCTAGCCTCTACAATTAATTTACTTGGGAATAATAGAATAATTCTTTCAAGGATTTTTAATGAGTATTTAAATGAGTTGGTTGAAAATGGCCAATATGTGTGTGAGAAAATACCGTGGAGTTATGATTAATAGATATGTTCCCAAAGCAAGGTAACATATAAAATTTTTACAAATATTATGTTTGTAGAATATAGTTTAAATCTTTGAAAGGTGATGGTATTACATTGAAAGTAGTTATATTTGCTGGAGGTTATGGAACAAGACTTAGCGAAGAAACAGAAAATAAACCTAAGCCTTTGGTTGAAATAGGCGGGAGACCAATTTTATGGCATATAATGAAACTTTACTCTTATTATGGATATAACGAATTTATTATCTGTTTAGGTTATAAAGGGAATATGATTTCAGATTATTTCGTCAATTACTTTATAAGGGAATCTAATTTACAAGTTGATCTTAACTGTAATGAGGTGACAATCTTAAGTCAGCCAGAGGAAAAATGGAAAGTAAAATTAATACACACAGGGCAAGATACGCTAACTGGGGGAAGATTGAAAAGAATACAACCATACATCAACGAAGAAACATTTATGTTAACTTATGGAGACGGATTGAGTAACGTGAATATAAATGAACTTGTTGATTTTCATAAGAAGCATAAAAAGATCGGCACATTAACAGCAGTCCAACCAGAAGGCAGATTCGGTACTCTGTTGCTTGATTCCACCAGTTCTATTAAAAGTTTTATAGAAAAGCCTAAAGGAGCTAATGGGTGGATAAACGGAGGTTATTTTGTATTTAGCTCAAAGATTTTTAATTACCTAAAAGACGACAATACAGTTCTGGAAAAGGAACCATTAGAACAATTAACTAAAGAGGCAGAACTGATGGCATTTAAACATACTGGGTTTTGGCATCCAATGGACACCCTAAAAGATAAGAAAACACTGAATAAAATGTGGGATACCGGAAAAGCCGATTGGAAATTATGGTAATATTTCATTAATATACTAGGACTAATTACCCGTTCCGGTAATTAGTCCAGAATAATTCGCTCTATTAAATTTATTAATGTATCATATTGTTCCGCTTCTTTAAGTTCTTTCAATTCAACAATTTCCACTTCCTTAAAACTAATTCCTAACTTATCTTTAAAGCGCTTTGTATCTTGTGTTGGTTCCATTTCGAATTGTCGAACTAACTCTAATAACACCTCTCGAAACAAATGTTTTATATAATTATATTTATTTACAGGGAGTCTTTTAAAATCTTTTAAACACTTGCTAATCTCTACGAACGTTGCAAAACCCGTTAATTGGAGTATTAATATCAATAAATCAAATTCATAATTGTATTTCTTTAAAAATATTCGGAAATTAATAGCTGCCTCATTCGTTTTATTCAGAGAAACTGGGTGCTCTTGGTGATAACCCATTAACAATTTACTACTTTTAAATTTTGCCCCATATTTACTTAACCTATATCCAAGTTCCCAGTCCTCATATCCCCAAAATTTAAAATTCTCATCAAATAAACCTACATTCAGAAGTAATTCCTTCTTTAGAGAAAGGTTACCTGTCAAAAATAACATCCATGGAAACATAAAACCTCTTAAATCATCTCCAAAATTTTCTATGAGATCCGTACCAAAAGAGTGCATCGTAAATGTTAAACCTTTGTATTTTTGTCTCATGATATCTTTTTTGCTAAGAAGTACTATATAATCCGTAATATCTTGATCATTAATGAATTGATAAAGTATACTTTTTGTTCTTCTATCTAGCTCATTTTTTTTATTTATTTTCTTTGATATTTGACTTTTTTGGTCAACTGTAAAGGATGGATAGAGACAAGAATATATTCCTTCAAAGAATAAAGCACCCGTTATTACTTGAAGGGTACAACTATTTAATTGTTGCAGATAATGTTGTTTCACAAAATCGGGCCGTACAAGCATTTCTGCATCCAAAAATATGAGTATATTTCCTTTTGCTTCATTTATACCAAGATTTCTTGCTTTTGATCTTCCTACATTTTTTTTACATCTTAAATAACGAAATAGAAAATCCGGATTAAAACTATCCAATATCGACTGGGTCTCGTCGGTAGAGCAATCATCTATAAACAATACTTCCATCTTATTAGAATCAAAATTTTGAATTTCTAATGAATATAAGGTTAATAAATTTTGTGGAAATTTGTTATAAGATGGAATAATAATACTGACTTCTATTTTCAATTCGTGTTCTTTTTTTAAAGACTTATATTCTTTAAATTCTTCATGTTCTATTATCGTGTAATTCATTTTAATCATTCACCTTCTTTTTTTCATTTTTCGAAAACAAGATGAATAGCCTGTTCCAGTATATGATAGACTTTAAACTAATTGTATTGAGGGTAATATTGTTTTAGTGCCATGAAGCTATGGTAAAGGAAAACATAATAACGACTCATCCATGCTCTCCGCACGTTATTTTATTCTTTTTAACTCCTCAACCTTATCGTTTTTAATATATATGCAGTATGCTTGTTTCTTTTTCTAAATGGGGGAAAAGACGATGAAATAAGGAAAGATAAATTAAGCAGCAACAATTTTGACCGCTGTCATGTTAAATGGCAGCGGTCTTAGTAGCTTAGGAATTTTTTATGAGGGAAAATCTTAACTAGTAGTAGTGATTTATTGCTTGTTTCTAACCTCTACCAGCACATCCCTCATCTTCTCCAACTCAACCTGTTTTACCGTAATCGTTTCTTCAAGCATTTTTTCATATATTTTCAAAATTAGCTGTCCGTACTGTGTTCCTGGTACTGCCCAGCGTCCATTTAAATTTATCCATCCAGGGGCAATCCCTCTTGTAACAAGGTCAAATCGGGGATCTACTTTTGGGTAAGTTGTTGGTAGCGGTTTACTATTGGCATATGCGTAAAGGTGCTGAATATGAGCAAGAACACCTTCTTCGGATGTTGCAAAAGTGGCGCCTCTCACCTCTCCACCTGTCGCACCGATGCCTGCATAGTTATTTTGATCTGGCTTTACCGTTCCTGTAAAACGAAAATAGTTTGTTTCGTGGATGGCCTGTGCAAATGCGACATCCCCTCTGATATTATAAGCTTCTCCAAGCTCTATATAATATTCACCAAGCAAAGGTGCATTCGGATTAATCGTTTTGACGAAAGTATCAAGCTCTTCAGCTTTTAATACGGAAGTGCCTTCAATGGATAGTCCTGTCGGCATTGGGGTGTTTTGTGGAGCAGACGGTGTTGGTGGTGTTGGATCTGTTGGAGGTGTGGGTTGTGGAGTCATAGTAGTTTCAACTAGTATGAATGCTTCAATTCCTAAGATCTTCATTTGGCCCACTATCTCTTCCGCGTTTTCCCTGTCATTAAATGCACCTACTTGTACACGGTAATAAGGTGCACCATTTAAGGTCGTAGTTGCAATGAATGCTGTGATGCCCTTTTCCTGAAGGAATTTTAGTCTGGTGTCCGCATTTTTCCTTCCCAAAAATGAACCCGCAATTACTTTATACAAATTCGTAGTCACCTTCCTTGGCAGGGCCAAAGCTTTGGCAAGACCTTCCCCAATCGCAGTCGAAACATCTTCTTTAAAAGATTCATTCTGGATAAGCATTCGATCTTCGGTGTCATCAAGAAACAGGATTTCCAACAGAACAGATGGCATCGACGTTTCTCTTAATACATGAAAGTTCGCCGCTTTGATTCCTCTATCTCTTCTATTGTATTTACCTGTGACTACATTAATGACTTCTCTATGAACGATTTCTTGAAGAGTCATTGCTTGACTAGAAAAGTCATTACTTCCATTAAAACGAAAGCTTTCAAAGCCTGTCCCCCCACCAGCATTATGGTGAATAGAACAGAAATAATCCGCCTTAACAGAGTTTGCGAGATTTGACCTAGCCTCAAGACTAACCGTGGTGTCTCCCTCTCTTGTCATCATCACCTTCACATCATATTCTTTTTCCAAATAGGTTCTCACACGTTTTGCAATATCTAAATTCTCTACTTTTTCTTGAAGGCTTTGAAACACAGCCCCCGGGTCCTGTCCACCATGACCAGGGTCTAATACAATCAATTTCATCTGATGATCCCCTCCTTATACTATAAAATATGCTAGAGTAGTAAAGGTGGTATAGGTGCATGAGGAGGGGCGAGAGCCAATTTTAAAAGACAGATAGGAAAAAACCATCCCAGGCTTTTAATAGTCCAGAATGGTTTAAGTTAGTTTTTATTATAAGATGTGATACCCTGAATCCACGTGAATATTTTCCCCTGTAATTCCGCGGGACAAGTTACTGAATAAGAACAACGCAGTGTCCCCGACTTCTTCTTGAGTTGTCACTCTGCGAAGTGGAGCAGTTTCTTCAATTTCTTTTAGAATCGAGTTAAAATCACTTACACCTTTTGCTGAAAGTGTACGGATTGGACCTGCGGAAATAGAGTTCACGCGGATGCCGACTTTACCAAGGTCATTAGCTAAATATTTTACGCTTGCATCTAGGCTCGCTTTAGCTACACCCATGACATTGTAGTTAGGAACTACTTTTTCACCACCAAGGTAAGTCAGTGTTACAATGCTTCCGCCTTCAGTCATGATTTCTTTTGCTTCTTTAGCTACAGCTGTTAAAGAGTAGGAACTGATATTGTGTGCAAGCAGAAATCCGTCTCTGGTTGTGTTCATATAATCACCTTGAAGCTCTTCTTTGTTAGCAAACGCGATACAGTGTGCCACACCGTGAATGGTGCCAACCTCTTCTTTAATTTGCTGGAAGCAAGTGTGAACTTCTTCGTCTTTAGTTACATCACACGGAAGAACGATGGAGTCATTTCTTTCTAATGAATCTGCAAGCTCTCTTACACTCTTTTCTAAGCGCTCACCAGCGTAAGTGAATACCAATCGCGCTCCTGCGTCATGTAAGGATCTTGCGATACCCCATGCGATACTTCTTTTATTTGCTACTCCCATTACTACATATGTACGACCATCTAAGGATAAATTCATTGTTTTATATCCTCCTATTTATATAAGTTATTAGTACCTAGTCATAATTATAGCATATAGTTGTCGAAATGCGAACTTATTCTTTTGGGAAGTTGGGGATTAGGTATTTTTGGGCGTTCTATTACCGTTTTTGCTTTTGCAGCCGGGTTTCGGGCTTTGAGAACGCTCCTCTCTTACCATTTTCAACTTTGCAGCTGGGTTTCGGGCTTTGAGAACGCTTCTCTTTTACCATTTTCAACTTTTCAACCGGGTTTCGGGCTTTGAGAACGCTCCTCTCTTACCGTTTTCAACTTTTCAACCGGGTTTCGGGCTTTGAGAACGCTTCTCTCTTACCGTTTCCCCGTTCCAGACTGAGTTTCGGGCGCAGATACAGTAAAAAAAAACAGTGCAGGAATCCTTCCCCCTGCACTGCTTCTTATCAAAATAATACAAATCAATCATAATCCCTGCCAAGCAGTACTTCTTTTGGTATTTCCGTTCCGCGCGTTCCACGCGTATCTTCTTTTTCCTCACGTGGATAGAAGATGATAAAGCTTTCAGGGTTAATTTTTGCAAGTTTACCAGGAATCTTTTCCAATTGCGGATGCCAGCCGGTGGTCCCTCTTCTAGCGCTCAAAACAACTACCAGGTCATCTGGCTGCAGAGTCGGCAGCTTGTTTTCATAAAGTGCCGTCCAACCCTCCACCCATTCCACAATCGTCGGAGGATTTGGTTTGATTTCGCGCATATGCGCTTTATAAACATCTGGAAATCCTTTAATCACATAGCATTGAATGGTTGCACCAAGATTGCTGGCAATTAATTTTATTGTGGCTAGTGCATCCCAATACCCCGGTTTATGGTCAATCCCTTTTGGAAGAATCAGCACTATCCGTTTAGTTGTATTTAATGGATGGCCTAGCTTAGAGATCAACACCGACACGTTCGTCTGGTCTAGCACCTGATCAATGACACCGCCGAAAATTTTCTGAGGTGCTGTACGTTCTCCGTTCCAGCCTGCAACAAGGGTGGTAATACGTTCTTCTGCGATGGCTCTGTTAATTCCAATCGCGATATTGCGGTCCACCCTTGTTGTCACACGGATTGGAACATCCGCTCCACTGGAATAGGAAACCGCTTGGCCAAGCATTTTCTCTGCTTTTGCCACATCCCCATCTGCTCCCCACATGTCCCGCTGCACCACACTTAGAGCATACAATGGATGCTCGACAGAATTGGATTGTCTTATGACAAATGCAAGGTCCATCAAGGACTCCATCGTATTTGGATTGGCGATTGGAATCAAGATTCGCTCTGGTGCCTCTCCTTTTTGTACTGGCATCATTTCTTCTTCAAGTGCGAGTTTACGACCATATTTTTCAACTAGATATGGGCCAACAATACACGTAATTAAAATCATGATGATAACTCCGTTAACCGTTGCCTGATCCAACAGCCCGACATTAAATCCAACAAGAGTAGCAGCAAGCGTTGCGGCAGCCTGTGGAGTGGTAAGACCGAAAATCACCATTTTTTCATCTTTAGAGTAGTTATAAAACTTACTTGTTAGCACCGCGGCGATATACTTGCTCACCAAAAGCCCTAGCACAATGGCAATGGTTAAAACCCATGCCTTCGCATTGCCGACAAGTACACTTAAATCCATCAGCATCCCGACAGATAACAGGAAAAAGGGAATGAAAATGCTGTTGGCAGTAAATCGTATTCTATTCATCAATGGGCCTTGGTCGAAAATAAAACGGTTTAGCGCCAGACCCACTAAAAATGCCCCGATAATCGGCTGCAGACCTGCAATAAGAGCCAATGATCCTGCTGTGAAAAGCATGACCATGACATAGATAAACTCTCCGGTTCCCTCCGTCGCAATGTTTCTGAAGAACCACCTAGAAAGATAAGGGGTTCCCAAAAAGATAATTGCGACAAAGACGATTAAGGAGAATGTTAATTTTATTCCAAAATAAATATCCAGTTCTCCTGATGCTGCCCCTGTAATTACTGCAAGCACCAATAGGGCAAATGTATCCGTTAAAATACTACCACCAACAGCTGTGGTTATTGCTTTACTTTTCCCAATCCCTAGACGGCTGGCAATCGGGTAGCCTAAAAGAGTATGCGAGCCAAGTATCGAGCCAATTAAGATAGCGGCTGCCATACTATATCCGAGCAGCAGACTAATCACTGTACCAACAGCTAATGGGATCCAAAACGAAAGCATACCGTATACAATGCTTCGGTTTCGGTATTTTTTAAAGCCATCCAAGTCCATCTCAAGTCCTGCAATGAACATGATGAAAAGCAAACCGACCGTACCAAGCAACTCAATCGTAGAGCTTCTCTCTAACACTGCCAATCCGTTGGGTCCAATGATGACACCCGCCAAAATTGGTCCAATTAACCCCGGTATCCGCAACAATTTCATGAAATAGGGAAAAATGAAAAAGATGATCATGGCAATTGTAAAAACTAATACCGGTTCTTTTATTGGTAATTCAAACATGCTATCTTCCCCGATCATTTTGTATGTAATAAGCAAAAATTATATCATGTTTTTATTACGCTAAAACAGTAATCTGATAAATATTTCATGAAAAATTTACATTGATGGTAGAATGAAGATATTAACAGTAGTATGAACTTTTTCCTTTTTTCTCACTCATTTGTATGGGGAAACTGGAAAAGATATGTCCATAAAAGGAGAGTTCTGACTTTATGAAAATTGATGTTATTGGTGATATCCATGGGTGTATAAAGGAATTTAAGGGCTTGCTTAAAGAATTGGGCTATTTTGAGATTGATGGCTTATATAAACACCCTGAAGATAGAAAACTTGCATTTGTGGGAGATCTTACTGACAGAGGTTCTGACTCAATCGGCGTGGTGAAAATTGTTTATGACTTGGTTGAAGAGGGACTTGGTTATTATGTTCCCGGAAATCATTGCAATAAACTGTACCGTTTTCTTTTAGGAAACAAAGTTCAGCATACTCATGGATTGGAGACGACCGTGGCGGAATTTGAGGCGCTTTCTGGCGCAGAACAGGACCGCTTTCGGAAGATGTTTATCAAACTGTATGAGGAATCACCTCTCTATCAAGTGTTGGATGATGGTAAACTTATCGTCGCTCATGCAGGCATTAAAAAGGACTACATAGGCAAGGAGGGGAAAAAAGTAAAAACCTTTGTACTTTACGGCGATATTACCGGAGAATTTCACGAGAACGGCATGCCAGTACGCCGCGACTGGGCACAAGAGTATGACGGAGATGCCTGGATCATCTATGGACACACTCCTGTTCGCGAAGTGAGAATCGTCAATAACACAGCCAATATTGACACAGGTGCGGTTTTTGGTGGGAAGCTCTCTGCCTTGCGATACCCTGAGATGGAGACGGTTTCTGTGGATTCGGGGATGCCGTTTGTGAAGGAAAAATTCCGGGAGTTGTGGGACTGACTTAGAGGAAAGCGCATATCATATGGGATGCCAGTTGAGTTTGTTGGAAAGGGTCTGGCTGGGACAGCGACGGTTTGGCGGCGTAAATGTGACTGCAACAACGGGAATCCGCCTCAATGGTTCGGCGCTAAAAGTTGCGTTTTCCTCAATCGGGCGATAATTAGAATTTATGGGCGATTACTAATAGTAATCGGGCGACTTTTTGGAAATACGGGCGATAATTTCGATTTACGGGCGATTTTTCAAGTTTACGGGCGAAAATTAGTAATTACGGGAGTTTCCTATTAATTTCCAGACCAAACCCACTCGCGTCGTCAGCTAACCAGCCCCACAATAAAAAGAAAGCTGACATCCACATGGTTCGTCAGCTCCCCCCCAGCACTCTTTTCATATCCTCCGGCAACTCGCATCGAAACGTCATCTTCCGCTCTTCCACGGGATGAAAGAAGCTCAACTCACAGCTGTGCAACGCCTGACGTGACATTCCAGCTACCACAAAACCTCCGTATAAACTGTCACCAAGTAACGGATGTCCGATATGCGCCATATGCACTCGGATCTGATGAGTTCGCCCCGTCTCCAAGTGCAACGTCACATAGCTCCAATACGCTCCAATACGAAGCACCTCATAATGAGTAACCGCACGCTGTCCGTCATCCCGGACCTCGCGCTCAATGATACTGGTAGCCTTGCGACCGATTGGCGCATCTACCGTCCCACTGGAGCTTACTTCTTCAGCATTCATTCCCCCATGAACCAACGCTTCATACCGACGCTTGACTCCAAAATCCCGCTGTTGCAAGGAAAATAGATGATGTGCATGGCGGTGCTTGGCAATAAGCATCACTCCTGATGTATCAAGGTCCAGCCTAGTAACAATATGAATGGTTGCGTTTATACCCTTTGACCTATAGTAACCCAGCACACCATTGGCAAGTGTACCAAAACGATGCTCCCTTGACGGTATGGATGCCATACCAGCAGGCTTGTTCACAACGAGCACATACTCATCTTCATAAATGATATCCAAAGGAATGTCCTCGGCCACCAGATCATCACTTGGCTCTTCTTTTGGAAAAAACACTTCAACCATATCGCCTTCGTGCAGAACATATCGCACAGTAACGGCGCTGCCATTGACATCCAGCGCCCCACCGTTAAATTTTATATCGATCAATGCTCCTTTGGAAATCTGTTTTTCTTTCAAAAAATCCCTTAGAAGCTTGCCTTCATCTTGCTGACCAACTTGAAAGCTGAGACGAAATTGTTCCATACAAAACCAATCCTCTTATTTATCCGTAATAAATGAATCGCTAACTCGTTTCCAGAAAGGGAAAGGACGGAAGCGTGCAAAGCGAATTTTTTCTTTTGCTACACGGCTTTGAATTGATTTTACATCCTTATGTAGCAGCGTCAAATGGTCAATGGTGATTTGATAGTCCACATCATTGACTGGCTTTAAAAGACAGGTATGGTGCTGGGGCAATACAAGTGGTGATCCGATGGTACGGAATACCCTGTTATTAATGGAAGCCATCTCTGCCAGCTGGATTGCAGGTAGAGATGGATGCAAGATTGCCCCGCCTAACGCTTTATTATAGGCGGTACTGCCTGACGGAGTGGAAATACATAGTCCATCACCACGGAACGTTTCGAATAACTGTCCCTTAATCTCCACATCCATAACCAAGGTCCCTTCCACACTTTTAACCGTGCATTCGTTTAATGCCAAGTAACGTGCTTCTCTTCCCCCATCATTGTAACGGATTATCACTTCTAATAGAGGATACTCCACAATTTGATAAGGAGTCTTGGCTATTGCAATGACCAGTTTTTCAATCTCTTCAGGCACCCAATCAGCATAAAAGCCTAGGTGACCTGTATGGACCCCGATGAAAGCAGTCTTATCCAGGCGGCTGCGGTAGCGATGAAACGCGTATAGAAGTGTCCCGTCACCACCGACAGAAACAACCAAATCAGGCTGATCTTCATCGTAAATCAAATCAAAATCCTGCAAGTAGGTCCTCATTTTGTGCATCAAAGTATTTGACACCGAGTCACCTTTGGAGGTTATGGCAAATTTCATACTCCCACCCCTTTTGTTAGTTCGAATCTAGCTCTTTTTTACGAGAAAAGATCGCTTGTGCTTCTTGGATTTCTCCTCGGATCTGCGACATTTCCGCATCTAGTAAATACGCCGCTTCCGCTGCACGAACAAGTCTTTCCTTTATATCTTGAGGAAATTGGCCGCTATATTTGTAGTTCAGAGAGTGCTCAATCGTTGCCCAGAAGTTCATGGCAAGTGTCCTGATTTGAATCTCAACAAGGATTTTCTTTTCCCCTTCAATTGTTTGTACAGGATAACGCACAACGACATGATAGGAGCGATAGCCGCTATTTTTTCGAGAGGAAATGTAATCTCGTTCTTCTACGATTTCAAAATCATTACGAATCCGGAGAATTTCCACCACTCTATGTATATCATCAACAAACTGACACATCATGCGGACACCAGCAATGTCCTGCATTTCATCTTCCAGCTTTTCAAGCGATATGCCCTTTCGTGTCGCTTTATCCAAGATACTTGCGATCGGCTTGACCCTTCCTGTGACAAATTCAATTGGTGAATGCTCTGATTGCATTTTAAATTGCCCTCGCATCCCCTTTAGTTTCACTTTCATTTCATCTATTGCCTGTTTATAAGGCGCTAAAAACAAATCCCAGTGTTGTATCATAATTGGCCAAACCCCTTAAAAAATCTCGTTTACTCTTCTCTCCATCTCTTCCCCATAATTGGCGTTGTCTTTTATATTTTCTATTAAGTACCCTAGTTCTTCTTCTATGTTTGTCAGCAGTAATGCCGTCTTACCCACTACAAGAACTATCGCCTTCTTTTCTTGCAATGCCTTTTTCACATCATTCCAAAAATCATCCTTGATGCTTACATAGATAAATTCCGTCGCTGTCTCCAGCTTATAAATAAATGCGAGATTGTCTGAATCCACCAGCATTTGATTGCTCGCAGACACTTGATCTAGCGGAAAAGATACAGAATCCGCCTCTAGCAAAAGTTGTTGTTCACTCCATGATGTTTTCTTAATTTCAATTCTTTTTTGCATAATAATCTCCTTCCAACCTAAATCCTACTCATATATTATCATAATTCCCTTCCTTCAACGAAATGGAAACCTAACTTTTTACCAAATTATTGTGTTTCATGATTCCTATAAGAATGTCACTTAAACATTGCCTTCCCTCAAAAAGCAAGTAATAATAGAAGTATATCAATTATGAGAGGTAAAACTATGACTAACCAAGAAATCGAAATTGAATTTAAAAACTTATTGACCTTTGATGAATTTACATCTCTCTGTTCGGCATTCAAAGTGAAATCGGATGACTTTTTCACGCAGGAAAACCATTATTTTGACACACCTGCGTTTGCCCTGAAGGACAAAGGCTGTGCCCTTCGCATTCGAAAAAAAGGAGACACATTCACGCTTACCTTAAAACAACCCGCTAAAGAAGGACTTTTAGAAACACATCAGATTGTGTCAGAAAATGAATTTCAAACGATGAAAAGCGAAAAAGGCTTGGTCAACGGAATTATCTCCACTATTTTAAAAGAGGATCTAAATATCTCCCCATCTGAAGTAATCTATTTTGGCTCATTGAAAACAAACCGCGCCGAACTTCCTTACAAAGATGGATTATTAGTATTAGATGAAAGCAATTATATGGATACTAGCGACTTTGAGCTGGAATATGAAGTAAAAGATTACGCAGAAGGCGAAAAATTATTCCACGAACTTCTTGATGCGTATGGAATCCCTCTACGTGAAACGAAAAATAAAATTGTAAGATTTTACGAGGCGAAAGCTTGTGCACTTACAGGGGAAGAGGATCAAATATGAACGTTGAACAACTCAAATCCATGATGCAACTTCAAGCTCTGCAAGGATTAGAAAATAAGCAATCCGCCCGATCTGGTTCCTCACTTCCATTTTCTACTGTGTTGTCGGGTATGATGGCTACTCATACAGGGAATTCCCCTATGCAAGGACAGAACTCTTCTTTTTCCCATCCATTAAATACAGCATTGCTTTCCATGAATGCAAGCTTTTTGGAAGCGGAGATTGGTAAAAGTAATGCGCCAATCCATGCTAGTGGAACTTTAGGAAAATATAAAAGTGTAGCAGAACGTACAGATTTTGAAGAAATTATTGAGGATGCTTCTGTAAAATATGGAGTCGACCCAAAACTAATTAAAGCGATCATCCAACAAGAATCAAATTTTAATTCAACTGCAATAAGCCATGCAGGAGCAACCGGTTTAATGCAGCTCATGCCTCAAACAGCAAAAGGACTTGGTGTTACTAATGCACTCGACCCTCGCCAAAATATAATGGGCGGCACTAAATACATCCGTCAGATGCTCGATAAGTACGACGGCAACCTAACCCTCGCACTGGCTGCTTACAATGCAGGCCCAGGCAACGTAGACAAATACAACGGAGTACCCCCTTTCAAAGAAACCATGAACTACGTCAGAAAGGTTACTGGGAATTATCAGGCTTAAATTTTATAAGAAACACCACGCATGCAAAAGAAAATTTCGTGCGCGGTGTTTTTTATTTTGCCTATGAAGATGAAGTGTAGTCTATTGCTGTTGATTGGAGCAAAAGGCGAAGACTCCTGCGGGGAAGTAACGGTAGATTGAGACCCCTGAAGCGTTGTGAGGAGGCTCAAGCACCGTCCCGCGGAAAGCGAAGCCGTTTGCGGAAATCAACAGCGGTGTTTAACCAATCAACTCCCTTTTTTCCCTATTTTTTGCAAGGGTGGAATCGAATTGTTTGAGATATAATAACCACATTGCTAAAATATACATACAATCGTTACTTTAGATATAAGGAGTTAAAAATGATGGATAACATACAATCACCTTTTGAAGCTGTTGGCGGAGAGCAAGTTATTGATGAACTTGTAGACGCATTTTACGATCGTGTAGGTCGCCATCCCAGTTTAGCTCCTATTTTCCCGAATGATTTGACGGAAACAGCAAGGAAGCAAAAGCAATTTCTTACCCAGTACTTAGGAGGACCACCTCTTTATACGAGTGAGCACGGGCACCCAATGCTTCGTGCACGTCATATGCCTTTTGAAATTACACCAAAGCGTGCGAAAGCATGGCTTGCATGCATGGAAGAGGCAATGGATGAAGTGGAACTTGAGGGTTCATATCGAAAAGAATTTTTTCAGCGTTTAGTACTAACTGCTCAACATATGATCAATACCCCAGACAAACCTGAAGAAAAGGAAGATTCATGTGACCTGTAATGATAAGAAATTATTTTATTTACAAAACATTCAACACACTACCAATAAACCGATAGAGATTTACTTCTTCATCGATCCGCTCTGCCCGGAGTGTTGGGCATTGGAACCGATGCTTAAAAAGTTATATGTGCAGTACGGACAGTATTTCACGATCAAGCATATTGTAACGGGACAATTGACATCCCTCAACCTAGCTAAAAAACATTATGCTGCGTCCATGGCCCAAGTCTGGGAACGCACTGCAACCCGCTCCGGGATGTCCTGTGATGGGTCCTTGTGGCTTGAGAATCCAATTGAATCGCCTTATGTTGCATCTATTGCAATAAAGGCTGCCGAGCTTCAAGGACGTAAGGCAGGAATTAAATACTTGCGTAAGTTACAAGAGGTATTGTTCCTTGAGAAACAGAATATCTCTGAACTACCAGTTTTAATGGAATGTGCGGAGTCTGTAGGACTCGACATGGAAGAGTTTGAAAAGGATATGAACGGGGATTGTGCATCAAAGGCCTTGAATTGTGACTTTAAAATCACTAATGAGATGGACGTTTCCGAGATCCCTACTCTTGTGTTCTTTAACGAAAATATTGAAGAGGAAGGTATTAAGGTTTCAGGCTATCATTCCTATGAAGTGTATGTCCACATTCTGCAAGACATGCTAGGGGAACAGCCATTTCCGAAGATGCTGCCACCACTAGAGGATTTCTTATCACAGTTTTCGTTTGTTGCAACAAAGGAAATATCGGTAGTCTATAACCTGCCGATTGTAGAAGTAGAGCATGAGTTAAAGAAGCTGCAACTAGCACAACGCGTGGAAAAAGTTCCAGTCAAGTATGGGACGTTTTGGAGATATCTTGCGAATTGATTTCAATATACAAGAACGAGATCGTGTAAACGGAGAGGTAAACTAATGATGTTTGCCTTCTGATTTGCCGGAAATAGAGGTTGAGAACAACTTCTTTGGCTACTAAGGTCGAAGGAGTTGTTTTTTGATTTTAGAGATATTAATTTGCATGAAGAGGGGGCGGGTATCCGCGCTGGAGTTATCATGTCTTCCGTTACGTTTATTGCAATGAGTTAGATTTAGCGAATCGCCCGTATTTTTTTATTTTCGCCCGAAAGCCTCTTAAAATCACCCGTAAACTGAAATTATCGCCCGAAAGCGGTACATTTTCACCCGTAAATTCAAAAAATCTCCCGTATTTTCTGAAAATTCCCCGATTCCATTTTTCCGCTGCGCAGCCGTTGCAAATCCCAGTCAGCATGGGGACTGCTGAGCGCTCTAATGTCTTTAGCACCTCTATGAAAACAGCCAAGGCCTCTTATCAATTCATTCTGAGTCTAAAAATAGGAAAAGCCCTGGTCAACGGGACCAGGGCTAATCTATTGTCATTAAAGACAACAAAGGGGATGGGAGAAATTTTTCACGGTCAAACAAAGGGGTATATGTTTGTTTGTGAATCGTTTCACAGTTATAAATATATCAGATGCCATTGACTTTTGACAAGAGGTTAGACTTCTATTTCACAACTTTGTCACAAACGAATTTTTCTGTAATGAATCTCCAACTTTTACGTACATATAACTAGTAGAGGTACAAGTCTAGTTGGAAGGAGCAGCATTTATGTCAAAAATACCGTTCATCTTTTCCATCGTATTTATTCTGTTCAGCCTTTTCATTAATATTCTTGGACTTATGAAGCTTTACCCAATTTATTTTACCTCGCCTTTATTATTCTTTTCCTTATTCCTATTAATTGCGCTATTAAACAATCAGCGCAGGTTTAAAGGATTCAAATAACAGTTCCTCCCCATAAAGAAAAACCACCTCATGACAAGGTGGTCTTCATTTGCATTCTTACGAAAGCAATTCTTCCATCTCTTTTAACTTCTCTTCAAATACCTTACATGCTTCTTCAATTGGATTGGATTGAGTCATATCCACTCCAGCCTTTTTCAACACTTCGATTGGATAATCCGAGCTTCCCGCTTTCAAGAATTCAAGGTAACGGTCCACAGCAGGCTGTCCTTCTTCTAGGATCTGCTTGCTTAGTGCTGTTGCTGCACTATAACCTGTTGCATATTGGTATACATAATAGTTGTAATAGAAGTGAGGGATTCTCGCCCACTCTAAGCCAATTTCTTCATCAATTGTAATGTTCTCGCCAAAGTATTTCTTGTTCAATTCATAGTACGTTTCTGTTAAAAGGTCTGCCGTTAATGCTTCCCCATTTTGTGCCAGCTCATGAATCTTGTGCTCAAATTCAGCAAACATCGTTTGACGGAACACTGTACCACGGAAACCTTCTAAATAGTGGTTCAACAAGTATAGGCGTTTTTTGTCATCATCTACTGTTTTTAACAGATAGTCATTTAAAAGTGCTTCGTTGCATGTAGATGCTACTTCTGCCACGAAAATAGAGTAATTACCGTACGGATATGGCTGGGTTTTTCTTGTATAGTAACTGTGTACAGAATGACCGAACTCATGTGCAAGCGTGAACAGGTTATTCACATTGTCCTGCCAGTTCATTAAAATGTAAGGGTTAGTGCCATATGTCCCGGAAGAATAGGCACCAGAACGCTTGCCTTTGTTCTCTTGAACGTCCACCCATCTGTTGTCGAAACCTTCTTTTACAATATCCAGATACTCTTGACCTAGTGGCGCAAGCCCTTTAAGTAAATAGTCCTTCGCTTCTTCGTATGAAACCTTCATGTTAGCCTCTTTGATTAGCGGAGTGTAAAGATCATACATGTGCAACTCTTCTACACCAAGAACTTTTTTACGAAGATCTACATAACGGTGTAATAGGTGCAAGTTTTTATTGATTGTGTTGACCAGATTATCATACACTGTCTCTGGGATATTGTTATTGCTTAATGCAGATTGCCGTGCAGAATCATAGTTGCGGACCTTCGCTTGGAAGTTGTCCTTTTTCACCGCTCCACCTAATGTGCTTGAGAATGTGTTGCGATATTTTCCGTATGTTTCATATACTGCTTTAAATGCATTTTTTCTCACTTCTTGGTCTTCGCTTTCTAGGAAGCGAATGTAGCGGCCGTGCGTAATTTCTATTTCTTCCCCGTTTTCATCCTTTACAGATGGGAAAGTAATATCGGCATTGTTCAACATTCCAAATGTGTTTGAGGAAGCGGATAACACTTCAGAAGCTTCTGCCAGCAACGCTTCCTCTTTCGCGGACAACACATGCGGACGTTGGCGATTGATTTCGTCTAAAGAGTGTTCATATAATGCAAGTTCTTTATTCTCTTTGAGAAACTTGGCAATGTCTTCTTCTTTCATCGTCAAGATTTCTGGCACCACAAAGGAAAGCGCGCTCGCCACTTGTGTGTAAAGATTTGTTGCACGGTCATTCAACCCTTGGTAGAAGGAGTTGGTTGTATCTTGATCGTAACGCATATGTGCATATGTATAGAGCTTACCTAAACGACTGGAGATAGAATCTTGGTACTGTAACGCTTCAAACAATGCATCAGCAGACTGGGAAAGTTTCCCCTCATAATCCTTAATTTTTCCAATCATTCCCTTTACTTCTTGAAACTCTTTTTCCCATGCTTCATCACTTGGGAAAATATCCTCCAATCTCCATGTATCCTCCACAGAGATGTCTTTGCGTTCTTGTAATTTCTTAACAGCAGTTTGTTCCGCCATCATTAAACCCCCTTAAAAATAAAAAATGCATCCTATAACCTATTCGACACGTCCTTATTATTCCCTTTTTTGTTTTATTAATCTAAGATTGTTTTAGATGCAACAGGTATTCCAATACAATCCGATCTTGCTTGTAAACGTCTTGCATGGACGTTAACGAAAGCTCCTTTTTGATTTTCCGATATATAACAGGGGTTTCCCGTTTTAAAGCCCCAATGGAGACGAGAGTGTCCAAGTATTCCAGAATCGCATCCTCATAGGACCCGACCTTTACTAGAGGCAACTCTCTTATCGTAATCTGCGAACCCTTAATACGGCGTTTAAAGTTTTGTAATAGGGTAGGGACATGAATAATCGAATGTAATGGTGTATGGAAAATAGAATCAAAGTAAAGCCATGCCTGCCATTCAATAACAGGAGTATGCAATCTGTAAAACGAAGGAACAGGGAGACCGATTTCAGCCGGAAACAACGAAAGAGGGATGTTCATTTTAGCATAGCAATATTTTCTTAAGTGATTATAGGGTTTATATAGGGAGTAGACATACCTCCATTTTTTCTTATAGTCGAGAAAATGTTCTTTCCAAGATGGGCCTTGAATATTCTGCATAATTGGATGCTCGAGCCAACTCTTGCTTGTCACAGACGAAATATAGGTGGTAGAAGTGTTAAAGGAAAATGAAGGGTAGAGATAATAATAGAGTGTCGAATTGGGGCAAAATGCTAGGATATACGGAGTACTGTGCGCGTTATGCCGTTGAAGAAATTGCCATTGAAAGGGTGAAAACTTCATTTGTGGTTGTATGTTTCCTATTTTTTCTTTTCCGAGTATCCATATCGGCTTGATGTGTGAGCTTTCATAAAGCTTTGTCCTCAGATTGAACTCTGATTTAGAAATGGTAGAGCATTGAAATTCGAATGCATACTTTCGATTTTCTGTTTCCAAGTAAACATCTGCTCTTTGATTTGTGTTCGGGATATAATGTTCAAGTATTGTTGTATTCTGTGAGTGGAGAAGGCTTTCGTATAGCTTGGCTTTACCTTCAAGATGGTAAGGAGTTTCTGATTCTGAGGAGGCATTGCACGAGTCGTTCATATGGGCAAAATGTACTTTTCTTACCTGTCCATGTTTTAATCGGAGAGTTCGATGACAAGCTGGACAGAAAAACATCTCCCCTTTTGTAAGGCGTACAACATCTTCCCGGTTCTTCCAATCTAATAAAGAAAAGAAAGATCCGTCCTTTCTTTTTGCAACAAACATTTCAACACACCTTTCGGTAGATATTTTTACACCACTATACCATTCGCCGTCCTTAGACAAATTCCTTCAAAAATTTTGAAATGAATTTTACTATCCTTACTTTTTCAACTCAATAACTTTAGTTTATTGGTTAACCTCCGCTATTGATTTCCGCAAATGGCTTCGCTTTCCTAGGGGCTGACGTGAGCCTCCTCGGCTATGCCCTGCGGGTCTCCACCTAGCGCAATCTCCCTCAGGAGTCTTCGCCTTTTGCTCCAATCTACAGCTATAAATTACAGAACAACAAAAAGTTTATTCTTTTTTAGTTAACTCACTTAGATCCCTTTTAATAATCCTTAAGTGATTGAAGTCACCTTGTTGATTGGAGTGGAAGGCGCGCAGACGCCCGCGGGAGGAAGGGACAGGTGAGGCCCCTCACGCGGAGTGAGGAGGCTCACGGACCGCCCGCAGGCAAGCGAAACGCCTGGAACGGAAATCAACTGTATTATAATTCATACAAAAAAACCGGAAAATTTTTCCCGGTTTTATAAAAGTGGAGAGGCCAGTCTTGCCAACGATTCAAACACCTTCTGATAAAAAGGACGGTTTGCAAAAACCTCTTTTGCTATCGGTTTCGCATCATGTAAATCTTGCTCATAATCTTCAACAAGTGTCTTCACACTATCGGTATTGTATAAAAAAGCATTCACTTCAAAATTCAGATGGAAGCTTCGCATGTCCATATTCGCTGTCCCAATGGATGCGACCTGTTCATCGACAACCACCACCTTACTATGCAGAAAGCCTTTTTCATATTGAAAAATCTTCACCCCTGCTTCCATCATTTCTGGAAAATAGGATCTTGAAGCATAGTAAACAATTCGCTTATCTGGCCGTTTTGGCACCAATAATCGCACGTCCAAACCGCTTAGTGCCGCCACCTTCAGCGCAGTGAAGATATCATCATCAGGGACAAAGTACGGAGAGGCAATCCATATGGACCTGCGAGCGGAAGTGATCATGGAGAAATATAAACTTTTGATCACTTCCCACTCCTGATCTGGGCCTCCTGCAATCATTTGAACTCCACCATATTTCTTCCCTTCTCCGTTTGCCAAGGCCGGAGTCAGATAGCTCGGGGTAAGCAGAGATTCGTCTGTTGCGTAATACCAGTCCTGGAGAAATATTAACTGAAGCGTCCTAACAGCTTCTCCTCTTACATATAAATGTGTATCCCTCCAGAAACCAAAATATTCATCACGACCCAGATACTCATCCCCGATATTCAGGCCCCCAACAAAACCTACATCCCCATCCACGACAATGATTTTCCGATGGTTGCGAAAGTTTATTTTATTATTAAATACAGGCACCCTTACAGGTGAGAACGATACAATTTCTACTCCTGCGGCACGGAGCTCCTTTATGTATTTACCGCCCAATTGAAAGCTACCCACTGCATCAAACAGAAAACGTACCTGTACCCCGTTCTTAGCCTTTTCAATTAATAAATTTTTTATTTGCGTACCAATTTCATCATCTCTAACAATGTAATATTCAAAATGGATATGATGTTTAGCTTTGCTGATTTCTTCCAAAATCCTGGTGAAAGTCTGATTTCCGTTAGTCAGAACTACTGTTTCGGTATCGAAGGAGATGGGACTCCTTCCAATATTTTGTGAAAGTTGAAAAATACCTTTCTTACTCTCATCCAGGAGACGCATATCCTGTTCAGTGTATTCTCTCGTTCCTTCGACTTCCTCCAGTACCTCCTTGTCCAAAAGGGCTTTCCTTTGAAAAAGCCTCCTCTTCCTGACATTTCGTCCAAATATCAAATAAAAGAAAAATCCGAGTACAGGAAAACTCCCCAAGACAACCAGCCAAGTGAGTGTTCTGGTCGGATGTCTATTCTCGAGGGAAATTAAAAAAGCGATAAAAACGACAGAAATTGTAAAAAATATAGAAATGGATCCAAGTAACCAGCCTTCCCAAAGACCTTGGGTTGCAAATAAAACGGCACCAATTACTAAAATAAATACGATAACACGAATGGTATTTTTCAACTGACTCACTTCTCCTCTATCCTAGAGCGCACACGCCAAATCTTTCTGTTACTAATCGTCATTTAAATCTGAAAAAACCGATTTCAACTTGTGAAATCGGCCTTCCATTATTTTAGAGGAAAATGTTTTGCTATTTCCTTCATTGCATCGTCCTTGGCAACTTCAGAACCATATTCTTGAAGACGATGAATGGAGATGGCTGACTCTTCCCCATACTCTAGTAACACACTTAGTACATTGTCAATTTCTTCGTCTGTATAATGCTCACTCGAGAAATCAACATATAAATAATAGCTTTTCTCGAAGAAGTACAGATTGTTGTTTAAGTTTTCTAAGTGCTGCAATCGGTGGCTGGCAGAAATAATATACTCTAGATCTCTGAACCTGACCATGAATTGCAGAAGATCTTTTTCCTCTTCCAGCTTGTCGTCTTTTGCTTCCTCTGTTTTCGCTGAAGAATTAAAGTGCTGGTCAAGCAACGCTTCTATGCGTTCATCAACTGGGATGTCAATTCGCTTGTCCTCTGACACAGGAACTTCGAAGTTCTTTCCATCTTTAGATAACTGAGCTCGGGTCACGATGACTTCCAATCCCTTATCAAGGGCCTGAACTTGTATCCACAGCGGTCCTTCCACCATGAAGTCTTCTTCATCATGCGCTTCATCCATCATTTCCCAGAATAATTCTTCACTACGCTCGCGGTTATACCAGATTTCTTCGCGGTCAAATCCACGTTCCTCTATATCACCATATGAAATGTAAAACTTTACGGTATGATCATTAATACGTTCGATTTCCATTCTTAACAACTCCCTTCTGATTCGGTAAATGATAAGCGTGCTCTCTTTCAAACAATTCTCTTGTGAGAAATGCCAGTATCTTATTGTCCGCTTCTCATTTTCCTCCGTCTTTCCTTGGAAGGGACCCTCCACAAATTTCTTATACCTTATTGTTACAATTTATCCATTTAGCATAGCGAGTAAACCTAAAATCTATGCAAAGATTAGCAAATGCGGCTGGTTCCGGTCCATTAAGCAAAACATAGATTGTTATACATCCCAGTTAAGAGATAAGTAGTGACCTCAAGTACCTAGCCTTCAAAGCTAGACCATGACCGCAGCATATAAAAGAACATTGTACTATCAAGAGTGATACTTGTACTTTTATTTTATGATAAAAAAAGGAAGAATGGAAACAAAAATGCTCACATTTTCAAAAATCGTTAAAATGCCTACCTAACAATTTGGAAACCCCCATGGCCAGGATTGCGCCCAACTTTTATGGCATAATCTCTCTTCTTGACCACTATATTTATATAGGACTGGGACAAGAAGGGGCGATAAAGTGGAGCTGGAACTGATAACTTCCATACTAATCATCATTGGCATTGATATTGTGCTCGGCGGAGATAATGCTATTGTAATAGCGCTGGCATGCCGCAATCTTCCAGAGAATCACCGCAACAAAGCAATCATCATTGGTACACTTCTAGCCATTGTTTGTAGAATATTGCTTACCATATGTGCGGTCTACCTCTTAGCTATTCCATTCCTTCAATTTGTAGGTGGAGTGTTACTGGTTTATATAGCAGCACAATTAATCCTTGATCAAGGAAACGAAACAATTGTTGAAGGAAGGTACTCCCTTGGAGCTGCTATTAAAACTATCGTGATTGCCGATATTGTTATGGGAATAGATAATGTTATGGCTGTTGCAGGTGCTGCACATGGTAATTTTTATTTGGTGATCATTGGCCTGGTGTTTTCTATACCAATAATTATATGGGGGAGTAAGATTATATTAGTGGCAATGGAGAAATATCCTATAATTATCTATTTTGGAGCAAGCATATTGTGTTATACGGCCGGAAAGATGATTATTTTTGAACCTAGGGTTGCTAGTATGCTGCCTGAGGGTGAGTGGCAGACGTTTTTTCCATATGTGCTAATTCTAGGTATGTTAGTTTTTACAGGGCTGTATAAAAGACAGTTACAAAAGACCTAATGAGAGTATTGCTGCTTTCACGCTTATTGATTTTCGTTCCAGGTGTTCGCTTATCGAGAGGACGTTGCTTGAGCCTCCTCGGCTTAGCACAGGCCACTGATATAGTCTTTGAATTTAGATAGATATTATTTAGACACCGCTGTGGATTTCCGCAAATGGCTTCGCTTTCCTAGGGGCTGACGAGAGCCTCCTCGGCTTCGCCTGTGGGGTCTCCACCTAGCGCTATCTCCCTCAGGAGTCTTCGCCTTTTGCTCCAATCCACAGCTCGAAAATTACATAGTACTATATCATATCAGTTTTTCATTGGCCTCGCTTCGCCTACAGAGTCTCAAACCTTGCACTCCAATCAATAAGGAAATTATAGGAAATAAAAAAACTTCTACATGACATGATGCATGTAGAAGTTTTTTGTTATTATTAGCCGTTAACTAATCTTTGTGCTTCTCTTAATTGGAAGGTTCTTACTTTTCTTGGTAAGAAGCGGCGAATCTCATCTTCGTTGTACCCTACTTGTAGTCGTTTTTCGTCTATTATGATAGGTCTTCTTAACAGACCAGGGTGTTCTTTAATAACGGAATATAATTCTTGAAGAGGCATTGCTTCTACATTTATATTCAGTTTTTGGAAGATTTTTGATCTGGTTGAGATGATTTCATCTGTTCCGTCTTCCGTCATTCGTAAAATTTCTTTGATCTCATCAATAGATAAAGATTCAGAGAAAATATTTCTTTCTGTATATGGAATGTTATGTTCTTCTAACCAACTTTTTGCTTTACGACAAGAAGTACAACTTGGAGATGTATATAGGGTTACCATGAACTTTCCTCTCCTTTTTATCTAGTATTATTCGAAAGAACATGCTGAACGTTTCTAATTGTGAATCGCTCTCAATTTGAAATTACTCTAAAGAAGTAATCTCTATTGATTATTATACACGATTTCCGACTAAAAAGGTATAGTATTTTTAAAGTCGGACAAGTTGTCACAGCATGTTCAAATTTTTCCCTCTAACTTCCTGTAGATTTACGTTCCAGGTGTTCGCTTTCCGCGGGGCGTGTCCTTGAGCCTCCTCACTGCGTTACGGGGTCTCAAGCTACCCCTTCCCCCCGCTGGAGTCTCACACCTTGCACTACAATCTACAGGAGAAATCTTATAGTCCATTTATATAATTTCACTTATTGCTGCTTTGCTTACATCTATTCAGACGTTTTGGTGTCCAAGAAAGTTTCATATTAGTGAAATTAGATCTCATTATTTTTTAATGTGTTCACAAAGTAGTAACAATTTTTTTGTTTAAATAGTCCTTCGATAGTTAGGATTTGTAAGGGTTTGTAATACATGTTAGTTTTATATTTAGACAAGATAAGTATGAGGTGATATATGTTGAAAAAATATTGGCTGCTTCCTGCCATGTTCGTGCTCTTAATTTCAACCGCTTGCAGTCAAAAAGAGATTACAAGTCAGAATACAGAGTCCAATAAGATCCCAGTTACCGTCGCTGAAGTTACAGAGAAAAATATCAGCAATACGATTGAATTGGTCGGCCTGGCTGTACCGGAAACACAAGTACCACTCCTAACTACTTCCCCCCTAACCGTTGAATCTGTTCATGTTAAAATTGGTGATATAGTAAAAAAGGGCGATTTAATCGTTTCGTTAGATTCTGAAGCTGCAACCGAGCAGGTAGTTCAAGCTCAGAGTGCAGTGAACGAGCTGGAAAATGCCCTTTCAAAAATGAAAGAAATGCAAGAGGCAGCTGAAAGTCAGGCCTCTCTTTCTGATATACCCAAGTTACAAGAAGAATTAAACCAAAGTTTAGAAAAATCTCAAGCTCTTTTGGATGGGGTTGACACTGGGGCTGTTACTTCGCTTGATTTAGTGCAAAGCACGGTAGATGTCATGGTTAAACAGGCCCAGCTTGCTACAGCTGCCAGCCAAGTCCAACAGATGCCGACCTTCAACACCATGGAAATGGAAGCTCAATTAAATCAGGCTAGACAGGGGCTGAAACAAGCACAAGAAATGGCTGATGCAACTTCGATTACTAGCCCGATTGATGGAATTGTTTCTGAATTGAATGTTGTAAATGATGGAATTGCGACACCAAATGTACCAATCGGAACGATCATTCAGTTAGATAATATAGCAGCAACTTTCCAAGTGAACAGTTATCAAGTAAGTAAACTAAAAGCTGGGCAAGATGCTACGGTTTCTTTTGAAGGATTAACAAATTCATTTGAATCAAAAATAGAAACCGTCTCCCCTACAGTCAACCAGCAAACGAATATGTTTTCTGTCACCATTCCAGTTAGCAATTCAGGGTTGGTTATTAAAGGCGGTATGAGAGCAACTGCATATGTCGCTGTTGATAACCTGGAAGCTCAAACTGTTGTACCTATGGACGCTATATTATATGAAGAAGAAAATCCTTATGTTTATATCATTGAAGAGAATAAAGCGGTGAGACAGGATGTTGAAACCGGGTTCCGTGACAATGAATTTATCCAGATTCTTAAAGGCATTACCAAAGGCCAGAAAGTAGCCGTAAACGGAAAAGAAAGATTAAAAGACGGTGCAGAAATAACAGAACAAAGTGAGTGAACCTATTAGATGAAAATTGCAAAGCTTTCTGTATTACGTCCCATTGCAATGTCAATGGTGATCATACTTATGTTAATACTAGGTGCCGTCAGTATGCGCGGAATGCCGGTGGACTTGTTTCCTGAATTAACTTTTCCAATCGTAGCGGTAACCACCACCTATGAGGGCGCAGGCCCTGAAGAGATAGAGAACTTGATATCTTCTCCGCTTGAGGATGCAATGAGCACCCTGCCGAATGTGGAATCTGTGACCTCCATTTCACGAACAGGAGGCTCACTGGTTCTCGTGTCTTTCACCTGGGGAACGAATATGGATTTTGCCTCCTTGGATATGAGGGAGCGTATTGATTCGGTACGAGACTTTCTTCCTTCTGGTGCTAATCTGCCGAGGGTCCTCCGCTTTAACCCAAGTGATCTTCCCATCGTTCAATTAGCCATTACAGACCCTTCTGGAGAAATGACCAAGGCAAAGCAGTTGGCTGAACAAGATATTGAACCTCAATTAAGTAGTGTCGATGGAATCGCGTCCATTTCAGTGGAAGGCGGAGCTGAAAACGAAGTAAGAATAACGTTGGATCCTAATGCGCTTTCTTCCTTTGATGTATCTATTGATCAATTACAGCAGATTATTGCAGCCGAAAACTTAAACCTTCCTGGCGGCTCTCTGAGAGATCAAAATCAAAACCTGCCAATAAGAATAACGGGTGAATACAGCTCCATTTATGACATACAGACGCTGCCTATCCCTACTTCAAAAGGAGTCATTCAGTTAGATCAGCTCGGTGAAGTCAAAGAAACCCTTCAACCGACAACCCAACTCAGCTACTTGAATGGAGAACCTGCAGTAGGAATGTCCATATTGAAGCAGTCTGGTAGCAATACAGTGACCGTTGCGAATAATATTGAAAAAAAGCTAGAGGATATTAGAAGCAACTTGCCTGAAGGCGTAGAAATAAAACCGATATTCGATCAAAGTCAATTTATCGAACAATCTATTCGAGCCGTTGCAACCAACATGATTGCAGGTAGTTTGCTAGCTGCGCTTGTACTGTTCTTCTTTTTACGAAATATACGCAGTACGTTAATCATTTTATTTTCCATTCCCGTTTCCATCGTGGCAACCTTTATCTTTATGTACTTTAGCGGCCAAACGTTGAACCTACTGACATTAGGGGGCCTTGCGCTAGGGATTGGGATGATGGTCGATAACGCCATTGTCATTTTGGAAAATATTTATCGTTTAAGACAAAAAGGATATTCCATGAAAGATGCGGCCATAGAAGGCACTAGCGAGGTCGGCCCTGCCATCATCGCATCCACCTTGACCACCGTCATTGTTTTCTTACCTATCGTATTTGTGGACGGTTTGGCAGCACAATTATTTAAGCCTTTAGCACTTGTCGTATCGTTCTCATTACTTGCCTCTTTGTTTACGGCATTAATTATTGTTCCGTTATTCTCGTCTCTTCTATTAAAAGTAAATACAAACACGTCTCGCTTTGAAGAGAGATTTATGGGATTTACTAATGGGTACCGTTCTATTCTGGAAAAAGTATTAAGAAATCCGAAAAAGACGGTAACCTCTATAGTCATTCTTTTTTTGATTTCTTTAATCGGAATCCCTTTTATTGGGAAAGAATTCTTGCCTCAGCAAGATCAAAGTTTCATTTCCATGACCGTACGCTTACCTGACGGGAGCTCGCTTGATGCTACTTATGATGTGATGGAAGATATCGATGCACGTTTGGCAGATGTTAATGAAATTGACTTGGCGTTTGTTACAGTCGGAGGAACAGACAACTTCTCCGTCTCAGCTGGTACCCAGACAAACCGGGCAAACTACAGCATACTTTTAACACCTGTAACAGATCGTAGCCGTTCCGACAAACTCGTTGGAGATGAAATCAGGCAAAAACTTGAGAATATTCCTGGAGCGGAAATCTCCCTATCCTCGGGAGACTCCGGTTTTTCTCAAAATCCTGTCTCCTTAAGCATAACAGGGCCTGACTTGACCACGCTGAAATCAATGGCGGATGAGACAGTAGAACTTCTTTCAGAGATTGATGGAATCAGGGAACCTTCCTCAAACTATACGGAAGGAAATCCGGAAATCGTTGTAGATATAGATAGAGTCAAGGCAAGCCAGTTTGGGATTGGCAGTGCACAGATTGCTTCTGCCGTTTCTAATGCGACAAAAGGACTTGTTGCATCCAGAATGGCTCGTGACGGTGCTGAACTTGATATACGTTTAACCATTGAGGATACGTATACCGCTTCTATTCAAGACTTAGAGAAATTGCTGATCAATACACCTACAGGAGAAAATATTCCGCTTCAAGCGGTAGCAACCGTTGAGAGAGGGCAAGGCCCAAGCCAGATTACCCGTACAGACAGAAATCGTGAAATTACAGTTAAAGCTGACATTGTGAACCGCGATCTTGGAAGCGTCATTGATGATGTGGAACAAACACTAAAAGAAAACATCTACATTCCTAATAATCAATATAAGATAACGATTGGTGGACAGGATGAACAGATGAATGACGCATTTTTCAAGCTCGGTGGAGCCCTGGCACTTGCTATTGTACTTGTCTACATGGTAATGGCTGGACAGTTTGAGTCTTATTTCTACCCATTTATCATCATGTTTAGTGTACCGTTAACAATCATTGGAATCATTTTCGGCCTATTGGTTACCGGGCAACCACTCGGTGTTGGTTCCCTTGTAGGAATGTTGATTCTGACAGGGATAGTCGTCAATAACGCAATTGTTTTTGTCGACTATGTCAACAAGATGAAACGCGAAGGCAAAACAACCTGGGAAGCTATTCTAATAGCAGGACCAACTCGTTTGCGTCCTATTTTCATGACTGCTCTTACAACCATTCTTGGCTTGATTCCATTGACTTTGGGCTTTGGAGAAGGGATGGAAATCCAGCAGCCGATGGCAATTGTAATCGTGTTCGGACTAAGTTTTGCAACCATCATAACACTGATTTTAATACCGGTTGTTTACTATTTGTTTGATGAATTTAAGGAAAAAAGAAAGCTGAAAAAGTTAGAGAAACTGGATGTTTAAAATTTTTCGGGAGGATGATTAACTTGCTGAAAAAATGGGTTTTGGTTGTAATACTGGTTGTTTCAAATTTTATTATCTATCCTCCCGCAACTGCAGAATCTCCAGGTGACATTACCTATATCGCCATTGGAGATTCACTAACTGCAGGCCTTGGATCATCAGAAGAAAACTATTTACGCATTCACGGTTTTGTACCTCAATTTACAAAGTATTTACGTCAAGAAAACAATGTTACTGTAGAGAATTATGGTATACCAGGCCTTTCCTCTACTGGTTTGTTGGCATTGCTGACTGCAGATGAAGCTTTGAAAAATCGCCTAAAGATAGCTGGAGTTATTTCTGTGTCCATCGGAGGCAATGACTTCTTGCAAACCATTCGCTCGGTACCAGAGGATGAAAATGAGTCAGCACTTAATGTTCGTATGGAGATTCTGAAGAGGACGTATCAAGAGACCTATAAATTGTTGCGTGAGCTGAATCCTGATGCTACTATCATTCTTTTAGGACTCTATAATCCCTATCCTGAAAGTCATGAATGGTCGGAACTTGGAGCGAAGTATGCCCCATTGTTTAATGGCTTTATCGAGGAGTATGTAGATGAGCCCAAAACAGTGGTAATTGACCCATATGAAGCGTTTGAGGGAAAAGCATTGGAATGGACGCACATTGCAGAGGAAGATATACATCCTAATGATAAGGGATATTCCGAGATTGTCAGCTTGATGAAGAGTGCATATGAGAAAAGTATAAATTGATATAGAAATCCCCCGGAATTTAAGCATACAGCTTGTTATTTCCGGGGGATTACCTTATTCATTATAATTTTGACAAGATATCCTCATTATCATCGTCTTCATCATAGGTAAGTACATTATCAACTTTATCATAAGATTGACCGTACAGTTCTTTATCTTTATACGTATGAATTTGCTCGTATGTAGCTTTCATACCCTCATAGATGACTTCTTCGCTTGCATCCGTCGGTGACCAATAAAGGATTTCCATCGCATTAACTTCATTTGTTGCAAGAGAACGACGTCTATAGCCAATAGATGAAGCATGTTCAAAGCCTTCTCTTTTATAGAAACGAAGTCTTTTCTCTGTATCTGTATCTTCGTAATCAACAGGCTCCACTTCTAAAATTATGGGCTTCCCTTTTTCCTTCATTTTATCTAAAAGCTTATGTCCAAGACCCATACCTCTAGCATCCTTTGATACAAACAAGTAGTCAATGAAGAGGAAGTTATCAAGCTCCACATACATCAGTACATGGTGTTCTCCTTCATCTTTATGATAAATGTCCCCTCTCTCTTTTAAAAGAAGCTCCATATGCTCCCTCGATTTCATTTCTTCTACTGGGAAATACTGATTTAATTTCTCATACCAATTCATTCTGTAAAAAGACTCCCCTTTCGTTTTTTCTCTATGTACACTTTAAGTATAACAAACTTGAACAGACTTCAGTGTTAATATACCCTCTTCCTTTTCTCTTAAACATACCATACAATAAGAGTATGGTTGTTTTTTGTAAATGATTACATAAGACAAAGGGGATGTATGGTGATGATTGAATATTTCACAGATTTTACCATCGTGGCTATTTTGGTGATAGGTATTACCGCTGTTATGGGCGTGTTAACAAATGGTATCGGGGAAAAGCTTTTTGGCGGAAAGAAGGGCTCTGAAAGCTTCGATAAGTCTGCTAGCATGCAGGCTGGTTGGAAAAGTGTTGGAGGGAAAAAGAAATAACACAAAAAGCTGCCAGATGAATGGCAGCTTTTTTCTTAGTCATTTAACGGGGTAAAATCAAGTCCTTCTGTATAGCTGTTACCTGCATTCCAAATCAAATACTCATCAATTCCATTCTCGTTTAAAGCCCGGATTTGATCTTCAACTTCTTTTGGACCATATGGAATATAATTTCCTGCCCCAAGCCAAGTTGCTGTGAAGTCCTGAATCCATGGCCTTGATACCGGTCTATTTTCCAGTTGATCCAGCTTGGCATTTTCAAGCTTAGAATACTCAGTAATCAGCTTATAAGGTTCCGTATCTGGTTTTGCAATTCCAAAATAAGCTGTCCAGTGACTAGGATAAATCATGGATGAGATCACATCCACATGCTCTGAAATTCGACTGAAATTCTGACCGATTCCAGGTGCTTCCGGCAACGTTGCCGTATAACCAAAGATATCCACTGACACTTGTACATTGTAAGGTTCTAATCTCTCACGTGCATACGCTACGAAATCTGTCACCGCTTCAACCCGCTTTTGTACATTGTCCAAATCTAAGTCCTTGTACTCTCCATAGGTATATTCAAGAGTTGTATCTCTCTTTTCAAAGCCTTCCGGGAACCTGACATAGTCAAACTGAATTTCCTGAAATCCCATTTTTGCAGCTTCAATCGCTATATCAATATTGTAATCCCACACTTCTTTTAGGAATGGACTTACAAACGCCTCTTCACGGCCGTTCACCCATACTTTGCCGTTTTCCTGAAAAGATAAATCCGGACGTTTCTTGGCTAAGACTGTATCCTTAAAAACTACGATTCTACCAATTGGATATACTTCATTTTCCTCCAAGGTTTTCATCATTTTCTTAGGATCCTTAATATAAGGCTGTGCAATATCCATGAATGGGGAATCTTCTTCCTCCGGTATGTAAGTCAGGTACCCATGATCATCTTTTATATCAATAACCATTGCGTTTAAATCTGTCTTGTTTAAAAGGTCGAGTAAACGTGGAAATCTTTCTCCACCTGCAGAGTGACCTGTTACATAGATACCTCTAACTGCATCTGGATAAGTGAATGTATAACCAGAGTCAAAAGCAAATCTAGCAATTGAAATAGGTAGCTCGCGAGTCTGCATTTCAACCTTTTTTGATGCATGTTGCGCAGCTTGTAGTACCTCTTCTCCTTCTGCTTGTACCAGTGTTCCACCTAACACGAAAATTCCGACTGCAGCCACCAGACCACCAATCATTTTTTTCATCATTTCATTTCAAAATCCCTTCTCTTATATGCTATCTCTATTATACTGGAAAATCGTTGTTTTTTTACCTTTTTCAACAATTTCCTTCAAAATAATTCGAGAGAACTAGTGTGGTGGGGGGTATTGGGATAACTGTGCACTCTCATGCAGACTTCTCAGTTACCGCTTTGGGTTTTATGGTGGGGATTCGGGCGTTGAGACGGACTCTCTGTTACCGTTTGGACTTTGGCAGCGTGTGTTCGGGCGTTGAGATGGGCTCTCTGTTACTGTTTGGACTTTAGATAAGCGCGTTCAGGCCTTGAGAGGGGCTCTCTGTTACCGTTTGGACTTTGGCAGCATGCGTTCGGGCGTTGAGATGGCCTCTCTGTTACCGTTTGGAACTTGGCAGAGTGTGTTCAGGCCTTGAGAGGGGCTCTCTGTTACCGTTTGGATTTTGGCAGCGTGTGTTCGGGCGTTGAGACGGACTCTCTGTTACCGTTTGGTACTTGGCAGCGTGCGTTCAGGCGTTGAGACGGACTCTCTGTTACCGTTTGGACTTTAGGTAAGCGCGTTCAGGCCTTGAGAGGGGCTCTCTGTTACCGTTTGGACTTTGGCAGCGTGTGTTCGGGCGTTGAGACGGGCTCTCTGTTACCGTTTGGACTTTAGGTAAGCGCGTTCGGGCGTTGAGACGGACTCTCTGTTACCGTTTGGACTTTAGCAGCATGTGTTCGGGCGTTGAGAATTGTTCTATTAGACAATCCCTCCTCCTCTATAGGTGCTTCGGACAATTAGCACCCCCGCGCCAAAGCCAACACAAAAAAACCGACCCTCACAATCGAGGATCGGTCCTAACAAACTCGCCAGATCTTATTTACCTGCAAATTCAGCTTGATATTTCTTAAACTCAGCTTCTGAACACAAGACAAAGTGCCCTGGTCTAACTTCGCGCAACTCAAGCTCCTCATCCTTGGCATAGCCATGGGAAGCTGGGTCGTAAGCGAAACGTTTACGGCTGCGTTCAGAATCCGGATCTGGTTGAGGGATCGCGGATAGCAAGGATTTCGTGTATGGGTGGATTGGATTGTTATACAGCTCGTCACTATCTGCAAGCTCCACAATTTTTCCGAAATACATTACTCCGATACGGTCGGAGATATATTTTACCATCGAAAGGTCATGGGCGATGAATAGATACGTTAGCCCTTTTTCCTTTTGTAGCTTTTTCATTAAGTTGACAACCTGAGCCTGTATGGACACATCCAACGCAGAAATTGGCTCATCGGCAATAATGAAATCTGGTTCTACCGCTAGAGCGCGAGCAATACCGATACGTTGACGCTGTCCACCACTGAATTCATGTGGATAGCGGTTGGCGTGTTCTTTATTCAAACCAACAGTCTCAAGAAGTTCATGAACGCGAGCTAGTCGCTCTTTTTTTGACTTAGCCAATCCATGAATATCAATGCCTTCAGCGATACAATCAGCAACCGTCATACGAGGATTTAAAGAAGCAGAAGGATCTTGGAAGATCATTTGCATCTTGCGGTTGAACTTCAACAAGTCTTTCTTAGACTTTTTACCGTGTACGTTTTCGCCCTCGAAGAGTACTTCTCCGTCTGTTGCATCATATAGGCGGATGATGGTACGACCTGTTGTAGATTTTCCACAACCAGATTCTCCAACTAGCCCAAGCGTTTCTCCGCGGTAAATATCGAAATTCAAACCGTCTACAGCTTTAACCATATTCGGCTTTCCTTCGTTAAAGTATTGCTTCAGATTACGAATTTCCACTAATTTTTCATTAGTTGCCATTGTTTCCACCGTCCTTTACCAAAACAGGCTTTTCGAAGTTTTGTGGCATTTGACGACGACGCTTCTGAACAGCCAATGGTGGTTCCACTGCTGGAGCATCCTCATGTAATAGCCACGTTTTCGCAAAGTGCGTTTTGGAAATTTGGAACATTGGCGGCTCCATTTCCAAATCAATTTGCATCGCATATTCATTACGTGGAGCAAATGCATCTCCCTTAGGAGGATCCGATAAATCCGGTGGAGAACCAGGAATAGCGTAAAGCTCATCCTCATCACCAAGATCAAGATCAGGCATGGAGCTTAATAATCCCCAAGTATAAGGGTGGCGTGGATCGTAGAAAATCTCATCCACTGTACCTGTTTCAATGATCTGTCCACCATACATAACTGCTACTCGATCGGCGACATTTGCCACCACACCAAGGTCATGTGTAATAAAGATGATGGAAGTATCAATTTTTTTCTGAAGGTCTTTCATCAAATCTAGAATCTGTGCTTGAATGGTAACGTCCAATGCAGTGGTAGGTTCATCTGCAATTAAGACTTTAGGGTTACATGCAAGAGAAATCGCAATAACAACCCTTTGTCTCATCCCTCCAGAGAATTGGTGAGGGTACTGCTTAAAGCGTTCTTCTGGCATTGGAATGCCAACAAGACGAAGCAAGTCGATTGCTTTTTCCGCAGCTGCGCTTTTGCTCAATTTCTGGTGTTTGATGATTCCTTCCATAATTTGTTTTCCGACAGTCATTGTTGGATTAAGGGAAGTCATCGGATCCTGGAAAATCATTGCGATGTCTTTTCCACGGATGTCTTGCATTTCTTTTTCAGAGAGTTTCGCCAAGTCTTTTCCGTCAAATAAGATTTCGCCATTTTTGATGTTGGAATTATTCTTAGGCAATAAACGCATCACGGTTTTTGTGGTTACGGATTTACCTGATCCTGATTCTCCTACGATCGCCAATGTTTCACCTTTTTTTAGGTCGAAGTCCACACCGCGGATAGCCTTTACTTCTCCTCCGAATGTATCAAAAGAAACATGTAAGTTTTTCACTTCAAGTATTTTTTCCATTGTCATTCACCTGCCTTTATAACTAATCTTTCATTTTTGGATCTAATGCATCACGGAAACCATCCGCAACAAGGTTAAATGCGATCATCAACAAACTGATGATAATTGCAGGGAACACCATGATGTGCGGGAAGATTTGCAAGGATTTAAATCCATCGTCTATTAGCGTACCAAGGGATGCCATAGGAGGCTTCAGACCTAATCCGATGAAGCTTAGGAACGCCTCGAAGAATATAGCACTTGGAATTGTGAACATCGTATTAATGATGACTACTCCTACCACGTTTGGCAGTAAGTGTTTCGTAATGATTCGGTTGTTTGTTGAACCAAGCGTCTTGGATGCAAGGACATATTCTTGACTCTTAAGCTTAAGAACCTGCCCCCGGACGACCCTGGCCATTCCGACCCAACCGGTTATGGTCAAGGCAATGGTAATCGCTATGATACCCGGTTCAAGTACAAGAATCATTAAAATAACGATTACAAGGTTTGGAATACCAACTAAAACTTCAATGATACGTTGCATGATGTTATCTGTACGTCCACCGTAAAAGCCTGAAATTCCACCATAAGCAACACCAATTACCATATCTATGAATGCTGCTAATAAGGCAATGTATAAGGAAATACGTGTACCTGTCCAAACACGTGTCCATAAGTCACGTCCAAGGCTGTCTGTACCAAACCAATAATAATCAGTGATACCACGTTGCTCGTAGACATCTACTCCATTTCTTGTTCCATCAAGAATTCCCAGATTTTCAATTCCAGGTACTTTTGGAGGCAGATTTCCTTGAGTAACATTTTGTGTGTTAAAACCATGGTCATTCATAAATGGTCCAAAGATTGCAAGGAATGCAATAACAATCAACACAATGGAACCTGCTATAGCAGCTTTATTTTTCTTAATACGCAACCAAGCTGTTTGCCAATAGGTCAAGCTTGGCTTTGCAATTTTTTCACTTTTACTAGGGTCTTGAACTGCCGGTTGGAATAGTTCCTTTGGCAATTTATCATAATTGTTGTTATTCATTATTTCTTACCTCCTGCCAAGCGAATACGCGGGTCGATAATTCCATAAAGAATATCAACTACAAGAACGATGACAATGAATAAAGCCGCAAAGAACAATGTCGTTCCCATGATTACTGGATAGTCGTTTGTTGTAATGGAACGCACAAACTGTTCTCCAAGGCCTGGGATCGAGAAGATTTTCTCGATTACAAGTGTTCCTGTCATCAAACTTACAGCTAACGGACCAAGAACCGTTACTACTGGAATTAGGGCATTTCTTAATGCGTGTTTTACTGCAATATCAAAGTTTGAAGCACCTTTCGCACGTGCCAAAGTAATATAGTCTGAGCCTAATACCTCAATCATCTCTGTACGCATGAAACGTGCAGCAATAGCGATTGGGAACATTGCTAGTGCAATTGTTGGTAATACTGTAAACTCCCACCCTGACCAGAAGGCAACTGGGAACCATCCAAGTTTTACACCAATCCAATATTGTAATAATCCTGCGAATACAAAGGAAGGAATGGACTTACCAAGTACAGCAAGTATCGTGGAACCATAGTCCACCCATGAATTTTGTCTTAAAGCGGCAATGACACCTAAGAAGATCCCAATAATTGTCCCGAAGAACATAGCTTGGAAACCTAATTGTGCAGATGGACCAATACGTTGCATAATTAAACTGGTAACACTTCTGTTATCGTACTGGAAAGATATACCAAGGTCACCTTGTGCAAGGCTTAATATATATTTCCCGTATTGCACTGGAACAGGATCGTTAAGTCCATACTTTTCATTTAAAATTAACTTTTGTGCTTCTGACAGTTTATCTTGCATCGTAAATGGGGAACCTGGCATCATCTTCATCAGGAAGAATGTAAATGAGGCAATTAAGAATAAGGTGATAAACATGTATATGATACGTTGCAACAAATACTTTGTCATCTTTGCACCTCCTAAAAAATAATGCGTCGAATTGTTTATAATTTTCCTTAAAATTCGACAATTTCTTTACAGGGAAAAAGAGAGTATATGTTTCAAATATACTCTCTTTCTCTCTATTTTAAAAGAATTATTTTTATATCAGTATAATATTATTTACCACTGATGTAAGCCCATTTGTAACTAAAGTCAGGACCAAAGTTGTGACGGTACACGTTTTGTACGTAAGGTTTCCAAAGTCTTGTTGTACCACGTTGGTAGATTGGAGCAATCGCAGCATCTTCTTCAAGAAGAATTCTTTCTGCTTCTTGCATCGCTTCAAAACGTTTTGCAGGATCATTTGCATACGTAGTCATAACGTCGTTCAACAACTTATCATACTCTGCGTTAGAGTAACCCATCTTGTTGTTTCCACCATCTGTAATCCAAAGGTTAGCGAAGGAAATTGCATCAAGATAATCAGGACCCCATCCAGCAAGCTGCATGTCATAATCCATTGCAGCGTCTAAATCAAGACGTTGAGCAAATGGTACTTCTTTCAACTTGATTGTTAAACCAGGAAGATTTTCTTGCAACTGGTTTTGAAGGTATTCTTGCATAGTTTTAGCTGTCTCAGTGTCTCCACCAAGAATTTCAACTGTAATAGCGTCTGTTCCTAATTCTTCTAAACCTTTTTCCCAATGCTCTTTTGCTTTTTCTGCATCAAATGCATTCATGTCGCCATTCTTTTCACGGAAGTCTTCTCCCGTTTCAGGATGTTGAACGAATTCAACCGGTACAGAATAGTTTGCAGGAATAGAACCGTTGTTTAATACATAATCAGCCATGTCTTGCTTATTGAAGCCCATAGAAATTGCTTTACGGATGTTAACATTCGCTAAAGCTTCGTTCTTTGTTTGGTTAAATTTAAACCAGAAAAGAGTTGGTTCTAGGTAAGAAATCAAGTCTGGATCTTCTTTATATTGTGTTACAAAGTCAGAAGTTAAACCAGGAGAGATATCGATTTGTTGTGCAGTGTATAAGTTTACACCAGTTGAAACCTCTTTAACAACTTTTACATTGATTTCATCAAGTTTAACTGTTTCTGCATCCCAATAGTCAGCATTTTTCTTCATTGTCCAGCCAACTTCATGCTCCCAGCTGTCTAAAGTAAATGGACCGTTGTAGATTAGAGTATCAGCTTCTAATGCATATTTGTCACCTTGTTCTTCCAAAAACTTCTGGTTTTGTGGGAAGAACGTAGGGAATGTCATTAAAGATTCGAAATAAGCAACTGGTTGCTCAAGTGTTACCTCAAGAGTGTACTCATCAATTGCTTTTACACCAAGCTCTTCAAGTGGTAATTCCCCAGAAGAAACTTGTGTAGCATTTTTAATTTTTCCGTTCATCATATATGGACCATACTCAGATCCAGTGTTTGGATCTACTGCACGCTGCCAAGCAAAAACGAAATCGTTTGCTGTTACAGGCTCGCCATTGGACCACACGGAATCTTCACGTAATGTGAAAGTGTAAGTAAGACCGTCTTCGGATACTTCATGGCTTTTCGCAACACCTTCTACTACTTCATCATTTTCACCAAGTCTGTAAAGACCTTCAAAAACGTTGTTCATTACGTTAAATGCTACAGCGTCAGTACCTTGTACCGAATCCATTGTTGGAATTTCTGCAGAATCAACGACGTTAAGTACTTGTGGACCTGTTGGTTCTCCTTCACCAGTCGGTGGAGTGTCTCCTTGTCCTCCATTGTTTTGCGCTGAGTTTCCGCCGCCACATGCAGCTAAGAAAGCACTAAGTACAAGTGTAAGCGCTAAAAGAAGTAAATATTTTGACTTTTTCATTTACTTAACCCCCTAAGAAAATTATGTCGAAATTTGCTGTGTTTCGAGGTAACGATTCCTATTATACAAGTTTTCTAAACATTGTGCATTCATAAATTTAACGCCAACTTTACAAAATACTGATATTTCAAGCATGTTCATTACAAAAATAGTACTAAAGTCCCATTAACAACCCACCAAAAACGTTCCATATATTACAATTCATTTACAAATATTACACATGTTTTTCCATTGATCATTACAAGTAATTACTTTTATAGTTTCTTTAAATTTGTCTTATTCTATTCATTTCATTACAATACAAATTAGAAAACTAACTTTAAACTTCTTATAGGAGGAAGCATGAATATTTCCATTAGATCTTCACTAATTTTTTTTTTCATTTTGCTTTTAGCCACATTGGGAACAAGTTGGCTTTATTATGGAGAGATTAACCTGCTCTCGTTTATCAATACATCTTTTATCATATCTAGTGTATTTATTTTTATTTCATTATTCACATTAGTGGTCCAGAAAGGTTTTTTTGATGGAATTACCTATAGTTTCAGGAGAATCTTTGCATCTTCACAACCAGATAAAGAGCTGGAACAAGATATTAGAAATGAAATGAGACCACCATCTGAATTATTACAACCTGTATCGACCCAGCAAATATTATTAGCTTCTTTATTGTTGTTAATTTGTATGTTGATTTCACTATTTATGTATTACAACAGTTGATAATTACCATTTAAATAGATATAATAAGAGGACATTTAATTTATATAAGCAATGAGGAAGAGTAGTACTAAACAGCTTAGTTTTTAGAGAGTTTGTGGTTGGTGGAAACAAACAACTAACGTTTAGGAATGGACTTCTGAGCTTCATGGCTGAACCAATTAGTAGGCTATGACGTATCCTTACGTTACAAGGCAAGTGATTTCTGCAACTTTTTTGTGTGAAATAATAAGGGTGGTACCACGGTCCATTCGTCCCTTCTTCTAGGGATGAATGGGCCTTTTTGTATGTTTTTTTGTTTAACAGTTGATTTTCGTTCCAGTCGCTTGCTTTCCGCGGGCGGTCCGGGAGCCTCCTCGGCTTCGCCTGTGGGGTCTCCCCTGTCCCTTCCTCCCGCAGGAGTCAAGCGACTTGCACTCCAATCAACTAAAATTTTATAAAACCTGAATATCTAACTATCCATTTTTTAAAGAAAGAGGAGACAAAAGATGAAAACAATTTTCTCAGGAATTCAACCAAGCGGAAATGTGACTCTTGGTAACTACATTGGAGCAATGAAACAATTTGTGGAGTTGCAAAACGACTACAACAGCTACTTCTGTATCGTCGACCAACACGCAATCACCGTTCAACAAGATCCACAGGAGCTTCGCAAAAATATCCGAAAGCTTGCAGCATTATACCTCGCTATCGGTCTAGATCCAGAAAAGGCAACGCTTTTCATCCAATCAGAAGTACCAGCACACGCTCAACTCGGATGGATGATGCAATGCGTGGCTTATATCGGAGAATTGGAAAGAATGACTCAATTCAAAGATAAGTCAACAGGAAAGGAAGCCGTAACGGCAGGCTTACTTACTTATCCTCCATTAATGGCGGCTGATATCCTTCTTTATAATACAGATGTGGTTCCTGTTGGGGAAGATCAAAAGCAACATCTAGAATTGACAAGAGATCTTGCAGAACGTTTTAATAAAAAATACCGTGATATTTTGACTGTTCCAGAAGTCAAAATTGCTAAAGTCGGCGCCAGAATCATGTCTCTGACAGAGCCAACAAAGAAAATGAGCAAATCAGACCCAAATTTAAAGTCCTTTATTTCCTTATTGGATACACCAAAGCAACTAGAAAAGAAAATAAAAAGTGCAGTAACAGACTCTGAAGGAATAGTTCGTTACGATAAAGAAAATAAACCTGGAGTTTCCAATCTTCTTTCTATTTACTCCATCTTGGCCAACAAAACGATTGAAGAATTGGAAGTTCAATATGAAGGAAAAGGGTATGGCGACTTCAAAGGAGATCTTGCTCAAGTAGTTGTTGAAGCAATTGAACCTATTCAAACCAAGTACAATGAACTTATTGATTCAGAAAAACTCGATGCCATTCTTGATGAAGGCGCTGAGCGAGCAAACCGTGTTGCAATGAAAACACTAAAAAAAATCGAAAACGCAATGGGCTTAGGACGCAAACGCCGTTAATTAAAAAAAGCTGTCAGAGCAAAATGTCTCTGACAGCTTTTTTCTTTCCTCGGAAATATTCGACACTTAATTAACTTTAGGATGCTGTTCCAACTCCCACAACTTTTCAAAAAACGGCTGACCTTTTACCAAGTGCTCACAAAAAGTCTGATGTTTTTCAGACCAACCCTCTCTTGTTTCCTCCAGTAACTGTGACCACACTTCCTCAAAACTCATGGATTGGATTTCTCTGTAATGAATTGGATTCCATTCTGTATACCAATATCTAATTTCAGCAACATTGCAAGTTGACCTTAATTGATCCAGTGCCATGAAAAGAAGTTGTTTTAATTGTCTTTCTTTTCTAGTCAAACCGTTCATGATTTCTGGTGATGGGGATAATATATGATAATCCTTTGGCGACTTGCTAGATGGTGAAAAAGTATATTTTTCATAATCATGGTTTTCCACCATATCGTATACTAATTGCTCTTGTCTTGGAATCAACCTACTTTTACGGATTGGAATATTATAACCTATCGTGTCTACAGCTAATATCCCTTGCCCATCTGTAACAACAAAACAGTAGTCCAATTGAATTCTTTCATGGTTTTTGCGAATATAGCTTTTTTGGAAAATATCTTCTAGCAAAGATGAAGGCAGCTCTTGGAGGTCGTTTTCAATATAATGGAACAAAACAGAATCTACTTTCAATAGAGGAACTTGATCCAATAATTCTACACTATCGTCCTTCCTCCACTCATGAAAATGACAAACATTATAACCGTTTTCTTCTCCTTCAAACCAATTTACCCATACGTCATGAAGATACAACATATCATACCCCTCACTTCACATCTAACTCTTTTATTTATCCAACAGTATGAACAGTGAAGTGCATAATTATTCCAAAATACCCAATTAATTTTCATAAGTCTATTCTTTGTCTCGAAAAGACGGATTAGAGTTGCCAGATAAATAAATACTTATTGCAATCAGAATAATGCCTATAGGTAGCAGGTAAAATTCCGGTCTAGTAAAAAGAAACAATAAAAACTCCACTAAACTTAATCCTGTTGCAAAAAGATTCAAATAGGCAATTGTGCTAATCCCGCCAGCAACAGAGATGCCAAACCCTGTCAAAAAAAGAATTCCCCTTATCATTAGCCATCTCTCACAAAATATTTCCTATTTATGAGCATAACAATGTCTCCTTGTCCAATCTATCTAGTATTATCATTTTATGACATGCCAACAAAATAATGACAAGTTCTATGAAAAATAGGCAAAAAGAAAAGCCGAGATCGGCTCTCAGCTTTTCTAGTCAAGTGTTTTTGGATCAAGTGCATCACGTAATCCATCTCCAACAAAGTTGAAACTTAACACTGTTATTAATATCATTATTCCAGGAAATAGCGGATACCACCAATGTTTTAACATGATAGTAAAGTTCTGCGCATCCTGCAGCATGTTCCCCCAACTTGGTGTAGGTGGTTGAATACCTAAACCTAGATAACTTAATGCTGATTCTGCCAAGATAACTCCCCCTACACCTAATGTTGCAGATACGATGATTGGACCCATCGCATTTGGAAGGATGTGAGAGAAAATGATCGTGTGGCTTCTTGTTCCAATAGTTTTAGAAGCTAGTACGAATTCACGTGTACGAAGTGATAAGAACTCTCCACGCACAAGACGTGCTGTAAATGTCCAACCTGTTAAAGCGAAAATCAAGATTAGCTTGTCCACACCTGGTTGGAAGATTGTAACCAATGTGATTAGCAAGAAAATAGTTGGAATGGAAATGATAACGTCTACTATACGCATTAGAACCGCATCAATTTTCCCTCCAAAATAACCTGCAACCGCACCAATAACTGTTCCAATTGTGATTGAACCTGCTACAGAAGCAAATCCAACTAGTAGGGATACCCTCGCTCCAAACAGAATACGTGCAAATACATCTCGTCCATATCGGTCAGTACCTAACCAATGTTCTCCGCCTGGAGATTGTAGCTTATTCAACAGGCTTTGCTTTTGTGGTTCAAATTGAGCAATAAGTGGTGCAAGTATCGCTAAAGAAATTATGATGAAAAGTAAAACCGCTCCAATGACAGCTAGCTTATTTTTCATAAATTTATTGATCGTGATTTTCGTTAATGTGTCTGGCTTTTTCTTGATATTGGGGTTTAACGATTGATTAGTAGGTTGAGTTGATGGTTGAGTTTGCATCGATGTTCCCCCTTTTAGTACTCAATTCTCGGGTCAAAAATTGCATATAGAATATCGGCAACTAAGTTTCCGATAACTACGAAGACCGCTGAGATAACTGTTAGTGCCATGATTACTGGATAGTCCCGCTGGAAAGCGGAGTCAAAGAATAACAATCCAATACCTGGCCAAGCAAAAATCTTTTCAACAATAACCGATCCCCCAATGAAACCGGGTAGCATTAAACCAAAAATTGTAATTACAGGAATTAATCCGTTACGTAAACCATGTTTATATGTTACTTTGTTTTCTCTTAATCCTTTAGCTCTTGCTGTACGCATATAATCTTGCTTTAACACTTCAAGCATACTAGAACGTGTATATCTAGTAAGACCTGCCATATCAGCTGTTGCAAGTACAAATGCCGGCAAGATTAAATGATGAATTCGATCAAGGATACTAAAATCAGCATTCAATGTTGCTACACCACCCGTAGGCAGCCATTGCAGTTGAACCGCAAATACCATGATAAGTACTAAGCCTATCCAAAAGTTTGGTGTGGCCAATCCAAGGAATGATGTAACTGTTACCGTATAATCTGTTAAGCTGTATTGCTTTCTAGCAGAGATGACTCCAAAAGGAATTGCTACTATTACTGCCAAAACAGTTGAAACAATCATGAGTAATAATGTATTCGGGAGTCGGTTCATAATCATTTCACTAACTGGAACTCCACGACGGATTAATGACTCGCCAAAGTCTCCCTGAGCCATGTTTGTTACCCATGTGAAATATTGCTCGTGAATAGGATCATTTAATCCATATCGCTCTTCAAACTTTTTCATATCTTCTTTACTAATATTCGGATCCATCATTAAAGAGGTAGGACCACCTGGTGCCATTTGGATAATGGCAAAGGATAATACTGTAATACCGAATAATAGGGGAATCGCCATTAAAGAACGGCGGATGATATATGAGATCATAGCTGATTCTCCTTTTCTGTCTTTACTTTAGGAAGGTAGAAGTAAACGTGAGTTTTATTTTAATACTGTACATTTTGCGACGTTGCACAGTAAAGTGTTCAAGTCCAATGAAAGACGAATTGTCCATGACAAATGCGACCTTTCTAATCATATAGCTCCAAGTGTCTTTAGGAACCCATTACAGTAAAAAAGAAGGGAAGGGAATTTCCCCTCCCCTCTTCCTTACTTTAAACGGGGGTTAATTAGTTGGTCTCTGCTAACCACCATTTGTTGATATTGTAGAATTCCGATCTTGCATGGAACTCAAAGCCTTCTAGGTTAGTAGGCATTGCACGGTGTGCATTTGGATAGTACAAGAAAGTATATGGTTGCTCTTCAGCAATGATTCTGTTGATTTCTTGGATCTTAGCTGCACGCTCGTCACGATCCATTGTTAGGTTAGCTTCGTCCATTAGCTTATCAGCTTCTGCGTTAGACCAACCAACGAAGTTCAAACCTTCTTCGATTTCTTTAGAGTGGAAGATTCCACTTGGATCTGGATCTGTAGATAGAGCCCATCCTAGGATGATAGCATCGAAGTTCCATTTTGGAGGATCGATGTCAGCTAAGAATGCAGACCATTCCATGATATCTGGAGTAACTTTGATTCCAAGCTCAGCGAACTGTTCTTGAACTACTACAGCGATATCTTCACGAACTTTGTTACCTTGGTTCGTTTTCAAAGTGAATTCAAATTTCTGACCGTCTTTTTCAAGAGTTCCGTCAGCACCTGCAGTCCATCCAGCTTCTGCAAGCATAGCTTTTGCTTTTTCTACATCGTACTCAAAACGAGGTACATCTTCGTCATAAGCCCAGCTAAGTGGAGACTCAGGAACATCTGCAACTTCACCGTCACCGTTCATTACGGACTCAACGATTAGTTCACGGTCAAGAGCATGAGTTAACGCTTGACGTACTTTTTTGTCTTCGAATAATGGGTTACGTAGGTTGTATCCTAAGTAAGTGTAAGATAATGCTAAACCAGATTCCACTTTTAATTGACCATTAGCTTCCCACTCTTTAACAGTTGCAATGTCAGTTGCAGGAACAGTGTAATAATGGATATCACCAGCAGCTAATGCAGTCATTAATGCATCTGCATCAGGAATAATACGGTAAGTTAAAGAATCTAAGTATGGACGACCATCCCAATAATCATCATTTGCTACAACTTTAACAAATTGTCCATCTTCCCAAGTTTCGAATTTGAATGGACCTGCTCCAATTGGGTTTTTCGTGTTGAACTCTGTGTACTCACCAAGTTCAGCGATTGGAACCTCACCTAAGATGTGCTCAGGAAGGATTGGGTAACCTAAAGCGATGTGGATTGTTGGATCTACAGCGTTAAGAGTTACTTGTACTGTTAAATCATCGATTTTTTCAACTTTTTCGATTTTCTCGAAGTAACCAGCACGAGGACCATCATAGTCTTCGCTCATAGGAATGCTAAGAGTGAATACAACGTCATCAGCATTTAAAGTTTCACCATCGTGGAACTTGATGCCGTCTTTAATTTTTAGCGTGTGAACTAGGTCATCTTCAGAGATATCCCAGCTTTCAGCCATGTTTAATTGTGTTTCGAAAGCAGTATCACTTGTTAATAATCCGTCAAAAATGAAACCTTCGATTGCAGAACTTGCAGTATCTGCAGAGTAAAGCGGGTTGAACATTGTTGGGCTACCAGTAGAACCGATGATTAGGTCTCCACCTTGTACAGGTTCGTTTGTAGCTTCTTCTTCTTCTTCCTCTGTTTCTTCGTTGTTGCCAGTTGTTTCGTTGTTCGTAGTGTTTGTGTTGTTAGTATTTGTACCTGCATTGTTCGATCCGCTACAAGCAGCAAGGAACAAGGACAGAACTAACGTTAAAACGATAAGTAGTAATGATTTTTGTTTCACGTTTACTCCCCCTAAAAATTTTTTAATGTTCTGAAAATGAAAGGTAAAGAAAGTTAACTGTTTGATTATCTCCCCCTTTCAAAGGGTATATATTTTATTTACTTGCCACCTATTCGTATAGGTGACAAGCAACAAAATGATCTGGTTTAACCTCTTTGAATTGAGGAACAATTTGCTTACAAACATCCATTGCAGCTGGACATCTTGTATGGAACACACATCCCGTTGGTGGATTAGCCGGGCTTGGCAATTCACCTTTCAGAACGATACGTTCTCTCTTCACTTGGCCTTTACGGCGAGTAGAAGGTACAGCTGATAGTAATGCTTGCGTATAAGGATGAAGAGGTTCGCTATATAAATCTTGTTTGGTAGCTAGTTCCATCATCCGCCCTAAATACATTACGCCTACCCTGTCACTAATATGACGAACTACACTTAAATCATGGGAGATAAAGATATAGGACAGTCCCATTTCTTTCTGAAGGTCTTGCATAAGGTTAATGATTTGAGCCTGTATGGATACATCCAGTGCAGAAACTGCTTCATCAGCAATGATCAATTCCGGGTTTAGTGCAAGTGCTCTAGCAATCCCGATACGTTGACGTTGTCCTCCAGAGAACTCATGTGGATAACGATTGATAAAACTTGGATCTAACCCTACTTTAGCTAGTAACTCTTGCACTTTCTCTTCACGCTCTTTTTTAGTGAACAAGTTGTGCGTGTTGTATGGCTCCTTCAGGATGGATCTTAAGGTTTTTCTTGGATTAAGCGTCGCAAATGGATCTTGGAAGACCATTTGTATGTCTTTACGAACCGTCTTTCTAAGTTCGCTTTCACTCATGGTTGCAATATCTCTTCCCTTAAATATGATATTTCCTTCTGTAGGCTCATATAGACGGATGATAGTTCGTCCAGTTGTGGATTTCCCACAGCCAGATTCTCCAACGAGTCCTAATGTCTCACCCTTTTTAATATAAAAGTTTAAGTCATCTACCGCTTTGACATCGCCTACATGCTTTTGTAATAGTCCCGCTTTGATTGGAAAGTATTTCTTCAATCCTCTAACTTCAAGGATATTATCAGAACTTGTTTCCGTTAAAATCTTTTCTGATTTAATCTCGGTTGCAGTCATTATTTAGCCTCCTCGCCTTCGTATAAGAAGCATCGAACAGAGCGATTTCCACTTTTCTTAAGCAATTCCGGAACTTCGCTATGACAACGATCAAATGCTTTTGGACAGCGTGGGGCAAAACGACAGCCCTGAGGTAAATTGGTTGGAGGTGGCACATTACCTTCAATAGATTGGAGGCGAGATATATCTCCCTCAATATCAGGTATGGACCCCATCAAGCCATTTGTATAAGGATGCAGAGGCTCTTCGAACAAATCATCCACAGACGCCTCTTCTACGACTTGACCACAATACATTACCACTACTCTATCAGCGACTTCTGATACAACCCCTAAGTCATGTGTAATTAACAAAATGGAAGTGTCAAATTTATGGCTAAGGTCTTTCATTAAATCTAGTATTTGAGCTTGAATGGTAACGTCTAGCGCTGTTGTCGGCTCATCCGCAATTAATAATTTTGGATTACAGCTCATCGCCATCGCGATCATTACCCTTTGTCTCATACCGCCTGATAGACGGTGAGGATAATCATTGACAATTTCAGCAGCTCTTGAAAATCCTACAACTTCTAACATTTCAATTGCCTTTTTCATTGCCGCTGTTTTGGTCATTTTTTGATGAAGTATTAGTACTTCGGTAATTTGCTCACCAATTGTTAAAACCGGATTCAAAGATGTCATCGGTTCCTGGAAGATCATAGAAATATCATTTCCGCGTACTTTACATAACTGGTTTTCTGTTAGTTTCACAAGATCCTGTCCGTCAAATAGAATTTCTCCATCTACGATTTTCCCACCTGGGCTAGGAACAAGACCCATAATAGATAGGGAAGTAATAGATTTACCAGATCCCGATTCTCCAACAAGTGCTACAGTTTCTCCTTTTTTAATGGAGATATCTACACCATCTACAGCTGGAATAGCTTGCTTTTTTCTAAAAAAGTGAGTTTTTAGGTTTCTCACTTCCAATAAAGCTGACATTTAGCCTTCACCATCCTTTTTTCTTTCGATGCATGGTCTGTATGATGTCTAAATATGTAATGTAAAGACTTTAGTAAAATTTAACTAATTCTTAATCTTTATATTACAAATTTACGAAACTACTAGCTATTAATCTATTCAAAGATTGCTTTTATAGATTTTCCATGCTGTTTATTACAAAATCTTCAGTCTTTTTACTCCGAATTTACTGTAAAAACTAAATTATCGGAAAATAATTATCGTCTGTTTGTATATTATTACAATTCCGTTACAAGTTCAAGCTTATTTTGAAAATAAACTAAAAATTTTTTTAATTAAAACTTGTAGCAATCTTCTACAAAAACTGATTATATACAAAAAAAAACAAAAAAACTAGCCTTTTTTGCTAGAATTTTTGTTTTTTGTTATTTTTCTCCTATTCCTCAAAGAATTATCCAATTGATAGCTTTGTTATCTCAGAAAGGCTCTTTGTCATCAAAGCTCGGTAGTTAATTTTCTCCTCCTTCAATATTTTCTGAATGAGATAATAACCAACACAATAACCAAGCATTTTTGGATAAAACCCTTTGCCATAAAGCAGTTTCATATGATCTTTATCACTCTTTTTTACATCTTTATTTGGAATGATAATTTTATTTAAGAAGTTTTCCAGTTCCTTATCCGTGTAGTAAGATGTCCAGCTAGAGGTATATTCTTTTCCAACTAGACTTTTTACAGCACTTTCCGCTAGTCCTTCGATTAGTACAGAATCTAGAAGGCTATATTGGTCATCTTTTCTATTATTTTTAGAGAGTACACAAATATGGTTATATTCGTGAGTCAACAATGCCTTCATTTCATTAATTTCAATATCCTCCGGCAGAAATAAAAACAATTTGTCTTTGAAAGCCACACCTGCTTTCCCTTTGAAATCCCTCTTGATTTGATTGTTGTATTTATCTGAAGGAAATATAAAAATTGGGATATCTGGGCCGTTCCAAAGTTTCTTTAGATGTTTCCATTCTGCCAAGACAACATTCCAGCAATCCAATGTCTTTAATTTTTCAACAGTACCTTTCCCGTCCCTAACAGGTCGGTACATCCCATGCATAATCAGATAATCGTAAAGTTCCGCTGCAGTTACGTCCTCAAAGTACTTCAGCAATTTCTTGGAAATGTTCAATGGCTGGTCATAGTCCTCCTCCAACCATCTATCCGTATGAATAATACTCATGTTCTACAGCCCTTTTCTTTGCTTTTTGATGTCATTGTATGATGGGGAGGGTGGATTGGTGAGGTAACAAAAAAGCATATACTTCTCAGGTAACTACCAAAATTAAATTATGGTCCCAGATGCTTTGAAATATTGGCAGGACCTTGCCTTTGCAAGTTGTTCTCTAACAAATGAAAGCTTCTTTTGTTTTCTTTCCTCGTCACTGAAGTCTTCATAGCGACCATGAAGACCTCTTTCCCCCTTTTTCCTCGTAACTGAGGTCTTCATACCGGTCATGAGGTCTTCTCTCCTTCTTTTTCTTCGTCACTCAGGTCTTCATCACGACCATGAAGACTTCTTTCCCCCTTTCCCCTTGTCACTCAGGTCTTCATACCGGTCATGAGGACTTCTCTCCTTCTTTTTCCTCGTCACTCAGGTCTTCATCACGACCATGAAGACTTCTTTCCCCCTTTTCCCTTGTCACTCAGGTCTTCATTCCGGTCATGAGGTCTTCTCTACTTCTTTTTCTTCGTCACTCAGGTCTTCATCACGACCATGAGGACCTCTTTCCCCCTTTTCCCTCGTCACTCAGGTCTTCATTCCGGTCATGAGGACTTCTCTCCTTCTTTTTCCTCGTCACTCAGGTCTTCATCACGGACTTGAGGACCTCTTTCCCCCTTTTCCCTTGTCACTCAGGTCTTCATCACGACCATGAGGACTTCTTTCCTCCTTTTTCCTCGTCACTGAGTTCTTCATCACGACCATGAAGACTTCTCTCCTCCTTTTTCCTCGTCACTCAGGTCTTCAAAGCGGCCATAAGAATATCTCCCGATGAAGAATTATCATGAAGACTTTTCCATCATTCGATTTTTTTATAATTTCATAAACAACAAAAAAGCAGCAGAAAGTTTAAATAACTTTCTACTGCCTTTAACTAAATTCGCTTATTCATATTTCTTAAAAACAATCGTTGCGTTGTGTCCGCCAAAACCAAGTGAGTTGCTCATTGCAGCTTTGACTTCCTTATGTCTTGCTTCGTTTGGTACATAATCTAGGTCACATTCTGGATCTGGTGTTTCTAAGTTAATAGTAGGTGGAATAATGGCGTTTTCGATAGCCTTTATAGTAAAAATAGCTTCTACCCCACCTGCTGCTCCAAGCAAGTGACCTGTCATAGACTTTGTAGAACTGATTGCTACATCTTTTGCATGTCCACCAAGTACTTCTTTAATAGCCAGTGTTTCAAACTTGTCGTTATATTCTGTGCTTGTTCCGTGAGCATTAATATAATCAATATCTCCTGGTTGCAAGCCGGCATCTTCAATTGCCATTTTCATCGCACGGACACCGCCTTCTCCGCCTGGAGCAGGTGCTGTAATATGATGGGCATCGCCAGTCGCGCCATATCCAACAATTTCGGCATAAATGCGCGCACCGCGGGCCAATGCATGTTCAAGCTCTTCTAACACGACAATACCAGCGCCTTCACCCATGACAAAGCCGTCGCGATTTGCATCAAATGGTCGACTTGCCGTCTTAGGATCTGGATTCATTGATAAAGCTTTCGCTGAACTGAAGCCTGCAAAGGACATCTCCGTCAATGGAGCTTCCGTTCCCCCGGAAATCATGACATCTGCATCACCGCGTTGGATGACTTTAAATGCATCTCCAATGGAGTTTGTACCTGTTGCACACGCAGTTACCGTACAAGAGTTTACACCTTTTGCTCCAAGTGCGATACTGATTTGACCTGTAGCCATATCAGGAATCATCATTGGTACGAAAAACGGGCTTACACGACGCGCTCCTTTTTCTAGGAAAGTTTTATATTGTTGTTCAAAAGTTTCCATTCCGCCAATTCCGGAACCTACCCAAACACCTACTCTTGGAGCTATTTCATCTGTAATATCTAGGTTAGCATCTTTTACAGCCATAAATGAAGCTGCGATCGCGTATTGAGTGAATCGGTCCATTCTTCTTGCTTCTTTTTTATCCATAAAATCTTCAGCATTGAAATTGGTGATTTCTGCGGCGACTTTTGCCGGGAATTTTTCACTGTCCACTCTAGTTAACGGGCCTACACCAGATACTCCATTAATAGCATTTTCCCACGCCTCATTTACATTTAAACCAATCGGAGTCACCGCTCCTAGACCGGTTACTACTACTCTTTTTTTAGGCATTTGCATGATTTCCTTGCTCCTTCCACCGTTATATCCAATTAATATTTATTATCTTCCCCACCTTATGGCGATTGCTCCCCATGTTAAACCTCCACCAAATCCTACCATAACCACTAAATCATCGTCATGAATATTTCCGTTTTCTATTTCCTCAACTATGGAGATTGGAATTGATGCAGCTGATGTGTTCCCGTATTTCTGAACGGTCATCGACATCTTTTCTAGAGGAAGGCCCAGCCTTTCCCTTGCCGCTTCCATAATTCGAATGTTGGCCTGATGAGGAATAAGGAAATCTACATCCTCTTTTGATAAGCCGGCTTTTTCTAATACATTCACAGCTGATTCACCCATTTGGCGAACCGCAAATTTAAATACTTCGCGGCCATTCATAACAATGGTTTCATCCTGATATAAATGTTTCGCTCCTGTGCCGTCTGCTCCAAGTTCGAAAGATAAGATTCCTCTACCTTCTGAAACAGGACCAATAATAGTAGCACCTGCTCCGTCACCAAATAGAACTGCTGTGTTGCGGTCTTCCCAGTCCACAATCTTAGACAGTTTCTCTACACCTACCACTAGAACATGCTTATATGTTCCTGCTTCAACAAATTGTTTTGCTGTGATAATCCCATACATAAATCCAGCGCATGCTGCACTCATATCGAAAGCGCATGCCTTTTTGGCACCAAGACGCTCTTGAATCATGCAAGCAACACTTGGAAATGGGTTATCAGGCGTTACTGTAGCAACAATGATCATATCGAGCTCTTCTGCCGTAATTCCTGCATCCTTCAATGCTTTTTCTGCTGCAAAATATGCCATATGTGATGTATCTACGTCGTCCGATGCAATTCTTCGTTCTTCTATGCCGGTTCTTGTTTTTATCCATTCATCTGTTGTGTCTACCATTTGCTCCAATTCTGCATTGGTTAATATTTTTTCAGGTACATATCTTCCGATTCCTAGTATCCCTGCATTCACCGATATAACACCTAACTCTCTTATTAGACTTTTAAAAATAAGGTTCTTTAAATACCGCTGTTGCTTTCCGCAAAAGACTTCGCTTTCCTTTAGGCGACCTTGAGCCTCCTCGGAAAGCCTGCGGGGTCTCAACATTGCCGCTACTCTCCCGCATGAGTCTACGTCTTTTACTCCAACCAACAGCTAGAAACTTTTTTAATATCAATTATTATGACTTGGTACTAATTTTAACGCATTCTATCGTGATTGACAATACATAAATACCTATTTTCATCATGGTTAAAGCACTTGGACCAATGCCTATCCCAATTAAATCAGACGGCATACTATAGTCTTAGAGGGGGATAAATGCTGATTAGGTGAGGTGAAAATCATGAGTGATGAACAGAAAAAGGCGGAAACCGAAATGGATGTAGATCCGTTTACGAGAATGATGTTTGGTGGTCCTCCTAGAAGACAAAACACGGAAGAAAATACAGTTGGTACTTCTGATAAAAAGGTAGGGGAAGATTATTACGCACTTATGGAGCAGGTAGACTCCATTATGGAATCCGTCAATAAACTGAAGCCGATGATAAAGGAGTTTTCTCCTATTTTAGAATACTTCAAGAAATAAAGAGCTAAAAAGGACTATCCAGCAATAACTCTGGATAGTCCTTTTTCTTACTCTATATCTAACGCATTTTGTTTTCCTAGCTCATATGCTTCATCCATCACTTTTGTCAGTAAAGACACAAGAGGTTGGATATGTTGAGGCTCTAATTCTAATCCTGTTTCGTCAAGCATCTGTTTCGCTTCTGGTAAATATTTCATGGCAATAGCCATATATTGCATCGTTCTATCTTGTTCCATTGTTGTACCTACTTTCTATTTTTCGTTTGGCAATAAGCCGGATGTTTTATAATCCTCTATTTGTTGATTAATGCTAGCCTGATATTCCTTGCTAACTAGCGGACTGAATGTCCCGAGGGAAATAACATCATCTTTAAAATCAAAGGATAGGTTTCCAGATTCTAATTCACCGGCAAAGAAACGACTTGCCACCAATTCATACAAGGCAGGGACATGCTGAATGGTACTGGTCAAAACGGTATTCTCCCCTAAGTCTGATTGATCTGATACGAAACCTACAGCATATAGCCCCTGTTCCTTAAGACTATTGATGACAGGGACGTTAAATCCATCACCCGCGGGATACACAACATCCACCTTTTGCTCGATCATGTTATCAAGCATTTCCAATGCCTTACCCGGATCATTCCAGTCTTGCGTGTACTTTATCAAAACCCTAGCATCAGGATTTTCATGTAAAACACCTTCAAAGAAGCCATCCACTTCAGGTTGCCATTCAAATGCTGCAATAATTCCAATCGTATTGGTTTCCGTCATATGACCGGCTACCATTCCACCAAAAAAGCCCATTGCATTTGCTTCAAAATTTAAGCTAGTAACATTGTCACCTTGGACTTGGGAATTGAAACATACAAAATGTATTTCTGGATAATCGGAAGAAATAGCATCGAATGTTTGTGCATATTCACTGCCATGCCCAAATACCAAGGTAACACCATCTTTATGAAACTCTTTCACCGCTTCTTTAATAGCTATATCAGTATGTATGCCCTCTTTATAATAAACATCTAGGTCATGTTCCGATTGGATCCGCAAAAGCCCTTTATAGCCTTTTGTTCCCCATACTTGATCACTTATTGTATCAGGGACCAACAAGCCAACCTTCTGATCTCCACTTTCAGGAGTAGTTTGTCCACATGCAGTTAATAAAAGAATGAATAGTATGACTACCATTAATGATTTTTTCATGTAAGTACCACCCCCTAGTGCCTTAAAGGATTGCCCCTCTGCTTCTGTTTCTTAATCTTCCTTTTATATTGTACATGCTTTGTCGATAAAGGAAAAGTTAATATTCTGTTAAAATGCTTGGAATAGAGGGGCAGCTCTCTTCTAATCTATCTTTAATTTATAATACATCTGATCTTTTTGTGCTTGAATACCTTCTTTTATTGTACGGCTCTGAGGCACTTTGTACTTTTTTACCTTTTTTGATTCCTCCGGTTCAACGGAGGTTAGGAGGGTTAAGTTTAACTCTTTTATTAATTCCTCTATTGCTTTAGGATTATCATTCTGGAAAAGAACCTCGGTCACTTTTTCATCCCGGATTAGGAGATTATAGATAGCTTCTGCGACATCTTCCACAAACAAAACATCATTCTCTTTGATTGTTATCGGTTCGGATTCTTTTTGTTCTATTTCCTCTAATAACCTTTTATGGACCGGTTCCTCTTCTTGCTGCCATGGACCATACACCATTGGCAAATATATCATGTAGCAAGATTGATTTGAGCTGGCTGATAACTTTTTCATTATTTGTTGTCTATATTCACCATTCCATGACATCTTGCGATAAGAAGAGATAAATACTAGTTTATTCGCATTTTCTGCTAAATTACCATAGAGAATTTGTTCTTTATTTTCCACTTTTTCTACTTCGTCTAAACAATAAAATACAACATCTATGCTTTCGGTAAAAGAACGTTCTAATTGAAAGCGAAAGAAAGCGTTACGCCCAATTTCCATTAGCATCTCTTCTGATTTCTCATCTAGTTTCTCTGACCATGCCAGCCCCGTCACTTCTACTTCTTTATTAATCAAATATTGGCAAATTGCGAAACCAACTTGTGTGGTGGCTCCAATGACCACTGCATTTTTCATCATTTTTTATATACCACCCATCTTTATTGATATTATTGTATCCATATGCATGAAAACAAAATTATAGTCCCAATTCCAAGAGTGCAGAATGGGACTGTTTATAATTCTTGTTCATATTTTTTAAAGAACTGGCATATGGATGGACCGTATGAATACCGTTTTTCCACCAGGTGATAGGTAACTGTGACCGGTGAGTGATTCTTAGACCGCAACTCCTCATATCTCTTGCAATGAAGGTTAGGATCAAACGTAAAATTTGTAGTAGTCTGCCAAATTTTCACTGGTAATGAACAATGTTGAAACTGACAAAGCTCCGGAAGGTCCTGATATTCTTCTAATTCCTTAACCGGCACATTATACGCTTTAGCGATTTCATTTTTCACTTTTTTATAGAAGAACTTTCGGTCCTTTTCTTGTTCAAGTTGTGCTTTTATGTCCATGCAAGGATTAATGAATGCAACAGCACGAATCTTTTCTTTTAACTCTTCCATTAATTGCATGGCTGTCAACGCACCCATACCTTCTGCTATGATATGAATTTTGTCATTCAAGATTTCCTGTTTCATGATGATATGATAAAGTTGTTTGGCCATTAGAACTGATTGACCGCTGCCCCAGTGAGCCCCATACAGGTTAGAGTAAAACAACGTATATCCACATTTCAATATTTCTTCAACAATTTTATTTCGCCCGATATGCTGTAACCACAAGCTATTATGTTCATCGACGAAATGGTTGGTATCTCCAATGATTAGACAGCCGAAACCATTCGGTTTTTCAGGCACGTGTACAGCATTCCATTGACCGCCCATTTGAAAAAAGCGTTGATTTAAGCTCATCTGACCCATCTCCCCCCATTTCACAAACTCATATATCGTATGCTATGTAGAAAAGTTCTGTAATGACAGAGTCAAAAGGCCACTTTTCCATATAATTCACCACAAAAACACTTATATAAAAGGCTCTTTTCTCAAAGATTATTGCTATTCACTTGTAAAAAGTCGGAAATTGAACTTTTTACTGCTAACATTCTCTAGAAATGGCAAGTAGTTTACTTAGTACAACAGGGAAAAGAGCACGACAGTAAGTAATATAAAGGTTGAATTAAATATTCGAAACAGCATCAAAGTTTACGAAAACAGCCTTATAATAAGAAAAAGGAAGGTGTTAAAACCTACTCCCTTCCCACTTCATCATATTGAAGCTCTTTGATCAAACTCTCCAAAGTACGTTGACCAAGCTCTGTCAGATTACTTCCCTCTTGTTCTAATAACAATTTCAATTCAAGTAGTTTTTCATGACTATTCACCATATAACAACCCCTTTTTCGACTAAGTTAAACATATTTACATTTATTATATGACGTGTTTGTGGTAAAATATCCTCTGAATGAGCTTTTGAAATAATGAATGGAGGGGGAGTCACAATGCGCGCATTTTGGACTATTTTCTGGTCACTTCTTCTTATAAACATGGTTTCTTATGTTGTTGCTAACATGCAGGGTGATACATATAACTACGTATTAGCTTCAATCATTGCAATTGTTTTCTCTGTATTAGTTATGCTAATCGGGGAAGCGTTACCAAACGAACCAGCAGAAAAGCACTAATTTTTGTAAAAAAAGAACTTGCTCCCAGAGACAAGTTCTTTTTTTGTTGGTTAAATGACCGCAGTTTATTTCCGCAAACGGCTTCGCTTTCCTAGGGGCGATCTTGAGCCTCCTCGGCTACGCCTGCGGGGTATCCACCTAGCGCTAGCTCCCTCAGGAGTCTTCGCTTTTTGCTACAATAAACTGCTAGAAAACCTCATATTACTAAACTTATCTAATAATATTATTTGTCACGGATGATGAGTTTTCCTTCTTCTGCATCAATAATTATTTCTTGAAAATCTTGGATACTCCCTTTAATTATTTCTTTTGCAATAAGGGTTTCGATGTGTTTTTGAATAAACCTTTTTAACGGTCGTGCACCAAAAACGGGATCATAGGCACTGTCGGCAATAAAACGTTTTGCCTCATCTGAGAGGTTTAATGTCAAATGTTTATCCTCCAGACGCTTTTGTAAATCCTTTATTAACTTTTCTACAATCAATCCAATTTCATTTTTGGACAATGGAGAAAAGATGACGTTATCATCTATTCGATTTAACAATTCCGGTCTAAAGTGACTTCGTAATTGCGCAATAACTTTTTCCTTCGTATCCTCTGTTAGCTCTTCCCCTGCATGTTCCAACAAAATAGGAGAGCCGATATTGGAGGTCATAATAATAACCGTATTCTTAAAATCGACGGTTTTACCTTGTGAGTCTGTAATCCTTCCGTCATCGAGCATTTGCAATAAGATATTGAAAACTTCTGGGTGAGCTTTCTCTACTTCATCCAAGAGTATGACAGAATAAGGTTTCCTTCTGACTGCTTCGGTCAATTGCCCTCCTTCTTCATAGCCAACATATCCTGGAGGAGCGCCTATCAACCTTGATACCGCATGTTTTTCCATATACTCTGACATATCAATGCGAATAATCTGTTCCTCACTATCAAAAAGCGATTGTGCAAGCGCTCTGGCAAGCTCCGTCTTCCCAACCCCTGTAGGACCAAGAAAAATGAATGAGCCGATTGGACGATTTGGATCCTTGATTCCTGCTCTTGCACGAATCACTGCCTCAGACACAAGTTGGACCGCTTCTTCCTGACCGACAACCCGTTCATGTAGGATTTCCTCCAATTTTAATAGCTTCTCTCTTTCCCCTTCCACAAGCTTCGTAACAGGAATGCCAGTCCATTTTGCCACAATGCCAGCTATCTCTTCTTCAGTTACTTCTTCTCTTAAAAGTTGGTTTGAATCTTTCTTCTGTCTGGCTTTCTCTTCAAGCTGCATAAGTTCTTTTTCTAAGCTAGGTATCTTACCGTGTCTAAGTTCTGCAGCCTTGTTCAAATCATAATTATTTTCAGCCGTTTCCAGATCACGTTTTAACTTTTCCAATTCTTCCCGCTTTACTCTTACTAATTGGATATCATCCTTTTCCAGTTGCCATTGCGCTTTCATAGCAGAAGCCCTCTCTTTTAAGTTGGCTAGTTCCTGCTGAAGTTGGGTGAGCCTCTCTATGCTTGCCTGATCCTTTTCTTTCTTTAGTGCCGCCTCTTCAATTTCAAGTTGCATGACCCTTCTCGTCACTTCATCAAGTTCAGACGGCATCGAATCTATTTCTGTTCGGATCATGGCACATGCTTCATCCACGAGGTCAATTGCCTTGTCTGGTAAAAAACGTTCAGATATATATCGATTGGATAGAACTGCCGCAGAAACAATAGCCCGGTCGTGAATGTTTACACCATGATGTATTTCAAAACGTTCCTTAAGTCCACGTAAAATGGAAATAGTATCCTCAACTGTTGGCTCTTGGACAAGCACCTGTTGAAAGCGACGTTCTAAAGCGGGGTCTTTTTCAATATATTGTCTATGTTCATTTAACGTGGTTGCACCAATACAGTGCAATTCACCGCGTGCGAGCATCGGTTTGAGCATATTTCCCGCATCCATGGAGCCCTCTGTCTTGCCTGCACCGACTATCGTATGCAGTTCATCAATGAAAAGTAGAATCTGTCCGTCACTCTTTTTAATTTCCTGAAGAACAGCTTTCAGTCTCTCTTCAAATTCGCCCCTGTATTTAGCACCTGCTACGAGCGAGCCAAGGTCCAAGGAGAATATGGTTTTATCCTTCAGGCCATCTGGAACGTCCTTTCTTACAATACGCTGTGCCAGACCTTCGACTATTGCGGTTTTTCCTACCCCAGGTTCTCCGATGAGGACCGGATTATTTTTTGTTTTTCTTGAGAGGATTCTGATAACCCTCCGAATTTCCTGATCACGGCCAATTACAGGGTCTAGCTTTCCGCTTTTTACCTCTTCTATTAAATCTCTTCCGTATTTTCTCAACGCTTCGTATGTAGATTCTGGCTCTTTTGATGTCACTCGTTGGTTCCCCCTTATTTCTTGGATGGCTTGTTTTAAGCGTGCTTCGTCGAGATTGTGGGTATTGCTTAACTTTTTCAATTGATGGGTTGAACTGTTCTGATGAAATAGAGCAAGAAGAATATGTTCAATGGAGAGATAATCATCTTCCCATTCTGTTTTCCATTCATTTCCTTTTTTGAATGTTTGTTTCAGTTGATTGCTTATGTAGGCGTCGCTGGTTGCACCGCTTACTTCAGGTTTTGATTTAAGCAAGTTATTAAGATCTGTTTGGAACGATTGAGTGTCTACTTTCAGCTTTTGCAGGACTCTTTCTGTAAGCCCCTCATATTGTTGAAGCAATGCAAGAAGAAGGTGCTCATGTTCAATCTGCTGATGATTCATCTTTTCTGCAAGACTCTTGGCCATCACAATGGCCTCCTGGAGCTTGGTGGTCATTTGATTAAGGTCCATTTTTGAGATCAATCCTTTTTATTAACGTTTTTTTTTGAAAAAGTTACAATAAAGACGAAAATAGTTATAATAGTCTCTTTAAAAGTCACAATCCCAATAAAAATAGTTACAATAACCTCTTTAAAAGTTACAATCCAGCTTTAATTACGTATTTTCCTCGTAAAAGTTTCCAGTTGAGTGAAAAGAATATATCCAAAAAAGCCACCCTCTCAATAATAAGAGGATGACTTAATAGTTACGGACGGCGCTTTTTCGCCCAAAGGCGATTATGATTGGAAGTTTCGGGAAAAGTGTCCCCGGCTTTTAAGTTTATCTTTTGAGGATTTTTAACTCCGCTTCCAGTCTCCCCAATTTCAAGATAAATCCCGTTATTCGGCGCTTTTTGACCCGGTCTGAATTGTTGATTCTGTCCCATACGATTACCTCCTATAGTCAGATCATGAAAATTCTAAGACTGTCCCTAAAAATGAGATGATACTATCTCCCTTTTATCGTACCCAAGTTGTCCTGTTTCATGACTCAAACCATCGAAGGGTATGGCATCCATTTTTAAGCAATTGTTAAAACTTCATGCTTGGAAGCAAGGTCGATAAAATGGGACATTCCACTAATCTCTCCGCTGATGAGCTTCTGTTCCACCTCATAATGGTCGACACAAGTTTTACAAGCATAGACCGGAACTCCAGCTTCATGTATTTCTTTTAAGTGAACAGAAACCAATGAATCCTCCGTTAACGTATAAACCCCTGTATTCATCAAGAAGATTGCCTCTGGCTTATCTTCACGTTGCTTTAGAATCGTAAAAAATGTTTCTAAAACACCTTCTCCTAAAGCTTCATCGCCTTTTCCCAACTGATTAGAACTGACAAGTATCACTTTGTTTTTCATACTCTGTTCTCCCCTTCCATTGTAATTTATGTTCTAGTCTGTAACGTTCAAAGCTATCTTGGCCAGACGGGACATTCGATCTTTGCTCCATGGCGGATTGAATGTAATATTTACATCTACATCATTAATCTCCTCGACTGGTGACAGCTTCTTTTTCACATCCTCCACGATCTCCCCTGCAAGCGGGCAGCCGATCGATGTCAATGTCATCGTTATATCCACATTATTGGATGCATCTATGTCCACATCATAAACCAGCCCAAGGTTAACAATGTCAACACCCAGTTCTGGGTCTTCCACTTCCTCCAATATTTCCATCACTTTATCTTTTAATGCTTCCTGCATGATATCGCTCCTTTACATTTTGAGTTAGATGCTCAGCAAACCAATCCACTGTTGCCAACACACCTTCTCTGCTCACTTTATGATCTGCATATTCATCCACAATGACCTTCATATTGTTTGGCTTATTTTTATAATAACCTTTATTATTTTTTACAAACGTTAATAACGGGTCAATCGGCACCTCTGCGTCTCGTTTTCCATGCCAACATAACAAAGGCCGCTCGTTAAGGGATGATGGATCGGTTGAGAGGTCATATGGTTTTAATTTTGCATAATAGGATTCCAATTGCTCTTCTGTAAATGGTAAAGCAAAACCTGCTTCAAGGAATTTGTCCACTTTGTAGCGTGCAAAATCTTGATAACTAGGGCAGCCCATTAAACTGACTGCTGCTTTAATCCAAGGATATTTTTTTAATGCACCGAATGTTACGATTCCACCCATCGATGTGCCGGCAACTCCAATTTCAGCTTCATCAGATAATCCTGATTCTGTGAGGTGTTTTTTAAGAATATCTATTTCATGAACTGTCTGGATGACAATTTCCCAGAATGACTGCATCATTTCTTGACTCTTTAAACCGCTGTCTCTGTCTCCATGATGGATGCAATCAGGAAGTATTACCCGAAATCCTTTTTCTGCTAAAAGGTAGGCATAATGCAAGTTATTTTCCTTTACACTTTGAAACCCATGTACAAAGATAACAGTAGGCTTCGAATTTGAAAAGGAATCTGCTTCACACACATGAAGAAACGAAACAGCACCTGTCTTCTGCTTGACGACATTGATCATCTTACATCCCCCAGTCTTTTTTACCGCATTTTTCCTATTATATATACTCTTGTCTAGTTTAACATGTAGACAATCAAATTTGAAAAAGGTTACACTTGAATCAGAAATATTTTTTTATGTACAAAAAAGGAGTTTGATACGGTGGAAAAACATCTTATAGCAGTTGACCTAGACGGAACATTATTGACAGATGACAAAAAAATTTCCAAACGAAATAAAATCGCCCTTCAAAAAGCTATGGAGCAAGGACACGAAGTAGTAATCGCAACGGGACGTCCATACAGAGCAAGCATCATGTATTATGAGGAAATGAATCTTACCACTCCTATAGTAAACTTTAACGGAGCTTTTGTGCACTACCCTGGGAACGACGAATGGGGAGTTTATCATGAGCCACTTTCCATTGATACAGTAAAAGAAATAGTCGAAGTAAGCGAGAAGTATAACATACATAATATTTTGGCAGAAGTAATGGATGATGTTTATTTTCACTTTCATGATGAAAAGCTCTTAGATATTTTCGGGTTTGGCAATCCAAAAATAGAAACGGGTGACCTGAGAAAAGTACTGAAAAAGGATCCTACTTGTATTCTCATTCATGCAAGTGAAGATGAAGTGCCTAAAATTAGAAAATATTTATCGGAAGTTCATGCAGAGGTCATTGATCACAGACGATGGGCTGCACCATGGCACGTTATAGAGCTTGTTCGTACTGGGATGAACAAAGCAGTGGGATTACAAAGAGTTGCTGCTCATTACAATATACCTAAAGAAAATATTATTGCATTTGGCGACGAAGATAACGATTATGAAATGATTGAATATGCAGGTACTGGCGTCGCAATGGGCAATGCAATTGAGGGACTGAAAGCAAAAGCTAACGAAGTCACATTAAGCAATGAAGAAGATGGGATTGCTGTCTTCTTAGAGAAAAAACTACAACTTTAAGACCAATATTTGCCCTCATAGAAAACACCACTTTTACCTAGACTAGATAGTGGACAAGTAATTGTCCTATTTGAAAAGGGGGGCTTTCATAATGGGTAGAAGCAGCAAATCAAAACGTTTTGTTCAGCAGGGTAAAAATTCTGTACAGCTTCATGACCAGCAAATCCCTTATCACCTTACGATGGAACAAGCAGAAGAGCGTAAAGCACATCAAGCCGAACGCAATTCTCTTGGAGGGATATAATCATGGGAAACCAATTGTTCCAATCCGCTCGTGAAGCCGTGATGAATGTAGTAAAGGGAAAGCATGATTCTGCATCTGAGCAAAACCATAAACATGATTATTCATCTGAAATCGATTCGAATTCGATGAGTGTTGCCAAAAACGCATTATCCTCCGCTTATGCAAATTCAAATGAAGCCGAAAAAGCACAGCTTCGCGAATTGCAGGAAGAACTTTTCAACAGCCAACAAAACAAGTAACACAAAACAGCGCACAAGCCATATTAGAGCTTGTGCGCTGTATTTTGATTTGTAGCTGGTGATTGGAGCAAAAGGCGAAGACTCCTGAGGGAGATAGGGGTAGCTTGAGACCCCACAGCGCAGCGAGGAGGCTCAAGCACCGCCCCTAGGAAAGCGAAGCCTTTTGAGGAAATTACCAGCAGTATTTACGAAGCTTAATCTTTTCTGAAGAACCCGAAGATCCCAGCGGTCTGTACGATATTGGTAAACGCATTCGGGTCCGCTTCTTTTAGGATTTGCTCCAAATCATACATCTCATAACGAGTTATTACAATCATCAGCATTTCCTTATCCTCTCCAGTAAATGCCCCACGTGCAGGAATAGACGTAATTCCGCGCACCATTTTCGCATGTATGGCTTCTTTTACAGCCTGACCCTTTTTCGTTACAATCATGGCAGTCAATTTCTCATGTCTTGTATGTATTGCGTCAATCACACGAGTAGAAGCATATAGTGTCACTAGAGTGTATAAGGCTTTTTCCCACCCAAATACAAGACCGGCCGTAACAATAATCACTGCATTCAGTGCAAAAAAATAAGTTCCGACAGGCTTGTCCTTCATTCGGGATAAAATCATAGCGATGATATCAAGACCACCTGTGGAAGCCCCCCACTTAAGTGTCAAACCGACACCTACCGCAGCGATGACACCGCCAAAAACAGCATTAAGCAAAATGTCGTCATTAAAACTGTAAATCGGTACAACCTCTAGAAAAAATGACATGAGAAAAACACTAAGAAAACTATAAATAGTAAAAGAGCGTCCTACCTTCTTCCACGCTAAAATCGTAACCGGTATATTGAGGAGCAATAACGTAATACCCGTAGAAATCGTGAAAGGAAGAAAATCTTCTGAGATACGGAATATCAGCTGTGATACACCCGTAAATCCGCTTGCATAAACATCCGCGGGAATGAGGAAGAAGTTCATTGCAATTGCATTAAGAAAAGCTCCTATAAGTACAATTAGCACCTTTTTTACATGTTGCTGGACAATCATATGGTCCAAAACCTCCTAACAGCGTACTGCCTTATTTTATGTATTTTTCCTCTTTTTACCCTTCCAAAACGAAAATCTCCATTTTCTTTTCTTGAAGAGTCATTCATTAATGGGTAAACTTGAAAAAAGGAGTATTATTCCTCTTATGGAAGTGACAGATATTTTTCTCATACAGCTTAACCCATGCTTGTAAGTATAGTAAAGAAGGTGACCTTATGACAATAAGAATTATTGCAGATAGTGCCAGCGACTTACCAAAAGATTTTTTTTCAAATGAATTTATAGACCTTATTCCGTTAAAAGTACTGTTTGGAGAGACTGAATATGAGGACATGGTCACTATTGATTCTTCACAAGTGTATGATGCCATGCGCGATGGAGAAGTGGTAAAAACCTCACAAGCATCCCCAGTCTTTATGAAAGATTTATTTACTGAGGTAGCAAAGAACGGTGAAACAGCTATTTATGTAGCATTCTCTTCTGAATTATCAGGTACATATCAAACAGCAGTACTGATGCAAAAAGAAGTATTGGAAGAGTATCCTGAACTTGATTTGACTATTATCGATTCAAAGTGTGCTTCTTTAGGATACGGACTTGCTGTAAAGAGAGCTGCTGAAATGGCTAGTGCCAGGGCTTCCAAAGAAGAACTATTGTCAGCGATAAATGATGATATTCACCATATGGAACATGTTTTCACCGTGGACAATTTGGATTATTTGGCACGCGGCGGCCGCGTAAGTAAAGCTTCAGCATTTGTTGGAGGTCTGTTGAATATCAAGCCTTTACTTCACATGGAAGACGGTAAGTTGATACCCTTGGAAAAGATTCGGGGCCGTAAGAAAGTTTTGCGTCGAATGGTGGAAGTAATGCGGGAACGGAACGGTTTCGACACGTCTGGCCAACGAATCGGAATCAGCCACGGAGATGATCTTGCTACTGCCGAAGCTTTAAAAGAGATGATTAAAGAATCTTGTGATTGTGATGACTTCACGATTACTTCTATCGGCTCAGCAGTAGGCGCCCATGCCGGTCCAGGAACCATCGCCTTATTCTTCCTTAATGGGAAAAAAGCGTAACACATATCTTTATGCAGGCAGGACAACCTATTCCTATCTTTTTGAGAAAGGGGTAGGTTTTCTAATGCCACATACAAGCGATAACGATAAAAAAGCCAAAGACAATAACGCCAAGCTCCACGAAAAGAATATGCAACGTGAGAAGAATGCACAAAAAGGTGAGCGTCAGTATTCTAAGAAGACGGATCATTTGTAGGAAGTATTGAAGAGTCGCTTCTTTTATTGGGGCGGCTTTTTTGTTCTATTAGGCTTTTTACTTGGTACATTGGAATGTTGGAATGTTAGGGCTTATAGAGGCGTTCTATACGACATTTCGTTTGGGATTGTCGCCGTTTTGGACATTAACTCGCTTTCTCTGTAACCGTTTTCCAACTTTAACCCTGGCGACGCCCCTTCTGTTACCGTTTTCCAACTTCAACCCTCGCTTCGGGCTTTGAGACGCCTTCTCTGTTACCGTTTTCCAACTTCAACTCCCGCTTCGGGCTTTGAGAAGTCCTCTCTGTTACCGTTTTCCAACTTCAACTCCCGCTTCGGGCTTTGAGACGCCCTCTCTGTTACCGTTTTCCAACTTCAACCCTCGCTTCGGGCTTTGAGACGCTTTCTCTGTTACCGTTTTCCAACTTCAACTCCCGCTTCGGACTTTGAGACGCCTTCTCTGTTACCGTTTTCCAACTTTAACCCTTGCTTCGGACTTTGAGAAGCCCTTTCTGTTACCGTTTTCCAACTTCAATCCTCTCTTCGGGGTTTGAGACGCCAACGATTCCCTACTCTATAGGCTACTACACCCCAAATGAAAACAAAAACAGCCCACTAGTCCCCTAATGAGCTGCACTTCCTGCGAAGCCGAACAAACTTTTATTCTTCTTCCTTCTTATACGTCCAACCTTCAGACTGACGGATCAAGCCTTGTTTCATGAGCTTACCCATTGCACGCTTAAACGCAGCTTTGCTGATATTGAACTGTTCCTTAATATCATCAGGAGCACTTTTATCACTATACGGCATCGCTCCGCCCCTTAGTTCCAAATAGTCCATAATAACCTGAGCATCTTCATCCATTGCTTCTTGTTTACGAGGTAAAAGAGAAACGTTAATAGTTCCATCGTCCTTTACATCAATAACTCTTCCTTCTACCACTTGTCCTAATCTTGGCTCTTCCTTGCGTTCTGAATTATGGATGAATCCAATATAACCTTCGTTGGAAATGATATAGCTTCCCACTTTTAAAAGTCGATAGATGGTCCCTTGAATATTTTGATTAAGGATATTAGATGGGGCTTTAATAGATCTATCTAACATCACGTCTTGTGTGGCAAGTTTTCCGATCAGTTTTCCACGGCGGTCCGTTTTTACACGACAAAGCAAATGGGCACCAACTTGCGGCCATATTTCTTCATATACAGGTAAGTCATCCGCTGGAATAAGGGCATCTTTTGCAATTCCGATGTTAATGAAGGCGCCAAGACCTGGGAGCACCTCCACTACTTCCATCCATTCATGCCCATTAAGGCCTTTTGGAATGGTCATGGTAGCTGTAATTCGGCTTTTCTGGTCTGAGTATAGGAAAACCTCTACCGTCTCGTCTTCCCCTAATTCTCTAGTTGCTTCATTTTTATGAAGAAGGATTGTCTCTTCTCCATCTGTAAGCATGTAACCAAGCGGCGTTTCCCGGTCAACCGTTAATTCTAATACCGTTCCTGTTTGCATCATTTCTTAATACCTTCCTTTTTGCCCATTATTATCATCAACATTCGCCTACAAACGAAAGTTGGATTCTGTTATGTAAAAGTGTACATGACTTTGATTAAGTTGTCCAAATCGCTTTATTCTACTATAATTAGGAACAGAAAGCGATATTTTTCTTACAATTACCTTTTGGTAAAATTTTTAAAACCTATGATGGAGGGATTTCCATGGCAAAAGAGAGCTCTTTTGATATTGTTTCAAAAGTAGATTTAGCTGAAGTGACAAACGCCATAAATATTGCGTTAAAAGAAATTCAAAATCGATTTGACTTTAAAGGCTCTGTCAGTGACATCAAGCTAGAAAAAGAAGAAATCGTTCTTCTTTCAGACAGTGAATTTAAACTGGATCAACTAAAAGATGTAATGGTCAGCAAAATGATCAAGCGAAATGTCCCAACGAAAAATATTCAATATGGTAAGATTGAAGATGCATCGAAGGGTGCAGTTCGTCAGCGTGGTAAGCTTGTTCAAGGCATTGATAAGGACAATACGAAAAAAATTAACACTATCATCAAGAACTCAGGTTTGAAAGTGAAAACTCAAATCCAGGATGACCAAGTACGCGTTACTGGAAAGAATCGTGATGATCTCCAACAGGTGATTGCTGCTCTTCGTGAAGCTGACTTGGATATTGACCTGCAATTTGTAAACTACCGTTAAGCTACGACCATACATATATTCCCCCCGTTCAGGTCAAAAATGACGGGGGGAATTTTATTTCCTTAAATAAATTGTCCCATAATCAGTTCGTCCGAATACGTTCCGTCCTCAAATTTCACATGTCTCTCTTTTCTTCCTTCCACTTTAAAGCCAAGCTTTTCGTAAACATGTATCGCACGCTCGTTGTGGGCAAATACTTCTAGGCACACTTTCTCTATATCCTTATCTTCTTTTGCCCAATCAAGCAGTCTATTTATCATCTTGCTTCCTAATCCATTGTCGCAGTATTCTTCTTGAATACTGATGCCAAACATACAGATATGCTTTACTCTTTTTCTAGATCCTTTCGTAGCATTTAGCATGCCTACGATTGTGGAATTTTGTTCTGCCACCAGGGTAAAGTGTCCTTTTTGCCTATTATCTTTTAACCACTGTACTTCCTCCTCTAGGGTGACTTTGAATTCCTCTGGTGCTGTTAAAAGATTACGCCCTTCTCTATACACTTTTTTAGCGTGCTTTAAGAGTCCCTGTGCATCTTCTATTCTTGCTTCTCTAATAATCACCTTTTCTCTCCCCTTTTTATCTCATTGGATAAATTATAGGCGCTTTTCTCATAATAGGAAAGATTATTGGAGGTGCTAATTATGACAAATCAGCAGAAACAAACGCTTCCCCCACAGCATCAAAACAAACAACCAGGCATAGAGTCGGAGATGACACCGAAGCCTAAGTCAGAGGACTCCACATATAAAGGCAGTGGTAAGTTAAAGGATAAGGTGGCAATCATCACCGGTGGGGACAGCGGGATCGGCAGAGCTATCGCTATTTATTATGCAAAAGAAGGGGCCGACGTTGTAGTCGTCTATTTAAATGAGCATGAGGATGCCAAAGAAACGCAAAGGCAAGTGGAGGCAGAAGGTCGGAAGTGTCACCTCATTGCAGGAGATATTGGTGAAGAGACATTTTGCAAGCAAATCGTGGATGAGACTATTTCCAACTATAATAAAATTGACATACTTGTCAACAATGCAGGAGAACAGCATCCACAGGAAAGTATTGAAGATATTACAGCTGAACAACTCGAGAAAACATTCCGGACAAACATTTTCTCCTTTTTCTATTTGACTAAGGCTGCGTTACCTTTTTTGGCAAGCGGAAGTTGCATTATCAATACAGCATCTGTCACAGCTTACGCGGGGAATGAACTGCTGGTCGATTATTCGTCTACCAAAGGTGCCATTGTGGCATTTACTCGCTCTTTGGCTCTGCAATTGGTTGGAAAAGGGATACGAGTAAATGGAGTAGCTCCAGGACCGATTTGGACACCACTGATTCCATCCACGTTTTCTAGCGGAAAAGTTGCGAGCTTTGGAGCCAATACACCAATGAAACGTCCCGGACAGCCAGAAGAGGTCGCCCCAAGCTATGTGTTTTTGGCAAGTGATGATGCTTCGTATATGACTGGACAGATGCTGCATGTGAATGGCGGGAAGATTGTGAACGGGTAATGGGAAAAGTTAGATGGTATTTGGCGCTCTTTGAATCATAAAAGAGCGCTTTTTGAGGTGTTTTTCTCAAGGAAGTGGATGCATAGTGAATAAATGTCCGAAGTTTTTCAAAAGTTGGCCGAAGATTTTGCATTTTTGACCGAAGATGGAGTTCTGTCAATAAAATAGACATTAATCTGTACTGGATTGGCGTATTTTTTCTTCCGCGCTACGTGTTCCACTTCGCTTGCACGCCTCTACTTAAAGGATCAATTAAAAATCA
>NZ_JAAZWB010000061.1 GCF_012524115.1 Bacillus sp. RO1 | reverse complement strand
ACAGCGGTATTTAGAGCCAATACCTATGACACCTAAATTGTTCGTCTTTTATTAGGCTTTTTTAGTTTTGTCCCAGCCTCTTTATAGTTTGTTAGCTAAAGTTTACAACCGATAATCATTTCAATTTCAATCTTTCAATGTCTTTACCGTATCCAAGTGAATAACATAGATCCTTGATATTTGTATTTAATCTCTCTCTTTCAAGTTCGAGATACTTTTCTTCCTTTATTGATTCAATAGTATGTAATGTATACTTCCAAATAGCTTCTTTTCGGAAAGGGGGAGAGTGATCGGAAATCAACTTCAGAACATCAAGTACAGAATGGATAACATCAAAGTCTATTTTTCCATAACGGATAATGGGAGAAAAAGCGATATCAAGATAACTAAAAAAATCGGGTGTTTTTACAATTACCCGCAAATTCCTATAAACATCATTGAAAAATGGTTTAATGCCTTTCATGGAAGTAAGCTTAGATAGAAGAGTGCCTAATTGTTCTATACAATGCACTGCTGTGCTTGGATCATTTATCCCCGGTGAAAGTGCCCTTACTCCAATTTCTGTCACCTTCCTAATTCCAAATTCTACATCTTCAAGAGGCGCTCTTGCTATGGATACGGTAATCAAAGATCTGAAGGACTCATTTTCGATTTTTTCACCTGAACCCCAAATGGAAAGCATAGGTGTATGCTCATTTATATAATCACCTTGTTGTCTTTCCACACGAACAATGCAATCCGTTTCATATGCAATTTTTACTAGTGCGTCTATATCGATATATTGTACATAGCCAGGTTTGTTCGACATGATGGTAATGGGTTCTTTTGTGGTGATTTCTTTACTCTCCCAATCATCCCAAGGAGCATCATGAGTGGAGTTGTCACTATCATTAAATAACTCTTCCATACATTCCAAAGTTTCTACGGTTATGTTGTGTAATAAATTGCTTACTTGAATCCATGTTGTAACATGTTGAATGAAAAAAACGAATACAATTAGACAAAGAATGGCTATAGCAACTGCAAAGGAAGGAACAAGAAAAAGCTGTTCCTCTTTCGTTTCCTTAAGAAATAACAGCAGAATAATGGAATAGATAAAACCTGCCGTAAAGATACCAAGGACTCTTTGGGTAGCATGGTCCGTTATGAAATTTTGCAGGGCCCTTGGAGAAAACTGCGACAGGTAAGTGGTCAAAACAACAAGGATGGTCGAAAAAGTAATGGTTGTCATCGTTAAGAGAGAAGAAGCAATCGAGCTTAATATTGTTTGTGCAAGATCAATGTTTGATAAGAAGATGGAAGGAATTAGTTTCTCTACTTTTCCTGCCATAAAATAATGATCTAGTAGAAGCGTTCCTATTGCTAAAAGAAGTGCTACCCCTCCATAAAAAACGGGAAGGAACCAAAAATTCGTCCTTAGACGTAACATATTTACAGACCTTGCCATTCTATCACTCCTTTTATTTTATGGCTCAGTTAAAGCATACTGTTAATTTTTGCAGCAACCTAGCTGTTGACTGGAGCAATAGGCGAAGACTCCTCGAAAATGCTACGCATTTTCTTCGTGCGATGTTTCGCTGTCGAAGCCTTCCTTGTCCTGAGGGAGATAGCGGACCCCTCAGGCGCAGGCCGAGGAGGCTCCCCAATCGCCCCTAGGAAAGCGAAGCCTAGTGCGGAAATCAACAGCTGTGTTTAACAGAGCTTATTTTATAAACTGGAATAAATACGAATCATTCACATAAGAAAAAGTAGAATATTTTATCTTAATATGTTATAGTAACAAAGTTAAATTGAATAAAGTCTTACGCCCAAATTGGCGTCAGGAGAGGTTCTAGCAAATACCCTCTATAAAAAACTAAGGACAGATACCAAACTATATTCCTTAGGATATAGTTTTTTTATTTTTTCTGATGTTATGCGCTAGCCTCCATTATTTTTGGTTAGCGTTTTTTGTATGACTATATATTGAGAAGATTAAAGGAGTGAAGACACGATGAAGCAACAGGAAAAAGCGATGGTCGTGTTCAGTGGTGGGCAGGACAGCACTACTTGCCTAATTTGGGCTATGAAGGAATTTGATGAAGTGGAAGCAGTCACCTTCCATTACGGACAACGACATGAACTAGAAATTGATTGTGCCAAAGATATTGCAAAAGAATTGGGAGTAAAACACCGAATTCTTGATATGTCCCTTCTAGGACAATTAACACCCAATGCCCTAACAAGAGATGATATTGAAATTGAAGAAAAAGAAGGCGAACTTCCAAGTACCTTTGTAGATGGAAGAAATCTTTTATTCCTATCCTTTGCAGCGGTTGCAGCTAAACAAATAGGTGCGAGACATATAGTAACAGGAGTGTGTGAAACAGACTTCAGCGGTTACCCTGACTGTCGAGATGTTTTCATTAAATCCATGAATGTGACGTTAAATCTTTCGATGGATTATCCATTTGTCATCCACACTCCATTGATGTGGCTAAACAAGGAAGAAACATGGAAACTTGCAGACGATCTTGATTCCCTGGACTTTGTAAGGACAAAAACTTTGACTTGCTATAATGGGGTAATCGCGGACGGGTGCGGCGAGTGTCCTGCCTGTAAACTGAGAAAACGGGGATTGGATGACTACCTTGCTATAAAAGATAAAGGGGTTGTGTCCTCATGATGCAACAAATCTATCCACAAGTACAACATGATTATTGCTATGAGTTAAACAAGGATATGCAAATAGCAGCGGCACATTTTGTTCCAACTGATGCTGCCGGGAAATGCAAACAACTACATGGCCATACCTACTTCGTCAATGTAACAGTTGCAGGAGACGAACTGGATGAGGCTGGTTTTCTTGTTAATTTTCAAGTGTTAAAAAAGCTTTTGCACGATAAATTTGATCATACCGTTCTTAATGATCATAAAGATGTCTTCAATGACCAGGACCCGAATTATTTCCCAACAACGGAAGTGGTGGCAAGAGTCATGTGGGAAACGATAGAAAATCATTTGAAAACTTTGCCTTCCAAACCAACCTGTCTTCAAGTATATGTAAGGGAAACACCGACAAGCTATTGTATTTACCGACCTAAGAAGGGGAAAAAACAATGAGCAGCCTGATACCAGTTTTAGAAATATTCGGCCCTACGATCCAAGGGGAAGGAATGGTCATTGGGCAGAAAACGATGTTCGTGCGGACTGCTGGGTGTGATTACCGCTGCTCTTGGTGTGATTCTGCCTTTACATGGGACGGCAGTGCTAAGGACGATATCGTGATGATGTCCCCTGAAGAAATCTATAGTCAATTGTATGAGATTGGTGGGAAAGCCTTTAATCACGTTACTATTTCAGGTGGGAATCCAGCTCTTCTAAAAAATATAGGGGATCTTGTAAGGCTTTTGCATCAAAATCAGATAAAGGTGGCGCTTGAAACACAAGGTAGCAAGTGGCAGGATTGGCTAATGGAAATAGATGACTTAACCATCTCGCCTAAACCACCAAGCTCCGGAATGGATACCAACTTTCCGATACTGAGTGACCTACTAGAAAAAGTTAATAACAGTAGTGTATCTCTAAAAGTAGTGGTATTTGATGAGGACGATTTGACTTATGCAAAGAAAGTTCACAAAGAGTATCCGGATGTAGCCTTTTATGTACAAGTCGGGAATGATGATATCACCACAGAGGATGATGAAAATTTAGTCAACAAATTGTTGGCTAAATATGAGTGGTTGATCGACCAAGTAATGAATGATGATGAAATGAATAATGTTCGTGTTTTGCCACAATTGCACACACTAGTATGGGGTAACAAACGAGGAGTTTAATAAAAGGAGAGAGTGAAAATGTCAGGAAGAAAAGATTCAGAATTAGAGGGTGTAACATTGCTAGGGAATCAAGGGACAAATTACTTGTTTAACTATTCCCCGGATGTATTGGAAACCTTTGAAAACAAGCATCCTAACAGAGATTATTTTGTAAAATTCAACTGCCCGGAATTCACCAGCTTATGTCCAAAAACGAATCAGCCGGATTTCGCAACCATTTACATCAGCTATATCCCTGGTGAATTAATGGTGGAAAGCAAATCATTAAAGCTGTACCTATTCAGCTTCCGTAACCACGGTGACTTCCACGAAGACTGCATGAATATTATCATGAACGACTTGATTGAATTAATGGACCCTCGCTATATAGAAGTATGGGGTAAATTCACCCCGCGTGGGGGCATTTCTATCGACCCGTATACAAACTATGGAAAACCGGGAACAAAATATGAGGAAATGGCACAATACCGCCTAATGAACCATGACCTATACCCAGAAAAAATCGATAACAGATAAATCACGAAAGAAAACACAGCTATGATTGTGTTTTCTTTTTTTAATAAAGCAAGTTTTGAATACAGTTGATTTCTTACAACTTAAGTTTTCAATAGATTTCTAAACGAATTACTAACTAATTACTTTCAGTAAGGTGCTTTCTAGCTGTTGATTGGAGCAAAAGGCGAAGACTCCTGAGGGAGATAGCACTAGGTGGAGACCCCACAGGCGTAGCCGAGGAGGCTCCACAAGCGCCCCTAGGAAAGCGAAGCCATTTGCGGAAATCAACAGCGGCTATTAACAAACAACTTAAGTTTTTAGATTAAAAAGAATCAGAACTAATACTAAAACCCCTCCAAATTGAAAATAATAACAATAAATTAGGAGGGGACAAAAATGACAAACCGTACAACAGAATGGTCCTGCGCAGAAACCAGCACATTATGGACGTTATACTTAAACAACTCCATGTCCGCATGTGTCTTAAGATACTTTCTCGAAACTGTAGAAGACCACCAAATTCGAGAGATAATCGCAAAAGCATATGACGTAGCATCTACAAATGAAACGGAACTAAAGGGCGTTTTCTGGAAAGGAAAATATCCTCTTCCAATTGCATTCTCCGAAAATGACATAAATCTTAAAGCGCCGAGGCTGTTTTCAGACACATTCCAACTATCTTATGTACTCCAAATGGCCAAGATTGGAATGGTCACATATAGCGCAAGTCTAAGTGCAGTGTTCAATAAAGATATCAGAACGCTTTATATGAAATTCCTGCAGAGAACTATCGAAATTTTTGATCTTACAACAGACCTCCTTTTAGAAAGAGGTATATATACTAAGAAGCCATATACCGTTATACCTGACAGAGTTTATTTCGTGGAAGACAAAAAATATTTCAGCGGCTTGAATCCTTTTGTAAACAAACGGACATTAAATACAATTGAAGTGACTCATCTAAGTATTAATATCGAAACTAATCAGATTGGGATGCTCCTTTGTACTGCATTTTCCCAGACGGCTGTAAGCAGTGACGTTCGTGGGTTTATGGTAAAGGCGAAACAGTTAGCTCATTCTCATATAAAAGCCTTTGTAGATATATTGCTGAAGGATGATATTCAAGCACCTATGGCAGCAGACTATTCCGTAACTGCTTCTCACATTCCACCATTTTCCGATAAATTAATGATGTTTCATAATAGTTTGATGGTTGCTGCCGGAATTGGGAATTATGCAACCGCATCCTCGGCGAGTCAACGGACAGATCTTGCAATGAAATATGAGAAGCTTTCTTCAGAGTCAGCATTACTTGCAAAGTCAGGTGCTGATATTATGGTTAACAATCGCTGGATGGAAAAACCACCTTCCACCGCTGACAGAGAGGAATTGTCCCAAGAGCGTGAATAGTTGTAGGAAAGCGCTAATTCTGTTATAAAGTAAGTAACAAAGGTAGAGGAGAACCATATATGAACATAAATAGAAGCGCTCTTTTAATTGGTGCAACCGGTTTGGTAGGAACATACGTACAGAAAGAGATTTTGCAAAATTCTGATTATGGAAACCTTACCACATTTGTAAGGAATAAAACGACTGAGACTCATCCTAAGTTAAATGAACTGAAAATTGACTTTGATAAAATGTCTGACTATAAGGAACATTTTAAGGTGGATGATCTCTACGTTTGTTTAGGGACAACTAAGAAAAAAGCAGGCACACAAGAAAACTTTCGAAAAGTGGACTTTGATTATGTAGTAGAAGCAGCTCGTCTTGCCAAAGAAAATGGGGTAACCAAAATTGCTGTTGTATCAGCTATTGGAGCTGATGAAAATTCTAGATTTTTCTACAATCAGGTAAAAGGTGAGATGGAAAAAGCCGTTTCAGCAATTGGTATTTCATCTACCTATTACTTTAGGCCTTCCTTACTTCTCGGAGATCGAGAGGAGTTTAGACTAGGGGAAAGAATAGGGGAAGTTCTAGGCACTGTCATTCAACCTGTATTACGTGGGAAGTTGAAAAAATATCGCTCTGTTCATGGACAAACAGTTGCAAAGGCAATGGTGAGATTTATAAAGGATGGCAGAAACGGTGTGCATATTGTGGAATCAGATCTTATTGCAAAAATAGGTGACCTTTGACCCTTATTATATCTTTATTGGCAAAGTTCGTTTTCATTTCAGCATAGCAGGGAATAAGAAATAAAAAATAGGAGTGTCCATTATGAGCCAAACGAAAGAGCTTAGGAGAATTCGTAAATCTGGCCATTTAACCATTCCCAAGTCAATAAGAGAACAACTTGATATTTCCGATGGCGATGTCTTGATGATTATGGAACAACCTTTAGGGTTAGTCATGAAACCGATTAATGAAGAGCACATTTTTAATGAGTCCATTGTTTCCAATAACGGAAAGGTTAACATTCCTATTGAGATTAGGCGCAATTTAAATATTAATGAAGAAACACACTTTTCTGTCCGTCTTGATAAAGAAAGGTCAGCCGTCATTTTGGAAATATTAGAAGAGGAAACTGGTTAGCCAAAAAGACTTCCCCTTCGAATATTGGGAAGTCTTTTTGCTTTTTTCTATACGGATTTTACAATTTTATAGTTTTTATGATTAACGACAGTCCGTTGCTCCAATTCTAAATCACGATAATTGTTCATATAGGTAAGGTCGACTATCACAGAGTTTTCATTTACTTTCTCTACCACCCCTTGAAGACCTTCACGAAATTCTATGATGTTTCCCACTTCTGCTTTTTTCAACGATATCTCCCCCTAAATAGTGTTCACCGACAGCTACTTACTCTGTCTGGCTTTTTATTTTTGTGAAATAGTGGATTTAAAAGTGTTACATACAGTTTGCATTATTTTTGCAGAAACGTAAATAGTTTCATGCTATTTTTTCTAAATTTTCTTTTAATTTATTTTATTTTACTCTGTGACCGTTAATTGATGAATAGCATATATAATAATAGGGCTACCTAATTGCCCCATTCATTTTATTCCTTATCCCCCATGGAATCCCTTCTTTAGAAGGGGTTTTTTTGCTGCTTATTTTCACATCAGGTCAACAGTGATAAAATATAAAATAGTATTTTGGAAAGATGGAGTGATGATTGTGAATGAAAATTTAGCAAAAGAAATATTGGACAAGCTTAAAAATGGAGAGCTTCATGAATATAAAATTCAAAAAGAGGATTTTATGATTTTTCGTAAAGTGCTGGTTGCTCGTGAGGACTTTAAACACTATAGAGGCATTGCCAAGCACAATGGTGAGGTAGTCTATCAATATATGCAAGAAGCAAGAAGCTAAAAAGAAGCGGATCGGAGCCAGCTTTTTATGGGGCCACTGAGAAATTGATAACGTAAAGTTTTTAATGATTCCTAGCTGGTGATTGGAGCAAAAGGCGAAGACTCCTTAGGGAGATAGCGCTAGGTGGAGACCCCACAGGCGAAGCCGAGGAGGCTCCAGCAGCGCCCCTAGGAAAGCGAAGCCATTTGCGGAAATCAACAGCGGTGTCTAAACAACATCTAAATTCAAAGAGTTTTTCAGTGGCCCCCTTAATGAGTTTCTTATTGTTACTTTGAAATTTCCCTCCGAAGCTTCTTCAGCGCCTCTGCCCGCCAAGACTTGACAGCACTTACCGTCACCCCCTCCTGTACAGCAACTTCCTCCAACTTCTTGCCTTTAACAATGCATTCAACGACCCACTTCTTCTGCTTATCCGTTAAATAGCAAGTATATTCCTCCAAATTACTCACAGTTGGAATAAAGAAATCTGATAAAGTTTCCGGAAGCTCATCCACAAACGTGTGTGTATTTTCCCACCGCACTTCTTTTTTTAAATGATTAAGCAATTTTCCCCTCATGGATGAATAAGCATAAGAAGTAAATGACCCCTTTGAGCAGTCTTGTGAACAGAAAGCTTCCCATAAAGCGATAGTTGCTTCATGAACGTATCGATCTTTATCCTTGTATATATTCAAAGTCTTAATAATATGGTGTATCATAGGAGTGTACTCATCTAATACACTTTCAAAAGTTGGTTCCATTAGGAGATCCTAACGAAAAGCTAGCTTTTCTTTATTCCCGGTACATCCACTATAGTGCACGCTTATTTGGTTGACATGTCAAAATATCGGGAATAAACTGTGTAGTAGCAATGGCATATGGCTTGTACAGTTGTATGTTATGTTGTGTATGGAGGTTACCTGTAAGAGTGTATCAACGATATTGTAAAAAAAGGGGTAATTGCCATGGAACATAAAAAAGAAGATAAACTAGCGAATCAATCCATGTTTTTATGGAAAAATGACGCAGACCGAACAGTACAAGGATTTCTGTTGTACCCGGAAAATATTCCGGATATTCAATATATAAAAAAATTATTACGGCATATGTATATGGCAAAGGAAATTTTCAAGATGTCGATCTGGTTTGAAGGAGATGTCATCCAAATAACCGGTCGTATACAATCTTTCCGGTATAAAGCGAACAAACTTACAATCAAAGATGTGGATAAGAACATTTATCATATTCGTATTTTTGATGTGGTCGAGATTATTAGACGGCCACAAAAATAGTCAGTACTTCAGAGTCCAAAAGGGCTCTTTTTTTTATGGCCTGATTATTTGTCCGTTTAACAGTTGGTATATTACATAACTTTATAGGAAAAATAAGAGAAGAATTGTGACGACCAGTACCCAAAGAGAGGGGGGAGTTCAATGAAAAACCTACTAAAAAAACTGTTTTCATCCAGAAGCGGTCCTACCTCTAACAAGGTAGAAGACATGTCTGTAACACAATTATTATTACAAATGGAGAAGTCTGTAGATTTTTTGAGATTTACAAATGAGACCAATGATGGCAGTAGGAAAGTATGGGTTAACTATTACTATACATTAGTAGATACTGATTTCCTGCATCGTGACATATTACAAAGCATTTCCACGAGACCGTGGAGCAATTTGCAAGATTTAAAAAACATTTTGCCGATAGAAGTAGTGACCATTAGCTCCGACCCGAAGGAAGTAAGAGAAAAGCTGTTATCAGGATTCATTTTTGTACAGATTGGTGAGAAGGACAAAAAAGGGTTGTTAGTCCGTTCTGAATTTGTACAGACACGTGCTGTTTCCCTTCCAGAAGTAGAGTTCAGCGTTATTGGACCAAAGGAATCCTTTGTGGAAAATATAGATTCTAATATTAACCTTATAAGAAGACGTTTAAGTACTCCGATGTTAACTGTGGAGCAAAAAATGTTAGGTACTATCTCTAGGACACGAGTTGCTGTCATGTATCTGGACGGAATTGTGAATAGGGAAAATGTCCAGACTGTCACGCAACGACTTGAAGACGTAGAATTCGATCACATCAATGACAGTTCTTATGTCACTCAACTAATATCAGATAATGGTAACACGATATTCCCGCTCCTTCTAGACACAGAGAGGCCGGACAGAATTGTGTCTGCATTGTCTGAAGGAAAAGTAGTTATCATGGTGGACGGCTCTCCCCATGGGCTCATTGGTCCGACTACTCTGGTTGAATTCTTCTCTTCCTTTGAAGATTATTATTTAAGTTATTGGCTTTCTTCATTTTTTCGTTTAATAAGACTTTTTGGTGTTGCCTTTTCTATTTTGGTAACCCCAGTCTATGTAGCAGTATTAAGCTATCACTATGAATTGATTCCGAAAGATCTACTTAGCACATTGATTTCTTCAAGACGTGAGGTTCCTTTGCCGCCTATCCTAGAAGCGATTTTTCTCGAACTAACTATCGAATTACTACGAGAAGCTGGAGCAAGACTCCCTACAAAGGTAGGTCAGACGATTGGTATCGTGGGTGGAATTGTAATTGGGACTGCGTCTGTAGAAGCTGGATTGACGAGTAACGTTCTGTTAATTATCGTAGCACTAGCTGCACTCGCATCCTTTACGACCCCTGTTTATAAAATGGGTAATACCATCAGACTCTTAAGGTTCCCATTTCTATTATTTGCCGAATTATGGGGATTGCTTGGAATTGTTTTTTGCTTCTGTATATTGGCGGCGCATCTGCTAAGATTGACATCTCTAGGAAGGCCTTACTTGGAACCAATTTATCCACCTAGAGTTAAAGACATGAAGGATGCTTTGTTACGGCTGCCTTTTTCCATGCAAACAGAAAGACCTGGTCAATTACGGACCAATAAACCTCAAAGAACGACCAAGACACAGACCAAGCCCAAAAAGGATATTGATGAATGATGATATAGAAGGGAGGTATGGCATTGCAAAAAGTTCCTAAGAATTTTCAAGTTTCACCATTTTTAGTGTTTTATTTAATTCATAGCACGCAGTTTGGAGTTGGGGCACTTGGCTATCAGAGGGTCATTGCAATGTCTGCCGGCTATGATGCATGGATGGGAATTATCCTTTTTGGTTTTTTTACACATATCATCATTTATATGATGTATAAGATCTGTGAAAAAAGTGAGGGGGACTTGGCGAGTGCGCACCGAATGGGTTTTGGTAAATGGATAGGAAACCTACTAAACCTCTTTTTTGTTGTTTACTTCATCATGACGGCGGTAACAGTGCTCAGAACATATATAGAGGTGGTTCAAGTTTGGTTATTTCCTGATTTGAGCACATGGTTTTTCGCGCTGATATTTTTACTACTTGTTTATTATATTATTACTGGTGGATTCAGGGTTATCACAGGAGTAGCATTTTTGGGTGTCATGCTACCCGCATATTTATTTATAACGATTGTGCTTCCATTGGAATATGCTAATTTTCGAAACTTGTTACCAATTTTTGATCACTCTTTTAAGGAAATTTTTCTCTCCGGTAAGGATATGACTTTAAGTATGCTTGGTTTTGAGACATTATTAATATTTTATCCATTCATTAGTAAACCCCAGCAATCAAAAAAATGGGCTCATTTAGGTGTGTTCGTCACCTCATCCATTTACCTGATTTTCGCACTGGTTACGTTTGCCTATTTCAGTGAAGGTAAGCTTCAGAAGAATATTTGGGCAACGCTCTCCATTTGGAAAATAATTGAGCTCCCATTCGTAGAGCGTGTAGAGTACATCGGAATTGCAAACTGGTGCCTTATCATCCTCCCGAATGTGTGCCTATTTCTATGGTGTTCTAGCAGGCTTGCCAAAAGAATGACTAAACTAAAACACAGAACCTCATTAATGGTCATAACTATTGTGGTATTTATTCTCATGAATCAATTTGAAGATAGGAAACTAATCAATGATTTGAACTCATACCTCGGACAAGTCGGGTTTTATATGGGCTATGTCTATATTCCATTGTTATTTCTTATCATTACTTTTGTACATTGGAGAAAGGGGAAAAAAGAAAATGCTTCCTCGTAATATCATCTGGGTTATTACAATCTGTCTGTTTCTTACAGGGTGTCTCGAAAAGGAAATTGTCGATGATATTAACATTGAATCAGTAGAGGGTTTTGATTTAATCGGAGAAAACGAAGTGGAGGGTACTTTCGTTATCCCTGTTTATAAAGCAGATCAAACAATAGAAAATGAAAGATTTACTGCAATCTCGCGATTAAATAAAGATATATTAAGGAATGCGCAGAAAGAATCGTCTGCACCAATTGTTAACGGAAGCTTAGAGTTGGTTTTGTTCAACAAAGCATTGGCGGAAAAGGGCGTCATCCAGCTTGTCGATGGGTTACAGCGAGATGCAAGCATTGGTACAGGATTATATTTGGCAATTGTTGAAGGAGACACAAAAGAATTACTACAGCAAGATCTTGGCACAAGGGGCACAGGAGATCACCTATATAATCTTTTAAAGCATAATATTGACTTAAGAGATGTGCCAAAGACAAACTTACATATTTTCTTGTCTGATTATTACCAAAAAGGGAAGGATCCAAACTTGCCAATTTTGAAGAAAACAGAAAGAAGTGCAGAGATTGTTGGGGCGGCAGTAATGAAAGAAGATAAATTTGAAATGACAATCCCAAATGAAAAATTGTTTTATTTCAAAACACTCGTTGACAAGCATGCAGACGGGACCGTTTCATTGAAAGTAAAAGATAAAGACGAATTCGTTTCAATCAAGAGTATAAAGACAGACAGAGAGTTCAAGGTGGAGTGGAAAGACGACATCCCATCTATTATCATGAGAGTGAATGTGGATGGAGCAGTGAGAGAATATACAGGTAATAAAGTGACTTCTAAGGAACTGAAGGAGTTTCAAAAGCTGTTTGAAGAAAAAATCATAAGTGAATCAGATTCTATGATAAAAGAATTTCAGGAAAAAGGGGTAGACCCAATCGGTTTAGGGTACGTAGCTAAGTCACATAAAAGGGGCTTTGACTATAAGAAATGGAAAGATGAGACTTATTCCAATTTAAAAGTACGAGTGGAGGCCGAAGTAAGACTCATCAGTACTGGAATTACTGAATAGTTCAGTTTCACGATTACTGTGAATATAATTGGATAACATCCAATAAAGGGGGAGAATGATGCCTCATAAAATTCTTTTGTATTGTGATCCAGGAATTGATGATTCCCTAGCCATCATTTATGCATTACTTAACCCGGAAATAGAATTGGTTGGAATAGTGACAAGCTATGGCAATGTCAATCAAGAACAAGCTACGCAAAATGTGGCATATCTTCTGGAACTTGGAGGAAAGAAGGATATCGTATTAATTGGTGGAGCAAAGACACCGCTATCTGGTGAGTTTACACCTTATTATCCAGAGATCCATGGAGAAGAGGGGTTAGGACCTATTAAACCGCCGGCCACGAGTAAAGGAGAGTTACTAAATTTTGATGCAATTTTTAAATTGATTGAGGAGTATGGAGATGAATTGATAATTGTAGATGTTGGAAGATCAACTTCCCTTGCCATCTCCTTTAATCTAGCTGGTGCAGAAACGATGAATTCAGTTAAGGGATTTTACTTAATGGGAGGCGCCTTCCTCACACCAGGAAATGTAACCGCAGGAGCGGAAGCAAATTTCTATGGGGATCCGATCGCAGCAGGTATTGTGATGGAAAAAGTAGAAAATGGAGTGCTTTACCCGTTGAATGTCACAAAGAATGCAATTATCACACCATCAATGATTGATGATATTATCAAGCAACATAACAATCCGTATCAAAACATAATAAAAGAGATATTTGATTATTATTTTGAAGCTTACCAGAAGCTTGTGCCGGGGATAGAGGGAAGCCCTTTGCATGATGTTATGACGTTGTTTGCTGTAACAACGCCGCAAGCTTTCAAGTATGTCGAGAAAGTAGTGAATGTGGGGTTAGATGAAGGAAATCTCAGAGGTGTTAGTATGGCAGACTTTCGTCCAAAACCAGTTGAAAAAGGAAATAAAGTGACTATTGCATTAGAAGTGAATACAGATCCGTTTGCTGATAGCTTTGTTAAAATCATGTCTTCTCCTATTCCAAACAACAATCAGTAATTGTAATATTTGGGATTTAACAGTTCTATAGTCTCATGACAGTACGTACGATAGTAATGCGTGAACGTATAGAACTGGAGGGATGACTATGGGAGTTAGATTAATTAAGATTTCTGCTATTTATTTTTTGATAGGGGTGGGTATTGGTTATTATATGTCAACGGCACATGCATACAATTTGACACCTGTACATGTGCATATTAACCTTCTTGGTTGGACAGCTTTGACACTTGCTGGTATCATCTATATTTTATTTCCTGCAGCAGGAAAAACCAGGCTTGCTACATGGCATTTTTGGTTACACAATATAGGCTTACCGCTGATGATGGTAGGCTTAGCCTTTATGGTGCATGGTAATGATACTTTATTGATTTTAACCATTATCGGTGCAAATTTAACAACTCTAGGTGTGTTACTATTTGTGATAAACGTATTCAAGAACGTTAAACAACCTACAGAGAGTTAATAATTTATTGTTCTATCCAGTACCCTAGGTGGTGTACTGGATCTTTTTTGTATTTCAACTATTCCTTCTGCATGGCTTTTGATATGATGAAAAGAAGAAGAGTTACTAAAAAGGGGTCGAGTACATGTCATTTCATCAATGTCCCAACTGTCAAGAAGAAATAAAATATAAAACCAAGTTAACCTCAGTGTTTTTTGGCTATCGACCAATTAAATGTGAGAGTTGTGGTACCGTATATGAAGTAGATGAAAAATTCCGTTTCATCCTATCTCTTTATACAGTTCTAATCCCAATTCTCATTGCCTATATGTTAAGTGCGATGATGGGAGTCTTACATACAAGGTGGAGTCAAGTGCTAATTGTATTGGTTTTTGGATCAGCAGGTGTGTTTTATGCAGCAACCAAAGTGCGATATAGAAAATCGCTACAACAGCCGATGGAGGAAAAGGAAGAGAAAAAAGCCAAATAAAAAACGAGAAGGATTTTGATTCCTTCTCGTTTTTTATTTTGTTTTTACACCTGATCTAATACCCAAATCAGGAAAGCAGCCACAATGACCAGTGAAATAGCATGAAGTATAAAAGAACCGATAAAATCCTTTAAAACAATTAAATAATGGAATTGGCTTTTCCTATTATTACGTACAATTCTTCTAGCTCTAGTATCCATCACTTCACTCCTAAACACATGAAGAAATTTGTAAGTATATTATACAAAATATTCTAACAAATAATAAGTAATTAAGTAGAAATTTGTAAAAAAAACTAAATATATGTACACCAGTGTCATTTTACCACACTTGAATAAAAGGGGTATTTATTTTATCGGAATAATGATTGGAATGTTTAGTATGAATTTCAGGAATCTAATTCTTGTAAAATTTTTTATATGTAGCGAAACTAAAAAAGATGTAGAAACTTTTTAACCCAACAAAACGTAGAAGTAGTTAGAGTAATGATTTGCGAAAACAGAAGAATAAAAGGAGCTATGATCATGAATGACGCGGCAGTAAAGCTGACAAATGTTTGCAAGGAAATCGGAAGCAAGGAAATCATCAAGGATGTTTCATTCGAGGTTTATAAAGGAGAAGTGTTCGGTTTCCTTGGGCCAAACGGTGCTGGGAAAACCACGACCATTAGGATGATGGTTGGATTGATGAGTATTACTTCAGGTGATATTTACATTGATGGAGCAAGTATTAAGACCGATTATGAGAAGGCGGTTCGCCAAGTCGGGGCAATAGTTGAAAATCCGGAAATGTATAAGTTTTTGACGGGTTATCAGAACTTGAAACAATATGCTAGGATGATGCCCGGGATAACTTTGGAACGTCTGGATGAAGTAATAGAATTGGTCGGATTGACTGGACGTATTAAGGATAAAGTGAAGACATATTCATTGGGGATGAGGCAGCGTTTGGGGATAGCGCAGGCACTATTACATAAACCCAAAGTGTTAATTCTTGACGAGCCAACCAATGGACTGGATCCAGCAGGTATTCGGGAGATAAGGGATTATCTGCGGAGTCTAGCAAGGGAAGAAGGAATGGCGATTGTTGTTTCAAGCCATCTTTTATCTGAAATGGAATTGATGTGTGATAGGGTTGGCATTATCCAAAAGGGTGAGCTAATTGATATTCAAAGTATCAGAGACTTTATAAACGATGGAGGCAAGACGCTTTATCAACTGGACTGTGAGCCGGTGGAAGAGGCGATGTCATTGTTGCGAGATATGGAAATGCCTCATAATCTTGCAGAGGGCAGACTTCAGGTGGAAATGGAACGTACAACTGTCCCGGTATTAATTAAAAGCTTAGTAGAAAAAGAGATTGCTGTTTTTGAAGTGAAAGAAGTTACGAAAACACTCGAAGATAAGTTTTTAGAAAAAACATCACAAGAGCGAGGTGTCTAACAATGAAAGGTTTAATTCAAAATGAGCTGATTAAATGGTTTAGAAGGCCAAGCTTTTACGTGATGAGCGCAATCTTGGTGATATTATCAGCCGTTGGAGTCATTTTTACCATCATGATGGGGTCCATGCTTGACGATGTGAGAAGTGAAGGTAGTGCTAATAGCCAAGAGCTTAGCTGGCGGGAATCATTGGAGCAGGAAAGTCAGTACCTGGAAATGACGATTAAAGAGTCAGATGAAGGGGATAGAGGCCCTCTTGAGCGACAATTGGCAATTAATGAGCACCGTTTAGAATATGATATGGAACCAGCAACTGGCAACACGGTTTGGACTTATATGGATGAAAATCTTGGATTAACAAGTCTAGTCACCCTATTCGTTGTCATCATCGCTGCTGGCATGATAGCTAGTGAGTTTACTTGGGGGACCATTAAACTCTTAATGATTAGACCGATAAGCAGAAGTAAGATTTTGCTGGCAAAATACATCAGCGTACTTGTTTTTACGGTCATTTTTTACACCATTCTTTTTATGAGTACCTTTGTAACAGGTGCTATAGCGTTTGGTTTCGATAATACTCCATCCCTATTGTATGCTGGTGGAGAAGTGCTTGAGGTTCATCCATTTTTGTACTTGATCTTGAAATTAGCGTTAAGCAGCTTGGGAGTAATCATGTTTGCTACCATTGCCTTCATGATATCGAGTGTTTTCCGGAATAACTCGCTTGCAATCGGGATTTCATTATTTCTTTTATTTACAGGAACCCAGATTACAACGCTTATTGCCATGAAGTTTGAATGGGCGAAGTATTCTCCGTTTGCCAACATTCACTTTGAAGCATTGCTTGAAGGCGTGCAAATTGTCCCAGGAGTTAGTTTTGGCTTTTCTGCTGTCATGTTTTTAATTTATTTCGTGGTGTTGCATGTGGTGAGTTTCTTTACTTTTGTGAAGCGTGATATTGCTGCTTAACTTTTAGCTTGTGGAACGGAACTGGTTGACATAATGTAGTTTACAGTTAAAATGGTGTATTTTACGTATAGATGTGGTATTACAACTATAAGTCCCTTTGCCTGTCATTTCGACCTATCCTTTAAACAAGTAGGTGATGTTGATGGAATTGGTGAATATTTCGTACATGAAAAAAGGGCAAATCCAAGGATTTTTTGATAAGTTTCCGCATTCCAAGGTGCTTTTTTCTCCCATCCGGAAGTATTATTTTGTCTCTTATGTATATTGGGATGAACGGGACCCGGTGGTGATGCAGGAAGATTTGGAGAAAATGGAACTGCTTTTTAACAGCTATATGGGGAGAGAAGCGTTTTATCGGAAAAGGAAAAGAGCGGATACAGGAGTGGGAGGTGCCTGATAGTGTAGGTGCCTCTTTTTTGTGAGTGGTCTTTGAGAGGAGCGATGGGAAAAACGTAGGAACGAATGAAGAAATCCTGAAATTTAATAAAAATAGCCTCTTTTTAGTTGCTTTTTATACGTGAATATTTGGTTCGGACACTTTTCCACTTTCTTTGGACAAAAGTGCGATGGAATTGCGGTGGGTTCGGTCATATTATTTGAGGGTTCAGACAATTTTTAGGGGGATTTGGACAAGTGATTTTTAGGTTCGGTCAACTTCCGTAAAACTTCGGCCAACTATTGCAATTCTTCGGTCAACTTTTCAAAATCTTCGGTTAACAATCAAATATTTTCGGACATTTGGAACTGAACTGAACTGAACGTAATTGAACAAGCAACTCCAACCAGCAATGCCACCCAAAACCTGCATCACCACCAACCTGGAAAAGAAGTCCACTTAATCAATATAGGCCAACACCTCCGCCTAACCCAAAACACACATCTGCAAAGGAGATGACCTATAGATTAAGCTGGTTTAATGATCATCAGGATAAAAATGAGAAATCCAAGAATACAGGTAAGCAAGTAGAGATTGCTGATTTTGTGGAGAGAAGCGTCCTGTTGGGTTGGCAGTTGAGTAGAGGCTCTGTTTTCAGGGTGCAGTAACCAACGCTGAAGTTCATTAAGGGTAGGTGAGATAAATCCGATCACAATGACTTGAATGGAAAGGTAGATGACAAGAGAAGCAAAAAGCCAAACTTGAAGAATAGAACCATAGTTTCCAAAGAGAACAAGTAGTATGCCTGTTATCACAGCAAGTGTTCCGCCAATCTTAGGGAAGTAGTCAAGTTTATGTTGTAATAGAACATTGTGTCTAAGATCTGAGATTGTCTGGTGCTTCCTTAGGAGTATAATTCCGAAAAATGTGGGACCAATTCCGACGACTGCAACTATCACATGAAACAATATCAGCCATTTCATAGGCATCCCCCCCAATACTGTTGATACTTCAATATATGAGGGGGATGTTGGATTCATGTTCTTTATACCAATATCTGTTACATTTCTTGTGGTGCCTGAATACCCAGTATGCGCAAAGACTCTTTTATCACAATGGCAGTAGCGGATACCAAAGCAAGTCTTGCACCTTTTTCTGCGTCCTCCTGCAGGAATTTAATATTGCCATACCAACTGTTGAATGCCTGGCACACATCTACAATATGCTTGGCAATTATGGAGGGATCGTATCCTTTATTTGCCTTTGCAATAACTTCTGGGAATTCTTGCAGAAGTTTTGCCACTTCCCATGAATAGCTATCTCCTAACCCTTTCTGTATTTCTTCGCTTTCCCAATTCCCTTTTTTCAATATGGAGTTAGCTCGAGCGAAAGTATATTGAACATAAGGTCCTGTTTCCCCCTCAAATCTCAACATATCTTCTAGGGAAAATTCAACAGAGTTTACCCGGTAGTTTTTTAAATCATGAAAAATGACCGCACCGACACCAACCTGACGTGCTACTTCTTCTTTATCAGGAAGAGCCGGGTTTTTGGATTCTATATTTCTTTCTGCAAGTTGGATGGCTTCCTGCAATACTTCTTCTAGTAAAACAACTTTACCTTTACGGGTGGACATTTTCTTCCCATCTTTCAAAAGAAGTCCAAATGTTATATGGTGCATTTCTGCCGCCCAGTCAAAACCAGCTTTCTTCAATACTTCTTTCACTTGCTGAAAGTGAATGGATTGCTCTTGCCCCACGACATATAGTGCCTTTGAGAATTGATAGACCTTTTTCCGATAAAGAGCTGCTGCGAGATCACGAGTTGCATACAGGGTGGCACCATCCGACTTTTTTATTAGACAAGGGGGAAGTGTTGGATCATCAAGTTCCACTACTTGTGCACCATCCGACTCTTTTAACAAGTTTTTCCCTTCTAGCATTTGAACGACTTGTTCCATTTTATTGTTATAAAACGCTTCACCTTGATAGGAATCAAATGAGACGCCGAGGAGATGATAAATTTTATGGAATTCCTTCAAGGACTCTTCTCTAAACCATTTCCATAGGGAAACAGCTTGCTCATTTCCTTCTTCAAGCTTCTTGAACCAACGGCGTCCTTCGTCATTTAAATCTGTTTGAACAGATGCTTCTTCATGGAATTTGACATAAAGCTTTAGCAGTTCGGGGATAGGATTATTGCGGATTTTTTCTTCCTCTCCCCATTTGAGATAGGCGGCAATCAATTTACCGAATTGGGTGCCCCAATCTCCTAAATAATTTATTCGTACTGTCTCATACCCGGATTTTTCTAGGATGTTGGCGATGGCGTTCCCAATCACAGTCGAACGTAAATGCCCCATTGAAAAAGGCTTTGCAATATTTGGAGAGGACAAATCTAGGACAATGGTTTCATTCTTACCGATATCAAGTGTGCCATACTGTTCTTGTTCTTGTAGGATTTTGTGAACGATTCTTTGTTGAATCATATCCTTTTTTAAAAAAATATTTACATAAGGACCGACTGCTTCTGTCTTGTCAATCAAGGAGCTAGTTAATTGTGTTGCAATCTCTGCTGCTAGAAGGGGAGGGGCTGTTCTTCTCATTTTTGCTAGTTCAAAACAAGGGAAAGACAGGTCACCATGTTGAACATGTTTCGGTTTTTCTAAAAGTGCGGTTATTTTATTTAATGGGATTTCAGGTATCACATTATGCAGTACTTGTGATGCAAGATCAGTTAATTTCATTTAGATCAACTCCTTAAAATATAAATAAAAAAAGCCCGCCTCTTCAACTAAATGAAGAGACGAGCTTTGTGTCATATGCCCGCGGTACCACTCTAATTGCTTTTCTCATATTCATACGAAAAGCCGCTTATCATCGTTATAGGGGATGTGCCCGTTTCATTTCAAAAGTGCGCTTCGTACAATAGACTTCCACCAGGCTTCCACCGTCCCTGATTCGCTTTGTTTGCCATCTAAAGACTACTCTCTTTATCATCAATGATAAATTTATATAAGTTAGATGTAATTATACATATTTTTAACAGTCATGTAACTATTTTTTCTTTAATTGAGATAGATTTATATGTTTTTCTTCAAGGTGTGGAGGAATAAAGACATTTAGCATTTCATCTAGCTCTTGACTTAGCCTGACCGTTTCTACTGAAGTCAATCCCGTTTTAAACGCAGTTTGCATCATTTGGCTTCGTTTTTTTTCTACGGCAAGTTCTACGAGTTTCATCTTTATCACTCCCTCTTCACAATTTTCTATATTATAGTCGAAAAAACTTTGTAAGAAAATAGGTTAGGTGTAAAAAGTAGGTATTATCGTGAAAAACCTTGAAATTTTAAAAGGTACATTTATTTTATTTCTTTACTGTAGAGATTTTAGATGGTAAGAGGGGAGTGGAATTGGGTTGTAAGGGGAAGGCAAAGGTCGAAAAATATGTTGATGTGACTGGTTTTGTCGATAAGAAGGATTTATGCAATTATCATAGAATAGTATAGACAAAAGGAATATAGAAAGTATTAAGGCATGCTTTGTGGCTATCTCTCATATCTTAGAAAAAAACTTTTAGGAGGAGTGCGTCATGAATACGAAGGTGGAAGCTGTAGAAAAAATGAATGTCTATGCAAATGAGTTGGTGAAAATGATAGTGAAGGACGGAAAGGCCCTCCAAGACGAGAAGCTTCGTATTGCTTTTGAAAATGTTGTGCGGGCCATGGTGGATATGACCAACATTCAATTGGACAAAGAAAAGGACGCAAGCGATACACTAAAGACCACTTTAAGCCGTATGAAAATCGCTCATAATTGCATGCAGCCAAACTCTGTTATTCCTGTGAAAAGTAAAAATACAAACAAGCCCTTTACAATCAAATGATTCGCTTAGGGAGTTGAGTGACTCCCTTTTGTTTTACTGTTCATCTTTTGGTTTTGAATGAACTGTTTAGTAATTGTATTAAGGATTGTCGAATGTTTAGTTGGAATTTGGTGTCTGGCCCCGCTAACATAGATAACCCTGGTATTGTGATGTCGTTTCATAAATTTATATTGATAATGATGAACATAGTAGTCCCTTTGACCATATATGAGAAGAATTGGGCAAGTAATAGACGGCAGTTTCTTAGTGCAGTTATAGAATAGTCCTTCTAGATACATTTGATAAAGTATGTTTGCATCAGTTCGTAGAAAATAGTCCGCCATTTCCTTTCCGAACCCGTTGGAGTAAGAGTGTGCATTTGAAATAACATTTGCTAAGAGTTTCATCATTTTCATCTTTGATGCTGTAATACCTAAAAGGAATTCCCCTCCTAATAATAACGAATCGACCTCTGAAAATGCCCCTATTAATAATAGTCCTTCCACTAAATTAGGGTACCTTATTGCAGTTTCCATAGCAATGGAGGCACCATTTGAATATCCACATATGAACACTTTATCAATTTCTAACTGCTTACAGACATCATAAAGATCCCTGGCAAGAAGGGGGAAATTAATTGATACACTTCCACTGTCGCTGTTCCCGTTGCCCCGTAAGTCTATGTATAAGAGACGATAATCTTTGGATAAGGGAAGCTGTTGCTTGAAAGTTATATGGCCCATTCCAGGTGGATGAACAAATAAAATGGTAGTAGGTCCTTTGCCAATCAAACGGTAGAAAATCCTTACGTTATCTCTTGTATAAACATACCTCATCCCATCGCCCTCCATGAATTTACCTTGATGTGAAAAACAATAGTAATGCCCGTACAAGAAAACCAACAGCTATTCCAGGAATTACAAAAATAATTGGCATCCAGACAGGGCCTACCATTACACCAAATAACTTTATTTTGCCTGAAAGCATTAGTCCGACTGTTACAAAATAAGCACAACTGACGAAAGGAAGGAAGATATAGGGTGACTTTCCCCCGCCTGCATCTTTAAAAGCGTCCCACATCGCAAAAAAATACAAACATGGATAGAACATAAGCCACAAGTAATTCGCTTCGGTCATTGCCCTGTCAATTTCTCCAATAAAGCTATACATGATAATGGAATTGAAGTTGGCTTGGACATTAATCAAGAATTCTAGAAAAATAAAGGTTAATCCTTTAATATATTTTTTGTTGAGTAATTGGCCAAATCCAGGAAGCGCAATGCTCCATAATAATCGTTCAAGTGGCTTGTTCATATGAGGGCCCTGTATAAGTATGTATGTCCATATGGTGATACCTTTTTTCTTGCATATAGATTCCTCCAGCCATTACTCTCCTTTTAGCTTGACCTATCACTTCTGAATTATGTTCATTTAACGTATTTTCCTCATGTAAAAAACGCAGGGAGTTCGCAACCTGCGTTTTGGTGTAGGTTTAATATAAGTAAGCCGCACCGATGATGATAAGAAGAATAAATAAGATGATGAAAAGTGTGAAGCCTGCTCCAAAGCCTGCGTCCTTGCCCATTTATACATCTCTCCTTTTGGCGTTGATACCATACCTTATGTTACAAACACCCAAAATGTATAGGCGAATGTCCCGTATCTATGATAAAAGCCTCTCGTTGGTTATAGGACAATTCCCAAATTTCATAAAAGTAAATAGAGCCTTTTTGATTGTTTAGAGGAGGGGGAAAGAAGATGTTCTCTCGTACAAATCGCTTACTGATCCCATTGCCTAAACCGAAAAACCCGGACCCAAATGGAGCTGCGGCTGTTCAGGAACTGCTTGGAGGAAAATTTGGTGAAATGTCCACACTCAATAACTATATGTTTCAATCCATTAACTTTCGAAATAAGAAGAAGTTGAAACCGTTTTATGATCTGGTGGCAAGTATTACAGCAGAGGAGCTAGGTCATGTAGAACTGGTAACTACTACCATTAACCTGATGCTAGAAGGTGTTACATATCCTGCCCCACCGGATGCAACGCCGTTAAGAGACACAAAAGATTTTCGCAATACTTATCAATATATAGCGACTGCTCAGACTGCTCTCCCAGGAGATTCCATGGGCAGGGCGTGGACCGGTGATAATGTATTCAACAGTGGAAATTTAGTATTGGACTTACTGCATAACTTTTTTCTCGAATGTGGGGCCAGAACCCATAAGATGAGGGTATATCAGATGACAGATAACCCAGTAGCGCGAGAAATGATCGGATACCTCCTCGTTCGGGGAGGGGTGCATGTTGTGGCATATGCAAAAGCCCTGGAGATTGCGACAGGAGTAGACATTACCAAGCTTGTTCCTATACCAAGCTTGGAAAACAAGGCGTTTGAAACAACGAGGAAATTCGAAGCCGAAGGAGCCCACCGTAAGTTATACACTTTCAGTCCGAGTGATTATAAGGATGTAGCCATGATTTGGAAGGGAAATCACCCAGTAGATGGAGGGAAGCTAGAAGTTATCCAAGGATCTCCACCTGGAGGCCCAATGCCTGACCTACAAAGTGTCCCTGAAGAATTCGCACCAGGAATCTCCCAAGAAGACTTCATGGAAATCGCCAAAAGACTCCAAAGATCCGCGGGGATTTAAACTAAATATGTAATAATGGGATTGATTAAATTTGAGGATTTCTAGGTGTTGATTGGAGCAAATGGCGAAGACTCCTGCGGGGGAGTAGCGACATTGTTGAGACCCCTGAAGCGTTGTGAGGAGGCTCAAGGTCGCCCCGCGGAAAGCGAAGCCATTTGCGGAAATCAATAGCGGAGTATATAAGAATCCTTAAAACAGGCTTGTAGAAAGTTTAGTTCTACAAGCTTTTTGTCGTTTTTAACATAAATTTGAAGAAAATTCTATATTCTTGTGGAAAAATTCATGCTACTATAAAACTATACATAGAAAAAAGTGACCAAAGAGGAGAATGGAACAATCATGAAAAAGAAAGTAATGGCAGGTGCTCTCGTAACTTCCATCATGTTTTCAGGACAAGCTTATGCTTCCGACTACGTTGTAAAATCTGGTGATTCCTTATGGAAGATAGCTAATAATAATCAGGTTTCCGTCAGTAATATTAAGTCATGGAATAACCTTACTAGTGATCTAATTTATCCAGGGCAAAATCTAGTTTTAAAAGCAGGCGGGTCCGCTTCACAACCAGCCCCAGCCCCTACTCCAAGCCAACCTACTTCTAAGATATACACGATTAAAGCAGGAGATTCTTTATCCATGATAGCAAAGGTCCACCAAACAACCTTAGCGAACCTTTTAAAGCTAAATCCATCAATTAACGACGTAAATAGAATTTATGTAGGGCAAAAAATAATTGTAGCTGCACCAAGCGACCAAACACCGGGCCAGCCTAACACTCCTAGTCCAAGCCAACCAGAGCAGCCTACAGCTAACACATACATCATAAAAAGTGGGGACAACCTTTCCTCTGTTGCCAGTAGACATGGTGTAACCCTAAATGCCTTGTTGTCTGCGAACCCATCGATTAAAGATGCAAACCGTATTTCTATTGGACAAGTAATCAATATCCCAGGAAATGCTACTAGCAATCCTGGTACCGACTCCGCTTGGGAAGCGAAAGCGGATGCCATCATTGAAACAGGTAAAAAATATCTGGGTGCTAAATACTTGTATGGTGCGTCAACCAACAGAATCGATGCATTCGATTGTTCCTCCTTTACGGTAAGAGTCTTTGCTGAAAACGGAATCAACCTTCCAAGAACTTCAGTGCAACAAGCGAATGTAGGAAAAGAAATACCATTAAGTGAGATCCGCAAAGGGGATTTGGTATTTTTTGATACAGAAGGTGATGGTGTGATCAATCATGTTTCTATCGTAACCGATCCAAACACTCTTCTTCATGCAGCTACAAGTACAGGCGTTGCTTTCTCTTCATATAATACGTACTGGAAACCAAGAGCGGTAAAAGCGATTCGTGTTTTATAAGTGTTAGATGTTTTACAAAATGTTAATATTACCATCAAACCAATTTAACAATTGGGAAATATAATAATCATTGTAAGGTTGTTTCACACTTTTAGCCGTAACAAAGCTGTTGTCTTGTCTAACATGTCATGAATTACTCCCCTTTTTCATAATGAATAGATGCAACGGAACAACCTTTACCCTTTATCATGAAAATTAGGCTACTTTCCCAAACTTGATGCCTGGCAAAAAAGAGATGAATCGGATGCATCTCTTTTTTTCATGGGCATTTTTTCTTCTCCTCCTCAAGACTTAGTATCTTTCAGTATAAAGCTGGAAATGACTGTAGGTAAAAGAATGAAAGAAAACCATTCTACAGTATGTTATCGAAAACAGCGCAAATATCTATACTAAGAGTGAGAAGAAAACAAAGGAATGATGGAGGATGAAAACAATGTTAACATTATTATTTGGAAGAAAAAATGAGGATTTGGCAAAAAAACAGGAAGCCTCGATGGATGAAAAAAGAATGGAAATATACCTTAAAAGTGATATTGTTCGAAGATTTTAATGGGAGCTGCTTAAATTGGTGGCTTCTTTTTTTTGGGGGAAGTTTTACTGTGTGAATACATTCATTTTTCTGAAAATAACCCTTGTAAATGGTATAATAGTGGGAATAAGACAAAAGATTCATAAAAAGGGTGAAATAGGATTTGAATGAGAGTCTTGAAATAGAAGAGATTTTAGCAGGTAACAAAAACATATACCATCAGATAATGGACCGCTATAAGGATAAGCTGTTTGCAGTTGCCTATCATATGTGTGCAAGTGAAGCAGAAGCAGAAAAACTGATAGAAGAAGGCTTTATTGAAGTTTATCAAGACTTGGAAGTATACGATGATTCCGTATTTTTTTCTGATTGGCTTCATGAACGATTCATTCCGATTATAGGTGTGAAGAAAGACACTACACAACAGGCTAAACTCCCTTTTCATAATCCTCATTATATTGAGATGGAAGAAGCGCTTCATTCCTTGGCTCCAGAAGAAAAATTTCCATTCCTTCTAATTAAGCTGTTGGGTTATACACCTGATAAACTCACAGGGTTAATTGGCGCAAGCAAGGAGGAAATAGAAGAAAATTATTTAAACGCCATATATCAAATTCGACGTTCCACTTTATCAGTTGATATCCAACAAACAGGTGGAGATTGCTATAGGGTGGATGAGCTTTCTCAACATTTTGATGGAAAGTTAAATCAGGATAAGGAACAGAGGATGAAGGATCATTTAGAGTTCTGCCCTGATTGTAGAGAAGTATTACATTTGCTTAAACAAGAAGAATCTACGTTAGAGAAAGTTTTGGAATACCCAAAGCTTAATGAATCATTTAACGATAAAGTGTTGAGTAGGCTTACCCCCTACGTTCCTCCAAAACCAAAGCACCGCACATGGAAATATCAACTTAGTGTAGTAGGGATATTAGGGGCAGTCTTCCTATTCAGTGCAATTATTTTACCAACATTGAAGCCGCTTGCCTCGATGGTATCCACGTATATGGAGCATGGAACCATCTATAATGTTTGGACGGATGGTACATACGCAGTAACCGATAAAGAAATAACTCTTGAGATCACAAAGGTGGAAATCGACTCTCTTTACATGGCTATTTATTATGAAATCAGTAGAGATGGAGAAGAACCACCTAAGACTTATCCTTTTGAAGATGTGGATTTTTATAGTTACAATCCCTTGAAGATTGTAGATGAATACGGTAAGCAATATCCCTTTGAAGCAACCATCCCTGATCATCTTCGGTATCCTACGAGTCCTGCAGAAGAGGAAGGGAAGGAAAAAGAAAGACCATACTATCTTGTGAAAATGCCAGAAGATCTGCCTGATGAGTTTAATTTGGAAATAAACTTTGCTCGACTGCAGGGACAGTTTGGAAAGTGGAACCTGGAAATTCCAATAAGGTATGACAAGGTAGAAGACACTGCTGTAACGGTCAAACTGGACAAGAAAATGACCATTGCAGATAAGATAGTCGTCGAACTAATGGATGCTACCTATAGCAAAAACGGAACTAAAATAAGGTATTCCGTCAACCATACAGAAGAAGAGGAAGCCAGATTAATGGAGCTTCTGAAAGAGCATGATCAAGAATATAGGATGCAAGAGATAAGCCAGGGGCGTCATGTCGGGTTACATGTAACAACGGAAGAGGAACACTTCGTATTGCCTAACTACTTTCATTTTATGGAACCTCCAAAATCTATTGAACCGATAGAGGTACATTACTCGCATTATTATATGGGGAATGAAGAACAGCAACGTATGGGGAAACACCATCTACAGGGAAAACTAGAAAATCCAATGGAGGAACTTTATATTCAAATGATGGGGGCTTCTGTCCAGGAGCCAGCATTCTTCTCTATGGAAATCCCTCTTAAAGAAACCGAAGCAACACCTTTAGATGGTAAGATTAATAGTTATCAATTGTTGGATTACAGTCTTACACCTGTTAAGGACGGGAAAGGTACTATCAGAAAGTATGCTTTAATTATTAATGGGGAGAGTCAACAAGACGGAGCAAGTGGAGATATCGGTTGGAATCTATCAGATAAAAATGGTAATTACATTCCAACTGAAGGCTGGCATCATTACGAGGATATGCACAAAGAAGGTCCCAAAAAATTGCTTCATGTGGACATTGTCCCTTATGATACCGAAGAAGGGTTTCCTGAAACATTGGTGATAAACGCTGACTATACTTTTACGTATTACAATGAACTTGAAGGCGAAAGATTTCCTTTGTTTAGTAAAGATAAGAATAACGGTAGTGAGACAGACTGATGGCACGGATCAGAGAATAGATTTGTAGCTTCTATGTCCCAATTGCTCTGTTTTCTTGGTATAATGGGATAAAGATGAAGTGGACGATGAAGGAGTATTTTATATGAATGAAAAAGCAATTCAAACATTTCGAGATTGTATCCCGCTATTCCAAGTACTTGCGGATGAAGCACGACAGGATATTATTTTACTACTGGCAGAAAAAGAAGCATTGACTGTTACAGAAATTGCAGAAGCATCCAGACTTTCCAGGCCTGCAATTTCTCATCACTTGAAAATATTACGTGATAATAAGCTTGTCGAAATTGAGCAAAAGGGAACGCAACGAATTTACTCTTTGAGTTTGGAAACATCTGTTGCAATGCTAAAGGATTTGATTGGAATAGTTGAGAGTGAATGTCTTTAGTTATTAGAAAAACAGCCATTAGATGTGGCTGTTTTTCTTTAGGTTATAATTCGTTACAACGCAAATTGAAAACGTTATAATAGTAGTATTATAAGGAAGGGCGTGTTGTTTGATGGAAATGAATCTTAAGGGAAAAACGGCTCTTGTTATGGCTTCTAGCCAAGGGCTTGGAAAGGCAATTGCCGCATCTCTCATTGAAGAAGGAGTCAATGTGGTCCTTGCGAGCAGAAATGAAGAAAAGTTAGCTGATGTGCAAGCTGAACTATTGAAAAATAATGGTGGTCGAGCTTCCTATATTCAAACAGATATTACAGATTCTTCTCAAATTCAACGTGCCGTTCAACATGCGGTGGATACATATGGTCGACTAGATATTTTGGTGAATAACGCTGGTGGCCCCCCTGCCGGTTCATTTGAACAGATCACAGATGAACAGTGGCAGCAGGCTTTTGAATTGAATCTATTAAGCTATATCCGAACCATTCGGGAAGCACTTCCCCACCTCAAGAAAAACGGAGGGAAAATCATCAACATCGCTTCTTCCTCCATTAAGGAACCTATTCCAGGTCTATTGCTATCCAATACGTTCCGTACAGGCATCGTTGGTTTGACTAAGACTTTAGCTGGTGAGCTTGCGGGAGATAACATTTTGATCAATACTGTTGCACCGGGAAGAATTGCTACAGACAGAGTGGCATTTTTAGATGAAGTGAATGCGGAGAAACAGGGTATTACGAAAGCGGAGATGGAAGAGAAAGTCAAAGCGGGTATTCCGCTTGGTCGCTATGGTGAACCGGAAGAATTTGCAAAAGTGGTAACATTTCTTGTGTCAGATGCAAACAGCTATATGACTGGCAGCTCCTTCTTGGTGGATGGTGGGATGGTCAAATCTATTTAAATGATGGTTATTGTTAGAGAGAAGGGAAGCTAGGATGTTATGAAGAATTTATTGTTGTTAATACTTGGAGGATTTGCAATAGGAATAATCTTAGGAGTTTTGAATGTTCAATTCAACTTCTGGATATTTGTTGTCCTTCTTGTCTTAGCATTTATCGCCTTATCCTACAGGGATGTTAAATATATGTTTTTGTCCCGGGATGTGGAGAAAATAGAGAAATATTTAGATAAAAAGCGACATGAGCCCTACTATGGGTTTGTTTTAGAATTGGCAAACGGTAATTTTACTGGTGCCAAGAAAGAGTTGGAGGAGCTTGAACGGAAGTGGAAAGGGAAAAAGACCGCAGTCTTTTGGGCTCAGTATTACTTAAGGGTCGGCAACTACTCAAAGGCGAAAGAACAAGTTGCAAAAGTCGATCAGGCTGAGATAAAGACGTATCTAACCGCAGGAATTGCAGTGGCAGAAAAAGATTACAAGAAGGCAGAAGTGCTTAAAGACGAAGTCAGAAAAGATTGGATGAAATATGCCATCGACACGGAACTTGCTCTAAGCCGTAAAAACTATACACTTGCTAAAGAAACGAAGGAACAGGCATTAGCGTCTACAAAAGGCTTGCAATATTATATGATGTTCAAGGAGTTTCAAGAAATATAAACAGAGAAACTCCTTGACAGGAAGGCACGGACAAATTTACACTTGATGTAGACATTAGTTATTAGAAAATTTTTAGTATTGAGGTAATGCATATGGTACTAGCGATAGATCGACGAATTGGCAAGTATGCAATACTTCTTGCGATGAACGGTGACCAGGAGGAATTGTCGGTAGCAACTCCGCCACAATGGAAAAGCTGTATGGGCAAAGTCGGTTCCATGGATTCGCAAAAAGTGGTAGCAGCCATTGAAACTGCTGCTAAGCGGGAAGGTATCATCAAATCCGATGGATACCGGGAAACACATGCACTTTATCATGCCATCATGGATGCTCTTAGTGGAGTGACACGCGGTCAAGTCCAGCTTGGCTCTGTCATGAGGACTGTAGGCTTACGTTTTGCCGTCGTAAGGGGAAATCCTTATGAGGATCTAGAGGAAGGCGACTGGATTGCAGTTGCACTTTATGGGACTATTGGCGCTCCTGTCAGGGGATCGGAGCATGAAACGATTGGTCTCGGAATAAATCACATTTAAATATTTTGCCCATAGTTGCTGATAAATAGGGGGCTGTACTTTGAACATATTATATGGTCGAAGTATGGCCTCTTTTTGTGTGGGAAAAGGGGGAAGTTGTCTATGGAGAAACAGCGGGAAAAGGGGAGAGTCGCAATGATTACATTAAATGGCGAATCGTTGACGCTTGAAAAGTTGAATAGAATATTATTTGGTAACGATCAGGTGGAAGCATGTCAGGACGCAATGGTGAAGGTGGTCGCTAGTCGGGCAGCGGTGGAAAACATTGTGCATAAAGGGGAAGTGGTTTACGGAATTACAACTGGCTTTGGTAAATTCAGCGATGTTTTGATTCCATTTGAAGAAACGGCAGACTTGCAACGGAACCTTATTCACTCTCACGCTTGCGGAGTAGGTGAAGCATTTGATGAGGTAATAGGGCGTGCGATGTTGGTATTACGCGCAAATGCCCTTTTAAAAGGGTATTCCGGTGTCCGTCCGATTGTCATTGAACGTCTTTTACAATATGTGAATGAAGGAATACATCCTGTGGTTCCCCAGCAAGGGTCGCTTGGGGCAAGCGGAGATCTTGCGCCATTGTCCCATTTGGTATTGACCTTGCTTGGTGAGGGGGAAGTATTTTATGAAGGAAAAAGAAGAGATACTGCAAGTGTTTTGGCTGAAAAAGGGATTACTCCAATTGAACTGAAGGCAAAAGAAGGCCTTGCTTTAATTAACGGGACTCAGGCGATGACTGCTGTAGGGGTAGTCGCTTACTTAGAAGCGGAGAAGTTAGCTTTCCAAGCGGAGTCGATAGCAGCAATGACTTTTGAGGGGCTTGAGGGAATTGTGGATGCCTTGGATCATGATGTTCATAGGGTTCGCGGTTATCAGGAGCAAGTGGATGTAGCGGAGCGGTTTCGGAAGTTGTTGGATGGAAGCAAACTTGTGACAAGGCAGGGAGAGAAGCGTGTGCAGGATGCCTATTCATTGAGGTGTATTCCACAAGTGCATGGAGCATCCTGGCAGGTTCTGGGTTATGTGAAGGAGAAGCTGGAGATAGAAATCAATGCAGCAACGGATAATCCTTTGATTTTCGATGATGGAGGCAAGGTGATTTCAGGCGGAAACTTTCACGGGCAGCCTATTGCCTTTGCGATGGACTTTCTGAAGCTTGGGATGGCAGAGCTTGCTAATATTTCTGAACGCAGAATTGAACGGCTGGTTAATCCGCAGTTAAATGACTTGCCACCATTCTTAAGTCCGAAGCCAGGCCTTCAATCAGGAGCAATGATCATGCAGTATTGTGCTGCATCGCTAGTTTCAGAGAATAAGACATTAGCTCACCCGGCAAGTGTGGATTCCATTCCGTCCTCTGCCAATCAAGAAGATCATGTGAGCATGGGGACGATTGGAGCAAGGCATGCCTATCAAATAGTCGCCAATGTGCGGAGGGTGCTTGCCATCGAATGGATGTGTGCCATGCAAGCCCTTGAATTCCGAGGAGTCTTCCTATCTGCACCACTCATGCAAAAATGGTACCAAGAAGGGCGCACCATCGTCCCAAGCATCACCGAAGACCGCATCTTCTCCAAAGACATCGAAGCTTTGGCTGCGTGGATGAAGGATGAGGGCAGCGTTCTATGTAGAGCGTGAAATTCCTAGGGGGGTCTGACCCCCCTCAGAAATTTAATACTTCCGCAACAATTCTGTAACATTACCAAAAATCAAAATGAATAATTCTATCAAAGGGGATGAACTGAAATGGAAAAGGAAATGGTGAAGGTTATTCGTGCTCCTAGGGGCAGTGAGTTAAATACGAAGGGGTGGGTGCAGGAGGCTGCATTGCGTATGTTGATGAACAACTTAGACCCGGAAGTGGCAGAAATCCCGGAGGAGTTAGTGGTGTACGGTGGAATCGGGAAAGCGGCAAGAAACTGGCAAAGTTTTGACGCCATTGTGGAATCGCTTAAAAACTTAGAAGAAGACGAAACCTTATTAGTACAATCAGGCAAGCCGGTTGCTGTGTTCCGCAGTCATGCAGATGCGCCACGTGTTTTATTGGCAAACTCCAATCTTGTGCCAAAGTGGGCAAATTGGGACCACTTCCATGAGCTAGATCAAAAAGGGCTGATGATGTATGGCCAAATGACAGCAGGCTCTTGGATATATATTGGTACTCAAGGAATCCTACAGGGAACTTTTGAAACATTTGCTGAAGCAGCTAAACAATCCTTTAACAATACACTGAAGGGCACGATTACTGTAACGGCCGGTCTTGGAGGCATGGGCGGTGCACAGCCGCTTGCCGTGACGATGAATGGTGGAGTGTGTATTGCCATTGAGGTAGACGAACATCGTATTGACCGTCGCATTGAAACGAGATATTGCGATGTAAAGGTCAAAACAGTGGATGAAGCCATTCAAAAAGCGGAGGAATATAAGAAACTAGGAAAACCTTTATCTATTGGACTTTTAGGAAATGCAGCTGAGATCCTTCCACAACTAGTCGAAAGAGGATTTACACCAGAACTATTGACGGATCAAACTTCTGCCCATGACCCTTTAAATGGCTATGTTCCGATTGGGATGACCTTAGAAGATGCAGCAAAGCTAAGAAAAGAAGAACCAGCACAATATGTGAAGCTTGCAAAAGAGAGCATGGCAGTGCATGTGAAAGCAATGCTTGACCTCCAACAAAAGGGCGCGATCACATTTGATTATGGCAACAATATCCGTCAAGTGGCTCTGGACGAGGGTGTGGAAAATGCCTTTGATTTTCCTGGATTTGTTCCAGCATTCATCCGTCCTCAATTTTGCGAAGGGAAAGGACCTTTCCGTTGGGTGGCATTGTCTGGTGATCCGGAAGATATTTATAAAACAGATGAAGTTATTTTAAGAGAGTTTTCTGATAACAAACATCTTTGCAATTGGATCAAGATGGCAAGAGAAAAAGTGGCATTCCAAGGGTTGCCTTCAAGAATCTGTTGGCTTGGTTATGGCGAGCGTGCCCGTTTTGGAAAAATCATTAACCAAATGGTAGCAAGCGGCGAGCTTTCTGCACCGATTGTAATCGGTCGAGATCATTTGGACTGCGGCTCTGTGGCATCGCCTAATCGTGAAACAGAAGCAATGCTTGATGGCAGTGACGCGGTAGCGGATTGGCCGATTTTGAATGCGCTTATCAATGGTGTGAATGGTGCGAGTTGGGTTTCCGTTCATCACGGTGGTGGAGTGGGAATGGGGTATTCCCTTCACGCAGGAATGGTCATTGTGGCCGATGGAACGGAAGCAGCAGGAAAGCGCTTGGAGCGAGTGTTGACCTCAGACCCTGGAATGGGTGTTGTGAGACATGCGGATGCAGGGTATGATCTTGCGAAAAAAGTGGCCAAAGAAAAAGGCGTGCACATTCCTTTACTAAAGGAGAGTGAGTAATAAATGATATTGGATACACTTCTGATTAACTGCGGACAACTGCTTACAATGGATCATGAATCGGATATGGTCAAAGGAGAACAGATGAAAGTTCTCCCGCATATTAAAGATGGAGCAATCGGCTGGAAGGACGGAGTAATTTCTTTTATTGGAACCTCTGATGAGGCGAAAGATTTACATTGTTATAACGTGATAGATTGTAAAGGAAAGCTTGTGACACCTGGACTCGTAGACCCTCATACACACCTTGTATTCGGTGGGTCCAGGGAGCACGAAATTGCATTAAAGCAACAAGGTGTTCCATACCTAGAAATTTTAAAGCAAGGTGGAGGCATTCATTCTACTGTTAAGGCAACACAAGAGGCAAGTTTTGAAGAGTTGTTGGAGAAAGCGGAATTTCATCTGAAACGAATTCTTAGTTATGGTGTAACTGCAGTTGAAGCAAAAAGTGGCTATGGATTAAACGCGGAAACAGAGCTTAAACAATTAAAGGTTGCAAAGGAGCTTCAAAAAAAATATTCCATGATTATGGCATCGACTTTCTTGGGGGCCCATGCCATCCCAAAGGAACGTATAGAGAATCCAGAACGTTTCTTAGAAGAAATGGCACACTTATTTTCCACGCTAAAAGAAGAAGAACTTGCTGAGTTTGTGGACATTTTCTGTGAAGAAGGTGTCTTTACAATTGAACAATCTAAGGAATATTTAATTAAAGCAAAAGAAGCAGGATTTGCTGTGAAAATCCATGCCGATGAAATTGTATCTCTAGGCGGAACGGAGCTTGCCATTACGCTCGGAGCAGCCTCTGCTGATCATCTGATTGCGGCGTCAGATGAAGCAGTCAGCATGTTCGGTTCTTCTGATACCATCGCGGTACTTTTGCCAGGTACGACCTTTTATTTAAATAAAGACACTTACGCAAATGCCCGTGGGATGATTGATGGTGGTGGAGCGGTTGCATTGGCTACCGATTTTAATCCGGGAAGTTCGCCGACCGAAAACATCCAATTTATTATGAATCTTGCGATGTTGAAACTGAAAATGACATGTGAAGAGATATGGAACGCGGTCACGGTCAACTCTGCAAAAGCTATCCATAAGGAGGCTGTTGCAGGAAGACTTCAAAAGGGTCGTCAAGCAGATGTTGTCATTTGGAATGCTCCGAATTATCAGTACGTCCCGTATCATTATGGCGTTAACCATGTACACAGCGTATTTTTAAAAGGGGAGAAAGTCGCAAAAGGAGGAGCTTTTCTTGAGTAGGCCATCCTATTTACAAACCACAGGTGCTCCTCCATTTGTAGACAGACATTTTCCTAAGGCAACCGAGCTGATGCATACTTGGGACGGTGAGAGTATGCTCCATGGAACGACCATTATCGGCGTCCCTCTGTCCAAACCTTCTATTAGTCACTCTGGAGCAAGTTTTACTCCTGGTGTTGTCAGGAAATTGATGCAATCCTATTCAACCTATGCTTTGGAAGGGGAAGTCGATCTTAGGGATTCGTCGATGTTAATGGACGCTGGGGATGTTCATATGCACGCAACGGATATTAAGGAGTCTTATCGCAGAATTGAAGAGACGGTAACATCTATATTAAGGGAAAATAAAGATTGCCTCCCGCTTTTCATTGGAGGCGATCATTCAATTTCTTTTTCTACCCTTAAAGGATTGTCTACGGTAAAAACGGGTACTATTGGAGTCATTCAATTTGATGCTCACCATGACTTAAGGAACACCGAAGATGGTGGTCCAACGAATGGGACACCATTTAGGAGGCTTCTTGAAGCAGGTGTGTTAAAAGGTGAGCATCTTGTTCAAGTGGGTATTAGAAATTACTCTAACAGTTCGTATTATCATCAATATGCAATAGAAAATGGTATAAAAGTTTATACGATGGCAGATGTAAGGAAGAATGGAATCGTGAAGGTTATTAGCGAAACTGTACAATACCTAAAAGATAAGGTTGAGCACATCTACCTATCCGTTGATATGGACGTACTTGATCAGGCATATGCACCAGGCTGTCCTGCTATTGGCCCAGGTGGGATGACAAGCGAGCAGCTCCTTGAAGCTATATATCTTTTGGGAAAAGAGAAAATGGTATGCGGTTTGGATATAGTGGAAATAGACCCAACGATTGATTTCCGCGACATGACTAGTCGAGTGGCAGTCCACTGTCTGTTGGAATTTTTAAGGGGAAGAAATTAGTTACACAGATAAAAGTAAATGGCGACTGCAGGTTGAATGCAGTCGCCATTACCATTTTATTAATTTTTTTGGAACAGCTTATAAAGTGCTTGTGTTCCACTATTTTCTTCGCCTAATGCAGAAAGCTTCACATACATTTCACGGGCTAAGGAAAGGCCTGGAACGTCAAGTCCCATTTTGTCGGCTTCATCAAGGGCGATTTCCATGTCTTTGATGAAGTGCTTGACGAAAAAGCCAGGTTCATAGTTTCCTGCGATAATACGAGGGGCAAGATTTGACAGGGACCAGCTTCCAGCCGCCCCGCTAGAAATGCTCTTTAGGACATTTTCAGGATCAAGTCCCGCTGTCTCCGCGTAAGCCAAAGCTTCGCAAACACCGATCATGTTCGTGGCAATGGCAATCTGGTTGCACATTTTAGTGTGCTGCCCGGCTCCAGCCTCACCTTGATGAATGATGTTTGCTCCTAATGCTTGGAAGATCGGCTGGCAAGACTCAAAAGCAGCCTTATCTCCACCAACCATTATAGTTAGACGAGCTTCCCTGGCCCCCACATCACCACCAGAGACAGGAGCATCGAGGCTATGTAATCCTTGTTCTTTCGCTTGGTCGTAAATCTGTTTAGCAAGTGTCGGAGTGGAGGTGGTCATATCTATTAGGTATGCACCTTGTTCGGCATTAGTTAAGATGCCGTTATCGCCAAAATAGATTTCTTCCACATCTTTAGGATATCCAACCATAGTAATCACAACATCAGCACCGCGTGCGGCTTCCCCCGCACTGCCCTTCCACACCGCGCCGCGCGAAACCAAACCCTCAGCCTTCTCCCTCGTCCGCGTAAAAACACTAACCTCAAACCCGCGATCTAACAAATGCCCCGCCATACTACTACCCATCACACCCGTACCAACAAAAGCAACCTTATGTAATTCTCTGTTCATGTGAAAATACCTCCCGGGGTCTGACCCCTTTTCTTCTTTTTTCTTTTATTATACAGGTTTGCTGAAGGGACTGGTAGATTGTGAGGTGGTGGGGGAGTCTTTTATTTTTGGGAAAAAAGTGCTAGGGTAATTAGTTATAAGTTTTAGAAAAATAAAGAAATTTGTAGTATAATTGGGGATATTGGAAGTTTAGGACGATTAGTTTTTAAGGGCAAGGTTTCTTGTAAATGTGATTGATAGATTACGAAGGGAGGAAAGAGAAATGAGTACCCCTGACTCTTTATTAAAGAAAGAGAACAATGAATCTATTGAATCTATTTCAAAGGTTCAACTTATCGTTGTTATTTCAGATGTAGGTGACATACAGTATGTATCATCGACGTGTGAAGAAGTATTAGGTCATTCCAAAAAAGATCTGATTAATACCAGATTAGAGAATTGGATTGATTCGGAAGATCTTTATTTAATAGAGAGCTTAATCTACCACCCTTCTCATCAAACCCATTGTTATTTTCGAATGAAGAAGAAGGATGGGTCCCTTATTTGGTTGGAAGCGGTGCTTTCGGAAGTCAAATCATCATTAGGGGAAGAAAAAGAAATTGTCCTCATGCTTTCCCGTACCTCAAAGAATGAGAATCCATCCAAGGAAGATAAAGGTACTGCCTTCTCCATTCCAACTCGACAAAGAAGTATAAATGACATAAGTAAAAATGAGGAGGAAATGGACGAGGACTATTCTGCCTATGACCTTATTGAACATCTCCCGAACGGTGTATTCATTTTTGTAGATGGGCTAATAAAATATGTAAATGAGACCGGTACATCCATGCTAGGGGCATGCCATAAAGAACAAATTCTCCAAACATCCGTGTATGAATACATAGAGGAAGAGTATCACGAAATTGTGGAGAAAAGAATTAAGTCCGTGCAACAAGGCTACCGAGTGGGGCAGATGGAGCAACGGTGGAAACGCCTCGATGGAAGGGCAATAGAAGTAGAGATTATTTCTAACCATACTACCTACAAGGGAAAACCTGCATCTTTCGTCATGCTGGTGGATATTTCACATCGCAAAAGCTTCCATAAGATTTTGCAAAACAGTAGAGAGCGTTTTCGAAAATTAGTTCAAAATTCCATCGACACCATTGGAGTGATCTGTGAAGAAAAATGGACGTTTATCAATGAATCTGGACTGAAGATGTTAGAAGTGGATAATTATGGGGAGATTTTTGGGAAAAGTGTTTTAAATAATCTTCCTGAAGAAGATTTCCAAAAGATTTGGGAAGAAGTGCGTGGACAACATCACGGAACCAAATTGCCTACCTATGAACAAGAGTGGAAGACCATGAAAGGGAACACCATTTATACCGAGCTTATCGGGATACCCACTACCTATTTAGGAAAAGATGCCATGCAAGTTATCATCCGTGATATTACAGAAAAGAAACAAGCGGAAGCATTGATGCTCCAGTCGGAAAAGCTGTCTGTTGCTGGTCAATTGGCTGCAGGCATCGCTCATGAAATCCGTAATCCTTTAACCGCTATCAAAGGCTTTTTTAAACTCCTTGAAAGAGAAATGGTAGAAAAGGAGGAGTATTTCCATATCATTGAGTCGGAATTAAGTAGGATAGAGCTGATTTTAAGCGAACTTCTTTTGCTTGCTAAGCCACATCAGGTTTACATTCATGAAGTGAGTGTACATACCTTATTAAAGGATGTAGCTACACTGCTCGAAACTCAGGCGATCATGAATAATGTGTGGTTTGATCTAAGACTGAATGCAGATTTTCCAACGTTCAAATGTGATGAAAACCAGATGAAACAAGTTTTTATCAACCTGATTAAAAACGGGATAGAAGCGATGCCAAGCGGAGGTACTATCTTTATTGATACAGAAGATGATGGGGAGGAATTGGTTATCAGGCTCCGTGATGAAGGAAATGGAATACCTGAAGAAATTATATCCAGATTAGGGGAGCCGTTTTTCACGACCAAATCAACAGGCACAGGATTAGGTTTAATGATTACCTTCAACATTATTGAAAATCATAATGGCAAAGTACATGTCAAAAGTGAAGTGAATGAAGGAACGATAATAGAAGTAAGATTTAAGAGAGATTTATGATGTTACTACTTTAGTACTAGTCATTTATTGCTTTTACCTAATAGTATTTATTTTAAAGTCTGTCTATGATGGAGTAGTACTCCATTTCGAGTATGAAGAACTCCAGTTGGGAAGTGTTTATCATTATGCCAGCTGGAGTTTTTCTTTCATTGTCTGAAGGCCATTAATTTCAAGTTGAATTGCCTTCCTCAAAATATTTCATTAGGGATGGGGATATCAATGGCTTTACCCCGGGGAAATTATCATATCTCTCAATTATATATGGGCTTTATATCAATTATAGGCTTTATGATGTTTGGCTTTTATCTAGTCACATTGGAAGCAATCAGCTGGTCGTTGCCCCTGTTGATTTTAATAATATTTACGTTGATCTGTGAGTATTATCCAATGCCGATGCCGAGAGGACAAACTACATTGACCTTTCCTATCATTTATATGATGTATGTTGTTTTTGGGATAGATGTCGTTGTGGTTGTTTACCCATTGACGGTTTTAGCGATAAATTGGATACACCGTAGACCTTTACGAATCTTGCTTTTTAATCCTGCACAATTGGTTATCAGTTTTTATCTCGCTCATCTTATTCACAAGTTAAGTTTGGAAAGACTTACTGAATCGGGATTCTCCCATTTAACCATGGGGATTCTGGGTTTTTTTATCATCATTACCTTTTTTTATTTAATTAATAATATTATTGTAGACATTGTCTTGTGGTTACGTCCAGAGAAATATCCTTTCAGATTTTGGTTAGGGAAGAGCCAAGGAGAGGCAATCAGCTACACTGTTGCTTTTATTTACGGTTGTCTCATACATTATTTAGGCAGTCAAAATAGAGGGGAAGTGGACAGTTTTTCTTATTTTTTCTTTTTCTCTCCACTTGTTGGGCTCTCTCTACTTAGCTCCATCATTGCGAGGCTAAAGGTGGAAAAAAATCGTATTAAAGCACTATTCGACTTTTCTTCTAAATTGAACAATTCCCTTCCGTCCCAAAGCTGGGGGGACCTGACCATAAAGCTGATGAACGATATGATGACTTATGATGATTGCTTCCTTTTCCTGCGCAACGATCGTGCACAGTGGGAATTGAATGTATTGAAGGGAAAACTTAGCTCCGATTCAATTGATAATGAAGTGTTCTATCAAATGGAATCATTGGAAAATATGGTGGTGTTCGATAAGCGAGATTTAAATAAAGGACCATTGACAACATATTTCCGCGGGCAATCTAGATCTGTCCTTTATGCGCCGTTGATTTTTGAAAAGGATGTGATTGGCTGTTTTGTAGTGACCAAAGCCCGGACAAAAAGCTTTACACTGGAAGACACAAGGGCAATTGCAACTATTTCCAATCAGTTGGCGGGCTTTTTTAAAACGAAATATCTTGTAAAAGAACAAGAGCGGAGAGTGGTTCTTGAAGAACGTAATCGGATTGCACATGATATACATGATGGAATTGCTCAATCGCTTGCGGGTGCTGTGATGAAACTGGATACGTCTTTGAAGAAGATGGACTCGAACCCTGTTGAAGCTAGACAGCTAATTGTGGATAGCAATAATAGGTTGAGGGAAAGTCTGAAGGATGTGAGGGATTCTATCTATGCCTTGAAACCATATCCCACTGAGCAATTAGGCTTTCATATTGCTCTGGAGAAAAAGATAGCCGAATTGAAAAAGGATAAAGCCCTTGGGCTGAATATTGAACTAGAAATCAGAGGGGCAAAAGGACCTGTCAGCCCCATGACGGAAAAAGTGATGTTTGACGTCTTCCAAGAGAGTTTACAGAACAGTATCAAGCATTCAAAGGCATCAGACCTGCATATTTTGATAAGTTATAAGCGGGATCATATATTATTGAAGATGAAGGATAATGGGATTGGTTTTTCTTTGTATCACGCAATGATCAAAGCAATGAATGAACCCCATTACGGAATACTTCAAATGAATGAAGCGGCTGAAAAAATTGGTGCAGCACTACAGATTGAAAGTAGGCAGGATGAGGGTACAGAGATTATACTGACAGTACCAAAACTAGGATTGGAAGGGACGAATAATGATGATTAATGTCATGCTGGTGGACGATCATGCCATCTTGCGGGACGGCTTGAAAACGATCATATCATTGGAAAAAGATATGAAAGTGGTCGGGGAAGCAACTAGCGGAAGAGAAATGATAGCATTGCTTGAAAAAGCACGCCCCCACATTATTGTTATGGATATAAATATGCCTGAACAGGACGGGATACAACTGACAAAAATGGTGAAGAAGGAATATCCAGAGGTAAAAGTGCTAATCCTTACAATGTATAAGCATGACGAGTATTTCATGTCTGCAATAAAAGAAGGGGCAGATGGCTATCTTTTGAAGGATTCCCCCTCTGATCAGGTAATTGATGCAATAAGGACAGTTTTTCAGGGAGAATCTATCATCCATCCAGCCATGACAAAAAAACTGATTAACTATCATCAACAAGGAGTTCAACAAGCAGAAGATACGACTCTTACTGAGAGAGAAAAGGAAGTGCTGTTGGGCCTGGTAGAAGGGCTATCCAACAAAGAAATTGCCCAGCGTCTATTCATCAGTGATAAGACAGTCAAAATACATGTAAGCAAAATATTTAAAAAGTTAGATGTGAAAAGCAGATCACAAGTCGTTATTTATGCCGTACAGCACAAGTTGGTCCCCTTTCCTTAAAGAGTTTGGCAGAGCCTCTTGTGTGATTTTACAGAAAATTCCCTATACATTTTATGCAAAGGGTAGTATGATAGTAGACTAATCAATAAAATAGGAGTTATAACAATGAAACAACATGAGCAATGGACATCAAAAATTGGTTTTATATTAGCGGCAGCAGGGTCGGCAATCGGCCTGGGGGCTATATGGAAATTTCCGTATATGGCCGGTACAAACGGTGGAGGAATATTCTTTCTTTTATTTATCCTCTTCACCCTCCTTATTGGAGCGCCGATGCTTTTGGCAGAGTTTATTATTGGAAGGTCCACACAAAAGGATGCCATAACAGCCTATAAGGTGCTAGCACCTAAAAAGAAATGGTATTTTATCGGTATTTTGGGTGTAGCTGCATCGTTTATCCTATTATCCTTTTACAGTGTGGTAGGTGGTTGGATTGTCACCTATTTAGGAAAGAGTATTGTAGGGGGCTTGTCGCAATATTCTTTGGAGCAATATGGAGCTTTGTTTGAACAGACCATCTCTAATCCAGTTCAAGTTCTAGTTGCTCAGTTTATCTTTTTGGGTATTACTATTTGGGTAGTTCAAGCTGGGGTTCAAAGTGGGATAGAAAAGGCCAGCAAGATTTTAATGCCTTTATTATTCATCATTTTCATTCTATTGCTGGTAAGGTCCCTGACCTTGGAAGGTGCATCAGAAGGGATTTTATACTTTTTACAACCAGATCTATCCCTTATTACCCCAAATACTTTCCTGATGGCACTGGGTCAGGCTCTATTCTCATTAAGTGTCGGTATTTCCATTATGGTTACCTACAGTTCTTACCTGGAGAAAGGTGAGAACCTGGTACGATCTGCGGGTTCGGTTGTAGGCTTGAATATTATCATTTCCCTTTTGTCTGGTCTAGTAATTTTCCCTGCGGTTTTTGCGTTAGGATTGCAGCCAGATGAAGGTCCCGGCCTGGTCTTTGTCGTTTTGCCTGCAGTGTTTGATCAACTTCCGCTTGGAGGATTGTTCTTGACGATGTTTCTTGTATTGCTTTTATTTGCAACCTTGACCTCCGCTTTTTCCATATTGGAGATCATAGTTGCGGTTATTGTAAAAGACAATCAAGAAAAGCGGAGAAAAATTGCCGTCATTACAGGGGGAATTATATTTATTTTGGGGATTCCTTCTGCTTTGTCATTCGGTTTACTTTCCGACATTACCATAGGAAATCTACTGATTTTTGATGCAGCGGATTTTCTCGTAAGTAATATCGGGCTCCCGCTTGGTGCATTATTAATTTCTATTTTTGTGGGGTTTAGAATTCCCCAAAATATTTTAGAAGATGAATTCTTCCAAGGTTCTCCGGTAAGAAAATGGTTATTCCGAATTTGGTATTTCCTGATAAGATATGTCATTCCGTTTGGCATACTCTTGGTGTTTCTTCAATCATTAGGCATTTTTTAATAAAGCTTTATTCATAAAATTGGTTTATGCAAATGCAAAAGCAACAATGCATACGAAAACAGCCATTCAAAAAGGCGTCGGACATTTTGTCCGGCGTCTTTTTGTTCCCAACATATAATTGCTTACTACCAAAGTAGTATCCAAGATAGTACGATTAGCTGTTTTTTTACGACATATGCCTAATAGATAGGAATAGTAGGCTATGAGAAGATAAAAGTAATAAATCTTATTATTTAAAAAATGAAATGGGGTAAAGGGATGAAAAGAATTATATCGTTGTTATCGATTGGTATTCTCCTAATGAGTATTTTACTGCCATCCATATGGATACAAGGTCCTCGTCAGGTGTATGCCAACCATGTCCAAGGTGGAGTAGGAGTTTTGGATCAGTCACTTGAGCAAGTTTTTAACAAGAGTGAAGGGCCAGTAGAAGTGATTATTTCCTTTAATTCTGATGGCAGGGTAGATCCCAATTATATAAAACTACTAGAAGAAATAGGTATTCAGCGGGCTATCGCGTTTCAAAGTTTGCCTTTTGTAGGAGCTCTGGCAACGAAGGAGCAAGTGGATCAAATTCTTGAGTGGGATAATGTTGTTTCCGTTTATTACAACCAAGAACTTCAATATGATAACGATGATGCTACTGCATATACAGGTGTGGACCGAGTTCGCAAAGATGAGGGATTTCGCAAGCTGAATGGCGGGATGCCGGTCAGCGGGGATGGTATTGGAATAGTAATCAATGACAGTGGAGTAGACGGAACACACAATGACATTAGGTTGGGCAATAATCTGGTTCAAAATGTTCTTGGTAGCACTAACTTACAAGGGATAACCGGCATCCTACCGATTACCTATATCGAAAATGTCCCTAATACGGATTCAAGCTCCGGACATGGAACACATGTCGCAGGTACCGTCGGTGGTACAGGGGCTATGTCTGGAGGGAAATACGAAGGTGTGGCACCAGGAGCAAATTTGATAGGATATGGTTCTGGAGCCGTGATTGCAATGCTTGATACACTTGGAGGATTTGATTATGCCTTGACTCACCAGCAAGAATATAATATCCGTATTATCACGAACTCCTGGGGGGCGCCTAGCGATGCAGGTACGGACTTCGACCCATATGATCCCATCAACATCGCCACAAAAAAACTGTTTGATCGTGGTATCATTACCGTTTTCTCTGCAGGAAACTCTGGACCTGGGGAAGCGACCATTTCCGGAAATTACAAAAAGGCACCTTGGGTCATAACGGTAGCCGCTGGAACGATACAAGGGCAGTTAGCAGATTTTTCTTCAAGAGGATTGGAAGGGAATGGTGGATCGGTAGTGGTTGATGGCGAGGATTATATTTGGGAGGATCGGCCAACCATCACTGCACCTGGAGTGGATATTGTTTCGACAAGGGTAACAACTCCTTTATCCGCCTTAAGTGCACAAAAGGATCTGGAATATATCTCACCTGCACACCTACCTTATTATACAACATTTAGTGGGACTTCTATGGCCGCCCCCCATGTTGCAGGCATCATCGCATTGTTGTTGGAAGTGAATCCAGCATTGAATGGCTTGGAAATAAAGGAAATTCTTGAAAACACGGCTACACCGATGGATGGGTATTCAAAATGGGAAACAGGCTCTGGTTATGTGGATGCCTATAAAGCTGTCTTAAACGCAGTTCAATAAACTATCATTGTGGAAAAGAGGGGAAGTAATGAAAAAGTGGTTTGCTGTTGTGTGTACGTTATTGTTAATGTTAAGTTCATTATCTAGTGTAAATGCCCAAGGAGAATTGACCTTATCCTCCGTAGTAGATGAGAAAGTATGGTCCGCTTTTGATGAGGCGGCAAGTACTGCGCAGGTTATCATTACTTTCCATGGAGAACAGAAACCAACATCGACTCAAATCGAGTTGTTGAATGAGGTTGGAATTGAAAAAGCAGTGACGATGAACGAATTACCTATTGCCGGGGCTTTAGCTACAAAAGAACAGGTCCGATCGTTGGCGCAATCTCAGGAAGTAAGGTCCATTTATCTTAATGAGAAAGTAACTTACTATAACGCGGAATCAACGGATCTAACAGGTGTGAACAAAGTCAGAACGGATAAGGAAATGACCAAGGCTAACGGAGGGATGCCTTTCTCAGGTGAAGGGATTGGAGTAGTAGTGAATGACAGTGGAGTAGATGGGACGCATAAAGATCATGAGTTTGGACGAAATCTAGTTCAAAATGTACTTGGGTCCACAAATCTTCAGGGGATAACAGGAATCCTACCGATCACTTATACAGAAAACGTTCCAAATACAGACACAAATTCTGGGCATGGCACACACGTTGCAGGTACTGTTGGAGGAACAGGGGCGATGTCAGGAGGAAAATATGAGGGTGCCGCACCTGGTGCAGACCTGATAGGATACGGTTCAGGTGGAGCGTTATTTATTCTTGACGGAATTGGTGGCTTTGACTATGCCATCACACACCAACAAGAATATGGAATTAGAGTGATTACAAACTCTTGGGGTTCCAGTGGTGAGTTTGATCCCAACCACCCAATAAATATAGCGAGTAAAAAAGCACACGATCGAGGTATCGTCGTTTTGTTTGCTGCAGGCAATGAAGGACCGGCTGAAAACACTCATAATCCTTATGCCAAAGCACCTTGGGTAATTTCGGTGGCGGCTGGAGTGAAGGATGGCACGTTGGCTGATTTCTCCTCCCGTGGAACAAAAGGGGTTGGAGGGACTTTCAGCATGGACGGTGAGGAATGGACATGGGAAGATAGGCCAACCATTACTGCTCCAGGTGTGGATATCGTGTCAACAAGGGTACTGGCCCCGCTTTCGGCATTGGCGGCAGAAAAAGATGCGGAGTTAATTGAACCTCAACACCTCCCATATTATACGACGATGAGCGGAACGTCTATGGCAACACCGCATGTGGCAGGAATTGTAGCATTGATGTTGGAGGCTGATACAACCTTATCGCCAGATGAAGTGAAAGAAGTCCTTCAACTCACGGCTACCAATATGCCTGGATATGAAGCGTGGGAAGTAGGGGCAGGGTATGTGAACGCCTTTGCCGCAGTGGATGCCGCACTTCACAAAGATAAGCTTTATGGATCAACACTGAATATGAACCAGACTTTCCACTCCAAAGTGGACACCTCCACAACAAGGGAGGACTTCGTGATAGATTATTCTGCGCTTACAGGGGGCACTTACGAATTTTCAGTAGATAATGGTTTGACTAGCCTTCTTGCACGTGTAGACGGTAAAGGTGTGATGGAGGCTACGGGAAATCCTGTTAACCTCGTCTTGACTGCTCCGGATGGGACAGAATACAGTTCAGGTGTAAGTCTGTTATTTCCTTTGTATTCTGACCGAGTAGTATTGGTAGATTCACCACAGTCAGGTATATGGAAAGCGGAAATCAGAGGACTTAGGGGGGCTGAGTTGAATCCAATTGGAATAGCTTTACCTGAAACGGTAGAAGGAACTTTAACCTTTACAAAAATAGAAGGCTTTACAGGCTTAAATGATATAAGCGGCCACCCTGCAGAAGAAGCTATCAAGCAGGGAGTGAATGAAAGACTATTCGATGGGAACAAAAATGGCTATTTTAAACCTGATGTGAAACTTACTAGACTAGATTTTGCGAAATACTTAGTGATGGGAGCGGAAATTAGGCAGTCTTTACCAAACGTCCCGAGCTTTACAGATATTTCAAATTCAGATCTCGCTTTTGCAGAAGCGGTAATGGCAAAAGGAGCAGCTCTTAGAGATAAAGCGCAAAAGAATAACGCAGTAATGTTACCAAAGCAAGAAGGAAAGTTCATGCCTACAAGTACACTAACTAAAGCTGAATTGGCATACTCCCTTGTCCAAAGCTTAGGTTTAGAAAAAGAGGCGATAGCCCATTCCGGTGACATTAAAGTAACATATAAGGATGAACAAGTAGTGTTAAAGGATCAGGGTGATATTCCTGAGAATTTAAAAGGGTATGTACAATTGGCTTTGGATCTCAATATATTGAATGCTAATTTCTCTGTAACACAGGGGAGATATGACCTGGAACCTAAAATTGAGGCTACTTTTAATGGGAAGCAAGAAGTGACTCGAGGAGATTTTGCAGTAGCATTTACCAGATATTACAATGTGTTCTTTAATTGAGAACTTCATCTTAGTTTATGGCAGATAAACATTAGAATAAACAGGTAAACAAAGAGAAGACAATTTTGCCTGGCTTCTCTTTTTGACAATCCATTTTATATTATTGGGTATTAGAGGTAAATATACCAAATTTTTTTATTGGGAAAATTAAAGGTCTTTCTAGTTAATGATATCGTAAAATTCACTCCATTTTCCCAATATGAATTTGACGTAACAGGTGGTAAACTTTCGTTAATAGTTCTTAATAGTAAGAATTATTAAAAAATATCTAAGGGGTGAAGGTATTGAAGAAGTGGATGAAAGGTTTTTCGGTCATACTTATTGCTATTTTGGCTTTCTCGTTAGCGTTCGGAACTGCTCAAGCGGAGTCATATGGTCTGAACACTAATGCCAAGAAAGAGTACTTAGTGGGGTTTGCTAAAGGAAATAAAGCAAATGCTCAGTCTTCCAAAAAATTGATTACGGCAGCTGGCGGTGAGATTCAGCATACATTCCAGTACATGGAAGTCGTAGAGGTCACTTTATTTGAAAAAGCTGCAGAGGCCCTTAAGAAAAACCCTAACATTGCATTTGTAGAAGAAAATGTACAGATGTTTGCAACAGCACAAACAACGCCATGGGGAATCCCTCATATTAAAGCAGACAAAGCACACGCTTCAGGTGTGACAGGAAGCGGTGTCAAAGTCGCAATCCTTGATACAGGAATTGATGCAAATCATGCTGACCTTAATGTCAAAGGTGGAGCAAGCTTTGTTTCTGGTGAACCAAATGCCTTGCAAGATGGGAATGGACATGGAACTCACGTAGCAGGAACAGTAGCTGCCTTAAATAATACAACAGGTGTTCTTGGAGTAGCATATAATGCAGATTTATATGCTGTTAAAGTTCTAAATGCTTCTGGTAGTGGGACGTTAAGTGGAATTGCACAAGGTATCGAATGGTCCATCGCAAATGGAATGGATGTAATCAATATGAGTCTTGGTGGAAGTACTGGCTCTAGTGCTTTACAACAAGCTTGTGACAATGCATATGCAAGTGGTATTGTTGTGATTGCGGCTGCTGGAAACTCTGGTTCTAGAGGAAAACAGAATACAATGGGTTATCCTGCTAGATATAGTTCTGTCATCGCGGTAGGTGCAGTGGATTCTAATAATAACCGTGCATCTTTCTCCAGCGTAGGAAATGAGCTGGAAGTGATGGCTCCGGGGGTAAGTATACTGAGCACGACTCCAGGTAACAACTACGCATCTTACAATGGTACGTCCATGGCATCTCCACATGTTGCTGGTGCTGCAGCGTTAATTAAAGCGAAATTTCCAAGCATGACTAATGTTCAAATTCGTGAGCGTTTAAAAAATACTGCTACTAACCTTGGTGATCCTTTCTTCTATGGAAAAGGAGTCATCAATGTGGAAAGTGCATTACAATAATTAGTTTATCCCCCTAAATGTTAAGCACCGAGCCTCGCTCTATCTAGGAGCAAGGCCGGTGTTTTTTTGTTAGACTCTATAAAAGCATACTGTTGATTTTTGCAGCAACCTAGCTGTTGCTTGGAGCAATAGGCGAAGACTCCTTAGGGAGATGCGTTTAGGGGAGACCCCGCAGGCGCTTTTCCGAGGAGGCTCCCCAAACGCCCCTAGGAAAGCGAAGCCTAATGCGAAAATCAACAACGGTGTTTAACAAAGCCTTTTGTTAAAGAAATTCTGAACTCAATCTTTATTATAGAATAAGAATATATTTGCAATAACAACTTGGTTTTGTAATGTTTTCCATGATAAACCATTGGGAAAATTCCTTATGGAATCTATGAATTATACAGGAAAAGTAGGTTTGTTTTCCCAATAACAATCACTAGATTATTATGCTAGTATCATAGTTAACTAAATAAATTTTTTTATTTAGATTAATTAGAGGAGTGTGAAAAATATGAACAGATCTTTTAAAAAAATGCTTACCATGTTATTAGTTGTTGTGATGGTGCTATCCTTCTCCTTTACTCCATCAGATGCAAGTGCAAAGGGAAAACCGGTAATGAAGGAATACTTGATCGGTTTGAATTCAAGCTCAGCCATCGCGAAGGCTGACACATTGGTTTCCACTCTTGGTGGAACGGTCGAGCACCAATTTAAGCACATGAATGTTTTACATATTACCCTTCCGGAAGCAGCTGCAGCTGCGGTTGAGAAAAATCCTAATGTACAGTATGTGGAAGAAAATGTAGAGATGCATGCAACGGCACAAACGGTTCCTTATGGAGTTCCTCATATTAAAGCGGATGTGGCGCATGCCCAAAATGTAACAGGATCTGGTGTGAAAGTAGCTGTACTTGATACAGGGATCGATGCAAGTCACGAAGACCTTCGTGTTGCAGGAGGCGAAAGCTTCGTTTCTGGAGAGCCAGACGCTCTAACAGACGGGAATGGTCATGGAACACATGTAGCCGGTACCATTGCAGCTTTAAATAATAATGTTGGGGTACTTGGTGTTTCTTATGATGTCAATCTATATGCAGTAAAAGTCTTAGGTGCAGATGGAAGTGGAACGCTTGCAGGAATTGCACAAGGTATTGAATGGGCAATTGACAACGACATGGACGTCATTAATATGAGTCTTGGAGGAAGCACAGGGTCCACAACATTAAAGCAGGCGAGTGACAATGCTTATAATAGTGGCATTGTAGTGGTAGCAGCAGCAGGAAACAGTGGTTCATTCCTGGGATTAGTTAATACAATAGGTTACCCCGCTAAATACGATTCCGTTATCGCAGTAGGTGCGGTGGATTCCAATAATAACCGTGCTTCCTTCTCAAGCGTGGGAAGCCAGCTGGAAGTAATGGCACCTGGAGTTTCCATCAACAGTACGTTACCAGGAAATAAATATGGAGAATTAAATGGTACTTCTATGGCATCTCCTCACGTCGCAGGCGCAGCGGCACTATTATTAGCGCAAAATCCAAGTCTGACAAATGTTGAAGTTCGTGAAAGATTGCGTAATACAGCAACCAACTTGGGCTCGTCCTTCAATTATGGCTACGGTGTCATAAATGTTGAAGCGGCATTGCAATAGTCTAACAAACAATTAAATTGAGACCCTCCCTCTTCCGGGAAGGGTCTTTTTTTATAATATCATATTAACTAAAAAACTAGGAAAGCGAAGCCATTTGCGGAATTCAACAGCCGTGTTTAATAGGAATATATCTTTATAAAAATCCCCACAGACTTCCCATCTTTATGCTACGGTAATAAATATCTACCAAAAAAACATTTTTTGCAAAAAGTTGAAACTATTTCTAAAGACCTTGCATCTTAAGTATAGACCTTAAAAGAAAAGGGGGGTGAGCATGATTTGCACCTAGTGAAACGTTTGATAAATAAAGAAGAATCAGCATTAAAAGAATTGATGACTCTTTATGGAGACTATCTATTAAGAACTGCCTACTTACTGGTAAAAGATAATCATCTTGCTGAAGAAGTTGTGCAGGACACTTTTATCACCGCCTTTGAAAAGATTCATCAATTAGATGAGGATGAAAAACTGAAAAGCTGGCTCACCTCCATTACTGTCAACCGAAGCAAAATGCACATGCGTAAGTGGAGCTTTAAGCGCATCCTCCTAAACTTTGAATTTGCTGAACGGATTACGGAAGACGATCAAGCAAAAGGTCCCGAGGCACTGCTATTACTAGATTTTCAAAATCAATCGTTAAGTCAGTTGATACAAAAGTTGGATTATAAGTACAGAGAAGTGATCATTCTTTATTATTTCAATGAGATGAAAATAAGCGAAATTGCAATGATGTTAGCTATTGCAGAAAGTACAGTGAAGACAAGGTTGAAACGAGGACGTTCTCGTTTAAAAGAAATGATGGAGAAAGGGGAGGATGGAAGTGCAACACAAAGAAAAACAAGCGGTTAGAGAAAGACTAGACAATGAATTAAAGGACCTCCATTTTACTGGGTGTGAAAAAGTATTACAGAAAACTCATCCAAAAAGTTTCACAGAAAAACTTTCATCCTTCTGGAACAAGGAGATTGAATTACCCATTCTTCCAGTCGTTGTGGCCACAATGTTAATCCTTTCAACCATTTCGCTTAGGGTTGATAGGGATAACGTGGTCATCACTACACAGGCAGATCGTGAAATAATCCGGATTGCAGGATACACCTATTGGAAGGATGACTATGAAAGAGTGGTGAAGGAACATGAAAGTAAAAGTGAAAATTAAACACATAGTGTTGGCTGTAGCTGGATTTATTTTATTTCTGCCAATATTCTTCTATTTAATACAACCTCAGTACAGCATATACACGGTCAAACAACAAATGGCAAACGGGGAGCAATCGGGAAAAGAGAGATTAAAAGACCTGCTTGAAAATGGAAACATTATTAAAGAGCAGAGGTTCGCTCTTATCAGGGAGTTTTTAATAGGAGACGCCTACACCCTTCAATATGATGTATATGTTGGGTCTACCTCGACATATTGGTCAGGCCAAAATCAAGCAAAAGTGAAATTTTCATTGGAAGAACGTCTACCTTATTTAATAGAATACGTTGAAAAAGGACCTACTGACGGATACATGGAGTCAGCGGCGAAGGAACTGGCAGAATATTACAATCAGCTAGGAGAATGGCAAAAAGGCAATGAAGTTCTTCAAACTGCCATAGACAGGGGAATAAAAACGTATTTCAGGTCGGATTTAGCAACAAAACAAATCGACTTGGCAGTTCAGAACGAGCAATATGAGGTGGCCTTAACGTATATAAAAGAATTCAACGCAATTGTTTCTGAAGACGACACCTACTCAAAAACAATGGCAGTTAAGTCCCATGCAGATATTCTCATGAGTCAAGGTGAGCATGAGAAAGTAATTGCGCTTGTGGAAAAGACTTTGAAAGATATCAGGCGGGTGAAAAAGGAAAGGGATAATCGGGATGAAGAAGTTTATTCAGAAGAGAAGCAACTATTAGAGATAATGGACAGGATACAAAACGGTCAACATTCTTTCCATTCTGTACGGGGAAAAATATACAAATCTAATGGAGAAACACCAATTCAAGGTGTGGGGGTATTCCTTCGTGATAAAAACAATTTGAATTATAGCATTGGTTCAGAAGAACAATACCATGCAGTTACAAATAAAAACGGAGAATACATTTTTCAAAAGGTCCCACCAGGTAGTTATCAGCTGCATTTTGGGTTTACCTTTGATCAAATAGATGGATATTCTGTTTCCATGCCAGCAAATCCTTGGATTGAAGTGGAGAATGAGAATGTTGTGGCACATGACTCCATGATTCATCCATTAATAGAAATATATAATCCTGTAAATTCTAAAGAAATGAAAGAAGATAGGATCGAGTTTTCATGGGAACCAGTCGATGGAGCCGCATACTACAGCATCAGTGTCGGCAGGGAGGTGGAAGGTGGTTCCGTTTCACATGATTTAAAGAGCGGAATTAAAACGACACAGCTAACTGTGCCAGTAGAAGACCTTTATTTCTCGCAAGGTGGCATTCAGTTTATGGAAGAAAGTGATTGGAAAGAGATTGATTACTCATCTGTGCTTGGTTTTGCCGATCCTAGGGGACGTTTCTTTTGGAATGTTCAGGCGCATAATGAAAAAGGAGATTTGATTACCCAAAGCCAAGGTTATCGGTTAGGACAAGACACATTTGGAAACCTACCGACATTTTATTTGAAGAATAGAGAATTGACCAAAGCTGATAAAGTGTTGTTGAAAAATAAGCCGGAAGAAGCATTGGGAATGTATAAGCAAAATTATGAGAATAATCCAGATGATTTGCATAGTTTGCTGATGATTAGCAAGATCATCGGGGTTGAGGCGGTAGTGATAAACGAATCTTCAAAGGAGCTTGCAATGCCTTACCTAGAGGAATTAGCACGAAGATCACCTAATGAAACTTTATTCCTTGATATTCTCCAATACTACTTCGAAAAAGAGGATTGGCCATCCTATGAGGAGTGGTATAAGAGGTTTGGGAATATTAAGGGAGATATTCTAAACGAGTATATAGAGGGAAATCGCGCCGTGGCCCTATTAAAACAGGGAAAGTATGAAGAGGCAAGATTACAGTTTCAATCGGTGATGAAGCAAGGCTATCGCCATGAATACATCAGTGAATGGATTGCATTAGAACTGTTTTTAGGTGGTTCTTTAGAAAAAGTTTCAGAATTGGCGCGAGAACATCCAGAGCAGGGCATCTATGATGTGAGGGTTGATTGGGGAATTCTGATAAAAAATCTCCAGATCGAAGAGGAACAGTTTGACGGATATATAAAAGAGGTCCAAGAAGTGATGGGGTGGGTTATACAAGAAGAAAATAAAAGATTGGAAGAGTGGTTGACTAACACAAGTAAGGATGAATTGAAAAGATTTGTGAAAGAGTTGAGGAAATAGAAAGAAAAAAGGAACGACTTTGGTGAGGAGAGTCGTTCCTTTTCCATTTGTTTCTTATAAGTCATTCAAAAAACGTTCTATACGGTCCATGGCTTTTTCAAGCGTTGGCATGTCATACGCATAAGAAAGTCTTACATATCCTTCTCCTAGTTCGGAAAATGCACTGCCTGGTACAAGAGCAACTCCAGCTTCTTCTACAAGTTTCAACGCAAAGTCAAATGACTTCATATTATATTTTTGAATAGAGGGGAAAAGGTAAAACGCGCCAGCAGGCTTCACAACTTCAAGCCCCATATTCAATAGGCGATTATAAACATAGTTCATTCTTTCTTGATACTGTACTTTCATATCCTCTGCATCATTAATCCCTGCTGTCAATGCTTCCAGTGCAGCGTATTGTGAAATGGAGCTTGCGCATGAAACATTGTATTGATGTACTTTTAACATCTGTTTCATTACATATTCAGGACCAAAAACGAGCCCAATTCTCCAACCTGTCATGGAGTGGGATTTCGATACTCCATTAATGACGATGGTTTTTTCTCTCATGCCGGGTATAGTGGCAATGGAGTGATGGTTGCCTTCAAAAACAAGTTCACTATATATTTCATCGGACAAAATAAAGATATCCTTTTCTTGCAATAGAGCTGCAATTTTCTGCAATTCCGCTTGGGATATGGTTGCTCCTGTCGGGTTTGATGGATAAGGGAGAATAATACAACGTGTTTTTTTTGTTAAATTCTTTTCTATTAGCTCTGCTGTTAATTGAAAATCCGTTTCTCTGGTGTCGATATGTACAGGGGTTGCACCGCATAATTTGATAAGTGGCTCGTAGCCCGGATAAACTGGTCCAGGAAGGATAACCTCTGTACCGGGTTCTAATATCGTACGAAAAGCAATATCTATTCCTTGGCTTGCACCGATGGAAACAATCACCTCAGTGTCAGGGTCATACTCCATGTTATATTTCTTGTTAATAAAGTCAGCTGCAGCCTTCCTGAGTTCAGGAAGGCCAGCGTTCGGTGTGTAGACGGTTTTATTTAGTTCGATGGCAGCTTTCCCAGCTCCTTTTACATGTGTGGGAGTAGGAAAGTCGGGTTGCCCGATAGTAAGAGAGAGTACATCATCATATTTTGCTACAAGGTTGAAAAACTTCCGGATGCCCGAAATCTCAATATTTCGGACATGTGAATTAATTAGATGTTCCATTTATATAGCCCCTTTATATATTCAAGCTTTTTAAGTTAGTGTAACCGACTTTTTTCCCCTTGTCCAAGAGATTCTTGTGGGGTGAAACTATAGGTATGAAGAGGGATTCCTTGATACCTAGAGAGAGAAGGGAAACGTTTGTTTGGTCATTGGCGTACGAGGGAAGTCCTATAAAAATAAGAAGCTAGTAGGATAGGAAAAAACTTACATAAGGTTTATAATAATTATAAACACAGAATATTCACATAATTTTAATTGCCGTCTCCATTGCCTCCGGTTGCACTCCTTTCACCTTTGAGCTACTGGGATTTGGTGTCTGTTAGATTCCGTCTGAAAGGGGATCGTGTAATGGATATTGTGCTACAGATTTGGTTAACGTTGTTGGAAAAGTATGCAGAGGAGTTGTTTTTTCAGGATTCAACATCAGGGGTCTTTTCGTTTATGATTATTGGGGTGCTCGCTTACTTGTACAAGCAGGAAAAGGAGACAAAGAAAAAGTGTTCATGCTGTCATACAGAAGCGAAAACAGAAGAGAAAAAGCTCCCCGAAAAGCAAGAAGAAGCGGAATGACTTTCCGCTTCTTTTTTTGCGAGCTTTTACTGTAAATGTGAGAATTGATTTAATAAGGCATTATATTCGTTGGATAAGGTTTTGAATTTTTGACGGTTACCTGCACCTAGTGCTCGATCTATTTCGTTCATCAGCCTATTTTTATGAAATTGAAAGACAGAAGAGTCGACAATGATTTGAGCGACTTTCTCCTCTCTGGTCATATCAAAGCTTTTGAAATTGGAAACAGATTGTTCTGGTTGAAAAGAAAAATGCTTATTCATAATTTCTACCCCCTGTGCGGAATTTTGGAATGCGTAGTTACGGGTGAATCATGAAAAGGATGTGATTGTAAGATGCTTCATCCTTTTTCCTATTATCTGATATTTTGTCTCGTTTGTGAAGTGTAATTTTTAGAAAATTTAGATATATCAGAAAAAATAGTGGAAACTTTGTAAATGAGTGACAAATGAGTTAGTTTAGTATGGTTACTTATTTCTGAATATACCCAAATTTTTAATGGTGAAAACAATTGGAGAGTATTTGCTTAGAAAAGTAGAATAATAAGAAGTGAATTTGTAAAGTTATTTATGATTCGGTAAAATAATTATTTGTTGGACAAAAATTTTTGATTTTCTCTTGAATTATCAATAGAAAACGAATATTATTAGTAAGGTTTCAATAATATATTCGTTTTTGGGGGATTTTTAAGTTGGAAAACTATTTTAGTTTAAAAAAGTTTAATACATCAATTAAACAAGAGGTTTTAGCGGGAATTACAACCTTCCTTACTATGGTTTATATAATTTTTGTCAACCCTGCTATTCTTTCAGCCGCAGGAATTCCGTTTGATCAGGTGTTTATGGCAACGATTATCGCTGCTGTGATCGGGACATTAACAATGGGATTGTTTGCAAAATATCCAATTGCGGTTGCTCCAGGGATGGGCCTTAATGCATATTTCACAAGTGTTGTAGCTACGCAGGGGCTTACTTATCAAGCAGTGTTGGGAACTGTGTTTTTAGCAGGGCTTGTTATCATTGTTTTGAGTTTAACTAATTTAAGAAAGGCGCTCATTGAAGCAATTCCGGCTCCTTTGAAATATGGAATTACAGCGGGAATAGGCTTATTCATTGCGTTTCTTGGTTTGAAAATGGCAGGTATTGTCGTACCGAGTGAAGCAACGATGATTACACTTGGAGATCTCACAAGTCCCGTTACGGCGCTGTCTATCGGTGGGCTGTTCATCACTCTCATCCTTATGGCTAAGAGGGTATCTGGAGCCCTATTTTATGGAATGGTTTTGACGGCAATTGCAGGCTATTTCTTTAATATGCTTTCCTTTACTGGCATTGTGGATATGCCTCCTGCACCTCAATTCATCCATATTGGAGATGCACTCAGTGGTGTGATTACAAATGGTTTATATACGGTTGTATTTGCATTCATTCTGGTTACAATTTTTGATTCTACCGGTACGCTTGTGGGTGTTTCAGAACAGGCTGGCTTTATGAAGGATGGCAAATTGGCAAGAACGAAGCCTGCAACACTTTCTGATGCTATAGCAACCACAGCTGGTGCGGCTCTTGGAACTAGTCCGTCATGCGCTTATATCGAATCTTCTGCAGGTGTTGCTGCAGGCGGTAGAACAGGTTTGACTTCTGTTGTGGTAGCTGGATTGTTTCTATTATCCATGTTCTTTTCCCCGGCAATTTCAGCTATTTCAAGTTTACCGGCAATCACTGCACCGATATTAATTATTGTCGGATGCTTCATGATGGAAGGGCTGGCAAAAATACAATGGAGAAATTTTGATGAAGCGTTCCCTGCTTTCGCCATCATATTGACGATGCCATTGACTTCAAGCATCGCTACAGGAATTGCTGTAGGTTTTATTACGTATCCGATCATGAAAGCTGTCAATGGAAAATGGAAGGATGTTCATCCACTCATTTACGTATTTGCAGTTATCTTCTTAATCCAAATGATCTTTTTTCCGGCACACTAATAGGTATAAAAGAGGCTGGGACAAAAGTGTTTTAGTCTAAATAAAACCCGAACTAATTTAAAATCTTATATTAGTTCGGGTCTTTTTTCATTTAAAAGATACATTTATTTTTTGGGTTGCACCAGCTGTTGATTGGAGCAAAAGGCGAAGACTCCTGAGGGAGATAGCGGTAGCTTGAGACCCCGCAGCGGAGCGAGGAGGCTCAAGCACCGCCCCT
>NZ_JAAZWB010000060.1 GCF_012524115.1 Bacillus sp. RO1 | reverse complement strand
AAAAGCAAACATGTAGAATATGAGAGTTTAGATGTAGAAGTACGGCTGGGAAATGTACAAGCGGATCCGGGAAATGTAGAAGGTCGCAGGAAAAGTGGTAGAAGGTTTCGAATCAACGGTAGAAGGTGGACACTATAGGCGAGTGAGGTTGATCTTGGAAACAGGGGAATCCCTGTTGTCCCTGGCGATAGGCCCCGAAAATTATCTGCAATTCCAGAAACTGATCTCGGTCATCTATAAGTTAAAAGATTACCTACTTTTAAAAATTAAGTAGCTGAAAAGCAAACATGTAGAATATGAGAGTTTAGAAGTAGAAGTACGGCTGGGAAATGTACAAGCGGATACGGGAAATGTAGAAGGTCGCACTAATAGTAATAGAAGGTCCCGATTTAACGGTAGAACCCCACAGAGCTCCCCACGTAGACCCCAGACCGGTACATTAAATCCAATAACCAAAATATAAATCCCAAAAAATACAACAAAATTCCTTATGTAAAGCAGGAACCTCATCAATAAATGTCGAAATATGCAACTAAACTAAACATTGAAAGGAGTGAAAAATTGGATAAACAAACATCCCGTCGTTCAATCATGCAGTGTAAGCTGGATGCCTTACATAGAAGGCTGTCACCTCAACATGAAAAATATCCACTGATTGAGAATGAATTAGGCAAGAGACGTTCAGGGGATTTTGGTGAAAACTCCATCGATTATTATTTGTCGCAATTAAGTGGAATTCAAGATTGTATTGTAGTAAAAGGGGCAAGACTACTCCTCAATATGCATCACTTCCAAATGGACATTCTTCTATTATTCCCTTCATTTTTCATCCTTTTAGAAACCAAACATTTAACGGGAACACTTCTTTTTGATCCTGATTACCAACAACTCATTCAGATTAAGAAAGATGATATAAACCATGAAATCTCTAGGCAAGATCCAATTCTCCAAGTAAAAATGCAATATAATCAATTCAAGAGGTGGTTAGAAAACCACAATATTGAAGGGTACCCAGGTTATTGTTTTGTAGGTGTGACAAACCAAAACGCTATCGTAAAAGCACTTTCCAACCCAACTCTTGTACAAGAATTCGTAGTGAGAAGTCCCGCACTGACATTTAAAATCAACGACATTCTAGCCAATCAGCAGCAAACGAGCTCCACCATATATTCCCCACATAAAATTTCCGTACTAATAACCAACAACCATGCTCCAAAAAACGTAAATATCCTAAAAGATTACAATATAGATCCTACAGAAATATTGACAGGAGTCGCTTGCCCTAATTGCAACAACCTGGCTATGGAGAAGCAACCAAGAAAATGGAGCTGCCTTAATTGCAACCACCAATCAAAGGATGCTCACATTCCAACCTTGATTGATTATTCTTATATTTTTGGCACATCCATTTCAATCAAAGAGGTGTGTAGGATTCTACACATAAATAATGTCCGTATTGCAAGAAGAATGATAAAAGAGTTATCACTTAAGCGAATCGGAACCACTTACAACTCTAGATATTGCCTTAAAAGCCTCCGAAAACAACAAAACGCACCCCCCAGGTCAGAGGGTGCGTTCATTAACTTCATAATATTAGATTAACTTTTCGATTTTGCTGTCTTTTTTCAAATCTTCAACAAGCGTTTGTAGTTTCTTTTGTGTCTCTTCTTGTTCAAGTTGACCGCGGATTTGGTCTTCTACTTCCGCAAGTTCCGGGAATTTGTTTTCTGGTGCTTCTTCGCCTTCAGGAGCTTCAGCTTGTTGTGCTTCGCTTTGCTCTTTTGCCTGGTTGTAGTACTCTTTGATCTGCTCGTCCGTTACTTTTGTTTCCGGGAATTCTTTTTCCATGTACTTTTGAAGTGCCAATTCCTCAGAGATTTGTGCCTTCAAAGTATCCATGGTCAGAGGGCTTGCTTCAAGTGCCTCTTCAAATTTTTCTTCGCTTTCGTAGTTTGCTTTAATATCTTTGATGTAGTCTTCAATTTCTTTTTCGCTTGTTTTATAGCCTTTACTCTCGACTTCTTGTGAAAGGATTTTTTGATCAATCAACGCGTTTAATGTTTGGTCCTTCAATGCCTTAGCGTCTCCGCCTTGACCGAATTGCATCATCATCATTTGAGTTTGTTGAAGCATTTCATTATATTCCTGGCCTTTAATTTCCTGTCCGTTGACTTTAGCGACAACCTTTTCAGGATCTACTTTTTCGACTTCAGGGGTTTGCTGTTCTTGTCCTTCTTGAGCTTCTTTGTTGTCATTGCCTTCTTTAGAAGCATTGTTTCCATCAGAACCGCATGCAGCTAATAGAACAGCTGTTAACATTGCTACTAGAAAAATCGTCAATTTGTTTTTCATGTTGTTACCCTCCATTTGAAAAAAACATTTAAAACTATTTTTCCATTTAAACATGGTTTCTATAAGGAAGCAAATAATTACCCCTCTTTTTGTAAAAATAAACCTAAATTGTGATTATATTTAAACAATTCGACAGAAAAGCACCTGCAAAAGAATACAGGTGCTCTTCCTTAGTTCCTCAATCCAATAATCATTTCCTCATCAGGTGTCACATAAACGGTCTGTTGTTGTTCATATATGACAAATCCAGGTTTAGAGCCGGACGGTTTTTTCACATGTCTCACTTTGGTGAAGTCCACCGGAACAGAGCTGGAATGGCGCGCTTTACTGAAGTATGCTGCAATGGTGGCTGCTTCTTTGATGGTCTCTTCAGTTGGCTCAGCACTTCTAATGACAACATGAGACCCAGGGATGTCCTTTGTATGCAACCATATGTCATCGCGTCGTGCAACACGGTTGGTCAAGTGATCGTTTTGTTTGTTGTTCTTCCCGACAAGAATTTCTGTGCCGTCGGTAGCTAGGTAGGTTTCTAGTACAGGCTTTTGCGGTTTGATTTTTTTGCGCTTTTGCTTCATGCGCATATAGCCTTCCTCCATCAGTTCCTCACGAATTTCTTGGATATCTTTTGGAGAGGCGGTTTCCACCTGTTGGTTCAGCATGTCAAAATACTGAATTTCGGCCTTGGCCTTCTCAATTTGCTCCTGCACGATAGCCAGCGAGTTTTTGGCTTTTTGATATTTGTTAAAGTAACGTTGTGCATTACTTGAAGGGGAACGCTGCGGATCAAGTGCGATGGTGATGGTTCCGGCGTTCTCATCGTAATAATTCACAACTGTTACTTCTGTATCTCCTCTTGAAATCTGATATAGGTTGGCCGTCAACAGTTCTCCATACAATTGATATTTTTCCGCGTCTCTTGCGTCATCAAGAGTTTTCTCTAGCTTCACAATTTTCTTTTCATTTTTTTGAATTTCATTTGTAATAAATCGTTCTAGATCATTTGCTTGCTGTTTGACTCTATCTCTTGATGCTTTACCAAAGTAGAAGCGATCAAGGGTTTCGCTCAGTGTGGAGAAATACTTGCTTTCTCCTTGAATGTGTTCCAAATCAAGTAAGTAGAATACTTCTTTGTTTCCATCTGTAATGATTTGCGGGGAGAGGTCCTCGGCCTTAATTTTTTCCACTAACGCCATAAAGCTCTTTGGAAGAGTGTCCCTATTGGCAAGGCCGGCCCTGTGAACGGCTTCCTTTGCAAAAACAGGGGAAATCCCTGCAAATGTATTTACAAGCTGCTTATCTAGTCTACCTCCGATATAATCAAGTTTTCTTTGAACCGTTTCTTCGGTAGCTTCCAGCGGATTAAGTTTGTCCTGTGATGGAGGCAACACATAGGTCTGACCCGGTGTCAGGCTGCGATGTCTGTTTTGTGCCATAGGAACATGTTTGATGCTATCGAGAATCATCTGTTTTTCTTTATCCACAAAGATGATATTGGAATGTCGTCCCATAATTTCTACTATTAGTTGTTTGTAAGAAACATCCCCGATTTCATTTCGTGCTTTTACATCAAAAACGATGATGCGGTCCATATCAATTTGATGGATTTGTGTAATGATAGAGCCCTCTAAATGCTTTCTTAGCAGCATGCAGAACATTGGCGGCTCAGATGGATTTTCATAGGATTCTTCTGTCAGGTGCATTCTTGCATAGCTTGGATGGGCACTGATCAGCAGCTTATGGTTAGTTCTTCCGGAGCGAATGGTTAAAATAAGCTCATTTTTATAGGGCTGATAAATCTTAGTAATTCTCCCGCTTTCTAACTTATTCTTCAATTCTGCAGTCATGGCGTATGTAAAAATACCGTCGAAACTCATATATATAAACTTCCCTTCTTGTTCTAAACCTAAAGATTTCTCATTTATCATTATATCTTAACAATCTTGATAACACCCAAAAAGTATATCATTTTTTTGGACGAGTCCGAATAGACTTTGTTAGATAGATTTTGTGCAAAGGTTGTGAGGTGGAACAGATGAAATGGCATGAAATGAGAGCAGAAGAAGTCGAAGAACAGATCAATTCCGATTTAGAAGCGGGTTTAAGTGAATCAGAAGCGAAAAATCGTCTGTTGCAGTATGGGACGAATGAACTTCAAGAGGCGGAGAGACCGAACGCCTTTTTAGTGTTTTTAGAGCAGTTCAAAGATTTCATGGTAGTTGTGTTGCTTGCTGCAACATTGATTTCCGGTTTGCTTGGGGAATACATCGATGCAATCGCCATCATTGCCATTGTGATTATCAATGCATTTTTAGGCTTTTTTCAGGAGCGAAAAGCAGAAAAGTCCTTGCAGGCATTAAAAGAGCTCTCGGCACCACAAGTAACGGTGCTTAGAGAAAAAGAATGGCGAAAAGTGGCATCAAGAGAAATAGTAGTAGGGGATATTATCAAATTCGGAAGCGGAGACCGTATCGGGGCGGACCTTAGGATTGTACAGGCCAGTTCGTTAGAGATTGAGGAGTCTGCGTTGACGGGGGAATCAGTGCCTTCGGTAAAAAGTGATAAACCTGTGCATGGATCTGACATCTCCATTGGTGATCAGGAAAACATGGCTTTTATGGGAACACTTGTAACACGGGGAACGGGTGTTGGTGTCGTAGTTGCAACAGGTATGAATACTGCCATGGGACAAATCGCGGATCTACTACAGACTGCGGAGACAACCATTACACCACTGCAGCGGAAACTGGAGCAGCTTGGGAAGATTTTAATTACGGTTGCTTTAATACTAACAATGCTTGTAGTTTTGGTGGGAGTTCTTCAAGGACATAGTCTGTATGAAATGTTTTTAGCTGGTGTCTCTTTAGCGGTTGCAGCCATTCCGGAAGGCTTGCCGGCAATCGTGACCGTTGCTCTTTCACTTGGCGTTCAGCGAATGATCAAAAAGAAATCGATTGTCAGAAAGCTACCTGCTGTCGAAACGCTCGGTTGTGCGTCTGTCATTTGTTCTGACAAGACAGGGACACTGACTCAAAACAAAATGACCGTTACCCATGTGTGGTCTGGTGGCACCACTTGGAATGTAACTGGCAATGGTTATGAACCAAAAGGTGAATTCTTAACAGATGGTGCAGATAGCGCAAGTAAGAATAAATCACTGCATCAACTGCTGACATTCGGTTTGTTATGTAATCACGCTAATATTATCCAGAAAAAAAACCAATATATCCTTGATGGGGATCCGACGGAAGGAGCCCTTGCGGTTGCAGCCATGAAGGCAGGTTTTACTCGTGAAGGTTTACTAAATGAATTCCAAATTGTAAAAGAATATCCGTTTGACTCGGAACGAAAGATGATGAGTGTTGTAGTAAAAGATAAACATGGAAAGCTTTTTGTCATCACAAAGGGTGCACCAGATGTGATAACAAACGTAAGTGATTCGTTATTATGGGAAGGAAAACGGGAACTGTTTTCAGCTAAATATGAAGAAATTATAAAAGAAATGGTTCATAAACTGGCATCACAGGCTTTAAGGAATATTGCGGTGGCCTTCAAGTCGATTTCTAATTTTCATGAGGGCATGCACGAAAGAGAGATAGAAAAAGACCTTGTCTTTATTGGACTCCAAGGGATGATTGATCCTCCTCGCCCAGAAGTAAAACAGGCTGTTCGTGAATGTAAGGAAGCAGGAATCAGGACAGTGATGATCACAGGTGATCACATCGTCACAGCAAAAGCGATTGCAGCTGAAATTGGTATTCTTCCCATGGGAGGAAAGGTACTTGAAGGAAAAACTCTTCAGAAGATGAGCCAGGAAGATTTAGAAGACATGGTGGATGATGTGTATGTGTTTGCCAGGGTGTCGCCACAGCACAAACTGTCCATCGTAAAAGCTCTACAGAAAAAGGGACATATTGTTGCCATGACTGGGGATGGAGTTAATGATGCCCCAGCGATAAAAGCCTCTGACATTGGAATTGCGATGGGTATTACCGGTACGGATGTTGCGAAAGAAGCAAGTTCCCTGGTCCTATTGGATGACAATTTTGCCACTATAAAATCAGCTATAAAAGAAGGCCGTAACATTTATGAGAACATCAGGAAGTTCATCCGTTATTTGTTGGCTTCTAATGTTGGGGAAATACTTGTCATGCTGTTTGCAATGTTATTGGCTTTGCCGCTTCCGCTTGTTCCCATCCAGATTTTGTGGGTGAATCTTGTAACAGACGGCTTGCCGGCTATGGCGCTTGGCCTTGATCAGGCAGAAGGGGACGTCATGAAGCGTAAACCAAGGCATCCAAGGGAAGGCGTTTTTGCCAGAGGCCTTTGGTGGAAAATAATATCACGCGGCTTTCTAATAGGACTTGCCACCTTGATTGCATTTATGATTGTATACAAACAACACCCAGATAATCTCATTTATGCACAAACAGTCGCATTTGCTACGCTTGTCATGGCTCAGCTGATTCATGTGTTTGATTGCCGGAGTGATAGATCTATTTTCCATCGAAACCCGTTTCAGAACATGTACCTTGTCGGGGCAGTCATTTCCAGTATCGTCTTGATGCTGATCGTTATCTATTATCCACCTTTACAAGGTATTTTCCATACAGTGGCACTCGCTCCAAAAGAGTGGTTATTGATCTTGGGGATGGCATCGCTACCGACTTTCTTGTTAGTGGGTACTCTTTTCACAGGAAAAGCAAAAAAGAATATGGTATAATAAATTCAAGGTAGTAGAGGGGAACTCTATTGCCTTTTCTTCTTTTTTCGCCATCATTTAAATACCCACTTAATTTTCTATAAAAATAGCTTTCAAATTAGGGGAAACAATGCTAATATAGTGGTTGCTTAGCATCAACAATAGCCAGTTTTCCGGCTCTTTTTCTATACTTAAGAACGGACGTGAGTATACTATGGTGAAAAGTATGACAGGCTTTGGGCGGGCAGAAGCGGCTCAAGGAGCGTATCAGGTTCTTGTCGAGATGAAATCTGTCAACCATCGCTTTTGTGAGATTAATATCCGGATGCCTAAGCAGTTCCTAGCAATGGAAGAGACGATGAAAAAAGTCGTTAGCTCTTATTTGCAAAGAGGAAGAATAGAAATGTTCATAACGATTGAGGGCCAAGACACTCAAGATAAACATTTGAATGTGGATTGGGAGCTTCTTTCGGCATACATAGATTCTATACATAAGGTAAAAGATAGATACCAAATTTCCGGTTCCATTGAGATTAATGATATACTAAAATTAGAAAATGTGTTTACGATTATGGAAACACAGACAGGAATGGAAGCAATAGGAGAATTGTTGCTCGAACAAATCCATTCAGCGTCCAAGCAATTGGTTGCCATGCGTGCTGCTGAGGGCGATCAGTTGAAAAAGGATATTATCACTCATTTAAACTTTATCGGAACTATGTCGGAACAACTTGCAGAATTAGGTCCGACAGTTGTGGAAGCGTATCGGTTGCGTTTGGAAAAAAAGCTGAAGGAATATTTAGGTTCCCAGATAGACGAACAACGTATACTGGCAGAAGCCGCAATTTTTGCTGATAAGGCTGACATTAATGAAGAATTGAAAAGAATTAACAGCCACCTTGGTCAATTTACCCAATCCCTCCATTCCACAGGGCCGGTAGGCAGGAAGCTGGATTTCCTTGTGCAGGAATTGAACAGGGAAGTAAATACCATCGGTTCCAAGGCAAACAACGCAAATATTGCGAATCTGGTAGTCGAAATGAAAGCTTGCCTGGAAAAAATTAAAGAACAGGTGCAAAACATTGAATAATCGTTGATTACTAACCATTGAACACGGTTAGAATAGAGTTTGTAACAAGAGGTGGGAACCATGAGCATAAAGTTGATTAATATTGGCTTTGGTAATATCGTATCAGCAAATCGTATCATATCTATTGTTAGTCCTGAATCTGCTCCAATTAAACGGATCATCCAAGATGCAAGAGATCAGGGTATGTTAATAGATGCAACTTATGGAAGACGTACAAGAGCAGTACTAATAATGGATAGCGATCATGTTATCTTATCGGCAGTGCAACCGGAAACCGTGGCACAGCGCCTGGTAAATAAAGATGATATGTCTGATGAAGGGTAGGTATTTGTAAATATAATGAGAGATAGAGGATTATTGATTGTTCTTTCCGGACCTTCCGGTGTAGGAAAAGGGACAGTAAGAAAAGCGTTATTTTCAAAAGAAGATGTTAGTTTGCATTATTCTATTTCCATGACGACACGTAACCCACGTGAGGGAGAAGTGGACGGAACAGATTACTTCTTTAAGTCTAGAGAAGTATTTGAACAGTTAATAGAAGAAGATAAATTTATCGAGTGGGCAGAGTATGTTGGAAACTACTACGGTACTCCTGTTGATTATGTAGAGCAATGTTTAGCTGAAGGCAAGGATGTCTTCCTTGAAATTGAAGTCCAAGGTGCCATTCAAGTTAAGAGCAAATTCCCTGAAGGTGTATTCATCTTCTTGATGCCGCCAAGCCTATCTGAACTAAAGAACCGAATCACGACAAGAGGTACTGAAACAGAAGACTTAATCAACAACCGCATGACAGTTGCCAAAGAAGAAATCGAAATGATGGACGCTTATGACTATGTGGTGGAAAATGATCAAGTGGACCTTGCTTGTGACAGAATACAAGCAATTGTACAGGCGGAACATTGTAAACGTACAAGATTGCGTGAAAAATATAAGCAAATGCTGGAGGCTGAATAATATGCTATACCCATCTATTGATTCACTAATGCAAAAATTAGATTCAAAATATACACTTGTAACCGTTTCTGCACGACGCGCTCGTGAATTGCAACAAGTAAACGATCAAATGATCGAAAAAACGGTTTCTCACAAATTTGTTGGGAAGGCCCTTGAAGAGATTGACGCAGGCTTATTATCTGCCAAGACTATTAAAACTGCTGAAAGAAGCGAAGGCATCCTAAATCACAAGTAAAGATAACAACCTAGAAATAGGTTGTTATTTTTTTAAAAAGAAAGAAAGTGTATAGTACGGTTGATTTCCGTCCAGGCGCTTCGCTTGCCTGCGGGCGGTCCGTGATCCTCCTCAGGCTTCGCCTTCCGGGGTCTCACCTGTCCCTTCCTCCCGCGGGCGTCTCCGCGCCTTCCACTCCAATCAACAAGATGACTTCTTTTACCTAAGGTTTTGTGAAAAGGCATCTAAATGAGTTAACTGAAAATGAAGTAACCTTTCGTTTGAGTAACTTCAAGCTGTGGATTGGAGCAAAAGGCGAAGACTCCTGAGGGAGATAGCGGTAGCTTGAGACCCCGCAGCGGAGCGAGGAGGCTCAAGCACCGCCCCTAGGAAAGCGAAGCCATTTGCGGAAAGGAACAGCGGCGATTAACCAAACCGCAAAAATTTTCACAATAAAAAGGACCGGGCGGATTTTGCACGGTTTTTCTTAATGAGGCAAGAGGCACAGTCTAAAGATAGTGGGAGAAAACAGATTTTCAAGTACATGACGGGGGTTGTGAAATGAAAAATAAAAAAATCCTATTGTGTGTAACAGGTGGTATAGCAGTATATAAAGCGGTCGCTTTAACAAGTAAACTGGTTCAGCAAGGTGCCGAAGTAAAGGTAATTATGAGCCAGTCTGCCTGCAAATTTGTTACACCGTTGTCTTTTCAAGCTTTATCAAGAAACGAAGTATTCACGGATACATTCGAAGAAAAGAATCCTGCCGTTATTTCACATATTGACCTTGCAGACTGGGCAGATGTGGTGCTTGTTGCGCCTGCGACCGCAAATGTAATCGGTAAGCTTGCGAACGGTTTAGCGGATGATATGATTACGACAACTTTATTGGCAAGTACGGCCCCTGTATGGATCGCACCAGCTATGAATGTACATATGTATGATCATCCTGCAGTTAAGCAAAATATGGAGCGGCTTGTGTCTTTCGGTTATCGATTTATTGAACCGGGAGAAGGTTTTTTGGCGTGTGGTTATGTAGGAAAGGGTAGATTGGAAGAACCTGAAACCATTGTTGAAGGACTGAAGCGGTTTTTTCAGAAACATGACAAATTAACGCTAACAGGTAAACAGATTCTTGTTACAGCAGGCCCGACTATTGAAAAAGTGGACCCGGTACGCTTTTTCACTAACCGTTCAACAGGGAAGATGGGCTATGCCATTGCGGAAGCTGCAGCTAGTTTAGGTGCAGAAGTTATCTTGGTATCAGGTCCGACAAACCTTCCTGATCCTCCGAATGTAAAAACAATCCGAGTGGAATCTGCTGAAGAAATGTTTAACGCAGTGATGGCTCATTATGAACAAACGGATGTCGTCATAAAATCAGCTGCCGTTGCCGACTACCGTCCTAAGTTTGTTTCTGACATAAAAATGAAAAAGCAGGACGGGGACAGCGTTCTGGAGTTAGAGCGGACAAAAGATATCCTCAAAACATTAGGAGAAAGAAAAGAACACCAGTTGCTGGTAGGGTTTGCAGCTGAAACAAATAATGTAGAGGAATATGCCAAAGGTAAGCTTGCAAAGAAAAACCTGGATTACGTAGTAGCCAACAATGTAACAGTTTCAGGTGCTGGCTTTGGAACAGATACGAATTTAGTAACCATCTATAAAAAAGATGGAACAAGCATATCCCTGCCGATGATGACCAAACAGGATGTGGCTTATGCACTGCTTGAGGAAGTAGCAGCAACACTTGAGGAAGAACGATGACCTATTATGCTAGTGTGATCGTTGATGTTCCTGCCAAACAAACGGATAGAGCCTTTGATTATGAGATTCCTTCAAAATGGAATGGGTTCATACAACCTGGAATGAGGGTGAATGTACCTTTTGGTCCAAGGCAGATCCAAGGCTTTGTCGTGGATGTGAAAGATAGTACTACTGTTCCTAAAACACGTCCGATCACTTCATTGATAGATATTCAGCCAATCCTGACAAAAGAACTTATGCAACTTGCAGACTGGCTTAGAGACCATACTCTATGTTTTACTATTTCAGCTTACCAAGCAATGTTACCAGCCGCATTAAAGGCGAAATATGAAAAATGGCTAATTGCCAGAAACATAGAGGGAGTCCCTTCAGAGCTTCAACCATTCTTCCACACCTCCAATCGTGTGAAATTTGAAGAGGTGGTAGGGACAAGTCACTTTAAAACAATCAAACATCTGATCGAAGAGGACGTTTTAGAAGTTTATTATGAGGTTAAAGATAAACTTTCCAAGAAAACGAGAAAAGTAGTGGAGTTACAGGTGTCGAAAGAGGCCCTAACAGAAGCAAAAAAGAAAATCTCTGCTCGTGCTGCAGCACAACATAAGCTGTTGGACTTTTTCTTAGAAACAAGTATTGAAAAGATGGATAAAAAAACTCTGTTAGAAGAGTTGCAGATTGGGACAAGTGCGATTCACGCATTAGTAAAACTTGGTATCCTCTCAGAAAATGATGAAGAAATATACAGAGATCCATATGAAAACAGGGAATTTGAAAAGTCTCAAGCGCTTCCCTTAACCCAACAACAACAAGAAGCGATCATACCCATTTTAGATTCTATTGAACAACATACGCATGAAGCGTTTGTCATGTTCGGTGTCACAGGGAGCGGTAAAACAGAAGTATATATGCAGGCTGTGGATGCTGTACTTAAGCAAGGAAAAGAAGCAATTGTTCTTGTCCCTGAAATTGCCTTGACTCCGCAAATGGTCAACCGATTTAAATCAAGGTTCGGTTCCGACGTGGCAGTCATGCACAGCGGTCTTGGTATGGGAGAAAAATACGATGAATGGAGAAAAATACATCGAAAGGAAGTCAAGGTTGTAGTAGGTGCCAGGTCCGCTATCTTTGCTCCCTTTGAAAATGTAGGCATAATCATCATAGATGAAGAACATGAAACAAGCTATAAACAAGAGGACACCCCGCGTTATCATGCCCGCGATATTGCTTTAGAAAGGGGCAGATATCACCAATGCCCTGTTGTTCTTGGCAGTGCCACCCCCACGCTTGAAACCTTCGCCCGTGCATCCAAAGGGGTATATAATCTTTTGACGATGTACAAGAGAATGAGTGAACAAGGAATGCCGGCAGTGGAAATTGTCGACATGAGAGAGGAATTGCGAGACGGGAACAGGTCGATGTTCTCAAGAAGCCTTCTTGAAAAGCTCCAGTCTAGATTGGAAAAAGGCGAACAATCCGTTTTATTTTTAAATAAAAGGGGTTATTCTTCTTTTGTAATGTGTCGAGACTGTGGATATGTGGTGGAATGTCCTCATTGTGACATCTCATTGACTTATCACCGAAGCAGCAACCAAATGAAATGTCATTATTGTGGCTACGAAGAACCTGTCCGTTCTACGTGTCCATCTTGCGACAGTGAACATTTCCGTTTCTTTGGAACAGGTACCCAAAAAGTCGAAGAAGAACTAACAAAACTTCTTCCACAAGCAAGGGTAATAAGGATGGACGTGGATACGACGAGCAGGAAGGGCTCCCATGAAAAGCTTCTCAAGCAATTTGGTGACCAGAAGGCAGATATTCTGCTTGGTACGCAAATGATTGCCAAAGGGCTTGATTTTCCGCTTGTAACCCTTGTTGGGGTATTGACGGCAGATACGATGCTGAACGTTCCTGATTTTCGTTCTTCCGAAAAAACCTTCCAGCTCCTCACACAGGTAAGCGGAAGAGCTGGTAGACACGAACTGGCCGGAGAAGTAGTCGTCCAGACGTATAGCCCGGAACATTACAGTGTGGAGCTTGCCGGCACACACAACTACCTGGAATTTTACCAAAAAGAAATGCAAATTAGAAAACTGCATCAATATCCGCCATTTTACTATTTGGCGCTAGTTACCGTGACACACCAGGAATTAACCAAAGTGGTTACCGTGACAGAAAAAATTACCCATTTTTTAAACATGCAATTATCCAATGAGGCTGTTATACTTGGACCGGTTGCTTCTCCTATAGCGAGAATAAAAGACCGCTACAGGTATCAATGCATCATTAAGTATAAACGAGAACCAAATCTACACGCAGCACTGAAAACGGTAATAGAAAAATACCAAACACAAATGGATCAAGATAAATTAGCTGTTCATATTGATTTAAATCCATATATGCTTATGTAACAGATGGAGGAATTAAGATTGACTATATTAGATATTGTGAAGTACCCAGCGCAAGTGTTGGAGCAAAACTGTGAGGCGGTTACTCTTTTTGATAAAAGGTTGATTCGACTCTTGAACAATATGTATGATACGATGCTCGAGGCAGACGGGGTCGGCCTCGCAGCACCGCAAATCGGTGTTGCAAAAAGAATCGCGATTGTAGATATTGATGATAAACATGGGAAGGTAGAACTGATCAACCCTGAGATCATAGAAGAAGAAGGAGAACAGGTCGGACCTGAAGGCTGCTTAAGCTTTCCTGACTTGTATGGAGAAGTGAAACGCGCCGATTATGTGAAGGTACGCGCTCAGAACCGTAAAGGCAAATGGTATGAGCTGGAGGCACGAGGATTCCTTGCCCGTGCTATACAGCATGAGATTGACCATTTAAACGGTGTATTGTTCACATCTAAAGTGTTAAGGTATATTGAACCAGACGAGTTGGAAGTAGAAGGGTGATAGAAATGAAGAAGAAAATTGTGTTTATGGGGACGCCGGATTTTGCGGTACCAGTCTTGCAACAAATCATCCAGGACGGATATGAAGTAATTGCAGTAGTAACCCAACCTGACCGCCCGAAAGGCAGAAAAAAGGTGTTAACACCACCCCCGGTAAAAGTAGAGGCAGAAAAACATAACATCCCGGTTTATCAACCCGAAAAAATTAAAGAAGCTGTGGAGTATGAAAAAATCACTTCCTTAGAGCCGGATTTGATTGTAACAGCAGCATTTGGGCAGATTTTACCTAAGCCCCTGCTTGATGCACCGAAATATGGCTGTATCAATGTCCATGCTTCCTTGCTTCCAAAATTGCGAGGCGGAGCACCAATTCATTACTCTATCATCCAGGGTCATGAAAAAACAGGTGTTACTATCATGTATATGGTAGAAAAATTGGATGCCGGTGATATGCTGACACAGGTGGAAGTGGAAATTGAAGAGCGTGACCATGTCGGCACGTTGCATGATAAATTAAGTGTGGCCGGATCTAAGCTGCTCTCAGAAACGCTTCCGCTACTTTTTGAAGAAAAGCTACAAGCGGAAGTCCAAAACCATGAAGAAGCAACGTTCGCTTCCAACATTAAGCGGGAACAGGAAAAGATTGACTGGACGCAAAATGGTGAGGAGATCTATAACCATATTCGAGGCTTGCATCCATGGCCGGTTGCGTATACAACCATGGATGACCAAGTGATGAAAGTTTGGTGGGGAGAGAAAACCGAAACTGCTAAGGATGCTGTACCTGGTACCATCATTGGGATTGAGGATGATGGTTTCATCGTCAAAACAGGTAATTCAACTGGGATAAAAATAACAGATTTGCAGCTGGCTGGTAAGAAGAGAATGACTGGTTCGCAATACTTGAACGGTGCAGGAGCTTCGTTATCAGAAGGCATAAAGCTAGGAGACTAAAATGAAAAATGTAAGAGAACTTGCTTTAGAGGCATTATTGAATGTCGAAAAAAAGCAAGCCTACAGTAACTTATTGTTAAACAACTACTTGGATTCAGGTAAGTTATCCAAAAAAGATGCCGGGCTATTTACCGAGATAGTCTATGGTACCATCCAACGGACCATCACCCTGGACTATTACTTGGCTTCTTATATTGAGAAGCAAAAAAAGTTGCAGGATTGGGTAAAAGTCCTGCTAAAGATGACTTTGTATCAAATGTTGTATTTGGACAAAGTTCCTGCACGTGCAGCCATTTATGAAGCGGTGGAAATTGCCAAAAAAAGAGGTCACAAAGGTGTTGCATCTGTTGTCAATGGCGTGTTAAGGTCCATACAGCGTGACGGTGTTCCTGATCTTGAGAAATTGGAAAATGATGTCGAACGTATATCCATTTCAACAAGCCATCCTAAGTGGTTAGTGGAAAAATGGATTGAACAATATGGCGTCCATGATACAGAAAGAATGTGTGAAATGAACCTTGTTCCTCCACACCAATCGGCAAGAGCAAATACGGCGAAGGCAGAAGTGGATGAAGTGTTGCAAATGCTCACCGCACAAGGATTCAATGTAGAAAAAGGGGAAGTTGCAGAAGAAAGCATTGTCTCTTTAAAAGGAAATATGGCTTATTCCAATGCCTATAAAAATGGCTATATGACCATACAAGACGAGAGTTCCATGCTAGTTGCTAGTGCTCTTGGTGTTGAGCAGGGCGACTATGTTTACGATTGCTGTGCTGCTCCTGGTGGGAAAACGACACATATTGCCGAATTATTAAGGGATAGTGGGAAAGTCATTTCAACGGACCTCCACGATCACAAGGTAAAGCTGATTAAAGATCAAGCAGAGCGACTTAAGCTTTCTAACATTGAAGCACAAGCACTCGATAGCAGAAAGGCCCAAGAAATTTTTAAACCGGAACAGTTTGATAAAATCCTAGTGGATGCACCATGCTCAGGCTTTGGAGTTATCCGCAGGAAGCCGGACTTGAAATATACGAAGTCGATGCAGGACATCAAGCAACTAGCTTCCATTCAATTGGCTATACTAAAGGAAGTGGCACCTCTTGTAAAAAAAGGTGGAACTTTGGTATATAGTACATGTACAATTGATAAAGAAGAAAATGCTGATGTTGTTCATGCATTTCTAGAAGAAAACAAAGAGTTCGAAATAGATTTCAACATTAAAGAATTACTGCCAGAAAAGGTAAACAGCTATGTTAAAGAAGGTATGCTCCAACTATTGCCTCACTATTTTGGTACGGATGGATTTTTTATTGTTAGACTAAAAAGGCAGGTGTAAAAGATGGAACATAATACAAAAGAACAACGCAAACAAGAAGAAGCAACGCGAAAACCGTCCATCTATTCTTTACAATTGCACGAATTGGAAGAATGGTTACTAAGTATCGGAGAGAAAAAATTTAGAACAACACAGATTTTTGAATGGCTCTATCAAAAGCGTGTGACGTCATTTGAAGATATGTCCAATCTCTCCAAAAGCTTAAGAGAAAAGCTGGAAGAAACATATGCACTAACGACATTAAAGACAATTGTTCAACAAACATCTTCTGATGGAACGATGAAGTTCCTATTTGAACTGCATGATGGTTATTCCATTGAGACAGTTCTGATGAAGCATGAATATGGAAATTCTGTTTGTGTAACTACACAGGTAGGCTGCCGAATCGGCTGTACGTTCTGTGCCTCTACTCTTGGCGGGTTAAAACGTAACCTTGAAGCAGGAGAAATTGTTGCCCAAGTTGTGAAGGTGCAACAAGCTCTTGATGAAATGGATGAACGTGTCAGTCATGTGGTTATCATGGGTATTGGGGAACCATTCGATAATTTCGATGAGATGCTCGATTTCTTGAAAATTATTAACCATGACAAAGCACTTAATATCGGCGCACGCCATATTACCGTTTCTACAAGTGGAATCATCCCTAAAATCTATAAGTTTGCGGATGAAAACATGCAAATCAACTTTGCTGTTTCCCTCCATGCACCAAATACAGAGATACGTTCAAAACTGATGCCTATTAATAGAGCATATAAACTACCTGAACTAATGGAATCTATCCGTTATTACATTAATAAAACAGGACGTCGTGTTAGTTTCGAGTATGGCTTGTTCGGTGGAGTAAATGATCAGGTCGAGCACGCCGAGGAATTAGCACAACTTCTAAAAGGCATGAAATGTCATGTCAACTTGATTCCAGTGAATTACGTTCCAGAGCGTGATTATGTGAGAACGCCAAAAGAACAAATTAATTTGTTTGAAAAAACGTTGAAAAAGCTTGGCGTCAACGTAACAGTTCGTCGTGAGCAGGGTCACGACATCGATGCTGCATGCGGACAGCTGCGTGCGAAGGAGCGGAAAGAAGAGACGAGGTGACAATGGTTAATGGTCTTTTTAACAGATAGAGGGAGAGTTCGTTCACATAATGAAGACAATGGGGGAATTTTTGTTAATAAAGACGGCACAAAGCTTGCAGTGGTTTGTGACGGCATGGGGGGCCATCAAGCAGGTGAAGTGGCAAGCGAAAGAGCTGTAAGTCACATCAAGGAAGTGTGGGAAGAGACAACCAACATCTCTTCCCCTGAACCTGCTGAAATTTGGCTGAAGACGTTCATACTTCAAGCGAACCAAACACTGTTTGACCATGCAAATGCCCATGAGGAATGCAATGGGATGGGGACTACAATCGTTGCTGTCATTATTGGCGATGGTTTTGTTACCTATGCACATGTCGGTGACAGTAGGATTTATCTTGTTTCAGAGGAAAGTGCCAAGCAATTAACAGAAGATCATACATTTGTTAATGAACTTGTTAAAACGGGGCAAATATCAAAGGAAGATGCAGAACATCATCCTAGAAAAAATGTTATTCTACAGGCTTTAGGGACAGAAAAAACAGTGAAAATAGATATAAAAACCATTACATATGATGACCCAGGATATATTCTCCTTTGTTCAGACGGTTTGAGTGACAAAGTGAAAGACCGGGAGTTAGTTGAGGTTTTAAACAACGGGAACCATGCATTGTCTGAAAAGGCAGAGGAATTAATAAGACGCGCCAACCATTACGGTGGGGAAGATAATATCACGGTTGCCATCTTGGAATTATCTGTCTCCGAAGCTGGGAGTGGGTGAAATAGGTGTTAATAGGTAAAAGATTAAATGATCGCTACAAAATTATGGAAGTCATCGGTGGCGGTGGAATGGCGAATGTTTACCTTGCCCATGACATGATTTTGGATCGTGATGTCGCAGTTAAAGTATTACGGTTAGATTTTGCAAATGATGAAGAATTTATTCGCCGCTTTAGAAGAGAGGCACAATCTGCAACAAGCCTAGACCATCCGAATATAGTAAGCATTTACGATATTGGCGAAGAAGATGACATTTATTATATCGTGATGGAGCATGTTTCAGGAAAAACATTAAAGCAATACATTCAACAATATGCGCCTGTGGAACAATATAATGCAGTGGAGATCATGAACCAGCTGACATCAGCTATTTCACATGCCCATGAAAACGGGATCATTCACCGGGATATAAAACCGCAGAACATATTGATTGATGATTATGGTACCGTGAAAGTGACCGACTTTGGCATAGCCATGGCCTTGAGCTCTACTACGATCACTCAGACCAACTCGCTTTTAGGTTCTGTTCATTATTTATCTCCTGAACAGGCAAGAGGAAGTTTGGCAACGAAAAAATCTGATGTTTATGCATTAGGTATCGTTATGTTTGAATTGTTAACAGGAAGATTGCCGTTTTCTGGTGAATCTGCTGTTTCTATTGCTCTAAAGCATTTACAATCACAAACACCATCTCCAAAGCGCTGGAATCCTACTTTACCTCAAAGTATGGAAAATGTCGTATTAAAGGCAATGGCAAAAGACCCACTTCATCGCTATGAATCTGTAGATGAAATGCAGGCAGATGTAATGACGGCACTTGAACCAAGCCGTATGAATGAACCTAAATTTTACATCCCAGATGACGACGAAGAGGCGACAAAGGCAATTCCGATCATTAAAGGCAGCTTAAACAATATTACCAATGAAGATGAAACGAGAATTCGTCCACCAGAAAATAAACCTGTAAACGAGACGGCGGAAGAACCACCTCCATCTAAAAAGAAGAAAAAGAAAAAATGGGTTATTGGTTTATTAGTCCTGCTTTTATTACTTGTTGGTGGCGGGGTTGCTGCATTTACCCTTTTACCATCCATGCTTCTACCGAAAGATGTAACGGTTCCTGATGTGTCAGGTAAGGAGTATGACGATGCAGTGAAAGAATTAATTGACTTAGGTTTTGTTTTAGAAGAACCTAAAGAGGAACCAAGCGATGACATAGAAGAAGGAAAAGTAACGAGAACCATCCCTGAAGCAGGAAAAGTGGTAAAAGAAGGTAAAGTAATCACCATTTTCCAGAGCTTAGGAAAGGAAAAGGTCGAAATGGCTGATTACTCGGGACTTCCTGTCAATGAAGCTATAAATAGAATAGAAGCAGCCAATTATGATGATTATGAACTCGATGAAGTTCACTCTGATGAAGTACCAGAAGGAGAAGTCATCCGACAAGAACCAGAAGCTGGAGAAAGCGTAGTCCCAGAAGAAACTGTAGTAAGACTTATTGTTTCTATGGGTTCAAGTCCAATAGAACTCGATAATTACCAAGGATCGTCCATTGAGTTTGCCCAACGACATCTTGCAAGCTTAATGTTAGTGCCAGAAGTTACAAGAGAGTATAATGATTCTGTCTCTGAAGGGAATATTATTAAACAGGAGCCTGAACCGGAATCCCAAGTTAAAAAAGGTGATACCATCAAACTTATTGTTTCTGATGGCCCACAACCTGAAGATAAATCAGTAGATATACCACTCGAAGTTAAGTATGATCCAGAAGAAGAGGGTGCAGAGCAAACAGTTGAATTATATTTAGAGGATCTAAACAACACCATGGATGGAGATCCTAAAGAAACCTTCATTATTACAGAGGACTTAATTACGAGTTTCACGGTAACTGTGGCATATAAGCAACAGGCAAAATATCGAATTGTTGTAGATGGAAAAGAAATTGAAAATAAAACCATCAACTATGACGACATAGAGTAATTATTAAGGAGTGAGTGTATGCCAGAAGGCAAGATTGTCAAAGCATTGAGCGGGTTTTACTATGTTTTGACAGCGGATGGCGAAATTACCCAATGCAGAGGAAGAGGGGTTTTTCGAAAAAATAAGATAACCCCTCTTGTTGGGGACTCCGTAATATTTCAAGCGGAGAACGATCAAGAAGGATACATTATGGACGTATTGCCTCGAAAAAACGAGCTCGTAAGGCCTCCAATCGCTAACATCGATCAAGCAATCCTTGTGTTTTCTGCGATGGAACCTGAATTCAGTACCGTTTTATTGGATCGATTTCTTGTGCTGATTGAATCAAAAGGAGTTAGTCCTTTGATATGTATCTCAAAAATGGATCTACTGGGTGAAGATGCTAAACTTATGGAATTCGCCAAGTATTATCGCTCCATAGGGTATGAAGTGCTGTTAACATCCACAAAGGAACCTCAGCAGCTTAAGGAAATTTTGCCATACCTAAAAGATAAGACATCCGTCATTGCGGGACAATCAGGAGTTGGAAAATCATCTCTTTTAAACGTGTTACGCCCTGAGTTAGAATTGAAAACGGATAACATTTCCTCCCATCTTGGACGAGGAAAACACACAACACGGCATGTGGAGCTGATGGAAATCAACCATGGTTTTGTTGCGGATACTCCAGGATTCAGTTCATTAGAGTTCCTTGAAATGGAAGCAGAAGACGTAAAAGATTGTTTCCCTGAATTTGTAGAAAAAAGCTTTGATTGCAAATTTAGAGGCTGTACTCATTTGAAAGAGCCAAAATGTGCAGTAAAAGAAGCTGTTGAAAACGAAGAAATTGCATCTTTCCGATATAAACATTACGTTTCTTTTGTAGAAGAAATAAAAGATAGAAAGCCGAGGTACTAAAATATGATAAAAATCGCCCCTTCCATTCTAAGTGCTGATTTTGCCAACTTAGGAAAAGACATTCTTGATGTGGAACAAGGAGGAGCAGACTATATTCATATTGACGTAATGGACGGACATTTTGTGCCAAACATCACCATTGGCCCATTAATCGTAGAAGCAGTTCGTCCCATCACGAAGTTGCCATTAGATGTTCACCTGATGATTGAAAACCCTGATGCATACATTGCGGATTTTGCTAAAGCTGGTGCAGATATCATCTCTGTACATGTGGAAGCATGCCGCCATCTTCATCGCACCATTCAGCATATCAAATCACAAGGCGTAAAAGCTGGGGTGGTCATCAATCCAGCTACACCTGTGGAAAGCATTATTCCTATCTTAAATGACGTGGACTTGGTGCTTTTAATGACTGTTAACCCTGGATTTGGCGGACAGGCTTTTATTCACGATGTGTTGCCGAAAATTAAGCAAGTGGCATCTTTGGTGGAAGAAAGAGGATTGACCATCGATATTGAGGTTGATGGTGGAGTGAACCCTGAAACAGCTAAGCTTTGTGTAGAAGCCGGTGCAAACGTTCTGGTTGCAGGCTCTGCCATTTACAACAAAGAGGATCGCAAACAGGCAATCTCCTCCATCAGAAGCAACTTATCATAATTTTGCCTTTGTGCGGCATGCTAGAGGTAAACGGTGAGGGAGGAATTTCTGAGATGGATATTTCAAAGGATGACCAGGCAATACTTGAACAAGCATTGCATTCCGCATTGGCCAATAGCACCGACTACAACGAAATTGACATGTATGAACAGCTGCTGAAGAAATTCTCTGCAGCTGGTGTGGAAAATAATCAACTTGATGGATTCCGTTACGATTATGACGATTCATCCAGTACGTAAAAAGTCTTCGTTAATGAAGGCTTTTTTATGTTAAGTCTCTGTTAAAGCATACTGGTGATTGCAGCAACCTAGCTGTTGATTGGAACAAATGGCGAAGACTCCTGCGGGGGAGTAGCGACAATGTTGAGACCCCGCAGGGCGCAGCCCGTGGAGGCTCAAGGTCGCCTCGCGGAAAGCGAAGCCTAGTGTGGAAATCAACAGCGGTGTTTAAAAAAGCCTATGTTAAAAAAGATAAGGGGAGAGCAGAATTGATTATACATATTGTTGCTGGGGGACCAACAAACAGAATTCCCAAGCTTCATGATTGGCAAGCTGAAGATGTGAATTGGGTGGGGGTTGATAGAGGGGTTGCTTACTTACTTGAGCATAATATCGTTCCAACTAAAGCTTTCGGAGACTTTGACTCCATTACAAGTGAAGAACTTCATAACATAAAAGCACAACTCCCTCACGCAGAAGTCTTTCCAAGCGAAAAAGATGAAACAGATACGGAACTTGCAGTAAACTGGGCGCTTGAACAAAATCCATCACTCATCAGAATTTTTGGAGGAACCGGTGGAAGATTGGATCATTTTTTAGGAAACATACAGCTTTTATTGAAGGGTCTTGAAAAAGGGGCGGTTATTGAGATACACGATATTCAAAATCAACTTTTTGCCCATAGGGAAGGTACATACTCTATCAAGAAAAATAAATCTCTGCCATATATCTCATTTATGCCCATCACCCCTGATGTAAAAGGCATCACACTTAAGGGATTTAAATATCCATTAGAAAAAAAGCATATTCGCTTCGGGGACACACTATGTATTAGTAATGAACTTGAAGTGGAAAGTGGTACTTTTTCATTTGATGAAGGCATATTAATGGTGATAAGGAGCCGTGATTATCATCCATTATCCTAAAACGGTCCCAGCGATCCGCAAATTTGCAACCTGAATGAATAATAAGGTAAAAGTTCGGAGGAGGGAATGTAATGAAATTTTATACAATCAAACTACCTAGGTTCTTGGGGGGAATAATCCGAGCTATGCTTGGGTCGTTTAAAAAGGAGTAAAGCACCTGGTTAAGGGTGCTTTTTTTATAAATTGAGTATTATTTTAATGTGGAAGGTTTAGTGGGTAACGTGAGCAGATTGGGCAAATGTCCGAAGTTTTGGTGATTTTGACCGAAGTTTTTCAAAAGTTGACCGAAGATTTTGCGAAGTTGACCGAAGTTTTCCGGAAAATGACCGAACCAATTTTTTAAGTGACCGAACGTCACTGTGAAGTTGACCAAACATCTAGTTGAATTGTCCGAACCATCTTAAAAACACTAAGGAAAATGACCGAAGTTGCCAAAATATTGTCCGAACCAATTTTTACATGCTAAAAAAGGACCAAAACATACAATCTAAACTCATTTCGACTAATTTCCAACCGTATATACGATAAAATAGTTATGTAAATCGAAGCGTTCCCTCATAAATCAACCCAAAGTAAAAAGCGACAGGAAGACTCGCTCCCTGTCGCTTCTTTATGTGCGCAAATATTAATTAAACGCGCTCAACTTTACCTGATTTTAAAGCTCTTGCAGAAACGTATACACGCTTTGGCTTACCGTCTACTAAAATGCGAACTTTTTGAAGGTTTGCACCCCAAGTACGACGAGTAGAGTTCATTGCGTGAGAACGTGCGTTTCCAGAACCAGTCTTTTTGCCTGTGATTACACATTTACGTGCCATGTTCAATTCCCTCCTAACTACAAAGAAACATCATTCAATATTTTCATTAGTAATAAGAAAGTACCTTCTTATTATTGCGAGAAAAACCATACATAAGGTCTACGTCCATAGAAGTACCCTTCTGCATCATTTTTCTTTACCAAAATAATCTCTTGAAAATACTTATATAATTTAACATACTACCCCACACTTTGCAATAGTTCTAAGGAAAGCTTTCAAGAAAAAAACCTTGACATACATGTTTTTAGCATTCAGTATAATAATAGTATTATTAGAATAGTACCCGCCTGCTTTTAAAATGAACGTTTTTATAGTAAAATAGCGTGTAGACAAGGTGAAAAATCCAATTGAAGGGGGAACCTTTATGTCCATCGAACTAAAAACATCCTATGGTCAAATAGATATTTCTAACGATGTAGTTGCTACTATTGCTGGTGGAGCTGCAGTTGATTGTTACGGAATAGTAGGCATGGCCTCTAAAAGCCAATTGAAAGATGGGTTATCCGAAATACTTAGAAAAGAGAATTTTACTAAAGGCGTTATCGTACGCCAAGAAGAAGATCAGCTACATATTGATATGTACATCATCGTAAGCTATGGAACAAAGATTTCAGAAGTGGCTCACAATGTACAGACTAAAGTAAAATATACCTTGAATCAAATGCTCGGTCTTTCCGTTGATTCTTTAAATATTTATGTACAGGGAGTTCGAGTTACGAACCCGTAATAAGGAGGAAAATTTAGTGTCAGTAAAAGTTCTAAATGGGAAACGTTTTGCACAAATGGTCATCCAGGGTGCAAATCATCTATCAAACAACGCTAAAACAGTGGATGCGTTAAACGTTTTTCCGGTTCCGGATGGAGATACGGGAACAAATATGAATCTTTCCATCACTTCAGGAGCGAAAGAAGTGAAGGGCAATGTTTCTGAACATATTGGGAAGGTTGGTTCGGCACTGGCTAAAGGCCTACTTATGGGTGCAAGAGGTAACTCTGGAGTTATTCTTTCTCAATTATTCCGCGGATTCTCTAAGCATATCGAATCTAAAGAAACGATTAACAGCAAAGACTTTGCTCAAGCGCTTGAAGCAGGAGTACAAACAGCTTACAAAGCTGTTATGAAGCCCGTGGAGGGAACCATTCTTACTGTAGCGAAAGATGCTGCCAAGAAAGCTGTTGCGGTTGCTAAAAATGAAGAAGATATCATCGTTTTAATGGAAGAAACATTAAAAGAAGCAAATGCTTCCCTTAAGCGCACACCGGACCTTCTTCCTGTGCTAAAAGAAGTAGGAGTAGTGGACAGTGGCGGACAAGGGTTAGTTTATATTTATGAAGGATTTCTTGCAGAGCTGAAGGGACAAAGCATTGAAGATATCGTGCCTACAACAACCATGAACGAGCTTGTTAATGCAGAACATCATAAAAATGTTCACTCTGCAATTAATACAGAAGATATCGAGTTCGGTTATTGTACGGAGTTCATGGTTAAATTTGAAGAGGAAAAAGTGAAAACTAATCCTTTTACAGAAGAAAACTTCCGTAACGACCTGTCTCAATATGGGGACTCTCTTCTGGTTATTGCAGATGAGGAAATTGTGAAAGTACACATTCATGCGGAGCAGCCTGGAGATGTTTTGACTTATGGTCAAAAATACGGAAGCCTGATCAACATGAAGATTGAAAATATGAGAGAACAGCATAGCAACCTACTTTTTGAAGAGGATGACTATCCTGCTCCAAAACCTGAAGTAAACAAAAAGCGTGAGAAATTTGGAATCATTACGGTTGCGATGGGCGAAGGCATTGCCGAGCTATTCAAGAGCATCGGAGCTAAAGCGGTCATTGAAGGTGGCCAGACTATGAATCCAAGCACTGAGGATATCCTTAAAGCGATCGATGAAGTGAATGCCGATAACGTGATTATCCTTCCAAATAACAGCAACATCATCATGGCTGCAAAACAAGCAGCAGAAGTTGCTGATCAAAACGTTGCGGTTGTGGAAAGTAAAACAGTTCCACAAGGAATGGCAGCAATCCTTGCATTTAACCCGACAGGAGAGCTTGCTGACAATGAAGCAACAATGAAAGAAGCTCTAGGCTCTGTAAAAACTGGACAAATTACATTCGCTGTCAGAGATACAAACATTGATGGTGTTGAAATCCAGAAAGATGACTTCATGGGTATTGCTGACGGAAAAATTGTTCTTACTAACAAAGACAAAAAAACCGCTGCAAAGGAACTTCTTACTTCCATGGTTGACGAAGAATCCGAAATTCTTACTGTCATCTACGGTGAAGATGTAACAGAAGAAGATGTGGAAGAATTGGTGAGTGAATTAGAAGAATCCTATCCGGATGTGGAAGTGGAAGTCCATAATGGAAAACAGCCACTATATTCCTTTATCTTTTCGATCGAGTAGGCTAATATAATATTTGAAGACAAAAGAAGGGCTAACACCCTTCTTTTGTATGTGTACAAAAAGAAAATTTGCTGAGGGTTTTAACAGCAAACCGACATAGGGGAGTGGGCAGGCATGAAATATAAAAGTGTATTTGATATTATTGGCCCGGTCATGATAGGACCATCAAGTTCCCACACAGCCGGAGCCGCTAGAATTGGGCGTGTGGCAAGAAGTCTTTTTGGCAGGCAGCCAAAATGGGCAAATATATCCTTTTACGGTTCATTTGCAAAAACATATAAAGGGCATGGCACAGATGTAGCAATTGTCGGGGGCTTACTTGATTTTGATACATTTGATGAAAGAATTAAAACCTCTCTTCAGATTGCAGATTCATTAGGAGTTGCCATATCATTTCATGAAGAAGATGCCGTCACAGACCATCCGAATACGGCAAAAGTTGTAATCGGTGATGAACACGGGGAATTGGAGCTTGTCGGTATTTCGATAGGCGGTGGGAAAATTGAGATTACGGAGCTTAACGGCTTTGCTCTAAAGCTTTCAGGAAATCATCCTGCATTACTTGTGGTGCATGATGACCGTTACGGTGCGATAGCTGGAGTTGCCAATGTATTAGCGAAGTTCGCCATTAACATAGGTCATATGGAGGTTTCCCGCAAGGAAAAAGGAAAAACAGCCTTAATGACCATAGAAGTGGATCAAAATATTGATGATGCAGTAATTCAAGAACTAACCGCATTACCTAACATCACTCAAGTTACAAAAATTGTAGACTAGCTTTTAGAATAATAATGATAGCGCTTTCAACTGATGTATAGCTCTTAAGGGGGAAATTTCATGTTTCGTAATGTAGCAGAACTGATTGAAATTGCACAAAGCAGTAATAAGAAGATTTCAGAGATAATGATTGAACAGGAAATGGAATTTACGGGCAGAACCCGTGAAGAAATTTTTGAACAGATGGACAAAAACCTTACCATTATGGAGCAGGCTGTAGAAAGAGGCCTTGAAGGAGTAAGATCCGTTTCTGGTTTAACAGGCGGAGATGCGGTCCTTCTACAAAAATATATTGAAAAAGGCAATTTCCTGACAGGTAAAAATATATTGGATGCAGTAAGTAAAGCAGTCGCGACAAATGAAGTAAATGCTGCCATGGGTACAATCTGTGCCACTCCAACAGCTGGTTCTGCTGGGGTAGTTCCTGGAACGCTTTTTGCCGTCAAGAATGTGCTTAACCCGACAAGAGAAGAAATGATTAACTTCTTATTCACGTCAGGAGCTTTCGGGTTTGTTGTTGCTAATAATGCCTCTATCTCCGGTGCTGCCGGTGGATGTCAGGCTGAGGTAGGATCCGCTTCAGGGATGGCGGCAGCTGCTATCGTGGAAATGGCGGGTGGAACTCCTGATCAATGTGCACAAGCAATGGCCATAACGCTTAAAAACATGTTAGGATTAGTATGTGACCCTGTTGCAGGACTTGTAGAAGTCCCTTGCGTAAAGCGTAATGCAATGGGTGCAGCAAATGCGATGGTCGCAGCAGACATGGCACTGGCAGGGATCACTAGCACCATCCCGTGTGATGAAGTGATTGACGCGATGTACAAGATTGGACAGACCATGCCTACTGCACTTAAAGAAACTGCACAAGGAGGGTTGGCGGCAACACCAACTGGTCGTGAATTGGAAGCGAAAATATTTGGTGTTCCCTTACAAAAAGGTGACTAATTTATCAGAGATAACAGTAACATCCTTAAAAGGCATAGGGGAAGAGACCGCAAACTCCCTGCATGCAATGGGAATCTACTCAGTAGAAGATCTGCTGATGCATTTCCCATATAGATATGAAGATTACAGGCTTAGAGATATATCAGAAGTAAAACATGAAGAGAAAATAACGGTTGAAGGGAAGGTTCATGGGGAACCTTCTCTTATGTATTTTGGCAAAAAGAAATCCAGGCTTACGTTTCGATTTTTTGTTGGCCGTTTTTTAGTGAAGGCGGTATGTTTCAACCGGCCGTATTACAAGAATAAACTTTCCATTAATGATACTATCACGATTACCGGAAAATGGGATCAGCATAGACAAACTATTACAGTCATGGAAATTCATTTTGGTCCATTCATGAAAGAAAGTGAAGTCGAACCTGTTTACTCAGTCAAAGGAAATATTACTGTCAAACAAATGCGTAAGTTTATTAGTAATGCAATGAAAACATATGGATCCGAATTGGAAAGTGCACTCCCTCTCTCTATTTTACAAAAGTACAAACTACCTTCAAAAGGTGATTCAATAAAAGCGCTACATAACCCAGTCAATCAAGAAATGTTGAAGCATGCGAGACGGTATTTTGTATATGAGGAATTTTTACTTTTCCAGCTAAAGATTCAGGCATTAAGAAAATATAAACGCGAGCAAACAAAAGGACTGGTTCATCAGTTTTCAGATAAAATGCTAGACCAATTCATCAACAGCCTGCCATTCCCGCTAACAGGTGCACAGAATAGGGTGTTGGGAGAAATCATAGGCGACATGACATCGCCTTTCCGAATGAACCGGTTATTGCAAGGTGATGTTGGCTCTGGTAAAACCGTGGTTGCGGCAATTTCTCTATATGCTGCACACCTATCTGGTTATCAGGGAGCGTTAATGGTGCCAACGGAGATACTTGCAGAACAACATGCGCAATCCTTAACAAGTTTATTTAGTGAAACGGCTGTCAACATAGAATTGTTAACAAGTTCTGTCAAAGGGAAGCGACGCAGGGAGCTCTTGGAACGATTGTCTAATGGCGACATAGATATTCTGGTCGGAACTCATGCATTAATACAAGATGAAGTGAATTTCAAAAGTCTTGGCCTTGTCATTACTGATGAGCAGCACCGTTTTGGAGTGGAACAGCGAAGGGTTCTCCGCGAAAAAGGTTCAAATCCAGATGTATTGTTTATGACTGCAACGCCAATTCCAAGAACGCTTGCCATTACAGCCTTTGGAGAAATGGATGTTTCTATTATTGATGAAATGCCAGCAGGGCGAAAAGCAATCGAGACCTACTGGGCGAAACATCAGATGATTGATAGGGTATTAGGGTTTGTGGAAAAAGAGCTTAAAAAAGGTAGACAAGCATATGTCATCTGCCCGCTTATCGAGGAATCGGAAAAATTGGATGTGCAAAATGCAATAGATGTGCACGATATGCTTACACATTACTACCGGGGAAATTGGAATATTGGATTAATGCATGGTAGGTTGAATTCTGAAGAAAAAGAAAAAGTCATGGAAGCTTTCAGCCAAAATGAAGTGCAACTACTTGTTTCGACAACTGTTGTAGAAGTTGGTGTTAACGTACCAAATGCGACGATGATGGTGATCTATGATGCAGAACGCTTTGGTCTTTCCCAATTGCATCAGCTTCGCGGCCGCGTCGGACGTGGCAGTGAACAATCTTACTGTATACTGCTTGCAGATCCCAAATCGGAAGTCGGGAAAGAACGCATGAAAATCATGACAGAAACGAACGACGGTTTTGTGCTTTCAGAGAAGGACCTGGAACTGAGGGGACCTGGTGATTTCTTTGGCAGAAAACAAAGCGGCGTCCCTGAATTTAAAGTGGCAGATATGGTCCATGATTACCGTGCTCTTGAAGTAGCGAGGCAGGATGCTTATGATCTTCTTTATTCCGATAGCTTTTGGGTGGATGAGGAATATAAAGGGTTAAGAGAAATGATCGAACACTCCGGGATATTAGATGGTGACAAGTTGGATTGATAGAGGCAGTGTGAAGCTATTTAGGTGGCTTTCTCTGCCTTTTTATTTCGATGTCACGAAATTTTGTCTTGCAATATGCTTTTTATGTATATATACTACTATTAGTACCTAGTCATAATAGTTCGGATGGTGTGTATTTTATGAGACGAAACAAAAAGGAGCGCCAGTTATCTTTAAAAGATAAGATACAGGAGAACCCTTTTATTACAGATGAAGAACTTGCAGATTTTTTTCAGGTCAGCATCCAAACAGTCCGGTTGGATCGTCTGGAGTTAAATATCCCTGAATTAAGGGAGAGAATAAAGAACGTGGCTGCACGGACGCTTGAAAAAGAAGTGAAATCATTGCCTCTTGATGAAGTAATCGGTGAAATTATTGACCTTCAATTAGATGAGAGCGCGATTTCCATTTTTGATGTCCAAAGTGAGCATGTCTTTAAGCGAAATCAAATTACACGAGGGCATCACTTGTTTGCGCAGGCCAATTCTTTGGCAGTTGCCGTCATCAATGATGAACTGGCGTTAACGGCAAAAGCTACCATCCGATTTACACGACCTGTTAAATTGGGTGAAAGAATTGTGGCAAAAGCCTTTGTTAGTAAAGTAGATAAAGAAAAAGGTAGAACAACTGTAGAAGTGAAAAGCTCCGTTGGCAGTGAAAAAGTCTTCCATGGTGAGTTTGAAATGTTCCGCTCTACAAGTTCTTGATTAAAGGCAGGTTATAATAATGAGAATTGCCATTGATGCGATGGGCGGCGATCATGCGCCAAAGACGATTGTGGAAGGTGTCATGAAAGCTGTTGAAAAATATAGTGATGTTACCTTTACCCTTGTTGGGGATGAAAATAAGATTCGACCATACTTAACTAATGAAAAACAAATAACGATTTTACATACAGATGAGGTTATTTCTGGAGATGAGGAACCAGTCAGGGCTGTTCGCCGCAAGAAAAACTCCTCGATGGTCCTGATGGCCAAAGAAGTGAAAGAGGGACGGGCAGATGCTTGCATTTCAGCAGGGAACACTGGGGCATTAATGACGGCAGGGCTTCTGATTGTCGGCCGCATAAAAGGAATTGAACGCCCTGCGCTATCACCGACTTTACCGACTGTTGACGGAAAAGGGTTCGTCATGTTGGATGTAGGTGCAAATGCGGAGGCTAAACCTGAGCATTTATTCCAATATGCATTAATGGCATCCATTTATGCAGAAAAAGTTCGAGGTGTAAAGGCCCCTCGTGTAGGTTTATTGAATGTAGGAACAGAAGATAAAAAAGGGAATGAACTGGCCAAATCTGCTTTTGAATTTATCAAAGAATCCAATGCAGTTCATTTTATCGGAAATGTTGAGGCGAGGGACCTCTTAAATGGTGTGGCAGATGTAGTGGTAACAGACGGGTTTACCGGAAACATCACGTTAAAAGCCATCGAAGGAACCGCACTTTCTGTCTTTGATATGTTAAAAGAGGCGCTGACAAGTGACCTGAAAAGCAAGCTTGCAGCAGCAGTCTTGAAGCCGAAGCTTAAAACTATTAAAACAAAAATGGACTACTCCGAATATGGTGGGGCGGCTCTATTTGGCTTAAAGGCGCCAGTCGTCAAGGCCCATGGCTCTTCAGATGACAATGCTGTTTACAATGCGATACGTCAAACACGCGAAATGCTACAAAAAGATATGGTTGGTACCATTGCGCGAACTATTGAAAAAATGGAGTTTGTGACTAAACAAGAGAACGGGGGAGAATAATGGGGAAGGTTGCATTTGTTTTTCCAGGACAAGGCTCACAAATTGTTGGTATGGCTCAAGAATTAGCCACTGAATATAAAGAAGTTCAAACGGTAATTGAGAAAGCGGACGAGAAATTAGGCTACAAACTATCATCCTTGATGTTTGAAGGGCCTCAAGAAGAGCTCACGCTGACATACAATGCCCAGCCGGCTCTCCTGACATCAAGTATCGCTATTTTGCAAATGCTTAAACAAGCAGGTATTAATGCGGACTACACAGCAGGACATAGCCTTGGTGAATATTCTGCTCTTGTAGCGGCAAATGCCATCAGCTTTGAAGATGCTGTCTATACTGTCCATATGCGCGGAAAATATATGGAAGAAGCAGTTCCAGCTGGTGTTGGATCCATGGCTGCCGTGCTTGGTCTTGAAGAAAGTCTATTGACAGAAGCTTGTGAAGAGGCATCCGCCCAAGCTGGACCTGTTCAACTTGCAAACTTGAATTGTCCTGGTCAGATTGTCATATCCGGTTCGGCACAAGGTGTGTCGCTAGCATCTGAAAAAGCGAAGGAAAAAGGCGCAAAAAGAGTAATTCCTCTTGTAGTTAGCGGACCTTTCCATTCCAGTTTAATGAAACCTGCAGCTTCCAAACTGGAAGATACTCTGTCCTCCATATCTATTAATGACGCAACAATGCCTGTCATTGCGAATGTGGATGCAAATGAAATGAGAAGCGCTTCGGAGATTCCTGTGAAGCTAGTGGAACAGCTCTACTCACCTGTTCGATGGGAACAATCTGTAGAGAAACTGATAGAACTTGGAGTCGATACATTTGTTGAAGTGGGCCCTGGTAAAGTGCTATCAGGTCTCATCAAAAAAGTGAATCGCAGAGCAACGACCATACCAGTTTACGATAAAGAAACACTACAAAAAGCAATTGATCACTTTAAAGGGGAGGACTCTACAAATGCTTAAAGGAAAAACAGCTGTTGTCACAGGGGCGTCCCGCGGAATTGGCCGTGCCGTTGCACTTGAATTAGCAGAGCAAGGTGCAAATGTAGTTGTTAACTATTCAGGAAGCGAAGCAAAGGCTTATGAAGTAGTGGAAGCTATTAAAGAATTGGGATGCGAGGCTATCGCAGTACGTTGTAATGTGGGGAATATGGAAGACGTACAAGCAATGATGAAAGAAGCGCTTACTCAGTTTGGTACCATTGATATCCTTGTCAATAACGCTGGTATTACCCGCGATAATCTTCTAATGCGAATGAAGGAAGACGAGTGGGATGATGTGATCAACATTAATCTTAAAGGTGTATTCAACGCGACAAAAGCAGTAACACGTCAGATGATGAAGCAACGATCTGGCAGAATTATAAACATTGCGTCTATCGTCGGTGTAATGGGGAATGCAGGGCAAGCAAATTACGTAGCGGCAAAAGCAGGTGTGATTGGACTTACTAAATCAACGGCACGCGAATTAGCTTCTCGCCATATCACCGTAAATGCAATAGCCCCAGGATTCATCACAACGGATATGACGGATAAATTAACAGAAGAAGTGAAGGCGGAAATGCTCAAGCAAATACCGCTTGCAAGATTCGGAGAAGCAAAAGACATTGCCTCAGTCGTATCTTTCCTAGCATCCGAAAAAAGTGCCTACATCACCGGCCAAACCCTCCACGTAGACGGCGGAATGGTGATGTAATCTATGGTTTTGATGATTTATAGCTGGGGTGATTGTAGCGAAAGGCGAAGACTCCAGCAGCGCCCCGCTGAAAGCGAAACCGTTCGCGGAGATCAACAGCGGAGTCTTACGGAATTCTCTATTAAGTCATCAGGGAGACTTTCGAAACAACAAACACTAGTTTTTTAAAAACAAATTCACTATAATACTTGAGGGGAGGTGAAAGTTATGGCAGATGTATTAGAGCGTGTAACAAAGATCATTGTTGATCGTTTAGGTGTAGACGAGTCCGAGGTGAATCTTGACTCCAAATTCAAAGACGATTTGGGTGCTGACTCTCTTGATGTAGTTGAACTAGTAATGGAGCTTGAAGACGAGTTTGATATGGAAATTTCAGACGACGAAGCAGAAAACATTACAACAGTTGCCGATGCGGTAAACTACATAAAAGCAAACGCTTAATCTTTTTTGATTGTCCCACTAAGGTGGGACTTTTTGTTTTTACGGAAATAATAAAACGAGGAATTGCCTAATAGCAATAAAAGATAGCCGAATTTATATAATTTCAGGCAAGTTGCTATTTGTATCCTATAAATAATTTGTTAAAATAGTAATGTTATACAACTTTCATCATCAAAAAAGAAGAACGTTGCCATCTTAGTGAAAGAAGATTGTATGTTGGAGGCTCCTTTACATGACCAGAAACAGAAGTAGAATAAATGAAATGAAAAACGAAGCAACAAAAAAGAATTTTGCTATGCTTCAAGAAAAAATAGGAGTTACGTTTCATAATGAGAAACTTTTATATCAAGCTTTCACCCATTCATCCTATGTGAATGAGCATCGCAGAAAACCTTACGAGGACAATGAGCGTTTGGAATTTTTGGGTGACGCAGTTTTAGAATTGACCATTTCTCAATTTTTATATAAGAAATACCCTTTGATGAGTGAAGGTCAATTAACAAAACTAAGAGCGTCTATTGTATGTGAACCTTCTTTAGTTTCATTCGCCAATGAACTTTCGTTCGGTCAATATGTACTGCTTGGTAAGGGAGAAGAAATTACAGGCGGAAGAGCTAGACCAGCGCTGCTTGCAGATGTATTTGAGGCATTTATTGGCGCGCTGTATCTGGACCTTGGCCTAGAGACCGTGTTCGCCTTCCTTGAAAAGTATGTATACCCCAAAATTAATGAAGGTGCTTTTTCTCATGTGATGGATTTCAAAAGTCAACTGCAAGAGATGATACAACGCAATGCACTTGGAGTAATTGAGTATGAAGTGCTTGAAGAAAAAGGCCCGGCCCACAACCGAGAATTTGTGTCTAAGGTTTCCCTGAATAAAGAAGAGATGGGAATTGGAGTCGGCCGTTCAAAAAAAGAGGCCGAACAACATGCGGCCCAGTTCGCTCTTCAGAAACTAAAAAAAGTCAGAAAATGAAGATAGGCGATCCAACGGTGTCTCAAAATACCACAAGGATCGCTTACTTTTCTGTTACATAAATATTAATAAATTCTAGCTGGTGATTGGAGCAAAAGGCGGAGACTCCAGCGGGAGGATAGCGACAATGTTGAGACCTCTGAAGCGTTGTGAGGAGGCTCAAGGTCGCCCTCTGGATAAGCGAAGCCATTTGCGGAAATCAACAGAGGCGTTTAAAAGATAATGAAACTAAATGAGGTGAGGAATATGTACCTCAAACGATTGGAAGTAGTAGGGTTTAAGTCGTTTGCTGAAAAAATATCCGTTGATTTCGTACCAGGTGTCACAGCTGTCGTAGGTCCGAACGGAAGCGGAAAAAGTAATATTATCGATGCCATCAGATGGGTCCTTGGAGAACAATCAGCCAAATCCCTTCGCGGTTCTAAAATGGAAGACATCATTTTTGCCGGCAGTGATAGCAGAAGAGCATTAAATATGGCAGAGGTTACACTGACCTTAGATAACAGTAACCGTATCCTGCCAATAGATTATATGGAAGTGAGCGTTACAAGAAGGGCACTGAGATCTGGTGACAGTGAGTTCCTAATTAATAAACAAACATGCAGACTTAAGGACATAGTAGACCTTTTCATGGATTCTGGTCTTGGAAAGGAAGCCTTTTCCATCATCAGTCAAGGAAAAGTGGAAGAAATACTGAGCAGTAAATCAGAAGAGCGTCGAAGTATTTTTGAAGAAGCAGCTGGCGTCCTAAAATACAAATCCAGAAAAAAGAAAGCTGAAAGTAAACTAATGGATACTCAAGAGAATCTTAACCGGGTATCGGATATATTACATGAGCTGGAAGGGCAAGTGGAGCCATTGCAAATACAGGCTTCCATTGCCAAAGATTACCTGGAGAAGAAAGAAGAGCTTGAGCAAATTGAAGTAGGCGTCACGGTACACGAAATTGAAGAGCTTCATCAAAAATGGGAAAAAAATTCTTTGGAAGTCAAAAATAGTACCGAAAAAGAGCTTGTACTATCTTCTGAATTAAGCCAAAAGGAAGCGACACTTGAAAAGTACAAGGATCAAGTGGCCGCTTTGGACGAATCCATTGATTCCTTGCAACAAGCCCTTTTAGTAGCGAGTTCGGAACTTGAGAAACTTGAAGGAAGAAAGGAAGTTCTGAAGGAGCGTAAGAAAAACGCGACGACAAACCGTGCCCAATTAGAAAATTCATCGGTGGAGCTTTCAGAATTTATCCATGTTCAAAAGGACAAATTGGAAAGCGAAAAACACCTTTTGAATAAGCTTCGTGAAGAATTAGTATTAACAGAGCAACAACTCAAGGAAAAACAGGTGATCAACGAACAGTTTGACATGAATATTGAAGCGAAAATAGATGCTTTAAAGAGTGACTATATTGAACTTTTAAATAAACAGGCATCTGTTCGCAACGAAATCTCCTATCTTGAGCAGCAAGAAAAGCAGGAAGGCATGAAGGTAACCCGTCTAGACGAGGGCAACAGAAAATATGTCGATCTTCGGACTAATACCCAACAGAAGAAGGAAAAAGTACTTACCGACCATAAACAGGTACAAGAAGAACTGAATCAAACTGTAGACCGTTATAGAGCAGAGCAGGCAAGTTTGGAACAATTTAAACAGTCCTACCAGAAAAAAGAAACAACCTTGTATCAAGCATACCAATTCTTACAGCAAACCCGAGCGAGAAAAGAAATGCTCGAAACGATGCAAGGAGATTTTACAGGATTTTTTCAAGGTGTAAAGGAAATCCTGAAAGCTAGGGATGAAAATAGGCTTACTGGTATAAAAGGGGCTGTAGCCGAACTTATCCAAGTGAATCAAGATGTAGAGACGGCAATTGAGATTGCTCTTGGGAGCGCGACGCAGCATATCGTTGTGGATAATGAACAAAATGCGAGAGCATCCATCCAATACTTGAAAAAGAACGGTTTTGGGCGTGCCACTTTCCTGCCAATGACGGTCATGAAGCCTAGGACATTATCAGACTATCAAATGAACCAGATTAGTCAACATGAAGCTTTTGTAGGAATTGCCTCTGCTCTTGTGGAGTTTGACTCAGCCTATGAAAATATCGTCCATAACCTCTTGGGTACTATAGTCATTGCAAAAGACCTTAAAGGAGCCAATGCATTGGCAAGTATCCTTCAGCATCGCTATCGCATCGTTACACTAGAAGGGGATGTAGTAAACCCTGGTGGCTCCATGACAGGAGGGGCTGTTAAACAAAAATCTAATTCCCTCTTAAGTCGCGGTCGTGAGCTTGATTCCATTTCAGCAAAGCTAGAAGAGATGGAAAACAAAACAGCCTTGCTTGAGGATCAGGTAAAAACACTCAAGAAGAAAATAGAAGAGAAAGAGTCCCAAGTTATAGAGTTAAAGGGAATTGGTGAGGAATTAAGGTATAGAGAACAGCAGGTTTCAAGTCTTCTTCGGGAAGTGGAACTGGAAGAGAAAAACGTCAATGAACATTTAAGTATATATGATTATGAAAAGCAACAGCTCACCAATTCCATGAAGGATGCTGTGAACAAAAAAGCAAAGCTAGATGCCGAGCTGAAAACGGTTGGAGTGCAAATTGCTGCTCTAGACAAAGAGATTTCAAAACTAAATTCCTTAAAGTTGGAGCAACATGCAAACAAGGAGACCGTGCAAAACGAGCTTACTCAACTTAAAGTGGATTATGCGAGTAAAAAAGAAAAGCTTACGAACCAGTCGGAAAAAGTGACTACTATCGAAACAGATCTTGAACAAGCCACAGAAAGATTAAATGATATTAAGGAAGACTTATCTCTTTTACAAAGTGAAATGAATGATAATTCATCAGGTGAACAAAAACTGGAAGTGGCTGCAGCTGAAAAATTACAAGACAAAAACACCACGATGAAACTCATTGCAGAGCGCCGGGCTGAGAGGCTTTCTTACTACGAAAAGGTGGAACAAGAAGAGCTTCAACTAAAAGATTTAAAAAGACAGTATAAACAACTTACGGAAGTTCTAAAGGCGGAAGAAGTGAAAATGAACCGTCTAGATGTGGAATTAGATAATAGACTTCACCATTTAAGGGAAGAGTATATGCTGTCCTTTGAAGCGGCAAAAGAAGATTATCCACTTGAGATAGAGATCGAAGAAGCACGTAAAAAAGTAAAGTTAATCAAGCTGGCCATTGAGGAGCTTGGCACAGTCAATATCGCTGCAATAGAGGAATATGATCGAGTAAGCGAACGATATACATTCCTTAAGGAGCAAAAAGACGATCTTCAAGAAGCGAAGGATACCTTGTTCCAAGTAATCGGTGAAATGGATGAAGAAATGAAAAAGCGCTTTGAGACCACCTTCACGAATATACGCGCACACTTTCACGATGTGTTTCGTTCTCTATTCGGCGGAGGAAGAGCGGATCTTGTGTTAACAGATCCTTCCGATATGCTAAATACAGGCGTGGATATTGTGGCACAACCGCCTGGTAAAAAACTGCAGAATCTCGGCCTCTTGTCAGGAGGAGAAAGAGCGTTGACAGCAATAGCTCTGCTGTTCTCCATCCTAAAGGTAAGACCTGTTCCGTTCTGCATCCTCGATGAAGTAGAAGCGGCGCTTGATGAAGCAAACGTACACCGTTTTGCCCAATACTTAAAACAGTTCAGTGAAGAAACCCAATTCATTGTCATCACGCACCGCAAGGGAACGATGGAATTCAGTGACGTCCTTTACGGAGTTACGATGCAAGAATCTGGCGTTTCCAAATTGGTCTCTGTCCGGTTAGAAGAATCCAAAGAACTTGTTAAATAGAGAGGAAGAGAATGAAAAAATGAGTTTCTTTAAAAAATTGAAAGAAAAGCTTACCAACCAAACAGAATCTGTAACGGAAAAATTCAGAGAGGGATTAACGAAAACTCGCGACTCTTTTTCGGGTAAGGTTAATGATCTTGTTGCTCGCTACCGCAAAGTCGACGAGGATTTCTTTGAAGAATTAGAAGAAATCCTGATTGGAGCGGATGTTGGCGTAAACACCGTGATGGAATTGATTGATGAGCTTCGAATGGAAGTAAAACGACGCAATATCCAAGATCCCCGTGAGGTTCAAAGTGTCATTTCTGAAAAATTGGTGGAGATTTATCAAGCTGGAGATGATGTGTCTCCAACCATCAATTTTCAACAAGACGGCTTGACGGTAGTTCTGGTTGTAGGTGTAAACGGAGTAGGGAAAACTACTTCTATAGGAAAAATAGCTAAGAAACTGAAGCAGGAAGGAAAGAGCGTACTTCTTGCAGCAGGAGATACATTCCGTGCCGGTGCTATCGACCAGCTTGAAGTATGGGGCGAGCGTGTTGGTGTGGATGTGATCAAGCAATCAGAGGGTTCAGATCCGGCAGCTGTTATGTATGATGCCCTCCAAGCGGCTAAAGCTCGTAAAGTTGACGTACTTCTTTGCGATACAGCAGGTCGACTTCAAAACAAAGTCAATTTAATGAAGGAACTTGAAAAGGTGAAGCGTGTGATTGAGCGTGAAGTACCAGGCGCACCGCATGAAGTCCTTCTAGTATTGGATGCAACTACGGGCCAGAATGCTTTAAGTCAGGCAAAAATCTTTTCTGAAGCAACGAATGTTACGGGAATCGTTTTAACAAAGCTTGACGGTACTGCAAAGGGAGGTATCGTTCTAGCTATCCGCAATGAAATGAAAATTCCGGTCAAGTTTGTTGGTTTAGGAGAAAAAGCAGAAGATTTGCAAGAATTTAATGCAGAGCAATATGTGTATGGATTGTTTGCAGATATGATGGAAAAAGAAGAAGCACAAGAAAGCTAAAAAACGTACTACCACTTGCCGCCCCTCTAATCTGACGGGCGGTTTTTTAAAAAAACAAGATAGAATATGAAACTGTTGATTTCCGTTCCAGGCGCTTCGCTTGCCTGCGGGCGGTCCGTGAGCCTCCTCGGCTTGCAGCCTGTGGGGTCTCACCTGTCCCTTCCTCCTGCGGGCGTCTTCGCGCCTTCCACTCCAATCAACAAGGTGACCTCATTTATTGAAGGGCTTATGAGATTTCATCTAACGGAATTAAATGAAAAAGAACTATCATTTCGTTCTCATAATTTTCAGCTGTGGATTGGAGCAAATGTCGGAGACTCCAGCGGGGGAGAAACGGTAGATTGAGACCCCTGAAACGTTGTGAGGAGGCTCAAGCACCGTCCCGCGGAAAGCGAAGCCATTTGCGGAAAGGAATAGCGGTGGTCAACCAACAAACTAAAGTCTTTTAGACTAATTTTATTTAACATACTTGCTATTCTCACAGGTCAAGAAAAAAACTTGACATTCCCCATCCCAACCTGTAAACTAAGCTATTGTAAAGGCATTTCACTTAACAAGGGAGAGTGAAGAGGATGCTTGAAAAAACAACGAGAATGAACTATCTCTATGATTTCTATCAGTCGTTGTTAACACCAAAGCAACGAAGCTATATGTCTTTGTATTACTTAGATGATCACTCCCTTGGTGAGATAGCAGAGGAATATAACATAAGTCGTCAAGCAGTGTATGATAACATAAAACGTACAGAACAGATGCTTGAGCAATATGAAGAAAAGCTTTTGTTATTTCAAAAGTTTCAAGAGCGGCAGTCGCTTGTGCAGCAGATGAAGGATGAAGTCGAAAAGGCGGAAACTCCGTTTAACGGCCAGACTCTTTTAGCGCTGATTGAGTCGCTTGAGAAATTAGATTAGGGGGCGGCATACATGGCATTTGAAGGTTTAGCCGACCGTTTGCAAAATACGATACAGAAGATTCGCGGAAAAGGTAAGGTAAGTGAACAAGACGTTAAAGAAATGATGCGTGAAGTTCGACTGGCTTTACTTGAAGCGGATGTTAACTTCAAAGTAGTGAAAGACTTTGTAAAACGCGTGAATGAACGTGCAGTTGGACAAGAAGTCATGAAAAGTCTTACACCCGGTCAGCAAGTAATTAAAGTGGTAAAAGAAGAACTCACCGCGCTTATGGGCGGGGAGCAAAGTAAAATTGCAGTGAGCAGCAGACCGCCGACCGTCATCATGATGGTAGGTCTACAAGGTGCAGGTAAAACGACGACAACAGGAAAGCTTGCAAACCTATTGCGCAAAAAGCACAATAGAAAGCCTCTTCTAGTTGCAGCCGATATTTACCGACCGGCAGCTATTAAACAGCTTGAAACACTTGGAAAACAACTCAGCATGCCTGTTTTTTCTTTAGGAGATCAGGTTAGTCCTGTTGAAATTGCAAAGCAAGCCATTCAAAAAGCGAAAGATGAGCATCATGATTATGTGCTGATTGATACCGCAGGACGTTTGCATGTAGATGAAACACTAATGGACGAGTTAAAACAGGTGAAAGAAATATCCAACCCGGATGAAATCTTCCTTGTAGTCGATGCAATGACAGGACAAGATGCTGTAAATGTGGCGCAAAGCTTCAATGAACAGCTTGGCTTAACTGGCGTTGTATTAACAAAACTGGATGGAGATACCCGAGGGGGAGCTGCATTATCCGTTAAGGCGGTAACCAATACCCCGATCAAGTATATTGGTATGGGAGAAAAATTGGATGCCATCGAGCCTTTTCACCCTGAACGTATGGCCTCTCGTATTTTAGGTATGGGAGATGTGCTGACTCTAATTGAGAAGGCACAATCGAATGTAGACGAAGAAAAAGCCAAGGAGCTTGAACAGAAGCTGCGTACGATGAACTTTACGTTTGATGATTTCCTAGAACAGCTTGGCCAAGTAAGAAACATGGGGCCTCTTGATGAAATCCTTGGAATGATACCTGGAGCCAACAAGATGAAAGGCTTAAAAAATGTCCAGGTGGATGAAAAGCAAATTGGTCACGTTGAAGCAATTATCCAATCCATGACTAAAGCGGAGAAAGATAATCCAGATTTAATTAACGCGAGCCGTAAAAAGCGGATAGCAAAAGGTAGCGGTCGACCTATTCAGGAAGTAAACCGTCTACTTAAACAATTTGAAGAGATGAAAAAAATGATGAAACAGATGACAAGCATGCAAAAAGGAAAAGGCAAAAAAGGCGGCTTCAAATTTCCTTTCATGTAAGCATCCACAGCATTTTTTCTCTTAATAAATAAAGTGACAAGAAAAAACACTTTACAAACAAGTAACTACTTGTTATCATACTATCTTGTGTGAAATATTTTCGGAGGTGCTATATTAAATGGCAGTAAAAATTCGTTTAAAACGTATGGGTTCTAAAAAATCCCCATTCTATCGTATTGTAGTAGCAGATTCTCGTTCTCCTCGTGATGGACGTTTCATTGAAACAGTTGGAACTTACAACCCTGTAATGCAACCAGCTGAAGTTAAAATCAATGAAGAATTAGCTCTTAAATGGTTACAAGATGGCGCGAAGCCTTCTGACACAGTTCGTAACCTTTTCTCTAACGAAGGTATTATGGAAAAATTCCACAATGCCAAATTAGGTAAGTAAGAGGCAAAATGACAGAACTAATCCAAACAATTGTGACGTCGTTAGTAGATCATCCAGAAAATGTAGTGGTTACGGAAAAAGAAACAGGTAATGTTCTTACGTATCAACTTACGGTGCATCAAGATGATTTAGGGAAAGTGATTGGTAAGCAGGGTAGAATTGCAAAAGCAATCCGAACAGTCTTGTTCGCTGCTGCTTCTCACGAGAATAAACGAGTGCAATTAGAGATTATGGAGTAGGGGGAGGCTTTGATGCTTCCCCTTTTCTTTTTGGTTAAATAGGTAAGAGAACCTCTTTGAGGGTACTCTATTTATATAGAAGATAAGCGTTGCGCGTGGAGGTGCATGAAATGTCAAAGTGGTTCAACGTAGGTAAGCTTGTAAATACACACGGGATAAAAGGTGAGGTTCGTGTGGTTTCTAGAACGGATTTTCCTGACGAACGTTATAAAAAAGGGAATCTCCTATACTTATTCTTGCCAAATGAAAAGGAACCTGTAGAAGTTAAGGTTGCATCTAGAAGAGTACATAAATCCTTCGATCTTCTCACATTTGAAGGGTTCCATAATGTAAACGAAGTGGAAAAATTCAAAGGAGCTATTGTTAAGGTTCCAGAAGACCAACTAGGTGAACTGGAAGAAGGAGAATATTACTTCCACGAGATTGTTGGCTGTAAAGTAATCCTTCAGGAAACGATGGAGGAGATTGGAACAGTTAAAGAAGTGTTAACACCAGGAGCAAACGATGTCTGGGTAGTTAAGGCAAAGAAAGGGAAGGACATATTAATCCCTTATATTGATCAAGTAGTGAAGAAAGTGGATGTGCAGGAAAAAACGATCATCATAGAGCCGCTAGAAGGACTGTTTTAATATGAAGATTGATATCCTTTCCATTTTTCCGGAGATGTTTACAGGTGTTCTCGGTTCCTCCATTCTAAAAAAAGCTGCGGATAAAGGTGCCGTTCAATACAGTGTGACCGATTTTCGAGAGTTTGCGGATAACAAACATAAGACAGTAGATGATTATCCTTATGGCGGCGGCGCTGGTATGGTTCTCAAGGCTCAGCCGATCTTTGATGCTGTTTCATCACTCACAGAAACCAATCAGTCTTCCGAAAAGCCCAGAGTGATTCTCATGTGTCCTCAAGGAGAGAGGTTCACGCAGAAAAAAGCAGAAAAATTAGCACAAGAAGAACATCTGATATTCATCTGCGGTCATTATGAAGGCTATGATGAGCGAATCAGAGAACATGTTGTCACAGATGAGATCTCCATTGGGGACTATGTCCTTACTGGTGGCGAACTTGCTTCCATGGTCATAGTAGACAGTGTGGTTCGTTTACTTCCAGATGTATTAGGAAAAGCGGCTTCCCATGAACAGGACAGCTTTAGTACAGGCCTTCTTGAGCATCCCCATTATACGAGACCGGCTGATTTCCGGGGCATGAAAGTGCCGGATGTTCTGATATCAGGTAATCATGCACATATTGAAGAATGGCGGACAAAAGAGTCTATACGAAGAACATGGAACAGAAGACCCGACTTATTCGATGAATATCCGTTAACAGATCAACAGCAAAAGTGGCTTGAAGAAATTAAAAAAGAGGATAAGGCATATTGATTTTATTCGTCTAATATGCTATTATACTCTTTGTGACTTAGCTATGGCTATGTCTAAAAACGATGTTCCGCTGCATCAAATAAGTATGGTATGAGCATCTGTGGAAAAGGAGCAGAAAACTATGCAAAAATTAATCCAAGATATTACTCAAGAGCAGTTGAAAACTGATCTTCCTTCTTTCCGTCCTGGTGACACTGTACGTGTTAACGTTAAGGTTGTAGAGGGAACGCGTGAGCGTATTCAGGTATATGAAGGAGTAGTAATCAAACGTCGTGGCGGCGGAATCAGCGAAACTTTCACAGTTCGTAAGATCTCTTACGGTGTTGGAGTTGAGCGTGCATTCCCACTACACTCCCCTAAAATTGAGGGAATTGATGTAGTTCGTCGTGGTAAAGTACGTCGTGCGAAACTTTACTACCTACGTGCATTACGTGGTAAAAAAGCGCGTATCAAAGAGATTCGATAATCAAAGGGGGAGCTTGGAGACAAGCTCTCTTTTTTTACTAAAAAAATGGCTGCGCAATATCTATCGTTTTGTTTAAATAAAAACAAGGTATATAATTGAAGTAGAATTACATATAAATTCTCGTTAAATATGAGAACATAATGAAAACGGCGGAGGAACAGATATGGCACGTTCTAAAAATGAACTTTGGGAATGGGTAAAGGCCTTAGCTATCGCAGTAATTCTTGCAGCAGCAATACGTTATTTCTTTTTTGCACCGATTGTTGTGGATGGTGATTCCATGATGCCCACACTTCATAATCAGGATAGAATGATCGTGAACAAGATTGGATATAAAGTTGGTGAACCAGAAAGATTTGACATCGTTGTGTTCCATGCAACAGAAGACAAGGACTATATCAAGCGTATTATCGGTTTGCCGGGGGACGAAGTGGAATATCGGGATGATGTCCTGTATATCAACGGAAAAGCCTATGAAGAGCCGTATTTGGACAGCTATAAGGCTCAATATCCGGATGGCCCATTAACGGAGGATTTCACTCTAGAAGAAAAGACCGGCCTTAAGGAAGTGCCAGAAGGTCATCTTTTCGTAATGGGAGATAACCGCAGATTCAGCAAGGATGGGCGTCACATCGGTACAGTGCCACAAGAAGAAGTATTAGGCAAAACCAATATCGTCTACTGGCCGCTATCAGACTTAAGAATGGTAAAATAATATATGATTTTTCGCAAGGACTTCAGGAGGCAATTCTCATGACAATACAGTGGTTCCCCGGGCATATGGCGAAAGCCCGCAGACAAGTAACAGAAAAACTAAAATTAATTGATATCGTCTACGAATTGGTAGACGCGCGGATTCCCGTATCATCACGCAACCCGATGATTGACGAAATCATCTCCAATAAACCAAGAATCATCCTACTAAACAAAGCAGACATGGCAGATGCAAAGGTGACGCGCGAATGGTTGGAGTATTTCAATCTCCCAGGTTCATCAACAAAAGCGATTGCTATTGACTCTCAAACCGGTAAGGGGATACAGCAAATCGCAACATTATCAAAAGAGCTATTAAAAGAGAAGTTTGATAAAATGCAATCTCGCGGAATTAGACCAAGAGCAATCAGAGCACTGATTGTCGGCATCCCCAATGTTGGGAAATCCACACTTATTAACAGGCTGGCGAAGAAAAATATTGCTCAAACAGGAGACAGACCTGGTGTAACAAAGGCCCAGCAATGGGTCAAAGTTGGTAAGGAGTTGGAATTACTTGATACACCGGGTATCCTTTGGCCGAAGTTTGAAGATCAGGAGGTAGGCTACCGCTTAGCTACTACTGGTGCCATTAAAGACACCATCATCAACCTACAGGACATTGCTGTATTTGCACTTAGATTTCTGACAGACGCCTATCCAGAGAGGTTGAAGGAACGATATGGTCTCGAGGAAATACCAGAGGATATCGTAGAACTTTTTGATGCGATTGGCTCTAAACGAGGGTGCAAGATGAGCGGTGGGTTGATCGATTATGATAAGACTGCTGAACTCATCATACGGGAGATCCGTTCTGAGAAGCTAGGCAAGCTTAGTTTGGAGAAGCCGGAAAAACTATAGAAAAAGGCTGGCACATGTGCAGCCTTTTTCTTTTTGGGTAAAGGAGTTAAAAACATGGAGAAAAAGTCGATAAAAGAAATAGAGAAAATGCTAGATGGAATTGATAGTGAAAAAGATCCCTACCTCCTACTTATCAAAGAGGATGAACGAAAAGGTGTTAAAGCTCTTTATAAAAGGTGGACAAAGAGAAGGTCGGAACAGCAGAAACTTATTGAGCAGTTTCAAGAGATGCAAAAATATGAACGCTCTTTATGGCAAAGCGGACGCCGATATATTGCCGGTATAGATGAAGTAGGGCGCGGTCCCTTAGCAGGACCGGTGGTAGCCGCTGCAGTCATTCTCCCAGAGAACTTTCACCTACCTGGACTCACTGACTCCAAAAAACTGAGTCCGCAGAAACGAGAACACTTCTACCATTACATAAAAGATCATGCTATCAGTTATGGAATCGGGATAGTGGACTCCGAAGCAATTGACCAAGTTAATATATATGAGGCAACAAAACTAGCAATGATACAAGCAGTGAAGAGCCTTTCTGAAACACCTGATCATCTTTTGATTGATGCGATGAAGCTGGATTTAGCCATTGAACAAACATCCATTATTAAAGGAGATGCCACAAGCATTTCCATTGCTGCCGCTTCTGTGTTGGCTAAGGAGACAAGAGACACATATATGAAGGAACTTGCAAGAGAATTTCCACAATATGGTTTTGACAAAAATATGGGCTACGGAACCCGAGAACATCTAATTGCTTTAGAAGAAGTAGGGGTGACCCGAGAACACCGTCGATCATTCTCACCAGTAAAGGAAATGGTTGACTAAAAGAGGAGTTAGCTATGAACATTTTGCAGTTCATCCAATCAAAGGGGATTGGTATTGATTCATTGTTGGGCAAACCATCTATCGACCCTCTTTCACAAATACCTGGAAGAGTTCTTCGAGCAATGGTAACGGAGCAGTTGAATGGTGCTGTTTTTTCCATTAAGAAGGGATCTATCACTGTACAAGCAGTCATCTATGGAAAAGTGGAGGTTGGCAAGGAATATACGTTCTCCGTACAGAAGGGAGAGAGTGGAGTGTTCTTGGTGCCTACCCATAAAGATGTAGCTTCCTATCAACCGCTATCTTCCCAAGTAGAAAAAAATTCTAATGGAACGAATAAACCCGCTATCCAAACAACCTCTTCTCCTGCTCCTTCACAAACGACTCAAGAGGTCATACAGGCACTGGTCGCACAAAAAGGAGGAAAGATGCCTTTTATCACCATAAAAGAAATGGCGGAGGTGATAGACCGCCTGCCACCGTCACTAAAGGAAAAGGGGATGGAGTTGGTAAAAGTGCTGGTTTTGCGAAATGGTCTCACCAACATTCCTGAAAAGCTCCAAATGATGGTTACTGGCCTTTCTGACCAGGAAACGACCTTGCAAACACTGTCCAAAGTGGAAGCTCATCTTCAAAAAGCAGCACCGCTTACTCTGATTCAGGAAAACCTATTGGATGTCATTCAAAAAATGCAGCTTCCTAAAACCCTTCACACCAAAGGAGAGGCATTGCAATTTATCAGACAGGTTCTCCCCCTGCTGGGCTTGAATTTTGAAAATGATCTATTCCATTTCGTTCGGCAGGACCAGCCGTTATCACAAGCGAAGCTGGAACACTTGAAGCCGCTACTTTTGAATTATTTAAACCAAGCAACAACAACTGAGGAGAAAGCGACCATCAATCAACTCGTCTCCAAATTGACTAGTTTTCAACTCCTAACAAGAGAAGAAGGAAATCTTCATCATGTTTTCATCCCCCTACCTGTTAACTTGGAGAATGAAGCAAGAGAATGGTATGTACATATAAGCTCGAAAAAAAAGAACGAAACCCTAGATCCCGAATATTGCCGAATTGTCCTTTTACTCGACTTGCCCGTATTTTCTTCTGTCATGGTAGACATGCTTGTACAAGGAAAAGTAGTGAGTATTTATTTTCAACATTCCTACCCGAGACTTGAAACACTTGTCCAACAAAGCGCTTATCTATTAAAAAGCACACTGACTGACAAAGGCTATACTTTAAGCAATATCAAAGCTGATTGGAAAGAAGCCGAAAGAACACCTGGGATGTCATTGGACTATTTAAGGACAATTTTGTCCCCGCCGCAGGAAGGGGTGGACATTAGAATATGAGTAAAGACATCTTAAAGAGAAAAAAAGCGGTTGCCATCAAGTATGAACAGAACAAAAGTGTGGCACCTGTTGTGCAGGCAAAGGGTACTGGGCTCATAGCTGAAAACATTCTGGAGGAAGCCAAAAAGCATAATATCCCCATACAGGAGGATCAGGCATTATTAGAGATACTGATGGAAATAGAATTAAATGAAACAATACCTGAAGAACTATATGAGATCGTGGCAGAGGTCTTAGCATATGTGTACAACCTTCATAAAGACGAGAAAAAGAATGTGAAAAATACCACGTGAAGGTTTTTTAACATAATGAAAATAGATTGAATAATCTGTCAAATATCCTGTGTTTTTACGAATCGCCCCCTTTTCTTCAACAAAATAGGATGTCAATCTATTAATTTTTTGAAAATAGTATAATATTTTTGCAGAAAGGTAGACATTTGATGGCGCATTTAATAAAATGAAAGCGCAGTCTATTTTTAAATAATGTTCTGTTATACATAAGATTGGAGGATGGGAAATGAATATCCATGAATATCAAGGAAAAGAGATCCTCAGAAAATACGGGGTAGCTGTTCCAAATGGCCGCGTTGCATTTACAGTAGAAGAAGCAGTGGACGCTGCAAAAGAACTAGGAACAGAAGTTTGTGTTGTGAAAGCACAAATTCACGCAGGTGGCCGCGGTAAAGCCGGCGGAGTTAAAGTTGCCAAAAACCTGGATGAAGTTCGCGAATACGCAGGAGATATCCTGGGTAAAACGTTGATTACACATCAAACAGGTCCTGAAGGCAAAGAAGTAAAACGCTTACTTATTGAAGAAGGTTGCGACATTAAGAAAGAATACTATATTGGTCTTGTGTTAGATCGTGCAACTTCCCGTGTCGTATTAATGGCATCTGAAGAAGGCGGAACAGAAATTGAAGAAGTGGCAGAGCAAACGCCAGAAAAAATCTTCAAAGAAGTTATTGATCCAGTTGTAGGTCTTACTGGGTATCAAGCACGCCGAATCGCGTTCAACATCAATATTCCAAAAGAATTGGTTGGAAAAGCAGTTAAGTTCATGATGGGACTATATACAGCTTTTGTGGAAAAAGATTGTTCTATCGCTGAGATCAACCCATTAGTAGTAACTGGCGACGGTAACGTAATGGCACTTGATGCAAAGCTTAACTTCGATTCCAATGCATTATACCGTCACAAAGATATCCTTGAGTATCGTGACCTGGAAGAAGAAGATGCAAAAGAAATCGAAGCTTCCAAATATGATCTAAGCTACATCTCACTAGATGGTAACATCGGATGCATGGTTAACGGTGCAGGACTTGCGATGGCAACAATGGACATCATCAAGCATTACGGTGGAGACCCTGCTAACTTCCTAGATGTTGGGGGCGGAGCTACTGCTGAGAAAGTAACAGAAGCTTTCAAAATTATCCTTTCTGATGATAATGTAAAAGGGATTTTCGTTAACATTTTCGGTGGAATTATGAAGTGTGACATCATTGCTACAGGTGTTGTGGAAGCAGCGAAGCAAGTTGGACTTGAAGTACCTTTAGTAGTTCGTTTGGAAGGTACAAACGTAGACTTAGGAAAACAGATCTTACGTGAGTCGGGCTTAAATATCGTTGCAGCAGAATCCATGGCTGATGGTGCACAAAAAATCGTAGCGCAAGTAGGATAAGAAAGGCAGGGGACATTCATGAGTGTATTCATTAATAAAGATACAAAAGTAATCGTACAAGGTATTACTGGTTCCACAGCGTTGTTCCATACAAAACAAATGCTTGAGTATGGTACACAAATCGTTGGTGGTGTAACACCAGGTAAGGGTGGCACTGAGGTTGAAGGTGTACCTGTATTCAATACAGTAGAAGAAGCTGTCAAAGCTACTGGTGCAAATGCATCTGTTATCTACGTTCCAGCTCCATTTGCTGCAGATGCAATCATGGAAGCGGTAGATTCAGATCTTGACTTGGCTATTTGTATTACAGAGCATATTCCTGTACTTGATATGGTAAAAGTGAAGCGTTACATGGAAGGGAAAAAGACTCGTCTTGTTGGTCCTAACTGCCCTGGCGTTATCACTCCTGGTGAGTGCAAGATCGGAATCATGCCTGGTTATATCCACACAAAAGGCCACGTTGGGGTTGTTTCCCGTTCTGGTACATTAACTTACGAAGCAGTTCACCAATTATCTCAAGAGGGTATTGGTCAATCTACGGCAGTAGGTATCGGTGGAGACCCTGTAAACGGTACGGATTTCATTGATGTATTAAAAGCGTTTAATGAAGATGAAGATACGTATGCGGTTATTATGATTGGTGAAATCGGCGGAACAGCTGAAGAAGAAGCAGCTCTTTGGGTAAAAGAGAACATGACAAAACCTGTTGTCGGCTTCATCGGAGGCCGTACTGCACCTCCTGGTAAGCGTATGGGTCACGCAGGAGCAATCATCTCAGGTGGTAAAGGTACTGCCGATGAGAAGATCCGTGTGATGAATGAGTGCGGCATTGAAGTTGCTGATACTCCATCTGTTATGGGTGAAACACTTATCAAAGTAATCAAAGAGCAAGGCATTTACGACAAATGTAAAACACATTAATATAAAGATGGATAAGGGATAGTCGAGTTAGGCTATCCCTATTTCCATGAAAATTGAAAGAGGTGTATTGCTTATATGCAAATAGAGAAAAAAAGATTGATAACCCTGCATCATTGTCCAGGAATCTCCTTGAAAACACTCCACCATCTATTATGGAAAGATCCCACATTTGACCTTCTATACACCATGAAACCTTCTGACATTGCTTCCTATTTCACCATCACATCAAAGCAAGCACATTCCATCTACTATTACATCCACAACAATAATGTCACACAACTTCTTTCTATTTATAAAGAACACGACATTCAGTCCCTGACTTTTTGGGATGATGACTATCCTGCCTTATTAAAAGAAATCTATGATCCTCCAGTAGTCCTCTATACAAAAGGTAACCACCAACTTCTGAAAACCAGAATGCTGGGAATAGTCGGTGCTAGATTGATGTCTTCATACGGCAGTCACTCCCTAAACAAATTGGTTCCCCCGCTTTTAAAAGAAGACTTCACAATCGTAAGCGGATTGGCAAAAGGGGTGGACATTTGTGCGCATCGGTTAGCAATGGAAAGCGGTGGAAACACCATCGCTGTCTTAGGTAGTGGCTTGTTTCATATTTATCCGAAAGAACACCGATCTTATGCAGAAACAATCGCCTCCCAACATCTACTCCTCTCAGAATATCCACCATACACAAGTCCAACAAGATGGAACTTCCCACAAAGGAATCGTATTATCAGCGGTTTAAGTGAAGGGGTAATCATTATTGAAGCGAAAGAGAAAAGCGGGTCCCTCATTACTGCAGATCAAGCAATGGAACAAGGGAGAGAGGTGTTTGCTGTTCCAGGGTCGATCCTTTCAGAAACATCCAAAGGGACAAATACCCTCATTCAACAAGGAGCAAAACTTGTGATTAGTCATCTTGATATTTTAGAAGAATTGACTAGCAATGAAATGGTAAAATGAAAAAATAGGCACAGAGATTACAATTAAGTGACAAAAAAATAACTATTTTTGAGAGAATTTTCGTTTTTTACTTTACAAATCAATATATGTCTATATTATTATAGGGTACAATGATATTAAAAATTGTACCCTTTTCTTATTATAGGAAAGGCTTCTCTAATGAGAAAAGTTTGCGGGGACTAGTATATAAAGAAGATTCTGTGTCTACATATAATACATAAGGGTAACCGGAATGTTTAATGAGGATAAAACTAGGAAAATACATAAAATATTGAAATACTCTGTTTGACAAACGGTTACATAATATTTAATAATGGTGAAGATTTATAATAATAGATAAAACTAAAATGAAAATAGAAGCTAAAAACTTTGAGAAAACGCATCATCTTATTGTTTTTTCTAAGAATTTACCCTCTTGAGGAGGATTATTGAATGGCAGATTACTTAGTGATTGTGGAATCACCAGCAAAAGCGAAAACAATAGAACGATATTTAGGAAAAAAATATAAAGTGAAAGCCTCCATGGGGCATGTAAGAGATTTGCCTAAAAGTCAGATGGGTGTTAATGTCGACCATGAATTCGAGCCGAAATATATTACCATTAGAGGGAAAGGTCCCGTCTTGAAGGAATTGAAAACTGCTGCCAAAAAAGCGAAGAAAATTTTCCTCGCGGCTGACCCGGATCGTGAAGGGGAAGCTATCGCATGGCATCTTGCCCATAGCCTCGATATAGATATCACATCTGATTGTCGGGTCGTTTTTAACGAAATTACAAAAGACGCAATTAAAGAATCATTCAAACATCCAAGACCGATTAATCTTGACGTAGTCGACGCCCAGCAGGCAAGAAGGATTTTGGATAGACTTGTAGGATATAATATTAGCCCTTTATTATGGAAGAAAGTGAAAAAGGGATTAAGTGCTGGACGCGTTCAGTCTGTTGCTGTACGTTTAGTCATTGAGCGAGAGCAAGAGATAAATGCGTTTGAACCAGAAGAGTACTGGTCCATAAAAAGCAGCTTCCTTACCGGAAAATCAAAAGAATTTGAAGCAAGCTTCTATGGAGTAGACGGAAAGAAAACAGAGTTGAAATCTGAAGAGGATGTTAATGAGATTCTAGGAAGGCTTGAGGGCAACTCTTTTGAAATCAAGAGTGTAACCAAAAAGGAGCGTAAACGTAATCCAGCGCTTCCTTTCATCACATCTTCACTGCAACAGGAGGCTGCGCGTAAACTTAACTTCCGTGCCAAGAAAACCATGATGATGGCTCAGCAGCTATATGAGGGCATTGAACTTGGAAAACAAGGTACAGTCGGTCTTATCACTTACATGCGTACCGATTCAACGCGTATTTCAGAAACCGCTAAAAAAGAAGCGGTGGAATATATCGAAAAAACGTATGGCAAACAATTTGTTTCTACTGAAGAAAGAAAAGAAGCAAAAAAGAGCAACGCGCAGGATGCCCATGAAGCGATACGTCCAACTTCTACCATGAAGGACCCACAGTCCATTAAAGAATACTTATCGCGAGATCAATTCCGTTTATACAAATTGATTTGGGAGCGTTTCGTTGCAAGTCAGATGGCACCCGCAATCTTGGATACAGTCAGTGTGGACTTGACCCAAAATGATGTGCTATTCCGTGCGACCGGATCTACGGTCAAGTTTCCTGGTTTCATGAAAGTATATGTAGAAGGTAATGACGATCAACAGGAAGAAAAAGAAAACCTGTTGCCTCCTTTAGAGAAAGGAGACACAGTCTTTTCCAAAGATATCGATCAAAAGCAACACTTTACACAACCTCCACCAAGATATACGGAGGCTAGGCTTGTACGTACCTTAGAGGAGCTCGGGATAGGAAGACCCTCAACGTATGCACCTACACTAGATACAATCCAGAAAAGGGGCTATGTTGCGCTTGATAATAAACGATTTGTTCCTACTGAGCTTGGAGAGATTGTCATCCAATTGATTTTGGAGTTCTTCCCGGAAATCATTAATGTGGAGTTTACTGCCGATTTGGAGACAAACCTCGATAATGTCGAAGATGGAAAAGTTAACTGGGTAAACATCATTGATGGCTTTTATCATGAATTCGCCAAGCGGTTAGAAAAAGCGGAAGCGGAAATGCAGGAGATTGAAATTAAAGATGAGCCTGCAGGTGAGGATTGTGAACTTTGCGGTCACGAAATGGTTTTTAAAATGGGAAGGTACGGAAAATTTATGGCTTGTTCCAATTTTCCAGATTGCCGTAATACAAAACCTATCGTGAAAGAGATCGGCGTTCCTTGTCCTAAATGCGAAAAAGGGAATATCGTCGAAAGAAAAAGTAAAAAGAAACGAATTTTCTATGGCTGCGACCAATACCCTACCTGTGAATTCCTATCATGGGATAAGCCTATTGCGAGAAAATGTCCAAAGTGTGAATCCTTACTGGTCGAGAAAAAGCTTAAAAAAGGTGTACAGGTACAGTGCGTAGAGTGCGATTATAAAGAAGAACCACAAGGATAAGCTGATTGATAGCAAAGAGGGGACTGACACTTGAGTGGTTGGGTCAGCCCTTTTTCCTTTGTGAAAAAAATAGTGAATGTAGCAATATATTTTGGAGGTATCAGTTATGACAAACACAGTAGTTAATGTAATTGGAGCTGGCCTTGCCGGCAGTGAAGCAGCATGGCAGCTTGCAAATAGAGGGATACAGGTTCATCTATATGAAATGCGTCCAGTCAAACAAACACCTGCCCATCACACAGATAAATTTGCAGAGCTTGTTTGCTCCAATTCCCTACGCGCCAACAACTTGACAAATGCAGTAGGGGTGTTAAAAGAAGAGATGAGAATGCTTGACTCGGTCATCATTCGTTCAGCAGATGACTGTGCGGTTCCAGCAGGCGGTGCCTTGGCTGTGGACAGGCATGAATTTGCTGCTAAAGTTACTGAAAGAGTAAAAGAACATCCTAATGTGACTGTATTTAATGAAGAGATGGAACAAATCCCTGACGGACCGACCATCATAGCAACAGGGCCGCTAACGTCCAAAGCCCTATCAGACCAGCTTCGTTCCTTAACTGGTGAAGAATATCTATATTTCTACGATGCTGCAGCACCTATCATCGAAAAAGACAGCATCAACATGGATATTGTTTATTTGAAATCCCGTTATGATAAAGGGGAAGCGGCCTACTTGAATTGCCCGATGACAGAAGAACAGTTTAATCGTTTCTACGATGCCCTAGTGGAAGCAGAAACTGTTCCATTGAAAGAGTTTGAAAAGGAGATTTTCTTTGAAGGGTGTATGCCAATTGAAGTAATGGCAAATCGTGGAAAGAAGACGATGCTCTTTGGACCTTTAAAGCCAGTTGGTTTAGAAGACCCAAAAACGGACAAACGTCCATATGCTGTTGTGCAACTTCGTCAAGATGATGCGGCAGGCACTTTGTATAATATTGTTGGTTTTCAGACACATTTAAAATGGGGTCCACAAAAAGAAGTAATCCGTCTAATTCCTGGTTTAGAAAATGCGGAGATTGTTCGATACGGTGTTATGCACCGCAATACTTTTATCAATTCTCCTAACCTGCTGAAACCTACCTATCAATTCAAAGAAAGAGAAGATCTCTTCTTTGCCGGTCAAATGACAGGAGTCGAAGGGTATGTAGAATCGGCAGCCTCAGGCCTAATAGCGGGGATGAATGCAGCTCGCCTAGTTCTTGGAGAGGAACCATTGGTGTTCCCTAAAGAAACTGCAATTGGAAGTATGGCACATTACATCACTTCTACAAATGCGAAAAACTTCCAACCAATGAATGCTAATTTTGGGTTATTCCCCGAGCTTCCGAAGAAAATCAAAAATAAGCAAGAGCGCAATGAAGCGCATGCTAGGAGAGCGTTGGAAACAATTCAGAATTTTGTAAAAAATTAATCAAATTAATTGCAAGGGCTACTAAATTGTGATAATATTTAGTAGCCCTTGTGAGGTGATAAGTATGCAAAATGTTAAAGTTCCATTAATTTCTTTTCTAGAATATTTACAAATTGAAAAAAATTACTCAAAATATACTATTGTATTTTATCAAAAGGATATTGAAGATTTTTTTGATTTTATGAAAGAGGAAGCCATTTCAAGCATCAATGAAGTCACTCATACAGAAGCAAGAATGTATTTAACCAGGCTCCATCAAAAAAAGCTCGCACGAAAATCAGTAGCAAGAAAAACATCAAGCTTGCGCAGCTTCTATAAGTTTCTTCTCCGAGAAGAAAAAGTGGAGCAAAACCCGTTTAGCAGTGTTTCCTTGCCAAAACAGGAAAAGCGACTTCCACAGTTCCTCTACAGTGAAGAGCTGGATAAGTTGTTTGCTGTATCAGATTTGGCAACACCGCTAGGTCAGAGGAATCAAGCGCTGCTAGAGTTGCTCTATGCCACTGGCATCCGTATTAGTGAATGTTGTCACATTCAAGTTCAAGATATTGACTTTCAAGTCGGTACCATCTTAGTCACTGGAAAAGGGAACAAACAGCGTTATATACCTTTCGGAAGTTTTGCTCAAGATGCAATGAAGACCTATTTGGAAGACGGACGCAAATCACTGCTTGAAAAGCAAAAAACGCCGAATTCCACCAAGCATCTTTTTCTAAATTTCCGTGGAGGTCCCCTTACTCCCCGTGGTGTAAGGCTAATACTTAATGACATGGTACAACAGGCATGCTCAACTTTACATATTAGCCCACATATGCTCAGGCATACTTTTGCCACGCATATGTTAAATGAAGGAGCAGACCTTCGTGTAGTGCAAGAATTGCTCGGACATGCCAGTTTATCATCCACCCAGATCTATACACATGTGACGAAAGAACATTTGCAAAAGACGTATAATCAATTTCATCCTCGTGCATGAGGAACGATTGGAGGATCATTTCATGTCATCATTTCATGCTACTACGATATTTGCGGTCCAACATAAGGGACGATGCGCAATGTCAGGTGACGGTCAGGTTACATTTGGAAACGCAGTTGTTATGAAGCATACAGCACGCAAAGTGCGCAAGCTTTTCAACGGAAGGATTCTAGCTGGTTTTGCAGGATCTGTGGCAGATGCATTTACCTTGTTTGAAATGTTCGAGGCAAAGCTGGAGGAATATAACGGCAATATCCAGCGTTCAGCAGTTGAGCTTGCCAAAGAATGGCGAAGTGATAAAGTGTTGAGGAAATTGGAAGCGATGTTGATTGTAATGGATGAGTCCAGCATGCTGTTAGTATCCGGAACTGGTGAAGTTATTGAACCTGACGACGGGATACTTGCCATTGGTTCAGGTGGAAACTATGCACTTTCTGCAGGCCGTGCTTTAAAAAGATATGCAGGCGAGCATATGACAGCACGTGAGATAGCAAAAGCCTCCTTGGAAACAGCTGGAGAGATTTGCGTGTACACGAATGACAATATCATTGTAGAAGAACTATAGAAAAGGCGGTTGTGAACATGAGTACAAAATTAACCCCTAGGCAAATAGTAGATATGCTCGATCAATATATTGTAGGTCAGACCAATGCGAAAAAAGCGGTTGCGGTTGCTCTTAGAAACAGATATAGAAGGAGCCTGCTTAAAGGCAGCCTTCGGGATGAAGTAGTTCCTAAGAACATTCTAATGATCGGACCGACTGGTGTCGGAAAGACCGAAATTGCCCGCAGAATCGCAAAGCTTGTTGGTGCGCCATTCATCAAAGTAGAAGCAACGAAGTTCACAGAAGTAGGCTATGTGGGCCGTGATGTTGAATCAATGGTACGCGATTTGGTGGAAACATCCGTCCGTCTTGTAAAAGAAGAAAAGATGGCGAGTGTGAAAGAAAAAGCCTTGGAAAATGCAAACAAGCGATTGGTGGAACTATTGGTTCCAGGCAAACAAAAAAGCGCGTCATATAAAAATCCGCTTGAGATGTTTTTTGGAGGAAATGCAAGCTCAAATGATACGGATGAGCAGGAAAAGCAAGAAGAAGTATCTATTAAAGAACAAAGAAGAAGAGTGGCCCATCAACTTGCTCTAGGTGAACTAGAAGACCGTTATGTGACGGTGGAAGTGGAAGAACAGCAAGGGTCCATGTTTGATATGTTACAAGGCTCGGGTATGGAACAAATGGGCATGAACATGCAGGATGCCCTAAGTAATCTAATGCCGAAGAAAACGAAGAAAAGAAAGCTTACAGTCCGTGAGGCAAGACCGGTTCTTGCCCATGAAGAAGCACAAAAGCTCATTGATATGGATGAAGTGACTCAAGAAGCTGTGAACCGAGCAGAACAAAGTGGGATCATTTTCATTGATGAAATCGATAAAATCGCGAAAAAGAACAGTGGTTCTTCCGCGGATGTATCTCGGGAAGGTGTACAACGTGATATTCTTCCAATTGTGGAAGGATCAACCGTTGTCACAAAATACGGCCAAGTAAAGACAGATCATGTTTTATTTATTTCAGCCGGTGCCTTCCATATCGCCAAGCCATCTGATCTCATTCCGGAATTGCAAGGTCGCTTTCCGATTCGTGTGGAATTGACCAAACTATCCATAGATGATTTTGTAAGAATTTTAGTCGAGCCGGATAATGCTTTACTTAAACAATATACGGCATTATTGGAAACGGAAGGTATAAAAGTCGAATTTTCTGACGATGCTATTCGTAAACTAGCTGAAGTAGCGTTCCAAGTGAACCAAGATACTGATAATATCGGTGCCCGTCGACTTCATACGATTCTAGAGAAGTTGTTGGAGGACCTATCATTTGAAGCGCCGGATATCAATCTAGAGAAAATCGTCATCACACCGAAATATGTGGACGAAAAACTAGGTAATATTGTAAAAAATAAAGATTTAAGCCAATTTATTTTATAGAGCAGATTTTTAGGAGGAAATAAACATGCCATTATTACAAAAAACAAGAACCATCAATGCTATGCTGCAAAGAGCGGCTGGTAAACCAGTTAACTTTAAGGAAATGTCGGAAACACTTTGCAATGTTATTGAAGCAAATGTTTTTGTATTATCCCGCCGTGGAAAACTATTAGGCTATTCCATTAACCAACAGATTGAGAACGAGCGTATGATCAAGATGCTTGAAGATCGTCAATTCCCTGAAGAGTATACAAAAAACTTATTCAATATCTCTGAAACATCTTCAAACTTGGATGTGGAAAGTGAATATACAGCTTTCCCTGTAGAGAACAAGGAATTATTCAAATCAGGTTTAACGACAATCGTACCAATTATCGGTGGAGGAGAGCGTTTAGGTACTCTTATCCTTGCACGTCTTCAAGAGCCATTCTCTGATGATGATTTAATCTTGGCGGAATATGGTGCGACCGTTGTAGGTATGGAAATTCTACGTGAGAAAGCAGAAGAAATTGAAGAAGAAGCAAGAAGCAAAGCTGTTGTACAAATGGCAATCAGCTCTCTATCTTACAGTGAGCTTGAAGCAATTGAGCATATCTTTGAAGAGCTTGATGGAAAAGAAGGTCTTCTAGTAGCAAGTAAAATTGCGGACCGTGTGGGAATCACTCGTTCTGTTATCGTTAACGCTCTGAGAAAATTAGAAAGTGCTGGTGTAATCGAATCCCGTTCACTAGGAATGAAAGGTACTTACATTAAAGTCCTAAACGACAAGTTCCTATTTGAACTTTCCAAACTTAAATCACATTAATAATAACCATAGAATAAGGGTCTGACTCCTATCTGCAACATGCAGAAGAGTCAGACCCTTTTTGGTTTAACTTGAGGGAGTATATAAACCGTTGATTTCCGTTCCAGGCGCTTCGCTTGCCTGCGGGCGGTCCGTGAGCCTCCTCACAACGCTTCAGGGGTCTCACCTGTCCCTTCCTCCCGCGGGCGTCTACGCGCCTTCCACTCCAATCATCAAGGTAATCTCATTCTTCGGAGGTTAATGGAAAGTATACTAACCGGGTTAACTGAAATAGTGATAACCTTTTTTACTTACGATTTCTAGCTGTGGATTGGAGCAAAATGCGAAGACTCCTGAGGGAGATAGCGCTAGGTGGAGACCCCGCAGGCTAAGGCCGAGGAGGCTCCAGCAGTGCCAATAGGAAAGCGAAGCCAATTGCGGAAATCAACAGCGGCGAACAAGTTATTTATAGGACCTTTCTTATTCTGATATAGTTATAGGTCTATGTACCTAGTGGGTAAAATGAGCCAAATTGACGATTTTTTTTAACAATTGACACATAGACATATTGGTTACCTTAATTTACAATAAAAGCATACATACATAATTCGACAAATATATATAATTCGTAACAAAAGATTTGTTTATGGGGGTACTAATGAATATTTTTTCGACATCAATCCAAGCATTGGAAAAAGGTATACAGTATTCAGGTGCAAAACATAAAGCCATTTCACATAATATCGCAAACGTTGATACACCAAATTTCAAACGCAAAGAAATAAAGCCTACTTTTGGAGAAACTTACCAAAAAGCACTTACAGCAAATAAGACAGATAACAGACATAGAGAATTTTCGGGCAGTTCAAATAACGCTTTTAGAATGGATAGCACATCGTATTCCTACTCACATAACGGCAATAATGTCGACATAGATAAAGAAATGTCAGACTTGGCTGAAAATCAAATTTATTATTACACCTTAATCGATCAAATGAGCGGGAAGTTTCAATCGCTTCAGAACGTGATTAAAGGAGGTAGATCGTGATGTCTATGTTTAAAAGCATGAATATCTCTGCTTCTGCACTGACAGCCCAGAGGCTCAGAATGGATGTCATATCCTCTAACATGGCAAATGTTGATTCAACACGAGGTGAATACCGCAACGGGCAGTGGGAACCTTACAGGAGGAAGTTGGTGGAAACTGCACCAAAGGAAAACAGTTTCCAATCCTATTTGCAAAAAGCTTCTGGAACAGGTAATGGATTTGGTAGTGGCGTGAAAGTGACAAGGATAAAAGAGGATGATGCTCCTTTCCGCCTTATGTTCGAGCCGGAGCACCCGGATGCAAATGAAGAAGGATATGTTCAGCTCCCGAATGTCGATCCTCTAAAAGAAATGGTGGACCTAATGAGTGCATCAAGGTCTTATGAAGCCAATGTAACGGTATTTAATGCTTCTAAAGGGATCATGATGAAAACGCTGGAACTTGGTAAATAGGTGGAGGGTTAATAGATGATTACTAAAATAGCAAATTCTAATCAGATGTTTCAGAATCTAAATAGTGTTCAGAAAACCAGTGGCGATGTGCATCAACAGTTTTCTACCTATTTGAAGGATGCTTTGAATGAAGTCAACAATGCACAAGTAGCATCCAATCAAATTACTACCAAGCTCGTCAATAATGAAGGAGTAGAACTCCATGACGTATTGATTGCCCAGCAAAAGGCAAGTGTAGCCATGTCGCTTACGATGGAAGTAAGAAACAAGGGTGTAGAAGCATATCAGGAAATCATGAGAATGCAAGTGTAAGACACTTGGAACTATGCTAAAAAATAGATACATAAATAACCTATTGTCACCCAACAGTGACAGCGATCTTACAGATAGAAAATAATGCGGTTATTTACTGCATAACTTTGCTGCAAGATAATAACCGGGGGAATTGACGTAATGAAAGAGAGATTACAAGAAATAAAGACAAAAACTTTTTCCTTTTGGACGAATAGATCAAAAGCTCAAAAGACAGCGATGGTCAGTACAGTTATCGTATCCTTTTTTGCAATAATCGCAATTGTGTACTTTTTGAACAAGACAGACATGGCCCCTCTATACAAAGATTTGACCGTTCAGGAAACAGGGCAAATTAAAGAAGTGTTAGATGGTAGGGGCATCCAATCACAGATAACTAATAACGGTACCGCAATCTTGGTTCCTCAACAATCGGTAGATTCATTGAAAGTGGAATTGGCTGCCGAAGGTCTTCCGAAAAGCGGCAGCATCGATTATGGTTTTTTTGGCGAAAGATCAGGATTTGGAATGACAGACAACGAATTTCGAATAATGAAGCTAGACGCCATGCAAACAGAGCTAGCGAATTTAGTGAAAAGTATTGAAGGGGTGAAAGATGCCCAGGTCATGCTCAGCCTTCCAGAAGAAGGAGTATTCGTAAGAGAATCGACTCAAGTGGCATCAGCATCCATCGTAATTGAAAATGATCCTGGATATCAATTTGACCAGAATAATGTTAATGCGCTATACCATCTAGTATCAAAAAGTATTCCTAACTTATCTACTGATAATATCGTCATCATGAACCAAAACTTTGAGTATTTTGATTTAAAAAATAACCAAAATTCTGGCAGTACCTTTAATGCATCCACGCAACTGGAATTAAAGAAGGAAATTGAGAGAGACATTCAAAGACAGGTCCAGCAGATGCTCGGAATGATGATGGGCTATAACAAAGTGGTTGTCTCTGTGACAACTGATATAGATTTTACCCAGGAAGCAAGGGAAGAAAACACTGTAACACCAGTGGACCCCGAAAACATGGAAGGAATTGCTGTAAGTGTTGAAAGAATTACCGAGAGTTATACAGGTAGTGAAGGTAACGCAGGTGGGGTGCCGGGAACTGGAGAAGCAGATATTCCTGCATATGTTGCCGGAGGTGGAAATGGCAGTGGCGATTACGAAAGAATGGAAGAAAGAATTAATAATGAAGTCAATAGAATCAGGTCTGAAATTGTAGAAAGCCCTTATAAAGTAAGAGATTTGGGCATCCAGGTTATGGTGGAGCCTCCTGTAGCCGATGATCCATTATCCATGCAAGAAAATACAATTGAAGATATTAGACAAATACTAAGCACGATTGTCCGTACAACCATAGATAAAAACATGTTAGGGGATGACCCTGAACAAGCTAACATTGATGAAAAAATTGTTGTTTCCGTTCAGCAGTTCAATGGAAAAGTGGAAATGGAAGAAACGACAGATTCTGCAATTCCAACCTGGATATATGTTGTAGCTGGTATTCTCCTTGCTGTCATCCTCTTGTTATTGTTCCTTCTATTCAAGCGTAATGGAAAAGCGGAAGAGGAAGAGGTAATGGTTACAGAAGAAGAAACTGTCCAAATCCATGTGCCGGATATAAATAATGAAAAAGAGTCGGAAAGTTCAGCGCGTCGAAAACAACTAGAAAAAATGGCTAAAGAAAAGCCGGATGAATTTGCTAAACTATTACGTTCATGGTTGTCGGAATAGAAGGGGAGGGAGACGAATATGGCAAAAGCAACACAGGCAAAATCCTTTTCGAATAAACAAAAGGCGGCCATCTTATTGATCTCGCTTGGTCCGGATGTTTCGGCTTCCGTTTACAAGCATTTATCAGAAGAAGAAATTGAAAAATTAACACTCGAAATCAGCGGGGTACGTACAGTCGATTCTCACATCAAGGAAGATGTCCTGGAAGAGTTTCACCAAATAGCCCTTGCTCAAGATTATATCTCTCAAGGCGGGATTAGTTACGCCAAAACCGTTTTAGAAAAAGCTTTAGGTAAAGACCAGGCAACAGCAATCATTACAAGGCTTACTTCTTCTTTACAGGTTAAGCCCTTTGACTTTGCTAGAAAAGCGGACGCTTCTCAGATTCTGAATTTTATACAAAACGAACACCCACAAACGATTGCGCTTGTCTTATCCTACTTGGAACCGACAAAGTCTGGTCAAATACTATCAGAGTTACCACAAGAATTACAGGCAGATATTGCAAAAAGAATTGCAGTGATGGACAGTACATCTCCTGAAATTATAAATGAGGTAGAACAAATTCTTGAAAGAAAGCTTTCTACTACCGTTACTCGTGATTATACAAACACAGGTGGAATCGATTCTGTCGTAGAAGTGTTAAATCAGGTAGACAGAAGTACAGAAAGAACCATCCTTGACTCTTTAGAAATTCAAGATCCGGAATTGGCAGAAGAAATCAAGAAACGAATGTTCGTATTCGAAGACATTGTTACGCTTGATAACATGGCAATACAGCGAGTAATTCGTGATGTGGAAAATGAAGACATGATGCTTGCTCTGAAGGTTGCCAGTGAAGAGGTCAAAGAAATTGTGTTTAAAAACATGTCTAAACGAATGGTAGAAACCATGAAAGACGATATGGAATACATGGGTCCTGTTCGCTTAAAGGATGTCGAAGAATCCCAATCTAGAATCGTAGGTATCATTAGAAAGCTTGAAGAAGCAGGGGAAATTGTCATTGCTCGTGGCGGAGGAGATGACATCATTGTCTAAGTTAATAAAATCATTTTCTTTAATAGAAGGAAATAAGGAATCTGTTTCCATAAAAGTTGCTCCTATATTCAAGAAAAACCAATCGGAGACGAAAGCGGAAACAGTACTTGGCCATAGTATAGAATCCATCAATCTTGCTATTGAAAAAGCAAATAGGGACGCCGCTGACATTTTGGAACAGGCAGCCTTAGAAAGACAAAAAGCAGCAATGGCAATTGAAGAGGATAAGAAAGCTTGGGAATCAGAGAAAGAGTTATGGATGCAAAAAGCGTATAACGAAGGACATGAACAAGGATTTCAAGCAGGTGAAAAACAGGCACGAGCATTATATGAAGAGCGGCTTAATGAGGCTAACCGCATTATCGAATTGGCTAAATTGCAGTACAACGAAAAACTTGACAGTTCAATCGAGTCCATCGTCATGCTTAGTGTTAAAGTTGCAGAAAAAATTATTGGATCCTCCTTGGATTCAGACCCTTCCACTTTTTCGCAATTGGTTCAGACAGCGCTGAAAGAAGTCAAAGAAAAAGAGGAAATAAAAATTTATGTAAGTCCTAGCCAATACCCAAATCTACTGATGAATAAACAAATTTTGCAAAATATCATCAATAGCCAGTATGATCTTATTATTTTTCCTGATGCAGATTTACAAGATAATGGATGCTGGATTGATTCTACTGCAGGACGAATTGATGTTTCGATTGATACGCAGTTGAAAGAAGTTAAAGAACATCTTTTGCAACTTGTCAGGGTGGAGTTGTGATTATGTTGACCATTGACGATTTGCTGAAAGAAATAGATACAATAAACCCGTACAGGCGTTACGGAAAAGTAAAAAGAGTTATCGGGCTAATGATTGAATCTAAAGGGCCTGAAAGCTCCATTGGGGATGTATGTAATATCATCATCCATAAAAAGAAAAGAAGAGTTGTCCAAGCAGAAGTTGTTGGCTTCAGGGATGACCATGTTATTTTAATGCCATTTACAGATATTCAGGATATCGGACCAGGATGTATGGTGGAAGCGACTAATAATCCTTTAGAAATCAGAATCGGTGAAGAGTTAAGGGGGATGGTACTGGATGCAATGGGCAAACCATTAAATCCAGAAGAGGAATTACCTGTTGGTTTAGGTAAATACCCAACGGACCAGGCACCACCAAATCCAATGACGCGGCCATCTATCACAGAAGAGTTGGAAGTGGGAGTAAAAGTCATAGACGGCCTGCTTACAGTCGGCAAAGGTCAGAGGGTAGGAATCTTTGCAGGTAGTGGGGTAGGAAAAAGTACGCTTCTTGGCATGATTGCACGAAACACTCATGCAGACATCAATGTGATCGCACTCATTGGAGAACGTGGCAGAGAAGTTCGGGACTTTTTGGAACGTGACCTTGGTCCTGAAGGATTAAAACGCTCCATTGTTATTGTAGCCACATCCGATCAACCGGCTCTTATGCGTATTAAAGGGGCGTATACCGCGACCGCCATCTCCGAGTATTTTCGAGATATGGGATATAATGTCATGCTCATGATGGATTCCGTAACAAGGGTAGCGATGGCGCAGAGAGAGGTGGGCTTAGCTGTGGGAGAACCACCGACTACCAAAGGCTATACCCCCAGCGTATTCTCCATGCTGCCTAAGTTGTTGGAAAGAACCGGTACAAACCAATTAGGCTCCATCACAGCTTTTTATACTGTGTTAGTGGATGGTGATGACATGAATGAGCCAATAGCTGATACGGTGCGAGGTATTTTAGACGGCCATTTCGTTTTAGATAGAGACCTAGCCAATAAGGGACAATACCCAGCTATTAACGTATTAAAAAGTGTGAGTCGAGTAATGAATCATATCGTTGATCATGAACATAAAAGGGCAGCGGAATCCATGCGGGAAAAGCTATCGAAATATTACCAAGCAGAAGATCTCATCAACATTGGCGCGTATAAACGCGGCAGCTCCAGAGAAATTGATGATGCCATTCAATCCTACCCGGCCATCATTAACTATTTAAAACAAGAGGTTGATGATAGCTGGAAGTTTGCTGATACAAAAAAAGAACTAACAAACTTAATGAAGTAGGTGGTAGGCATGTCTGTAAGAAAAGGACGTTTAGAGAAGCTGTTGGTAGTGAAAAAAGCGGAGAAAGATCAAGCGAGTTCAGAATATCAAACAGCCATTTCACAGTTTGAAACGGAAGGACAAGCCTTATACGAACTTTTAAAGAAAAAAGAGCAATTAGATGAATCACTCCAAGCTAGCCTTCAAAGCGGAATACCAATAGAAACACTTAAACAGCAACAATTTTTCATGGGGAACTTGGAAAAAAACTTGCTACACCAACAAAAAAAAGTAAGCCATGCGAGAGCGTTCATGAATCTTAAAGAAGAAAAACTGAAAGAACAATCCGTGGAATGTAAAAAATATGAAGTGTTGGATAACAAAGAAAAACTTTACTGGAAGCAAAGTGATCTTAAAGTGGAGGCGACTTTTATAGACGAACTCTCCATCCTTCAATATTCGCAACATACGAATAGGTGAATAAATGATGAAAAAAGAGAAACAAACAGAAGAAGTAGAAGAAAAATATTCATTTTTGCAAAAGCTTTTATACTTGTTTATCATTCCACTTCTTTTTACTTTGGTCATTGTACTGGGCTATCTGACATATGAGGGCAAGAATATATTTGAAGTTGCCCAGTCTTTTCTCCCAGCTGATGAAAAGATGACAACAACAGAAGAAAAGAAAGAGGAAAAGGAAGTGTCTTCATCACAACAAACAGATAACCAAAATTCTTCACAAGAAATCATTCTCTTAGAAAGGCAAGTTAGTGAAAAAGAGAGAGAGATTACAAAGCTTGTTGCAAGTCTTGAAGAAGCGAATAGTAGAATAGAAGATTTAGAGAAACAACAACAGGAAATAAAGACTTCAACCAAAGAGCTGGCAAAGCTATATGAAGGTATGTCTACGAAAAAGGCTGCTCAAATCATGATGGAACTAGATGAAGAAATGGCCCTCCTGATCTTAAATCAATTAAGCACATCGAAAACATCTTCCATATTAGGACAGCTAGAACCACAACAGGCAGCAAGATTTACGGAATTACTAGCCGATAATGAATAGGTTTTTAGAAAGGAATGAAAGAAGTGAACTTTTTTGTAACAGGTGAAGGTTCTGCTTCTGTCGGATCAAGCAAAAAAATGACCAACGACGGAGTGAGAAAATCAGAGCAACTTACCGAAAATACATCGGACAGTTTCCGTTTTATTTTGTCTGAAAGTCTTCTTTCCACCAGGATGTCACTTTCAAAGCCCAATAGTGACATGGTTGACGATGAAAATGTCATCATCGAGAAGTTGTTGAAAGAAATGGATGAAACTCTGACATTGCAGCTTGTGTTGCTAAATGAACTTCAAGAATGGCGAGAGATGGAGTCAGATACAGCTGATACAAAAGAATACTTCCATCTTTTAGAAGATGTGATGGCGATGATGTCACTATTCGCCAATCTAGACGGTAATTTTCAAGGAAAAATAGATAAACAGTTGATACAACCATTCACTCAAGTTTCAGAAAGAGTGATGATGTTCATAAAAAGCTATATTATGTCAGTTGATGAACAGACAGAACTGCAAATAACTACTAAAGAACAGTCAAACGTAAAGGATCTTTTAAAGGCGATAGAATCCAAATTGGGGAAGGTGGAACAGGTGATTAGGGCAACTCATCCAGTTTTACAACCATCCACATCGGATTCGCCTACTACAAGAGCAGCTTTTGTGCCTAATAATGAAACGTTTCTACAAAACGGTCCGATTACGATGAACTTGTTGCATCAACCAAAACAGACAACCATTCAATGGGTCGTAGATACAACAACAAATGAGGTTGCACGTGAACAGTTGATGCAAAAGCTAGAAGGTATTCTGTCTAAAACAACGACAAAACTAGTGAACGGTAACCAATCCATGACTATAAGATTGGCCCCGGAGCATCTTGGAACATTACATATTAAATTGCAGGAAACCCAGAACGGCTTAGTCACAAAGCTAATTGTCCATTCCAAGTCTGCTGCCGCGCTTCTTGAAAGTGGAATGAGCAATTTGAAACAAACTCTTGCCCAAACGAATACGAGTATAGACAAGATAGAAGTCGTGTTTTTAGATCATGATCAAAAATTAACTCAACAGCATAAAGGAACAAACGAAGAAAATGCTCAACAGAAGCAATCTTTTAAGCAGGACAAACAACAAGACGATTCAAATCAATCTTTTGAAGATGTCCTTTTAGAAGAGTTAGAAACAATAAATCCTGAAGGTGAGAGAACATGACAAATTCCATTTCATCTGATCTTTTCATTCAGAACCGTCCGGTAGAATCGACCAAACAAAATAATGTAATGGGAAAAGATGATTTTCTTCGGCTACTTATTGCCCAATTACAAAATCAAGATCCTTTAAATCCGATGGAAGATAGAGAATTTATTGCCCAGATGGCAAACTTCTCCTCCCTTGAACAAATGGCGAACTTGAACAAGAGCATGGAAGGTTTTATAGACACCCAGAATAAAATGAACGTACTCTCCTTGCAACAGTATTTAGGCTCAGAGCTTACATGGCAGCACACATATATGGTGGAAAACGAACCATTTGTCGAAATGAAGAATGGTACGGTTACAAGTATCTCTATGCAAGCTGGAAAAGCTAGATTAATTATGGACGATGGAAGTCAAATTACCGTAGAGCAAATCACTAAGGTGAATCAATCTGAAGAAGTTTCTCAAGGCGGAAACGCTTCTCTATTATCAGCAAGTCATCTTATAGGAAAAAAGGTTTCCATAAGCTTAGGGGAAGAATCCTATGAAAATGTCTTGGTAAACTCTGTTCTTACAAAGGATGGAAAAATCCATCTCACTGTCACTGATGAGCGCTTGTCAGATAAAAAGATACCACTAGAAGCCATCCAACAAATTACACAATAAAGAATATCGGTAGAGAAGAAGGGGGAAAAAAACATGCTACGTTCCATGTATTCAAGTATCGGCGCACTAAGAAATTTTCAAACTAAATTAGATGTGATCGGAAACAACATCGCAAATGTCAATACGTACGGATTTAAGAAAGGAAGAGCCACTTTTCAAGAGATGATGGTTCAACAATTATCAGGTGCAAGTGGCCCAGCGGCAGGTAAAGGTGGGGTTAATGCGAAGCAAATCGGTTTAGGTTCCATGATCAGTACAATAGACACTATCCAAACTCAAGGGTCCCTTCAAACCACTGCACGACCATTAGATTTAGCCTTATCAGGTGATGGATTCTTCGCAGTAGCCTCCATTGCAGACGTGACAAGAGTGAATGTGGATAGTGCCACCACCTACGGCGACAACAAAATCTTAGGTGGGGCGATTAACAATGCAGTTGCAATGAATTATACAAGATCAGGTAACTTCTACCTTGATAATAATGGCTATATCGTGAATGCAAACGGTATGTACATGATTGGGGAAACAGGGGAGAAGAAAATTCCAAATGACCAGATCATGGCTGCATCCAACGCTGCATTGAATTCAGGAGAGATTTTCTTCGATGAATACAGGGACTTCAGAAATGATACGAACAAATACCTTGACCTTGCAATGAAGTTCCTGGAGGCACAACGGACATTTGAAGATGCTGAAAAAGCGAATTTGGAATCTGGAGGTAATGATCCTCAGCTGGCAGCGGCCGCAACGGCAGCCCAAACTGCTAGAGATAATGCAGCAACCCAGTTCAATGACTTTAATACAGATATCTATGAAAACCAAAGAACAGGATTTATAACTTCAGCTCAAAACATGAACAATGGAATTGATAGTTTCATAGGTGCAACTGGTGAAATAGCATACAGAATGATTGACCCGGTTGTCCAAAACCCGACCATTCCAATTCCAACTGGAGCAACAGCCAATATCAATGACTTATCTAATCTCGTCAGCTATGCACAGTCCGTAAAGACCAGCCTTGACACGGCTTTCAAGACTTTCGAGAATTTCATCGCTAAAGCGGAAATGATCCAGCAACCTACATGGACAGATTCATTAAGCGGCAGTCCAGGGCTGATTCAAATTCCCCCTAATGCAAGAAGCTTCAGTATTTCCGGTGATGGAAAAGTGAACTTTATCGATCAATTCGGAGACTTAAAAGTTGCTGGCCAGTTAATGTTAGCGAAGTTCCCAAATGATGCTGGATTAGAAAGAATCGGGGAAAACCTATTTCAACAGTCAAATAACTCAGGGACAATGGATAAAAACGGAGACGGAATTCAACTTGATGAAATGTTCAGACCCGGTGACAACGGGGCTGCATCTATTATTTCCGGGACGCTTGAGATGTCGAATGTAGATTTATCAGAAGAATTCACGGAGATGATTACAGCTCAAAGAGGATTCCAAGCGAACACAAGAATCATCACGACATCAGATGAAATACTTCAAGAGCTCGTCAACCTGAAGCGATAAAGGGGGAAGGGCTAAGTGGGAATGACTTGGCCCGATAGATATGATAAAGCTAACTAAACTCAATGGTCGTCCTTTTGCGGTCAATGTTTGGTTGATTGAACAGGTTGAAGAAACACCAGATACGATGATTACTTTAAATAACGGTAAAAAAGTGATAGTAAAAGAGAGAATGGAAGAAGTGATTCTGTATTGCAAGGAGTTCTATGCTCACATGCATCATGGAACACATTTGGAGGGTAAAAAAGATGTTTCGCAATAAATTACTTAATATCATGATTATTATCCTTCTTGGTATATCACTTATTGGAGTAGTTGCACTCATTACAGTGGATAAATTTTATGCGGATGAATCAACAGAAGATCCCACCATTGATGAAATCATTAAATACTCTGTTGATTTTGATGAAATAACAACAAATTTACAAAGCGGTGGCTATGTACGTTTGAAGATGAAAGTCCAAACGGATAGTAAAAAAGCAACGGAAGAACTATTGAAAAGAGATTTCCAGGTGCAAAACATCGTGATACATGAAATTGCCAACAAGACTGCTTCCGATTTTGAAGGTGGAAAAGGTCTGACTCAATTGGAACAGGAAATTCAACTAAAAATAAATGAAGTGATGCAGGACGGAGAAATCGTGAAAGTCTATACAACCTCCTTTCTCCTTCAAAACTAATCACCAAGAGAACGATGTAAATTAGGAGGTGATGGATATGTCGACAGAAGTGATGTCACAAAGTGAAATTGATGCGCTTCTTTCAGCCTTATCAACAGGGGAAATGAACGCCGAGGAGCTAAAAAAGGAAAATCAGGAGAAAAAGGTTAAAGTTTATGACTTTAAAAGGGCACTTCGTTTTTCCAAGGATCAAATCCGAAATTTGACTAGAATACATGAAAACTTTGCTCGATTATTAACGACCTATTTTTCTGCACAACTTAGAACCTACATACAAATCAGTGTTGCATCTGTTGATCAACTCCCGTATGAAGAGTTCATTCGTTCGATACCTAAAATGACAATTCTGAATGTGTTTGAAGTAGCTCCACTTGAAGGAAGGGTTGTCCTTGAAATAAACCCAACCATCGCCTATGCAATGCTTGACAGGCAACTTGGCGGCAAAGGGACAGGCGTTAACAAAGTGGACAGCTTGACAGAAATAGAAACAAGACTTATGACCACCCTTTTTGAGGGAGCCATTGAGAATTTCGGTGAAGCTTGGGATACAGTAGCCGAAATACATCCGTTTCTCTCGGATCTAGAAGTGAATCCACAGTTTTTGCAATTAGTTTCTCCGAATGAAACGGTCATTGTAATATCCATGAATATTACCATCGGTGAAGTGACAGGGATGATCAATATCTGTATTCCCCATGTCGTTTTGGAACCGGTTATCCCGAAATTATCTGCTCACTATTGGATGGAAGAAAAAAATAAAGTGAGGCAAGATCACGAGATAGCAACTCTAGAAAAAGCAATCAGGGCAACATCATTAACAATAACGACTGAATTGGGGAATTCAGAAATATCATTTTCTGACTTATTGAACATAACCATTGGCGATGTACTCCCATTACAACAGAAAATAGATGAGCCTATCATTGTCAAAGTAGACAATAAACCTAGTTTTTATGCACAGGTCGGCCAGGTAAAGAAAAACATGGCCGTACAAATATTAGAAAAAATCAAGGAGGGATACGAGGATGATGAGTGATGGAATGTTATCTCAAGATGAGATAGATGCGTTGCTTCGAGGAACAGATAACAACAATGAAGAACCCCTCTTTGTTGATCTTAATATTGAAGAATATCTATCTACAATGGAACAGGATGCGCTTGGCGAAATTGGGAATATATCATTTGGTAGTTCGGCAACCGCTTTATCTACTTTATTAAATCAAAAAGTCCAAATAACAACCCCAAAGGTGTCTCTGGTAGAGAAGAGCAGGTTGGAAAGTGAATTCCCAGATCCATATGTAGCCATAAGAGTCAGTTATACAGAAGGTTTTTCAGGTTCTAATATACTAGTAGTGGAACAAAGGGATGCTGCTATCATCGCAGATCTAATGCTTGGAGGAACAGGTGAAAACCCTCAAAGTGATTTTGATGAAATTCATCTCAGTGCCGTTCATGAAGCGATGAATCAGATGATGGGGTCTGCGGCTACTTCCATGTCGACAGTGTTTGCAAAAAAGATTGACATATCACCACCATCTGTCATGCTAATTGATTTTAAAGCAGGAGACGGAACTGCGGAGATGCCTGAGGATGAACTATTAATAAAAGTGGCATTTTCCATTAAGATCGGCAACTTAATTGACTCATCCATTATGCAAATACTTCCTTACCCTTTTGCAAAAAAGTTAGTGGAAGAGCTATTACACCGTGATGATGACAAGATTCAATCTCCACAAGTTAACCAAGAAGCTGAAACACTAACTAATCAAGCGAGCGTAAACTCCTATGAACAGCGTAATCAATCACAAACGGCTTCTTCGGCAAATCATTATCATAAAGAGGATGAGCACTACGTTGCTGAAACTCCTCAAAGAGAACATGCATATGCAGGTGGGCATGAAAGACCTAGCAATCCTACACCAAGACCGCAGCAAGCTGTTAATGTGCAACCTGCAGTTTTCACGAGTTTTGAGACCACAACTGTAGAGGAATCTGAACCTAATAACTTAAATATGCTATTGGATATACCTCTTCAGGTTACGGTGGAATTAGGAAGAACGAAGCGTTCTGTCAAAGACATCCTTGAATTATCAACAGGCTCCATTATTGAACTGGATAAGCTTGCAGGGGAACCGGTGGACATCCTTGTCAATAATAAACTTATCGCTCAAGGTGAAGTAGTCGTGATAGATGAAAGTTTTGGAGTAAGAGTAACAGATATTGTAAGTCAAACAGATAGAATCAGAAAACTTCGATAGAACCTAGGAGGAAATAACATGAGTAAAAGAATTTTAATAGTTGATGATGCAGCATTTATGAGAATGATGATAAAGGATATCCTGACGAAAAATGGCTATGATGTTGTAGGTGAAGCGGCTGATGGAGTCCAAGCTGTGGAAAAATACAAAGAACATCACCCAGACTTAGTTACAATGGATATCACCATGCCAGAAATGGATGGAATTACTGCACTTAAGGAAATCAAAGCGATCAATCCGAATGCAAAAGTCATCATGTGTTCTGCAATGGGGCAACAAGCAATGGTCATTGATGCAATCCAGGCGGGTGCGAAAGACTTCATCGTAAAACCTTTCCAAGCGGATCGAGTGATTGAAGCTATCCACAAAACTCTTTCCTAGAGGTGTCTGTTTTGTATGCCAACAAGATATTACGTAGTTTACTAGTTTTGGCTTTTCTATTTTCACTGCCGATGATAGGTTTTGCGAATGGTCTGGAAAATAGTGTGAAAAACCAACTGGAAAAACAAAAAACTGACCAAACAGAAGGAGAACGGAACACTCCTTCTGAAGTTGAAAAGGATATTTTGGAGCAAAAGCCGCCATCTGTTTCCTTTTTTGATTTTATTAAAATGATATTTGCCCTGCTATTTGTACTGGCGCTGCTTTATGGAGCTTTGAAACTAATCAATAACAGAAATAGGTTAGATAGTGGTCGTTCGGTTGAAAATATTGGTGGGACAAACCTCGGAAACAACAAATCTCTTCAACTTGTAAAAGTAGGAAACAGTGTGTTGGTTGTTGGGGTTGGAGATTCCATTAATCTTTTAAAAGAAATTACAGATGAACAAGAACGTGAACAACTGATTCAGTCCTACCGTGATCGCTCAGAGAATCTCGCCATCAATACGGATAGGCTATCAAGTTTGGTGGAAAAGGTTAAAGGAATGAAGAAAACTAAAAGTAAATCGAGTTTTTCATCACTTTTACAAGATCAATTAGGGCAATTATCTAAAGATCGGAAAACGAAGTTGACGGAAATGGATGATAAGAAGGAGCATGGACAATGACGGAATTCATGGAACTATTTAGTGGGAATGAAGCGTCAACCGTCTCCACATCCGTGCAACTATTATTATTACTGACAGTTTTCTCATTAGCACCGGCGATACTTATTTTAATGACGAGTTTTACGAGGATCATCATTGTATTATCGTTTGTCCGAACATCTCTTGCAACTCAATCGATGCCGCCAAATCAAGTTCTTATAGGCCTTGCTTTATTTTTGACGTTTTTTATTATGGCACCAACCTTTTCACAAGTGAATGATCAGGCACTTCAGCCTCTTTTCAACGAAGAAATTACGCTCGATGAGGCATATGAAAAAGCGAGCATCCCTTTGAAGGAGTTCATGAGCAAACATACAAGACAAAAGGACCTGGCATTATTTATCGATTATGCAGGAATGGAACGACCAGAAAGCATCGAAGATATACCTCTTACCGTTCTGGTTCCGGCGTTTGCCATTAGTGAGTTGAAAACCGCCTTTCAAATCGGCTTTATGATTTTTATTCCCTTCCTAGTTATCGATATGGTTGTCGCAAGTGTTTTGATGAGTATGGGGATGATGATGTTGCCTCCAGTAATGATTTCATTGCCGTTCAAAATCTTATTATTCGTCCTTGTTGATGGTTGGTATTTAATTGTTAAATCTTTATTGCAAACATTTTGAATGAGGTGTAGAAATGAGCCCGGAATTTGTAATATCTATGGCAGAGCGGGGAGTATATACTATTCTATTAATTAGCGCCCCTCTTCTGATACTGGCTTTAGTTGTGGGCTTGATTGTAAGTATTTTTCAAGCAACTACCCAAATCCAAGAGCAGACGCTAGCTTTTATACCTAAAATTGTAGCGGTATTGGTGGGATTGGTTGTTTTTGGTCCGTGGATGCTGTCCAATATGCTTTCCTATGCATTGGAAATTTTCAATAATATTCACAGGTATGTGAGTTAGTCCCATGCTAGAATGGGTGAACTATTTTCCGGCATTTTTATTAGTTTTAACAAGAGTGACAGCATTTTTTGTTACGCTTCCTCTTTTTTCTTATCGGAACGTTCCTTCTACTTTTAAAGTGGGTCTTGGATTTTTCTTTGCACTCGTCATGTCTTTTTCCTTAGACCTTCCGATCGTCGGTATTGATGGGACATACATTTTGTTAGTGATAAAAGAGTTGATGGTAGGTTTGCTTATAGGCCTGGTCGCTTATATGGTTTTATCTGCCATTCAAATAGCAGGAGGTTTTATCGACTTTCAAATGGGGTTTGCGATTGCCAATGTTATTGACCCGCAAACAGGTGCACAAAGTCCAATCATGGGACAGTTCTTCTATATTTTTGCGCTGCTGCTCCTTTTATCTGTAAACGGGCACCACTTAATGATGGACGGGATATTTTACAGCTATGAATTAATAGCGATCACGCAACCATGGATACCACTTGGGGAATCACAAGTGTTTGAATTTATTTTAAAGACAATCAACACGATGTTTGTCATTGCGCTTCAACTTGCCATTCCAATCGTCGGCGTTCTATTTCTCGTGGATGTGGCACTGGGGATCGTTGCTAGGACAGTTCCGCAGCTTAACGTTTTCGTGGTGGGTCTTCCTTTAAAGATTGGGGTAAGTTTTATCACGATTATATTTTCACTCACCATACTTTTCACACTGTTTTATAAGCTGTTTGAACTCATGCTTCATACGATGAGAGGCTTAATGGAATTACTTGGGGGTTTTTAGATGACTAACTTGGTGAGGTTAGACCTGCAATATTTCAGTGGTGAAAAGACCGAGAAAGCTACACCGAAAAAGAAGCAGGATACAAGAAAAAAAGGACAGGTTGCCAAAAGTGCCGACGTGAACACTTCCTTCGTTTTAATTTCAGTCTTTCTATGTCTGTTGGCTATTGGCCCTTGGATGAAGGTAGAGGTCTTACAACTTTTTGAGCATTCCTTCCGTGTTTATTTGCTTGAGGAAGTAACTGTCCAAAAAGTTCATATGATTTTTTTGGAATTGATCATGAAATTGGTTTGGATCGTAGGACCGATTATGCTTGCTGCTTTCCTTGGGGCTGTGATTGCAAATTATCTACAGGTTGGTCCTTTATTTTCAACTGAAGCAATTCACATGAAACTAAATAAGCTAGATCCTATTCAAGGATTTAAACGAATCTACTCTGTACGCGCTATCGTCGAATTTGTTAAGTCTATGTTGAAAATAGTATTTGTTGGGGTCATCACTTTTTCTATTTTGTGGCTGAGTTTAGAAGAAGTGCTGATACTTTCCCAAAAGAACTTACATGAGGCGTTTTCCTTTTTAGGGAGCTTGACCGTACGAATGGGGTTATTTGCTGGAGGAGCATTATTATTTTTATCCATTTTTGATTATTTGTATCAAAAATATGATTATGAAAAGAACATCCGAATGTCCAAGCATGATGTGAAGGATGAATATAAAAAAGCGGAAGGTGATCCGCTTATCAAATCTAAAATCAAGCAAAAACAACGGGAAATGGCGATGCAGAGGATGATGCAGGATGTTCCTCAGGCAGACGTTATCATTACAAATCCAACGCACTACGCTATTGCATTGAAATATGATGAAACTAAAGGAGATGCGCCAATCGTTCTTGCTAAAGGAGTGGACTTTGTCGCCAAAAAGATTAAAGAGAAAGCAAAAGAACATAACATTGCCACAGTAGAAAATAAACCGCTAGCAAGGTCGCTTTATGCACAGGCTGAAATAGGAGATGCCATTCCGGAAGAATTCTTTCAGGCGGTTGCAGAGATTCTGGCGTATGTTTACCGATTACAAAATCAAGTGAAATGATGGTTGGAAGAAAAGGAGAGATAGAAGTCTATGTCAGCTAGAGATTTATCCGTATTACTTAGTGTCATTCTAATTATTGCCATGTTAATTATTCCTTTTTATCCATGGATGCTAAGTATTTTTATCATTATTAATATCTCCCTTGCTCTGATTGTTCTTTTAACAACCATGAATATTCAAGAGCCGTTGCAATTTTCGATATTTCCTTCCTTACTTTTACTACTAACACTGTACAGGTTAGGTCTAAACGTTTCTACGACAAGATCCATTCTGAGTGAAGGTACTGCGGGTACTGTTGTAGAAACGTTTGGAACATTCGTTGTAGGTGGCAATGTCGTCGTTGGACTTGTTGTTTTCATAATTTTGGTGGTCATTCAGTTTGTGGTTATTACAAAAGGCGCAGAACGTGTCTCCGAAGTTGCTGCACGTTTTACGTTGGATGCAATGCCTGGTAAGCAGATGAGTATAGATGCAGACCTGAACGCAGGAATGATTTCCGAACAAGTTGCCAAAGAAAGACGTGAAAAAATTGCTAAAGAAGCGGACTTCTATGGAGCAATGGACGGAGCCAGTAAGTTTGTGAAGGGGGACGCCATTGCAGGGATCATCATCGTGTTCATCAATGTCATCTTCGGTATAGTAATCGGAATGGCGCAGATGGGATTAAGCTTTGCTGAATCTGCTCAAAAGTTTACTCTTCTTACAGTCGGGGATGGGATTGTTTCTCAGATTCCTGCCCTTTTAATAGCAACTGCTACAGGTATCGTGGTGACAAGGGCAGCATCAGAGGGGAATCTTGGTGGAGATATTACGAAACAATTGTTTGCCTACCCGCAGATGCTTTATGTCGCTGGTACCACCATTCTCCTACTAGGAATTGCCACTCCTATTGGGCCTATATTAACGGCACCTATTGCTTCTCTTATCATTGTTGGTGGGTACATGATAAGTAAAAAGCAAAAAGAAGATATTGTGGTGGAAGAGGAAACGGAAGAGGAAGTTGTTACAGATGAACTGAGGAGTCCAGACAGCGTAGTCAATCTTTTATCTGTCGACCCAGTTGAATTTGAATTCGGCTATGGGCTGATCCCACTAGCAGACTCCAAACAGGGAGGAGACCTGTTGGATAGGATCGTCATGATAAGACGCCAATTAGCTCTTGAGCTGGGGTTAGTCATACCTGTTGTTCGCATAAGGGACAATATTCAGCTACAACCGAACGAGTACCGTTTGAAAATAAAAGGAAATGAAGTCGCTAAAGGCGAGCTATTGCTTGATCACTACCTTGCAATGAGCCCAGGAATGGACGAGGACAGCATTGAAGGGATTGATACGATAGAACCCTCCTTTGGTCTTCCTGCTAAATGGATAAGTGAAGATATGAAGGATGAAGCAGAAATGTATGGCTACACCGTTGTCGATCCTCCTTCTGTGGTATCGACCCATATTACAGAAAAAATGAAACAACATGCCTATGAGCTGCTTGGAAGGCAAGAAACAAAACAACTAGTCGATCATTTGAAGGAAAGCACTCCGATTTTAGTAGAAGAGGTAACTCCATCACCACTTTCTATTGGGGATGTACAGAAAGTCCTTGCCAAACTATTGAAAGAAAATGTGTCAATCAGGAACCTGCCTATAATTTTTGAAACGTTGGCAGACTACGGAAAAATGTCAGCAGACACTGACCTTTTAACTGAGTATGTAAGGCAAGCATTAAGTAAACAAATTACCAATCAATATGTTGTAGGAAACGAGACGTTTAAGGTCGTTACATTGGCAGGCAGGGTGGAAAAACTGATTGCTGATCACATTCAGCAAACAGAACACGGGAATTTCTTATCACTTGATCCGAATGTATCGATGGAAATTGTCCAGAAAGTGGGAGAGCAGATGGAACAGTTCTCTGTTTATGAACAATCCCCAATCCTTTTATGCTCGCCGGCTGTCAGAATGTATGTGAAGCAAATGTTAGATCGATATTTGCCGCAAGTACCTGTTCTATCTTATAACGAGTTGGAAGCAAGCATCGAAGTACAAAGCATCGGGGTGGTGAATGTGGAAGGATGAAAGTAAAAAAATATAAAGCTGAGAATATGCAACAGGCAATGCAACTGGTTCGTCTTGAATTGGGTGATGATGCAGTCATCCTTAATTCAAAAGCAGTCAAAACATCAAGGTTTTTCGGGCTCCTTTCCAAAAAAGGAGTGGAAGTGATAGCTGCAGTGGATGAAGAACCGTCTATTCAAATGGTGAAAACTAAGAATGCCAATATGCGTCCCGTGCCGGGAATGCAAGATTCCAAGGATACAATCACTTCTCCAACATCAAAGGGAGAGCAGGATAAACTTTTTGACAGTATTCAGGAAATGAAGAAGATGATGAAAAGCCTAACGAAAGAAAAGCAGCGGGATCCTTTGCTGCCAGATTACTTCTTCCATTTGGAAGAAAAACTCTCAACAACTGATATCAACGCGGTAAAGGTTGAAGAGATAATGGATAGGTTGTATGAGAAGTGGTTGGAAAATAAAACATTGGCTTATAAATCTATGTTGGAGCTAATAGAAGCGGATGTGCTTCAGTCTTTGGAAGAGGTATCGTTTGACCCAAAACCTTACAAAAAGAAATTCATCTGCCTCGTAGGCCCGACAGGAGTAGGAAAAACAACGACATTAGCCAAATTGGCTGCTAACGCCGCCCTTAAAAAAGGGAAATCCATCGGCTTCATTACAACAGATACTTACCGTATCGCAGCAATTGAACAATTGAAAACTTACGCTAGCATATTAGAAGCACCTATAGAAGTCTGTTATTCTGCCGAAGATTTTTTAGCTGCCAAAAACAAGCTTTCCCATTTGGATGTCGTCTTCATAGATACAGCAGGAAGAAATTTTCTAAACGAACGTTTTGTAGAAGAATTGAAGGAAGTACTCAATTTTAGAGAAGAAATGACCACATTTTTGGTATTATCTCTTACCTCTAAATTGTCTGATATGAAAAAAATAACGGATCAGTTTTGGAATGTGGGAATCCACCAATTCATTTTTACCAAAAAGGACGAAACAACCTCGATAAGTTCCATGTATGAGATTTCTAGGGTGTATAAAAAAGGGGCTGCGTTTGTAACGGACGGTCAAAATGTTCCTGAGGACCTTATCCCGTTCACAAAAGAACTGATGGTCCGCTCCATCATGGAGGAAATTCAAGAATGAATGATCAGGCAAGAGCGTTAAGGGAACAAGTAAAAGAATCAAAGAGACAGCCTGAAGAAGAAATTACGAAAAAAAATGAAGCCAGGGCCATTGCAGTGATGAGCGGAAAAGGTGGTGTCGGCAAGTCGAACTTCTCTTTAAACTTTTCCTTAACTCTTCAAAAAAAAGGCTATAAGGTATTACTTTTTGATATGGACATAGGGATGGCTAACATAGACATACTGCTGGGAGTAACTCAAAGATATAGCATTCTGCACCTTTTTGAACGTAACCTTTCTCTAGAAGAAATTGTTCAGAAAGGTCCAGAAGGATTATCTTATATTGCCGGTGGTTCAGGCTTAAAGGATATTTTCCATTTTGATGAACAAAAACGAAACCACTTTCTCTCTCAACTGCAACGGTTGTCCTTTCAATATGATTACATTATTTTTGATATGGGGGCAGGAATTACAAGTGAAAGTTTACAGTTAATCTTGGCATGTAATGAGATAATACTGATTTCAACATGTGAACCTACCGCTATGACGGATGCCTACTCTGCCATGAAATTTATTCACAACCACGACCAGAATATACCTTTTCAATTGGTTGTCAATCGTGCAGTAAGTCTTAAACATGCGATAAATACCGCTATGAGGCTACAATCCGTCACTCAACAATTCTTAAATAGAAACCTTTCCCATTTGGGGTCGTTGCCTGACGATAAAAATGTGACGTTAGCTGTAATGGAACAAACTCCATTTGTAATAAGATTTCCCAACAGTCATGCAAGTCGTGCCGTCCGTGACATTGCAGCCAACTACATACATGGACGTGATACAACTACCATCAAGAATACGAACACATTTATACATAAGCTTCGACGACTGTTCGGTTAGGTTTATGGGAGAGGAAGGGCTGTAACATGAAAAAAGTGAAAGTACTTATTACAGATGACTCCATATTTATGAGAAAGCTATTATCCGAGCTGCTAGAGAAACATCCCAAGATAGAGGTAATAGCTACCGCTAAAAACGGAAAAGAAGCTATTGAGAAAATAAAAGAGTATTCTCCAGATGTTGTCACCCTGGATGTAGAGATGCCCCAAATGAATGGCTTGCAGGCACTGGAGGTCATTATGAGGGAACACCCGGTTCCTACAATTATGCTATCAAGTACAACATCAGAGGGTTCCTTAAATACAATCATTGCAATGGAACAAGGCGCAGTTGATTTTGTTGCTAAACCATCTGGTGCCATTTCGCTGGATATACATAAAGTGAAAGAAGAACTCATCAACAAAATACTGTTGGCGTCTAAATCAAACCTGTCACTTTTCAAGCAATCTATTAAAAAAGAGAAGGAAATACTTTCCTCCCATAATTTTTATAGTAAAATAGACCTATTAGGAAAACGCCGTAAGGATGAGGATGCATTGGTCTGTATCGGGACATCTACTGGTGGACCTCGGGCGTTGCAAACACTCCTTTCCACGCTTCCAAAATCTTTTCCTGCACCGCTTTTTATTGTGCAGCACATGCCAAGACATTTTACCAAGTCACTTGCTGATAGACTTAACACCTTGTGCAATATCACAGTACTTGAAGCCGTACATAATCAAAAAGTAGAAACGGGAACCGCCTATATCGCACCTGGAGATTTTCATATGGAAGTGATAAAGCGTGCCGGAAGCCTATATATTCACCTTCATGATGCTCCGCCTAAAAGAGGTCATCGTCCTTCTGTAGACATGTTATTCCAATCTATTAGCATTCTGGAAAACTACCAAAAAATTACCGTGTTACTTACAGGAATGGGGAATGATGGGACAGACGGATTAAAGCAGATAAAGGAAAGAGCGGCTACAGAAACATTGGCTCTTGCAGAGTCAGAAGAATCTTGCATCGTATTTGGTATGCCAAGGGCCGCAATACAATCAGGTATGGTAGATGAAGTACATCATTTGAAAGATATGTCAAAGAGAATTAACCAATATATTTTGTCATAGGGGTGCAAGGAATGGACTTAAACCAATATTTAGATATTTTTCTAGAAGAGAGCAAAGAACATTTGCAAACTATCAATAATCAGCTATTAGAGTTGGAGAAACACCCTGCAAACATAGAGATTGTTAACGAGATATTCAGATCTGCCCATACTCTTAAAGGTATGTCTGCCACAATGGGGTATGATGATCTGGCCAGCTTGACTCATCAAATGGAAAACGTACTTGATCTTATCCGTAATGAAAAATTGAACGTTACCACCAACCTGTTAGACATCGTATTTCGTTCCGTTGAATACTTAGAGGAGATGGTGCTTTCTATTTCAGAAGGCGGAAACGGGAAAAAAGATGTCAGTGAAGTGGTGTCCCTTCTTATAAAAATTGAGAAGGGGGAAGAATTCTCCTTGCCAACTACGTCTGCTGATCAATCAGCTTCAGAACATACTTATGATTCTTATGAAGTTACCATCTTGCAACAATCCGAGGAACAGGGATACACCCCATATGAAGTAACGATATCTCTTAGACCAGATTGTTTATTAAAAGCCGCAAGGGTGTTTATGGTATTTGAAGTGGTAGAGGGGATGGGAGAAGTAATCAAATCCTACCCTTCCGTCGACCTTCTAGAGGAAGAGAAATTTGAAGATAGCTTCCAAATCACAATGGTAACAAAAGAAGAAGTAAGTACTATTAAAGAAAAAATAATGAAGGTATCTGAGCTTGAAAAGGTAACGGTTAATAAGCTAGATACGCAACTTCTTGCCGCGTTCGACTCAGAAAGCTCCGTAGAAGTTGCAGTGGAAGAAGTGATAACAGCACAAGCAGAAGTTGCCCCAACATCAGCTGTATTGGAAAAAAAGGAAGACAAGCCCACTTCAGTCAAGGCAACACCAGGATCCAATAAAACAATCCGTGTCAGTATTGACCGATTAGACGGATTAATGAATTTGTTTGAGGAACTTGTAATAGACAGAGGGAGATTAGAACAAATCTCTAAAGATCTGAACGAACCTGAATTAATTGAAACAGTGGAGAGAATGTCCCGGATCTCTAATGATTTACAAAATATTATCTTAAACATGCGTATGGTTCCAATAGAAACAGTCTTTAACCGTTTCCCTAGAATGGTAAGACAACTTGCGAGAGACCTTGGTAAAAAGGTGGACATTGAAATTATCGGCGCGGAAACTGAGCTTGATAGAACCGTGATGGATGAAATAGGAGATCCCCTTGTTCACTTATTGCGCAACGCGATTGACCATGGCATCGAGACACCTGAGGTTAGAAACAGTAATGGAAAGCCAGAAGAAGGAAAAATAACGCTCAAAGCTTATCATAGCGGAAATCATGTTTTTATTGAAATAATGGACAATGGTGCCGGTATCTCGAAAGAAAAGGTTCTTAATAAAGCCATCAGTAAAGGGGTCATTTCTCAACAGGAAGGGGAAAGGTTAACCGAACAAGAAGTATATCAACTTATCCTTTCTTCTGGTTTTTCCACCGCAGAAGTGATTTCTGATATTTCAGGTCGCGGTGTTGGACTTGATGTTGTGAAAAACACAATAGAGTCATTAGGCGGGAAGATCACCATTGATTCTCTTGAAGGTGTAGGCACAACATTTTCCATCCAGCTTCCGTTAACGCTCTCCATCATTTCCGTTTTACTAACGGAGATAGAGAATGAAAAATATGCAATTCCTTTGTCTTCTATCATAGAGACTGCCATCATTAAAAAGGATGAGATCCTAACGGCACATAATCAGGAAGTCATTGATTTCAGGGGGAAAATCGTACCGGTCGTATATTTAGAAAAAGTCTTCCAAGTGCAAAAGGAGCAAGTAGAACGGCCAGATTTATATTCACTTGTTTTAGTGAAAAAAGGCGAAAAAATAGCCGCGCTAGTGGTTGATTCCTTTATCGGACAACAAGAAGTAGTACTGAAGGGTCTAGGACAATACCTGAACTCAACCTTCGCAATCAGCGGAGCAACTATCCTCGGCGACGGCCAAGTAGCCCTAATCGTAGACTGTAACGCTCTAATTAAATAAATCATAAAAGAACAGGAGGCATCACTGATGGAGGCAACCGAAAAGAAATTAAAGCTAATCGTATTCGAACTCCAAAAAGAAGAATACGCAATACCAGTCCAACAAGTACGTTCCATTGAAAAACTTTTGCCAATCACACGTGTTCCCAACGTACCTCCACATATAAAAGGAGTCATCAACTTAAGGGGCGTCATCACTCCAATAGTGGACTTGCGCACAAGGTTCAACCTTGAGGAAAAACTGGAATCAGAGGCTTCTCGCATCATCATCACCGTAGTAGATGAGCATGAAGTAGGATTTATTGTAGATGCTGCCAATGACGTAGTGGATATTACAGAAGAGGCAATCGAACCTGCTCCCGAAGTGGTAGGCTCTGTAGAAAATAAATACGTTCAAGGTGTAGTGAAAATCGATAAAAGACTATTCGTGTGTCTAAATCTAAATGAAATCCTGCAGTTAGATCAATCTAAAGTTTGAGGCCGTATAGATGAATAAATTTAACGAATTAGATCTTTTAAAGGAGTTAGGGAATATAGGGGCAGGCAATGCAGCAACCGCATTATCCCAACTACTTAATAAAGAGATAAATATGAATGTCCCCTTAGCAAAAATTGTTTCTTTTAATGAGATGATGGACTTGATGGGTGGATCAGACAGACCTGTAGCTGCAGTCTTTCTAAGGATGGAGGGCGAATTATCTGGAAGCTTGTTCTTTGTTTTATCATTGGAAGATGCGACTAAGCTGATAAACCAACTGATTCCTGAGAAAAAAATAAGTGTGGATGAACTTCCTTCACATGAACTTGGCCTTTCCGCTTTGCAAGAGCTGGGAAATATAATATCTGCACATTATCTGACTGCGTTATCTGAGTGCATCGGGCTTAGTGTTACACCTTCTGTACCAGAAGTCACCATTGATATGGTTGGAGCAATCGTGGTAACTGGTCTTTTGGAGATCTCCCAAGTCAGTGACCATTCCATTTTTATTGATACAGAATTGACGGAAACAACAGATAGCCAGGTAGAGAAAACGAAAGGCCATTTTTTCCTCATTCCTTATCCGGATTCATTTGAAAAAATAGTGTCAGCGTTGGGTGAAGGATAATGATGAGTGTAGAATCAGTCATTAAGGTTGGTATTGCAGAAATGGGAATAGCGAAAGCTCCCCAACTAATTCGAACTGCCGGCCTTGGGTCATGCGTAGGCGTTGTAATATATGACACCACGACCAAGATTGCCGGAATGGTCCATATTATGCTTCCCAATTCAAATCTGACAAGACAGGTTCCCATCAATGCAGATAAATATGCAGATACAGGGATCCTGCATCTTGTTGACACTCTTATTCAAAAAGGAATCAAGTCCTATAGCATGAAAGCCAAGATTGCAGGCGGAGCTCAGATGTTCCAGTTTAGCAGTGCGAGCGCTGACATGATGAGAATTGGACCGAGAAATGTAGAAGCGGTAAAGGAGAAACTAGCCGCCTTACATATTCCATTGATTAGTGAGGATTGTGGGGGAAACAATGGAAGAACCATTGAATTTAATCCTGAAAACGGGAAGTTAATGATAAAAGCCGTTAATAAAGGAGTATGTTACATTTAACCGCTTTCGGTCTTAGGAGTATATTAGGAGGAAAGCCATGACTACTTCAACTTCAAACAAAGATTCCCTCTATTGGGATCTTTGGAAAACAAAAAAAGATCCTGACGCAGGGGACTATTTAGTGAAAAAATATATGCCTCTTGTTCATTATCATGTTCAGCGAATTTCAACAGGATTGCCTAAAAGTGTGAAAAGGGAAGAACTGAAAAGCTTGGCATTTGTAGGTTTATTTGATGCCATTGAAAAATTTGACCCGTCACGCGAATTGAAATTCGATACGTATGCTTCTTTTAGAATAAGAGGATCAATTATAGACGGTTTACGAAAAGAGGACTGGCTCCCAAGAAGTGTAAGAGAGAAGGCAAAAAGAATTGAGTCCACTCTAGAAAAACTAGAACAGAAACTGATGAGAAACGCTACCTTGGAAGAAATTGCAACTCACCTGGGCATGCCGGAAGAAGAAGTCTCCACTGTTATGCATGAAGTCTTTTATTCAAACATACTGTCGATGGATGAGATGCCAAAGGAAAACGATGAACAACCCCAGGGGGCGTATGTTCTCAAAGATGAAAAGGTTATTTCTCCAGAAGAAGAATTAATCAGGTCGGAACTCATCCGTCTACTAGGAGAACAGATTGAGAACCTAACGGAAAACGAGCAAATAGTAATCAGTTTATTTTATAAAGAAGAATTAACTTTGACAGAGATTGGACAAGTTTTGGGACTTACAACATCCCGCATATCCCAAATTCATTCCAAAGCTATCTTTAAATTAAGAAAACAATTAAATCCTATACTGTAACATTTTTTGGCCGCCTGTTGTCCAACCAGGGCAACAGGCAAATGATATAAGGGTTGTGAAGACATGTTAATAATTTTTACTATTGTAAATTTCGCACTCATACTTCTTGCGATTTTTTTTATTATTTTACTTTTTATAAAGACATCCAAAGTTCAACAGCTAGAGCAAGAATACCGTACCCTGCTTCAGGAAGCAGAAGATACCATCACAAGCTACGTATTGGAATTAAAAGAAGAGAATAATTCCTTTCTGCAGAAGCTGTCAAAACCTAGCCCTATTCCCTCAAATAAAAGAGAAAGGTTTGACACTAGGGAGGACGTCCTTACTGAAACAGACTTAAAGGAATTTTTGACGCAACAAAACGTTAAGGAAGAAAACCAGGGAGCTTTGGCGGAAGAGGTGCCATTTGAAAATTGGACATTGAAAGATCAAGTGTTGGATCTAAGTGAAAAGGGGCTTTCTGGCTCTGAAATTGCCAAAAAACTTAATAAAGGGAAAACAGAAATTGAATTGTTGTTGAAATTTCGACAATGAACCCTATTTAGAACTTGATTGTCAAAAGTGATTATGATATATTTATTTTCGGTGTTATAAATTCACACGTTTACCGATCTGAGCATTGGTGCTGATTCGTCAGTTTTGCTTGGAGATGACGTTGACGGAGGAAAAAAAACCATTAGGAGGAATATAACATGTCAGTAATTTCTATGAAACAATTATTAGAAGCTGGTGTACACTTCGGTCACCAAACTCGTCGCTGGAACCCAAAAATGAAGAGATACATCTTCACTGAGCGTAACGGCATCTACATCATCGACCTTCAAAAAACTGTTAAAAAGGTTGAAGAAGCTTACAACTTCGTTAAAGAACTTGCAGGTAACGGCGGAACAGTATTATTCGTTGGTACTAAAAAGCAAGCTCAAGATTCTGTGAAGGAAGAAGCAGAACGTTCTGGAATGTACTATGTTAACCAACGTTGGTTAGGTGGAACTTTAACTAACTTTGAAACAATCCAAAAGCGTATCTCCCGTCTTAAAGCAATTGAAAAAATGCAAGAAGACGGTACTTTCGAAGTACTTCCTAAGAAAGAAGTTGTAATGTTGAAGAAAGAGCTTGAGCGTCTTGAGAAATTCTTAGGCGGAATCAAGGACATGAAAGGTCTTCCTGATGCATTGTTCATCATCGACCCTCGCAAAGAGCGTATCGCTGTTGCAGAAGCAAGAAAATTAAACATCCCTATCGTTGGTATCGTTGACACTAACTGTGATCCAGACGAAATCGATGTTGTAATTCCTGCAAACGACGATGCTATTCGCGCGGTTAAACTATTAACTGGTAAAATGGCAGACGCTATCTTAGAAGCTAAACAAGGCGAAGAGACAGCTACAACTACTGCATAATTTGATTGAAGAAAAGGTGATAAGAGGGGAAAGCCTTTTATCACTTTTTTTTGGAAAATATGACATTCGTAAAAAAATACTTACATATCCTAAGGAGGAAATGAACAATGGCTGTTACTGCTCAAATGGTAAAAGAATTACGTGAAAAAACTGGCGCTGGCATGATGGATTGCAAAAAAGCGTTAACGGAAACAAACGGAGACATGGAAAAAGCAATCGATTTCTTGCGTGAAAAAGGTATTGCTAAAGCTGCTAAGAAAACAGACCGTATCGCTGCTGAAGGTCTAACTGCAATCGTAACGAAAGGAAACGAAGCAGTAATTCTTGAAGTAAACTCCGAGACAGACTTCGTTGCGAAAAACGAAGGCTTTAAAACACTTGTAAACGAACTAGGTGAATTCCTTATCTCCCACAAGCCTGAGTCTGTAGAAGCTGCTCTTGAAGCTAAAATGGACAACGGTGTTGCGGTTTCTGAACACATCAACTCTGCAATTGCTAAAATCGGTGAGAAATTAACTCTTCGTCGCTACACTATCGTTACAAAAACGGATGCAGACGCATTCGGTGCTTACTTGCACATGGGCGGACGCATCGGAGTATTGACTCTTCTTGAAGGTACTACTGATGAAGCTGCTGCAAAAGACGTTGCTATGCACATCGCTGCAATCAACCCTAAATACATCTCTCGTGACGAAGTTTCTCAAGAAGAAGCAGACCGCGAGCGCAAAGTATTAACAGAACAAGCTCTAAACGAAGGTAAGCCAGAAAACATCGTAGCTAAAATGGTAGAAGGCCGTCTTGGAAAGTACTTCGAAGATATCTGCCTACTTGACCAAACTTTCGTTAAGAACCCTGACATGAAAGTACGTCAATTCGTAGAAAGCAAAGGCGCTACTGTAAAATCCTTCATCCGTTACGAAGTTGGAGAAGGAATCGAAAAACGCCAAGACAACTTTGCTGAAGAAGTAATGAGCCAAGTTAAAAAATAAGAGGAACAACATATATAAAAGGGGAACACTTATGTGTTCCTCTTTTTAGGAAAAATATTTTATAATGATTCTGTTAAAGTTTAAGTATTAGCTCTTTAAATATCCTAGCTGTTGATTGGAGCAAAAGGCGAAGACTCCTGAGGGAGATAGCGCTAGGTGGAGACCCCGCAGGCTTGCCGAGGAGGCTCCAGCAGCGCCCCTAGGAAAGCGAAGCCATTTGCGGAAATCAACAGCGGAGTTTAACAGATTCGCAATCATTAAACCCTTTTATTAATGGAGGTTACTATGGCTCAAGCTAAATATCAACGTATCGTACTAAAACTAAGCGGAGAAGCTCTTGCAGGTGATCAAGGCTTCGGAATCAACCCATCTGTCATCAAATCCGTATCCCAACAAGTAAAAGAACTAACCGAACTAGGAGTAGAAGTAGCAGTCGTAGTTGGCGGCGGTAACATCTGGAGAGGAAAAGTCGGCAGTGAAATGGGTATGGACCGTGCATCAGCAGATTACATGGGCATGCTTGCAACTGTTATGAACTCCTTAGCACTTCAAGATAGTTTAGAGAACTCCGGTGTGCAAACACGAGTTCAAACATCCATTGAAATGCGTCAAGTTGCTGAACCTTATATTAGAAGAAAAGCAATTCGTCACTTAGAGAAAAAACGTGTCGTCATTTTCGCAGCAGGAACAGGAAACCCATACTTCTCCACAGATACAACTGCAGCGTTGCGTGCGGCGGAAATTGAAGCGGACGTCATTTTGATGGCGAAGAACAATGTTGATGGAGTATACAGTGCAGATCCTACTATCGACGCGACTGCAACAAAGTATGATACATTATCTTACCTAGACGTCTTACGTGAAGGACTAGCTGTTATGGACTCTACTGCTTCATCTTTATGTATGGATAATGATATTCCAATTATCGTTTTCTCCATCATGGAAGAAGGGAATATTAAACGAGTAGTTTTAGGTGAAAATATCGGAACGATTGTGAGGGGGAAATAATTATGGCAAATCAAGTTATTACTCAAACAAAAGACAGAATGGAAAAAGCGGTACAAGCTTACTCCAGAGAATTGGCAACAATCCGTGCAGGTCGTGCAAGTGCAGCTTTACTTGATAAAGTGACAGTTGACTACTATGGTGCGCCGACTCCAGTCAACCAATTGGCTTCTTTAAATGTCCCTGAAGCAAGACTGCTTGTGGTACAACCTTACGATAAAACATCATTAGGTGATATCGAAAAAGCGATCATCAAAGCAGACCTTGGATTAAACCCATCAAATGATGGTACAGTAATCCGTATCTCTATCCCTGCTCTGACTGAAGAACGACGCAAAGACTTAGTAAAACAAATCAAGAAAATTTCTGAAGAAGCGAAAGTTGGTATCCGCAACATTCGCCGCGATGGAAATGATGATTTGAAGAAATTAGAAAAGAACGGAGAAATCACAGAAGACGAGTTACGCGGCTATACGGATGACATCCAAAAGCAGACTGACGCGTTCATCGCCAAAGTTGATTCCGTTACAAAAGAAAAAGAAAAAGAAATCATGGAAGTATAAGCGATTTACATGTAAAATAGAAAGATGGAAAGACCCTCTAATGTTTACAGGGGGTTTTTTTGTTAATACTGTTACTATAAATGGATAGACCCTATAGGTACGTCTGTTTATTTTTAATGGAGGATTTTTATGCTGAAGAAAATACAAGAGTGGAGAGGCAAAGAAACCTCTAAATCGCTTAGCTTAAAAGAAGAAATAATGAACCACCCCATCCCTGAGCATATCGCCATCATCATGGACGGAAATGGACGGTGGGCAAAAAAACGTGCCATGCCGAGAATAGCTGGGCATCATGAAGGTATGAAAACGGTAAGAAAAATCACCAAGGCTGCCAATAGCCTGGGGGTAAAAGTTTTGACCCTGTATGCTTTTTCGACTGAAAATTGGAAACGACCAAAACTCGAAGTAGATTTTCTGATGAAATTACCAGAAGAGTTCCTCGGTACATTCTTGCCAGAATTAATGGAAGAGAATGTACAAGTACGACTGATGGGGAATAAGTCTGATTTACCGGAACATACGCTTCGAGCTGTTAACAATGCAATGGAGAAAACGAAGGATAACACTGGACTTATTCTTAACTTTGCTTTAAATTATGGGGGACGCGATGAAATTCTCCGTGCAGTAAAGGATGTAGCTGCCGATATCAAAGATAACGCACTTACAACCGACCAATTAACAGAAGAGATGTTCTCAGAATATCTTTTCAGCAATTTATTACCGGATCCAGATCTTTTAATACGTACAAGCGGTGAAATACGATTAAGCAATTTTATGCTGTGGCAATTGGCGTATGCAGAATTTTATTTTACAGATGTACTATGGCCTGACTTTGAAGAAAATGATTTATATGAGGCAATTAATAGTTTTCAAATGCGCGGGAGAAGATTTGGTGGTATATAAGAAGGTGTTGGACATACAATGAAACAAAGAATTATAACAGCTGTTCTTGCAGCAGCAGTTTTTTTACCAATCGTAATTTACGGCAAGCTCCCATTTGTTGTCTTTATCTATTTTTTGGCGACAGTCGGACTATTTGAAGCAATGAGAATGAAGCGTTTGTCTTTGGCAAGTGTACCAGGAGTGCTGTCATTGTTACTTCTATGGTTTCTGATGATACCTTCAAGCATGTATGAGGCAGATTCGCTAATACTTTCAAAAATGGATTTTATCCTGCTTATCGCCCTTTTGCTATTATCGTACACGGTCCTTTCTAAGAACAAGTTTACATTCGATGATGTTGGATTCCTGTTAATTTCGACTATCTATGTTGGTTTAGGATTTTATTATTTCATAGAAATTAGAGAACTAGCGTTAGCGTTCGTGTTCTTTGCTTTATTCGTTATTTGGACTACAGATTCAGGGGCCTATTTTATCGGAAAGTCAATGGGGAAGACGAAATTATGGCCTGAAATCAGTCCAAATAAAACAGTAGAAGGATCTCTTGGTGGAGTTATTTGTGCGATTGTTGTGGCATTAATTTTCCACTTTGTTGTTGATTTTGAACACTCGCTTTTCATCACCATTATTATTGCCAGCCTTTTATCCATTTTTGGACAAATTGGCGATTTGGTGGAATCTGCACTTAAAAGACATTACAAGATTAAGGATTCAGGTTCTATTTTACCTGGTCATGGTGGGATATTAGATCGCTTTGATAGCCTTCTTTTCGTATTGCCGCTATTGCATTTTATACATATCTTTCTTTTCTGACACATTGTAGGAGAAGGCTTTTGGAGAGGTGAGTGTTGGTGAGGAAAATAAGTCTATTGGGAGCATCAGGCTCAATAGGAATACAAACAATAGAAGTAATTAGGCAACATAGCGACCAATTTCAGCTACTAGCTTTCAGTGTGGGTGGAAATATCAAAGTCGCACAAGAATTGATAAAGGATTTTAATCCGCTTGTGGTCTCGGTCCAAACAAAAGAAGATTGTGAGGCGTTAAAAAGTCAATTCGCTTCTACAGATATCCGGTTTGTTTTTGGCGAGGAGGGGTTAATTGAAGTGGCAACCCTCCATGAAGCAGATGTGTTGGTTAATGCTGTGATGGGGAGCGTGGGGCTCGTCCCTACCCTACATGCCATTGAAAATAAAAAGGTGATAGCACTTGCTAACAAGGAAACCCTCGTCACAGCAGGTCATATCGTGATGGAGGCAGCTAGAAAGCATCAAGTTCCTATACTTCCTGTAGACAGCGAGCATTCTGCGATTTATCAATGTCTTCAAGGGGAAAAAGAAAAAAACATTGAGACCATTATTCTCACAGCATCAGGAGGAAGCTTTCGCGACCGAACGAGACAACAGCTTGAAGGTGTAACAAGGGAAGATGCACTCAATCATCCAAACTGGTCGATGGGCGCCAAAATAACCATTGATTCTGCTACCATGATGAACAAGGGATTGGAAGTAATCGAAGCTCATTGGCTGTTTGATATTCCTTATGAAGATATACAAGTTGTTTTGCATAGGGAGAGTGTCATCCATTCGATGGTAGAGTTTCATGATACCAGTATCATTGCCCAGCTTGGAACACCAGATATGAGGGTACCCATCCAGTACGCACTGACATACCCGGATAGATTGGCTCATCCAACAGGCAAAAGGTTGAACTTTATGGATATTGGAAAGCTCCATTTTGAAAAAATGGACTTTGATCGTTTTCGATGTTTACAGTATGCATTTGATGCAGGAAAAGCAGGGGGGACCATGCCTACTGTGTTAAATGCAGCAAATGAGATTGCTGTTGATGCGTTCCTTAATGGAAAAATAGAATTCCTTGCCATCGAAACATTTATTGAAAAGGCTATGTCCAAGCATTCCATACAGTTAAATCCTGATTTACAGACCATTAAGGAAGTGGATTTAGAAACTAGAAACTATGTTCGTTCACTAATAGATTAGAGGTGGATATCTAGTGAATACCGTAATCGCGTTTATTATTATTTTTGGAGTACTTGTTTTTGTCCATGAACTTGGACATCTTGTATTCGCCAAAAGAGCCGGGATACTTTGTAGAGAATTTGCAATAGGGTTTGGTCCAAAGGTGTTTTCTTTCAAGAAAAATGAAACAGTCTATACAATAAGGCTACTTCCTATTGGGGGGTTTGTTCGTATGGCTGGCGAAGATCCCGAAACCATTGAAATTAAACCAGGCTATCATATTGGCCTCTTGTTCAACTCTAAGGGAGAAGTCAATAAAGTAGTAGTCAATAATAAAGATAAACACCCTGATGCAAAAGTTATTGAGGTAGAATATGCAGACCTGGAGAAGGAACTTGTCATCAGAGGATATGAAATGAATGAAGAGGAAGTCTTAAAGGAATACAAGGTAAGCGAGGAATCGTATTTTGTCATGGACGGGCAGGAAATACAAAATGCCCCTTATAACAGACAATTCGGATCCAAGACACTAGGCCAGCGTACGATGGCAATATTTGCCGGACCTATGATGAACTTTGTACTGGCCTTTTTCATCTTCACATTCCTAGGGATGGTACAAGGATACCCGATCAATGAGTCCGTAATTGGCGAATTGACTCCTGATGGAGCTGCACAGGCTGCTGGTCTTCAACAAGGTGATAGAGTGGTTGCAATTAATGATTCAGAAGTTTCGACCTGGGAAGAAGTAGTTAAAATCATTCAAGAGAATCCTGGTGAGGAACTTGATTTCTTGATCGAAAGAGAAGGTCAATCCGAAACGATCGCAGTTACTCCTAAAGCAGAAACTATTGAAGGTGAAACTCGCGGAATAATTGGTGTTTACATGCCTATGGAGCAGTCTTTCTGGGGATCTTTCCCGAAAGCTGCCTCTGAGACCTATAACTGGTCGAAAGAAATCGTGGTAGGGTTGGGTAAATTGATCACGGGTCAATTCTCCCTAGACATGTTATCTGGTCCTGTAGGTATTTATAAATCGACAGAGGTTGTCGCAGAATCTGGTGTATTCCTTTTAATGAGATGGGCTGCGGTCCTTAGCATCAATTTAGGTATCATCAACCTTCTGCCAATTCCGGCATTGGACGGTGGAAGACTGATGTTCTTCGCAGCAGAAGCAGTTAGAGGGAAACCGGTTGATCGTCATAAAGAAGGACTTGTCCACTTTATCGGCTTTGCACTGTTAATGCTGTTAATGCTTGTTGTAACATGGAATGACATTCAAAAGTTCTTCCTGTAAAATAGAAACATAAGCACATGGACTTGCATCATGAAATGTGGTGCAAGTTTTCTTTTTTAACTCCCTGATGACTTCCGTTCCAGGTGTTCGCTTTCCGCGGGACGATGCTTGAGCCTCCTCACTTCGTTGCGGGGTCTCAACCAACCGTTATCCCCCGCAGGAGTCTCACACCTTGCACTTCAGTCAACAGGGGAAAATTGCAAATTACATAAATTTAATAGAAAAGGTTATGGGGTGCAGAAATGAAACAAAGTAACATGCTAATTCCAACACTAAGAGAAGTCCCAGCAGACGCGGAAGTTAAAAGCCACCAACTACTGCTAAGAGCCGGATACATCCGACAAAACACAAGCGGTATTTACAGCTTTCTGCCACTTGGAAAAAAAGTGTTAAAGAAAGTAGAAGACATTGTCAGAGAAGAAATGGAAAACGCAGGTGCAGTGGAATTACTAATGCCAGCAATGCAAGCTGCTGAACTATGGCAGGAATCAGGAAGATGGTATTCCTACGGTCCAGAATTAATGAGATTAAATGACCGTCATAACCGTGAATTCGCCCTTGGAGCTACCCACGAAGAAGTAATAACAACACTTGTCAGAGATGAAGTGAAGTCTTATAAAAAGCTTCCATTATCACTTTATCAAATTCAAACAAAATTCCGTGATGAAAAACGTCCGCGCTTCGGACTATTAAGAGGGCGCGAATTCCTTATGAAGGATGCGTATTCGTTTCATGCAAATGCAGAATCATTGGATGATACATACGAAAAGATGTTCACAGCCTATTCCAACATTTTTACAAGGCTTGGACTAAACTTCCGTGCTGTAATTGCTGACTCAGGAGCAATGGGTGGAAAGGATACACACGAGTTTATGGTGTTATCTGAGATTGGTGAAGATACCATTGCATATTCTACGGAATCTTCCTTTGCTGCAAATATTGAAATGGCTCCGGTCCTTGCAAATTATGAAAAGAAATCGGAATCTGCACGTGAAATGGAAAAGGTGAATACTCCGGACCAAAAAACGATTGAAGAAGTGGCAAGCTACCTGCAAATGGAGAAATCCGACTTAATCAAATCCATCGTCTTTAAAGTAGATGAGAAATTTGTTCTTGTATTAGCAAGAGGTGACCACGAAATCAATGACATAAAGGTCAAAAACTTCTATCAGGCTTCTGTCGTGGAGACGGCCACTGCTGAAGAAGTTCAAAAGGTGATGGGATGTGCTATAGGTTCACTAGGTCCAATAGGGGCACCTGAAAGTGTTGAAATCATTGCAGATACAGCTGTGGAGTATATAGTTAACGGTGTAACTGGAGCGAATGAAGAAGGCGTTCATAACATCAACGTTAACCCAGGTAGGGACTTTAGCGCACAATATACGGACTTGCGATTTATTAAGGAAGGAGACCTGTCTCCTGATGGACAAGGCGTCATTAAATTTGCAAAAGGCATTGAAGTAGGTCACATTTTCAAACTTGGTACCCGTTACAGCGAAGCAATGGGAGCAAACTTCCTTGATGAAAACGGAAGAAACCAACCAATGATCATGGGTTGCTATGGTATTGGAGTATCTCGTGTGCTTGCTGCAATCGTAGAGCAGTATCATGATGAAAACGGAATTGTGTGGCCAAAAGCAGTAACCCCATTCGATGTTCACGTCATTCCTGTAAATACAAAAAATGAAGCTCAAGCTTCTTTGGCAGAAGAAATTTACTCTGAACTAAGGAATTCTGGAATGGCTGTGCTGTTGGATGATCGCCAAGAACGTCCTGGTGTTAAATTCACTGACGCTGACTTGATTGGACTTCCTGTCCGAGTGACAGTTGGTAAAAAAGCAGAGGAAAAAATCGTGGAAGTCAAGTGGAGAGAAACAGGGGAAATGGAAGAACTATCTGTAGAAGAATTAATACAAAAACTACGTTAGAATATAGTACAATAGGTATGAATATTAAAAGGAAGGTACCCCATATTGGTGGTACCTTCCATTATGTCCTAACAGAATAAATAACAAAGATAGACTATGCAAGGGAAAGGGGACAGAATTTTGCTTGACCAGATGTCTCAAGAAAAAAAAGATAGATTGCGTCTATTGCTACAACAACTCGAAATGACAAGTGATGATATATTTCCTTACTTTGCAGAAGCTGGAATTGAAAAACTTACAGTAGAAAAAACAACAAAACGATGGCACTTTCATTTCATTTTGGAAAAGATCTTACCTGCAAAAGTGTATATGCTTTTTTATGAAAAATTGACTAAAAGCTTTGCGCACATCGCAAATGTATCCTTCACTTTGACTGTGCAAGACCGCTCATTTGAAAATTCCTATATCGCCGATTATTGGCCGATTTGTTTAAAGGAATTACAAGGTGGTTCACCACCTCTCATGATGTTGCTTAACGGACAAACACCTGCCCTGCAAGGCAACAAGCTTATGTTAAAAGCAAGGAATGAAGCAGAGGCAATTGCTGTTAAGAAAAAATTGAGCTCAACCATATGCACGATTTATGAAGGATTTGGCTTTCCTACCTTCATCTTAGACACAACTCTTTCTCATTCTGAGGAAGAATATCAGCAATTTGTGGAACAAAAACAACAAGAAGATAAACAAAAAGCATTGGCTGCTGTAACAGAAATGCAGAAAAAAGAAACTTCTAAAGATGAAGGTTCCGTGAGTGGACCGGTTATGATCGGGTACACCATTAAAGACGATGCAGAAATCAAAACCTTGGCGGAAATTGTGGAAGAAGAAAGGCGTGTGGCAGTTCAGGGATACGTTTTTGAAGCGGAAACAAAAGAGCTTCGCAGTGGAAGAACATTACTGACCTTTAAAATTACTGACTACACAAATTCCATTATGGTCAAGATGTTCTCCCGTGATAAAGAAGATGTGCCTCTATTACAAGCAGTCAAAAAGGGAATGTGGCTAAAAGTAAGAGGAAGCATCCAAAATGATACCTTTGTACGTGACCTTGTCATGATGGCAAATGATATCAATGAATTTCATGGAAAAGAAATATTGGATACAGCTCCTGAAGGGGAGAAAAGGGTTGAACTGCACCTTCACACTCCTATGAGCACCATGGATGCTGTGAGCTCCATATCATCATTGGTGGCGCAAGCAAAAAAATGGGGCCATGAAGCCATAGCAGTTACAGACCATGCAGTAGCTCAAGCCTATCCAGAAGCATATGCAGCAGGGAAAAAGAATGGTGTGAAAATATTGTACGGGCTTGAGGCCAATCTTGTAGATGATGGTGTGCCAATCGCCTATAATCCTGCACATCGAAATCTTGCAGACGAAACCTATGTGGTTTTTGACGTGGAAACGACAGGGTTGTCAGCGATGTATGATACTATTATCGAGCTTGCTGCAGTGAAGGTAAGAGGCGGCGAAATTATTGACCGCTTTGAATCTTTTGCCAACCCGCACCACGCTCTATCAGCAACTACGATTAACTTGACAGGAATAACCGACGACATGGTACAAGACGCACCGGAAGTTGGAGATGTGTTAAAACGTTTTTCCGATTGGATGCAAGATGACATTCTTGTTGCACATAATGCAAGCTTTGATATGGGCTTTTTGAATATTGGTTTCCAACGGATAGGATTAGGAAAGGCAAAGAATCCTGTCATTGACACTTTGGAACTGGGACGTCTTCTCTTCCCATCATTAAAAAATCACCGATTAAATACATTATGTAAAAAGTTCGATATTGAATTGACCCAGCATCACCGAGCCATATATGATGCCGAGGCAACAGGTTATTTGCTAGTCAAGATGCTAAAAGATGCGTTGGAAAAAGGGATAACATTTCATGATGAATTAAATGAACATTCGGGTACAACAGATGCCTACAAACGAGCGAGACCTTCCCATGTCACCTTGCTAGCAGTCAATGATACAGGTCTAAAAAATCTATTCAAAATAGTATCTATTTCACATATGAACTACTTTTTCCGTGTTCCAAGAATTCCAAGGTCACAGTTGCAAAAGCTACGTGAAGGAATTATTGTCGGAACAGCTTGTGATAAGGGTGAAGTCTTTGAAGGCATGATGCAAAAATCCCCAGATGAAGTGGAAGCTATTGCGGAATTCTATGACTATATCGAAGTACAGCCACCAAGCAATTATGCTCACTTGTTGGAGCTGGAATTAGTCCGGGATGAAAAGGCATTAAAAGAAATCATCACCAACATTGTTAAGCTAGGTGAAAAACTTGAAAAACCTGTTGTGGCAACAGGTAATGTTCATTATTTAAAAGAAACGGATAAAATTCACCGCGAGATTTTGGTTCGTTCTCAATCAGGTGCAAACCCGTTGAACAGGCATCAATTGCCAGACGTTCACTTTAAGACAACAGATGAAATGCTTGCCGCCTTCTCTTTTCTTGGCGAAGAAAAAGCAAAAGAAATTGTTGTAACAAACACCCAAAAAGTAGCTGGAATGATTGAGGAAATTAAACCAATCAAAGATGACCTTTATACGCCAAAAATAGAAGGTGCAGATGAAGAAATCAGAGAGATGAGCTACTCCAGGGCTAGAAGCATCTACGGCGAGGATCTACCAGAGCTTGTCGAGAAGCGGATTGAAAAGGAATTAAAAAGTATTATCGGTCACGGATTTGCTGTTATCTATTTGATTTCTCATAAGCTAGTTAAAAAATCCCTGGACGATGGATACCTCGTAGGTTCCCGTGGTTCTGTTGGATCTTCCTTTGTCGCAACCATGACCGAAATTACAGAGGTAAATCCGTTGCCTCCTCATTATGTTTGTCCGTCATGTAAAAAATCAGAGTTCTTTGATGACGGATCAGTAGGTTCTGGTTTTGACCTGCCAAACAAAGACTGTCCAAATTGCGGCGAGGCATACACAAAGGACGGCCATGATATCCCATTCGAAACCTTCCTTGGCTTTAAAGGGGACAAGGTACCCGACATCGATTTGAATTTTTCAGGTGAATACCAGCCGAGAGCCCATAACTATACGAAGGTGCTGTTTGGAGAAGATTATGTATTTAGAGCGGGAACCATTGGTACAGTTGCCGACAAAACGGCCTATGGTTATGTGAAAGGATATGCGAACGACCGCAATTTAATTTTGCGTGGAGCTGAGGTAGACAGACTTTCAGCAGGATGTACAGGGGTAAGAAGATCGACTGGCCAGCATCCAGGCGGGATAATCGTTGTTCCGGATTATATGGATATTTTTGATTTCTCCCCAATCCAATATCCAGCAGATGATCAGTCATCAGAATGGAAAACGACTCATTTTGATTTCCACTCTATTCATGATAATTTGCTTAAGCTTGATATCCTTGGACACGATGACCCGACCGTAATCCGGATGCTTCAGGACCTTAGCGGAATTGATCCGAAGACTATTCCGACAGACGATCCGTATGTAATGAAGATTTTCAGTGGAACGGAATCACTTGGCGTGACAGAAGAACAGATTATGTGTAAGACAGGAACCCTTGGGATTCCTGAGTTTGGTACAAGGTTTGTTAGACAGATGCTTGAAGATACAAAACCGTCGACATTCTCTGAGCTAGTACAGATCTCTGGTTTGTCCCATGGGACCGATGTTTGGCTTGGGAATGCCCAAGAACTCATTCATAATAAGACTTGTACTCTAAGTGAAGTAATCGGTTGCCGTGATGACATCATGGTTTACCTTATCTATAAAGGGCTTGAACCTTCCATGGCCTTTAAAATCATGGAGTCAGTACGTAAAGGAAAAGGGCTGTCAGACGAATTTAAAGAGGAAATGATTAAAAATGATGTGCCAGCATGGTATATTGACTCCTGCTTGAAAATAAAATACATGTTCCCGAAAGCCCATGCTGCTGCTTATGTACTTATGGCAGTGCGTATTGCATATTTCAAAGTGCACTTCCCGCTAATGTACTATGCAGCGTATTTCACAGTCCGCGCAGATGACTTTGACATCGATACGATGGTGAAGGGGTCTGCAGCCATCCGTAAGGTAGTAGAAGAAATCAATGCAAAGGGCTTAGAAGCATCGCCAAAAGAAAAGTCCTTACTCACTGTAATGGAACTTGCTTTAGAAATGAGTGAACGAGGGTACTCTTTCAAGAAGGTGGACTTATATAAATCAAGCGCCACTGACTTCTTAATAGAGGGCGATTCCCTGATCCCGCCATTCAACTCCATTCCGGGACTTGGAACAAACGCAGCGATCAACATCGTGAACTCAAGAGCAGATGGAGAATTCTTATCCAAAGAAGACCTGCAACAAAGAGGCAGAATCTCCAAAACAATCCTTGAGTACCTTGACAACCATGGCTGCCTCACAGGTCTACCAGACCAAAACCAACTATCATTATTCTAATGTTCATGGGGAATTGTTTGGTTTATCCAATCCACCCTGTTGACTGAAGTGAAAGTTGTGAGACTCCGGCGGGAGGTAGCGGTAGGTCGAGACCGCAACGAAGGCGGCCACTGAATAACTGATATGATATAGTTCTTAGTAATATCCAGCTGTTGATTGGAGCAAAAGGCGAAGACTCCTGAGGGAGATAGTGCTAGGTGGAGACCCCGCAGGCGAAGCCGAGGAGGCTCTCGTCAGCCCCTAGGAAAGCGAAGCCATTTGCGGAAATCAACAGCGGTGTTTAACAATTTCTAAAATCTAAGACTTTTTCAGTGGCTTCTAACGAAGCGAGGAGGCTCCAGCACCGCCCCTAGGAAAGCGAACACCTGGAACGGAAGTTAACAGGGAGTTAAAAGCGGAAAGCGCCGTAACCCCCTGAAAACACTAGAAAGATTTGCATATTCCATACGGATATGATATATTTACATTGGAAATGCTATATACAGGTAATTAGCAGAGAGTGGGGAAACCCACTCTTTCGTATTGTATTCCCGTTTTTTCTGGCAACCTTGTTTTTTCATGACATTGAGAAAAAAGGGAATGTTAGATTTTCGTATCAGCTTTACATAAGCTTGCTTGTTTACGATTCCCTGCTTATCGGCAGGGTCTTTTGTTCAGATTTTAAAGACATCGTCTCGCGCTTGCGAAGGAGGAAAATGATGAGCAAAAATGTTACAGAAACGGTGGAAGAACTAGCTCTTCCCATCGTAGAAGAAATGAATATTGAATTAGTGGATATTGAGTATGTAAAAGAAGGGTCCTCTTGGTTTTTACGTGTATTCGTCGATAAAGAAGGCGGTATTGACATCGAGGATTGCGGAACTGTAAGTGAAAAGTTAAGTGAAAAGCTTGATGAATTAGATCCTATTCCTCATAACTATTTCCTGGAAGTTTCCTCTCCTGGTGCTGAACGCCCTCTAAAGAAGAAGGAAGACATCGAGAAATCGGTTGGTAAATATGTCAACATCAAAACGTATGAACCTATCGACGGCTTAAAGTCCTTTGAAGGTGATCTTCTGGACTTCGATGGAGAAACAATTAAACTCTCCATGACTATAAAAACACGTAAAAAGGAAGTTTCCATTCCATATCCAAAAGTAGCGAAAGCACGCTTGGCAGTCAGGTTCTAAGAAGAACCAGATAAACCGATTACACCAATGTAAACGTAATTGGTTAAAAAATTATGAATGATAGGTATATTAAGGGGGACATGGTTGTATGAGCAGCGAGTTATTTGATGCTTTAACCCTGATGGAAAAGGAAAAGGGCATTAGCAAAGATGTTATTATTGAAGCGATTGAGGCTGCACTTATATCTGCTTACAAAAGAAACTTTAATCAAGCACAGAATGTACGAGTAGATATGAACCTGGAAACAGGAACAATGCGCGTATTTGCAAGAAAAGACGTAGTAGATGAGGTTTTTGATTCTCGTCTAGAGATCTCTGTTCAAGAAGCGCGTCAAATCAATCCAAACTACCAAGAAAATGATGTACTTGAGATTGAAGTTACACCAAAAGACTTCGGTCGTATTGCTGCACAAACAGCAAAGCAAGTAGTAACGCAGCGAGTAAGAGAAGCAGAACGAGGAGTTATCTACTCTGAATATATCGAACGTGAAGAAGATATCATGACAGGAATTGTTCAGCGCTTAGACTCTAAATTTATTTATGTGAGCCTTGGAAAAATTGAGGCATTGTTGCCAGTAAATGAGCAAATGCCTAATGAACATTACAAACCTCATGATAGAATTAAAGTGTTCCTAACTAAAGTGGAAAAAACAACAAAAGGGCCACAAATTTTTGTTTCCCGTTCTCATCCGGGTCTTTTAAAACGCCTTTTTGAACTTGAAGTTCCAGAAATTTATGATGGCACCGTAGAAATTAAGTCCGTTGCACGTGAAGCAGGAGACCGTTCAAAGATTTCTGTTCATTGTGATAATCCGGAAATCGATCCGGTAGGAGCTTGTGTTGGACCGAAAGGACAGAGGGTGCAAGCGATTGTGAACGAATTAAAAGGAGAGAAAATTGACATTGTTAGATGGTCAAAAGATCCTGTAGAATTCGTTGCTAATGCACTAAGTCCTTCTAAAGTACTGGAAGTTCAAGTTAATGAAGAAGAAAAGGCAACAACAGTCATCGTACCTGATTACCAACTATCTTTGGCAATTGGTAAACGAGGACAAAATGCGAGACTTGCTGCTAAGTTAACAGGTTGGAAAATCGACATTAAGAGTGAGTCTGAAGCGGAAGAACTAGGAATTTACCCAAACCTTTCTTTATCAAAAAATGATACAGAAGATATGGATAATGAATTCTATGACGATGACAATTTTGAAGACTGATTTTTAAAAGAAGGTGAATCAGGTGAACAATCGCAAAAAGGTCCCTATGCGGAAATGTGTGGCAAGTCAAGAACTAAAGCCTAAAAAGGAATTGATTCGTATCGTCCGTTCTAAAGAAGGCGAAGTTTCAATTGACCCTACAGGGAAAAAGTCAGGCCGAGGAGCATATCTTGCAAGAAACAAGGAGAGCATCCTCCTTGCCAAAAAGAAAAACATCCTAGCCCGTCACCTGGAAGTAGCGATTGATGATTCATTGTATGAAGAATTACTTCAGCTGGTAGAAACGGAGAATAACTCAACACATGAATAATCAGTGGCTATCCATTGTCGGTCTTGCAACTAGAGCAAGAAAAACCATAACAGGGGAAGAACTTGTCATTAAAGAAGTGAGGGCAGGCAAGGCGAAGTTGGTGCTATTGGCTAGCGATGCTTCTGCCAACACGACGAAAAAATTACAAGATAAATGTACGTACTATAACGTACCGATAAGAACAGTAGACGATCGGTATGAGTTAGGTCGAGCGATAGGAAAAGATGCGAGAGTTTCGGTCGCCATTCTTGATGAAGGGTTCGCCAACAAACTACTCACCATGCTCGATTAATCTTTGGGGGTGAATGTATGACGAAATTACGCGTGTACGAATACGCTAAACAAAAGAACGTATCAAGTAAAGATGTCATTACAAAACTAAAAGAAATGAATATTGAGGTATCAAACCATATGGCAACATTAGACGACGACACGATCCAAAAACTGAACGGCACAAATAAAACGGAAGCACCAAAGAAAGCACCGGCACAAAACACTGCTTCTGCACCTAAGAAACAAAATAACAACCAATCTCAAGGTGGTAACCAAGGCGGAAAAGGCAAAAACACCTCTTCACCTAAAAAGCCATTTAACAACAGCAATAACAATAACTCCTCTAAAGGGAAAAAGAAACAAAACAATAAACAAAACCAAAACCGCGGACAACAACAAGCTCCGCCACAACCAGTAAAGAAAAAAGAAACGCCTTCCAAAATTACTTTCACAGGTTCCTTAACAGTTGGAGAGCTAGCGAACAAGCTGAACAAAGAGCCGTCTGAAATTATCAAAAAGCTCTTAATGCTTGGTGTTATGGCAACTATCAACCAGGATTTAGATAAAGATTCCATTGAGTTGATCGCAGGCGAGTACAATGTGGAAGTGGAAGAGGAAATCATCTTTGAAGTAACGGATTTTGAAGGATACGATTCTGAAGATACAGAAGAAGTAATGGAAGAGCGTCCTCCAGTTGTTACGATTATGGGTCACGTTGACCACGGTAAAACAACGCTTCTTGACTCCATTCGTAATACAAAGGTTACTGCAGGTGAAGCTGGTGGAATCACACAGCACATCGGTGCGTACCAAGTAGAAGTGGATCAAGGTAAAAAAATCACATTCCTTGATACTCCTGGACATGCTGCGTTTACAACCATGCGTTCCCGTGGAGCTCAAGTAACAGATATCACAATTCTAGTAGTTGCTGCAGATGACGGAGTAATGCCTCAGACAGTGGAAGCAATCAACCATGCTAAAGCTGCAGAAGTACCAATCATTGTAGCGGTAAACAAAATGGATAAAGAAGCTGCCAATCCTGACCGTGTTATGCAGGAATTAACAGAGCATGGCCTAGTGTCAGAAGCTTGGGGTGGAGATACTATCTTTGTACCACTTTCCGCTTTAAGTGGAGAAGGCATTGATACATTGCTTGAAATGATCCTACTTGTTTCTGAAGTAGAAGAATATAAAGCTAACCCTAAACGTGCTGCACAGGGTACAGTTATTGAAGCTCAGCTTGATAAAGGTAGAGGTTCTGTCGCTACTCTTCTAGTTCAAAAAGGTACGCTACGTGTCGGAGATCCTATCGTAGTAGGTAACACGTTCGGTCGTGTTCGTGCAATGGTTAATGATCTTGGACGCCGTGTAAAAGAAGCTGGTCCATCTACACCAGTTGAAATCACTGGACTAAATGAAGTTCCACAAGCTGGAGACAACTTCATGGTCTTTGCTGATGAGAAAACAGCACGTAACGTCGGGGAAGCACGTGCTCAAAAGCAACTTCAAGAACAACGCAGCGAAAAGACACGTGTAACACTTGATGACTTGTTCGAACAAATCAAACAAGGTGAAATGAAAGAAATCAACTTGATTGTGAAAGCGGACGTTCAAGGTTCTGTAGAAGCAATGGCTGCCTCCCTACAGAAGATTGATGTAGAAGGGGCTAAAGTGAAAATCATTCACACAGGCGTTGGAGCCATCACAGAATCTGATATTATCCTTGCTTCTGCATCCAATGCGATTGTCATTGGTTTCAACGTTCGTCCTGATGCAGGTGCGAAACGTACAGCTGATGCTGAGAGTGTTGACATCCGTCTGCACCGTATCATCTATAAAGCCATTGAAGAAATTGAAGCGGCAATGAAAGGTATGCTTGACCCAGAATTTGAAGAGAAAGTCATCGGTCAAGTAGAAGTACGCCAGACATTTAAAGTTTCAAAAGTTGGAACCATCGCAGGTGCTTACGTAACAGAAGGTAAAATCACGCGTGATTCCAGCATTCGTCTAATCCGTGACGGAATTGTTATTTTTGAAGGGGAACTTGATACACTCAAGCGTTTCAAAGATGATGTGAAAGAAGTTGCGACAAACTACGAATGTGGTGTAACAATCAAGAACTTTAACGACATTAAAGAAGGCGACATCATCGAAGCGTACGTAATGCAAGAAATTGAAAGAAAATGATTGGATATATAGAGTGTGACTGTATGATCTATGATGCTCAATCTTTGAAGGAAAAAAGAGCAGTCCTTCAGCGTGTGATGACGAGGCTGAAGCAAAAGTTCAATATTTCCATCTCAGAGATTGATCATCAAGACGTATGGCAACGGACGAAGATTGGAATAGTAGCCATCTCTTCCTCCAAATCCATCACCGAAAAAGAATTGCAAAAAGTACTCGACTACCTGGATTCTTTTCCAGAGATAGAGCGGGCAGAAACTTCGCTTGATTGGCTTTAAAGGGGTGAAAGGTATGACACTCAGATCAAACAGAGTTGGAGAGCAAATGAAAAAAGAGCTTTCCGATATCATTGGTCGTAAAATTAAAGATCCTCGTGTAGGCTTTGTAACAGTAACGGATGTACAGGTTACTGGAGATCTTCAACAAGCCAAGGTTTTCATCTCTGTACTTGGAGATGATGAAAAAAGACAAGACACTTTGATTGGCTTGGCAAAAGCAAAAGGCTTCATCCGCAGTGAAATTGGACGCAGAATTCGCCTAAGAAAAACTCCAGAGCTTTTCTTCGAGTTTGACGAATCCATCGCTTACGGAAACCATATCGAAAGCCTGATCCATGAATTGAATAAAAGAGACTCTGATTCTGATGATGAAGAGTAAAAGAAAAGGATAGGCAGCAGTTGTCTATCCTTTTTGTTGACTCTAATGATATTTCGCATTGACTCCCTGTTGATTTCCGTTCCAGGTGTTCGCTTTCCGCGGGACGATGCTTGAGCCTCCTCACTTCTTTGCGGGGTCTCAACCTACCGTTACCCCCCGCAGGACAAGGAAGGCTTCGGCAGAAATTCATCGCACGAAGAAAATGCGTTAGCATTTTCGAGGAGTCTCACACCTTGCACTTCAATCTACAGGGGATTACTTATTATAAAATGAAAGGGGTGGCCTATATGGATGGCATATTAATCTTAAACAAACCAAAAGGGTTCACTTCGCATGACTGCGTATTTAAAGTGAGAAAGATTTTGAAAACAAAAAAAGTCGGCCACACAGGCACACTAGATCCAGAAGTGACTGGAGTGCTACCTATCTGTATCGGCAGGGCAACCAAAGTAGTGGAATTCCTGACCGCAGAAGAAAAAACATACGTGGCTGAAGTCACAATTGGCACTGCAACAACAACAGAAGACCAGACAGGAGATGTAGTGGAAGAAAAAAGGGTGGACAACCCTATACCAAAAGAAAAAATACTTTCCGTTCTTCAACAGTTAAAAGGAGAAATTGAACAAACACCTCCAATGTACTCCGCTGTAAAAATTAATGGTAAAAAACTTTATGAATATGCAAGAGAAGGAAAGGTTATTGACAGGCCATCTAGAAAAGTGACCATTCATGATATTTTCCTGACAAGCGATATTACATATGAAGAAGAAAAGGGCCAAGTCCGTTTCTCCTTTCAAGTAAACTGTAGTAAAGGTACATATGTCAGAACCCTTGCTGTACAAATAGGAGAGCTGCTCGGATATCCTGCACATATGTCCTATTTGACGCGAATAACTTCAGGTAACTTCACCATCGACCATGCAATTACGCTAGAACAGCTAAGTGAGTTGGCTGAGCAGGGAACTGTAGATGAACATTTGCTGCCGATGGAAGAAGCACTAAGTTCATTGCCTAAGTTGGAAATTAGTGATAAAGTAGCAGAGAAAGTGTATAACGGTGCGGTTTTACCGTATCCGGAGAATATCAGTGATACAAATGAATACTTTAGTGTTTTCCACGATAATAAATGCTTGGCCATCTATATGAAACATCCTTCAAAGCCAGGACTGATGAAGCCCAAAAAAGTTTTTCACGGCTAATTGGCGTAGTTTGGTCTTGCATGATTAATTGAGATTTAGGTGATAATTGATGAAAGTTATGTATTTGGAGCATCCCCATTCTCTTACAAAAGAAGAGTGTATCCCTGCGACAGTCGCTCTCGGATTTTTCGATGGTATTCATCTTGGACATCAAAAAGTCATTAAGAGTGCGCTGGCAAAAGCGAAAGAACTAGGAACTGCAAGCGCAGTAATGACGCTAGATCCGCATCCTTCTGTCGTTTTAAGAAGAACGGTCCAGCATGTCCGTTATATAACCCCTCTTTCCGAAAAGATAAGACTTCTTGAATCATTAGGGGTGGACATTCTTTATGTGGTTAAATTTGACATGTCCTTTGCATCTCTTGTACCGCAGGACTTTGTAGATCAATATATTATTGGGCTTAATATCAAACATGTAGTAGCTGGATTTGATTATTCCTACGGCAGTCTTGGTAAAGGGACAATGGAGACGCTCCCGTTTCATTCCAGACAACAATTTGATCAGACTGTTGTGGAGAAATATACAACAAATGAACTCAAAGTAAGTTCCACCTTCATAAGAGAACAATTGAAGGAAGGAAAAGTTAATGATTTGCCGGATACTTTAGGAAGATTTTATCAAGTACGAGGAAAAGTCGGTCACGGAGAAAAACGGGGTAGGACCATTGGATTCCCTACTGCCAATGTTGTACTTGACGATGAATATGTTATTCCCAGAACCGGTGTCTACACCGTGCGAATGTATGTGAATGATCAATGGGTGAATGGTGTGTGCAATGTCGGCTATAAACCGACTTTTCACAAGCAAAAGAAAGAAAGCCTACCGTCCATTGAAGTACATCTGTTAAATTTTGATCAGCAGATCTATGGATTTGAAGTAATAATAGAATGGCATAATTGTATAAGGGAAGAAAAGAAGTTTTCGGGTATTGATGAACTTGTTGCTCAGATAAGAAAAGACAAGGGAATTGCGGAAGACTATTTTCAAAAAAACCTACACGATACTTGCTTTTTGACTTAAAAAGAGGTATGCTATTAAACGTACTAAAACCATTGCTTGGCAAGTCGAATCACCAACGCTTGCTCGGTAATAGGGGTTTTTACTATTAAGGAGGTGAATAGGATGGCTATTACACAAGAGCGTAAACAAGAACTTATCAACGAGTTCAGAACTCACGAATCTGACACTGGATCTCCAGAAGTACAGATCGCTGTCCTAACAGAACAGATCAACAACCTGAACGAGCATTTACGTACTCACAAGAAAGATCACCACTCACGTCGTGGTCTATTGAAAATGGTTGGTAAGCGTCGTAACTTACTTACTTACCTACGTAACAAGGATGTAACTCGTTACCGTGAACTAATCAACAAATTAGGTTTACGTCGATAAGTTTGTCAGAAAAAGCGGGAGAGAATTCCCGCTTTTTTATTAGTATTTTAGAAGTTATTTTCAAAAATTGCTCATAATCCTTTAAAAAAGCGATTTTTTTCCTATACATGCTGGAATTCTATTGATATGTAGTAGTTATTTCGTTCATACTATACATAATACTAAAACTTATTTTCACATAGACTGTCCTACTGATTAACATTCCGTTGAATGGATCAGGTAGGAGAAGAAGGTCAATACATATGAAAGCTAGAGAGGGGTTAAACGAACTCATGGGACAAGATAAACAAGTCTTTTCTATCGACTGGGCTGGAAGAAACCTGACGGTAGAAGTGGGACAATTGGCAAAACAAGCAAATGGAGCAGTGATGGTCCGCTACGGAGATACGGCTGTTCTTAGCACTGCAACCGCTTCAAAAGAACCGAAGAAATTAGATTTCTTTCCTTTAACAGTCAACTATGAAGAGAGATTATACGCAGTAGGTAAAATTCCAGGTGGTTTCATCAAGCGTGAAGGACGTCCAAGTGAGAAGGCTGTATTGGCTAGCCGCTTGATTGACCGTCCAATCCGTCCGCTTTTTGCTGATGGTTTCCGTAACGAAGTACAAGTTATCAGCATTGTGATGAGTGTGGATCAGAACTGTTCATCTGAGATGGCAGCGATGTTCGGTTCTTCTTTGGCGCTATCTGTTTCCGATATTCCTTTCCAAGGTCCGATTGCAGGTGTAACAGTAGGAAGAATCAACGACGAGTTCGTTATAAATCCTAATGTGGAACAGCTTGAAAAGAGTGATATCAACTTAGTTGTAGCTGGAACGAAGGATGCAATCAACATGGTGGAAGCTGGTGCTGATGAAGTTCCGGAAGAAGTTATGTTAGAAGCAATCATGTTTGGTCATAACGAAATCAAACGTTTAATTGCTTTCCAAGAAGAAATCGTACAAGCAGTAGGTAAAGAAAAAACAGAAGTTACTCTTTATGAAGTAGATAAAAACCTTGAGCATGAAATTCGTGCGCTTGCTGAAGAGAAGATGACAAAAGCAGTTCAAGTCTTTGAAAAGCATGCACGTGAAGCTGCTATTAAAGAAGTAAAGACAGAGGTTGTTGCACGTTATGAAGAGCAAGAAGTAGAAGCTGATGTGTTGAAACAAGTTAACGAAATCTTAAGCATGCTTGTAAAAGAAGAAGTAAGACGCCTCATTACGGAAGATAAAGTACGCCCTGATGGACGTAAGAGTGACGAGATTCGTCCACTTGCTTCTGAAGTTGGCCTATTGCCACGTACTCACGGTTCCGGTCTGTTTACACGTGGTCAAACTCAAGCCTTAAGTATCTGTACACTAGGCGCACTAGGTGATGTTCAGATTCTTGACGGATTGGGAATTGAAGAAGAAAAACGTTTTATGCACCACTATAACTTCCCATTGTTCAGTGTTGGGGAAACAGGACCGTCTAGAGGACCTGGACGTCGTGAAATCGGACATGGTGCACTTGGGGAACGCGCGCTTGAACCAGTTATCCCTTCCGAGAAAGACTTCCCATATACAGTACGTCTTGTATCAGAAGTTCTTGAGTCAAATGGTTCCACTTCTCAAGCAAGTATCTGTGCAAGTACACTTGCGATGATGGATGCTGGAGTACCTATTAAAGCTCCTGTAGCTGGTATCGCAATGGGATTAATTAAAAAAGGCGAGCATTATACGGTTCTTTCCGATATTCAAGGGATGGAAGATCATCTTGGAGATATGGACTTTAAAGTTGCTGGTACCGCTAAGGGTGTAACAGCACTGCAAATGGACATCAAGATTGAAGGTCTTTCCCGTGCTATTCTAGAAGAAGCGCTTCAGCAAGCTAAAATTGGACGTATGCATATTCTTGATTCTATGCTTGCGACAATTGATGAGTCTCGAAAAGAGCTTTCTCCTTATGCACCAAAGATCTTGATGATGAGCATCAACCCAGATAAGATTCGCGATGTTATTGGACCAAGCGGTAAACAAATCAATAAGATTATTGAAGAAACTGGAGTAAAAATTGACATCGAACAAGATGGAACAGTATTTATTTCTTCTATTAATATGGAGATGAATGATAAAGCGAAAAAAATCATCGAAGATATCGTACGCGAAGTCCAAGTTGGCGAAATCTACATGGGTAAAGTAAAACGTATCGAAAAATTCGGTGCATTTGTTGAGCTATTCAGTGGTAAAGACGGACTAGTCCACATTTCTGAACTTGCAGAAGAACGCGTGAAACAAGTAGAAGATGTTGTGAAACTTGGTGAAGAAGTTCTTGTAAAAGTAATGGAAATTGACAAACAAGGAAGAGTAAACCTTTCTAGAAAAGTCCTTCTGAAAGAACAAAAAGAGAAAAACGAACAAATGTCCTAATATAGGAGCCTGGTTTGACCGCCGGGCTTTTTGCAGTACCTACCCCATTTAAATTTATTTTTTGGAGATGGTATGCAGCTAGCTTTATTTGTTCTACCTTGTCCACTTCCTACATAAATTTATTGTAGGAAGGAGTGGGTGGAATGAAAAGAAGTACGTTTCAAATGTTGGCATTTGTTATTATTGCATTTTTTACATATAACACGGTGAGTCAACCATTTCAGGGTGATATATCTTCTGTGCTTTCTAACGATATTGCGGAAGTTGCCAAGAAAAAGGATGCACTCTACGTGGAGATTGAAGAAAAGGCAGCTACTTATGAAGTTGCCCCACAAGATGCTAAGATAGATAAGATCTGGAAGGCTCAACCGGGACTTAACGGATTAAAAGTCGACCTCGAAGCTTCATATAAGAATATGAAAAAGAGCGGTGAATTTGACGAGAAAAAGCTTGTCATGAAGCAAATACCGCCGAAGATTCACCTCTCTGATTTACCACCTTCTCCGATTTATCGGGGGCACCCTGAAAAGACAATGGTTTCGTTCCTGATAAATGTCGCTTGGGGAAATGAGCATATTCCAGGGATGCTGGAAACATTGAAAAATCATGGGGTAAAAGCAACCTTTTTTCTTGAAGGAAGATGGGTTAAAGAAAACCCTTCGATGGCTAAAATGATTATAGATGCTGGACATGAAGTAGGGAATCATTCCTACACTCATCCTAATATGAAAACATTAGGAAGTACTGCAGTAAGGGAACAGCTTCTAAAAACAAATGAAGTCATCGAGGCAATTTCTGGCAGTAAAGTCACTTGGTTTGCACCTCCTAGTGGAAGCTATCGTGACGAGGTAGTAAACATTGCCCATGACATGAAACTAGGGACCATTATGTGGAGTGTTGACACCATTGATTGGCAAAAGCCGGAGCCTAATGTTCTCATTAATCGAGTGATGGGCAAGATCCATCCAGGAGCAATGGTTCTTATGCACCCTACGCCATCAACAGCAAACAGTTTGGAAACTCTTATTACATCCATAAAAGATAAAGGGCTTGAACTAGGAACAGTTTCTTCTCTTTTAAGCGAAGAAAGAATCGTTCATCACAACTAGATTTGGCAAACTTGAATAGGAGGATTATCGTTGCTTACTAAACATACATGTTCAAACGGAGTTAGAATCGTTTTAGAAAATATACCACACGTCCGCTCGGTTGCGATTGGCGTATGGATTGGTACAGGTTCACGGAATGAAGATAACGTTAACAATGGTGTATCGCATTTCCTTGAACATATGTTTTTTAAAGGAACAGAAACAAAAAATGCACGTGAAATTGCTGAGGCTTTCGATTCAATCGGAGGGCAGGTTAATGCATTCACTTCAAAGGAATACACATGTTATTATGCAAAAGTGATGGATGAACATTCCTCCTATGCACTTGGCGTCTTAGCAGATATGTTTTTCCATTCAATCTTTGATGAAGAAGAATTGAAAAAAGAAAAAAATGTTGTGTACGAGGAAATCAAAATGTATGAAGATGCACCAGATGATATCGTTCATGACGTATTGGCGAGAGCATCCTATGGAAATCATCCTTTAGGTTATCCGATATTAGGAACGGAAGAAACGTTATCTGCCTTTAACGGCAATACGTTGCGTGAATATATGAAGGAAACCTATACTCCTGACAATGTGGTCATTTCAGTAGCTGGTAATATTGATGAGTCATTTGTCAAAGAGATTGAAGACCTATTTGGAAGTTATGAAACTGGTTACTCTAAGCGTGAATACGTAAAACCTTCCTTTGAAACCGGACGAATTGCAAAGAAGAAAACGACTGAACAAGCTCATCTCTGCATAGGTTACGATGGGCTTCAAATTGGGGATAAAGATATTTACAATTTGATTGTATTGAACAATGTCCTTGGCGGCAGTATGAGCAGTCGTCTATTCCAGGATGTAAGGGAGGAACGCGGACTTGCATATTCCGTCTATTCCTACCACTCCACTTTCCAAGACAACGGGATGCTTACCATTTATGGTGGAACTGGCAGCAACCAATTAGATCTGTTGTTTGAAACCATACAACAAACACTTAACACGCTTAAACGCGACGGGATTACAAAAAAAGAACTGGTTAACAGTAAAGAGCAAATTAAAGGCAGTCTTATGTTGAGTCTTGAGAGTACAAATAGTCGGATGAGCAGAAACGGAAAGAATGAGCTTCTCCTTGGAAGACATCGCTCCCTTGATGATATATTAGAAAGAATCAATAGTATCACAGAGGAATCTGTCAATAACTTGGCAACCAAGATTTTTACAGATGAATACTCGGTTGCTTTGATCAGTCCTAGCGGCGAAATGCCTAAATCAATTCAAGAAAAATAATATGATGCCTGCCATTTTCTAATGGCAGGTTTTTTTTTGGACTTCTTCTAATATAGATAATATAGGAGGTGTATTTTATATGAGGTTAAGTGAAATGAGCGGAAAGGAAATTGTCGATGTGAAACGGGCAGAACGCCTTGGGATACTCGGTCATACAGATCTTGAGATCAACGAAAATACCGGTGAGATACGTTCGCTCATCATTCCTTCATTGAAATGGTTCGGATTGAAGAAAGAAGGAAGTGATATTCGTGTACCGTGGAATCATATTAAAAAGATTGGTACAGATATGATTATTATTGACATACCGGAAGAAGAAGAGTAAATGACTCGGCGTGAGCTGGGTTTTTTTTGTGTTCAAGAGCTTTGTATGCCCGAACGGCAAGGATTACGTGGTATACGGTAGTAGAGAATAGAGAAGCCTTTTCTAAGCCCGAATGGCAGGGGTACCACTGATTTCGGTAAGAGTGAAGCCTTCTCTAGCCAGAAAAGCAGGGGTACCCCAGATTTCGGTAAGAGAGGAGCCTTCTCTAAGCCCGAACGGCAAGGGTAACGTGTATTTCGGTAAGAGAGAAGCTTTTTCTAAGCCCTAACAGCATAGATCAAACAACTTTAGATATAAGAGAAGCCCTCTCTAAGCCCAGAACATAAAAAATAATTTCTTATTTGAGCTATTAGATCAATAAACATCCAATGAATCCATCCACATACTCCTAAATACCACCTACTTGCAAACTCTTCCCTTTCTCCTTTGATTCAAGCACAGATTTTCCATAGGTTACATAAGATGTGTAAGTAAGAAAAACTTGAGCCAGATTTACAAACTTTCACGAAGTAGAAGAAGGTGAACGATATATGCTGACCGGTTTGCACATAGCTGTCATTGGCGGTGATGCAAGGCAGTTGGAAGTGATACGCAAGCTTATTGAGCTAGACGCGAAGCTTTCGCTTGTAGGATTTGACCAATTAGATCACGGCTTTACTGGTGCTTCAAAGGAGCAGATGAATGAAGTAGATTTCACGACTGTCAATGCCATTATCCTTCCTGTTCCCGGCACAAATTTAGAGGGGCAGGTTGATACAATTTTCTCAAACGAAAAAATTGTGCTAACGGAGGAAATAGTCAAGAATACACCAGATCACTGTACCATTTATTCAGGAATCACCAATCCGTATTTGAATCAACTGGTTGCAAGTACAAATAGGAAGTTGGTTCAATTGTTTGATCGTGATGATGTTGCCATTTATAATGCAATTCCAACTGTGGAAGGTACCATCATGATGGTGATTCAACATACAGATATTACGATCCATAACTCCAATGTAGCGGTGCTGGGATTAGGGAGAGTAGGAATGAGTGTAGCACGAACTTTTGCCGCACTCGGTGCCAATGTACGTGTAGGCGCTCGAAAGTCCGAACATATTGCCCGTATATTCGAGATGGGCGTAACTCCTTTTTATCTAAACGACTTGGCTGAGAATGTCACAGATGTTGATGTTTGTATTAATACTATTCCACACCTAATCGTTACATCGGATGTAATCTCTAAAATGCCTGCTCATACTCTAATTATCGATTTGGCATCCAAACCAGGAGGTACTGATTTCCGGTATGCCGAGAAAAGAGGAATTAAAGCATTATTAGCTCCAGGACTTCCAGGAATTGTTGCTCCGAAAACTGCGGGGCAGATCGTGGCGAATGTTTTGTCACAATTACTTAAAGAAGAAATGGAAGGGAGAAAGGGGAATTAACCATGCAATTAAAAGGAAAACGGCTAGGTTTTGGTTTAACGGGGTCTCATTGTACGTATGATGCTGTTATTCCGGAAATACAAAAACTACTTGATGCTGGTGCTGAAGTGAGGCCAGTAGTTACTTCGACCGTTCAACATACAAATACAAGGTTCGGTCAAGGGGAAGATTGGATTAAATTGATTGAAGACATGACAGGATTTAAAGTGATTGATTCCATTGTAAAAGCAGAACCGCTTGGACCGAAGATTCCATTGGATTGTATGATCATTGCCCCTTTAACCGGGAACTCGATGAGTAAATTGGCTAATGCGCTTACAGATTCACCTGTACTAATGGCTGCAAAAGCAACACTGCGAAATCATAACCCTGTAGTCTTAGGGATATCTACCAATGATGCCCTCGGATTAAACGGATTAAATTTGATGAGATTAATGGCTACCAAAAATATATACTTTATTCCTTATGGGCAAGATGCACCGGACAAAAAACCGAATTCCATGGTTGCCAGAATGAGTATGCTCATGCCAACAGTTGAGCATGCATTAGATCATAAACAAATTCAACCAGTCATCGTGGAAAGGTACAAAGACGATTTATAATAAAATTTGTTCAGAAGAGAAGAAAAGTAAGAATTTCTTCTCTTCTTTATTTCAGTAATATGATAAAATTAAAAACTATATATGAATATTTATTCTGAAAGCTCAGTGAAATATTAATAGAGCTATTTTTAAAATGGAGAGGTGCTTAATAGATGAGTGGTTTACATGTAGCAGTTGTAGGCGCAACAGGAGCAGTAGGACAGCAAATGCTTCATACATTAGAAGAGAGAAATTTCCCGGTTAAGAAGCTTACGCTATTATCTTCGGAGCGCTCTGCAGGTAAAAAAGTATTATTTAAAGGGGAAGAAGTGACAATTGAAGTTGCAACACCTGATAAATTTGAGGGTGTTCATATAGCATTGTTCAGTGCAGGAGGAAGTGTTTCCAAGGAGCTTGCCCCTGAAGCGGCAAAGCGTGGAGCGATAGTGGTTGATAACACTAGTTTCTTCCGTATGGATCCAAATGTCCCGTTAGTAGTTCCAGAAGTAAATGAAGAAGACATTAAATCCCATAACGGAATCATTGCCAACCCAAATTGCTCAACTATTCAAATGGTGGTCGCACTAGAGCCAATCAGGAAATCATTTGGTCTAACTAAAGTTATTGTCAGCACTTATCAAGCAGTATCAGGAGCAGGTGCGGCGGCAATCGAAGAACTAGAATCCCAATCACAGGCCATTTTAAACAATGTAGCATTCACACCAAGCATTCTACCTGTAAAAGGTGATAAGAAACATTATCAAATCGCTTTCAATGCCATTCCGCAGATTGATAAGTTTGAAGAGAATGGTTTCACTTTTGAAGAACTAAAAATGATAAATGAAACGAAAAAAATTATGCACGATCAAAACTTACAGGTTGCAGCTACTTGTGTACGTCTTCCAGTTGTAACAGGACATTCCGAGTCTGTATATATTGAAGTAGAAGACGAAAATGTGACTGTTCAAGATTTAAAGGCGTTGCTTGAAAAAGCTCCTGGAGTGGTACTGCAAGACAATCCTGCAGAACAGGTATACCCGATGCCTGCTGATTGTGTAGGTTCTAACGATGTGTTTGTCGGTCGAATCAGGAAGGACTTAGATAACAAAAGAGGCTTCCATTTATGGATTGTATCTGACAACTTGTTAAAAGGTGCAGCTTGGAATTCCGTACAAATAGCAGAGAGCTTAGTGAAACTCGGCGTAATCAACCAATAAATAGAGATAAAAGGTCTTTCAGAGACCTTTTCTTTTCGGAAGAAAGACCGATTTACCCCATCGCCATTCTTGAACAGTGAGCGCCTTCTTGGAAGGTACTATTTTCATCACATCTTTCGTATGTATTAAGGATGTTTCTAAACCGCGATGAGGTGTCAATATATGAAAATAATAGTTCAAAAATTTGGTGGAACGTCAGTAAGGGATGAAGCGAGTAGACTTGCTGCAGTCAACCATATAAAAAAGGCAGTGAACGATGGATACAAAGTGGTCGTGGTCGTATCCGCCATGGGAAGAAAAGGGGAGCCTTACGCAACGGACACCCTTTTAAACCTTTTGGAGTCAGGTAAGAACAACGTGTCAAAGCGTGAAATAGATATGCTATTATCTTGTGGAGAAATCATCTCTTCCATTGTATTCAGTAGCCTTCTGCAAAAGGAAGGAATATCTGCAACTGCATTAAACGGTCCACAGGCTGGATTCCGAACCAATAACGACCACACAAATGCCCGTATCATTGAAATGAAATGTGAAAGACTTCTTGAAATGCTAGAATTGCACCAAGTAGTAGTTGTGGCAGGATTTCAAGGGGAAACGAAGAACGGGGATATTTCCACCATTGGGCGTGGAGGAAGTGATACTTCAGCGGCCGCATTAGGTGCAGCCCTTCATGCAGAATGGATTGATATTTTTACAGATGTGGAAGGGGTCATGACAGCAGATCCACGCATTGTAAAAGATGCTTCTCCATTACCTGTTGTCACCTATAACGAAATATGTAACATGGCATATCAAGGGGCTAAAGTGATTCATCCTCGTGCCGTGGAAATTGCAATGCAAGCTAAGATTCCAATTCGTATCAGGTCGACTTATTCCAATTCAACTGGGACATTAGTGACCTCGCTAGATAGAATGGGAAAAGGTGCAGATGTAAAGGACCGCTTGATCACGGGAATAGCCCATGTACCTAATGTCACACAAATAAAGGTCTTTGCTAAAGAGGGCAATTATGGCATTCAAACCGAAGTCTTTCGCGCAATGGCCAATGAACAAATTAGCGTTGACTTTTTCAATATTTCACCTACTAGTGTGGTTTATACCGTCACAGATGAAATGAGTGAAAAAGCGATAAATGTACTGCAGAAATTGGGGTATGAGCCAAAAGTAAACCGCCACTGTGCAAAAGTTGCAACAGTTGGAGCGGGGATGACAGGTGTACCCGGGGTAACATCGAAAATAGTATCAGCACTGTCGGAACTCGGCATACAAATTCTTCAATCCGCAGATAGCCATACCACAATCTGGGTACTTGTAAAACAAGAAGATATGATTAAAGCGGTGAATGCTTTACACAAGGCTTTCAATTTAGCAAGAAAACAAATAACGATTTTACATCCAACCGCAGAAGAAGGAGAGAAAACAGTTCATGATTAACTTTGGTAAAGTTTCTACAGCTATGGTGACTCCATTTGATAATAAAGGAAACATAGATTTTGAGAAAACAACACAATTGATCAACTATCTTATAAAAAACGGTACGGATTCCGTTGTTGTTGCCGGAACAACAGGTGAATCTCCTACACTATCAACAGAAGAAAAGCTCGCCCTTTTCGCTCATGTTGTAAAAGTTGTCGACGGTAGAATTCCAGTAATTGCCGGCACGGGAAGCAATAATACCAGAGCATCCATTGACCTTACAAAAAAAGCGGAGGCAGCAGGTGTTGATGCCATCATGTTAGTGGCACCATACTACAATAAGCCGAGTCAAGAAGGGCTTTATCAACATTTTAGTACCATTGCATCTGAAACTTCACTGCCTGTGATGTTATACAATATACCTGGTAGGTCCGTTGTTAATATGTCGGTTGAAACGATTGTTCGCCTTTCTGAGATTGATAACATCGTTGCTGTAAAAGAAGCAAGCGGAAACCTGGATGCCATGACTGAAATCATTGCAAATACACCGGATGAATTTGTTCTTTACAGTGGTGATGACGGCTTAACCTTGCCGGTGCTTTCTATCGGAGGAAATGGTGTAGTATCTGTAGCGTCACATGTGTTAGGAAATGAAATGCAAGAGATGATTCGTTCTTTTGAGGCAGGGGAAATCGCGAGTGCTGCGAAACAGCATCAAACGTTGCTGCCTGTCATGAAGGGATTATTCAGTGCACCAAGCCCGTCCCCAGTAAAAACAGCCCTACAATTAAAAGGAATGGATGTCGGCGGTGTAAGACTTCCATTGGTGCCGTTAACAGAACAAGAAAGAAATACGTTAACGAAACTTATAGAAACAGTTTAATATTCAAAAAGAGCCAAAGCTTGTTAGGAAGCTTTGGTTTTTTTAGTTGTTAAAGGAACTATAAAATAATGGATTCGTTGGGATGAAGACCTCAGTGACGGGGAACCAGGAGAATAGAGGTCCTCATCACCATTATGAAGACCTCAGTGACGGGGAAAAAGGAGGAGAGAGGTCCTCATCACCGTTATGAAGACCTCAGTGACGGGGAAAAAGGAGGAGAGAGGTCCTCATCACCGTTATGAAGACCTCAGTGACGGGGAACCAGGAGAATAGAGGTCCTCATCGCCGTTATGAAGACCTCAGTGACGGGGAACCAGGAGAATAGAGGTCCTCATCGCCGTTATGAAGACCTCAGTGAAGAGAAATCTGGAGGAGAGAAGTCATCATCGCCGTTATGAAGACCTCAGTGACGGGGAACCAGGAGAATAGAGGTCCTCATCGCCGTTATGAAGACCTCAGTGACGGGGAACAAGGAGGAGAGAGGTCCTCATCAAAGTATTGAAGACCCCAGTGACGAGAAATCCGGAGGCGATAGATGCTCATCGCCGTTATGACGTCCACAGAAACAGGAAAGCATGCGGACAGAGCTACTCATCACCGCTATGAAGACCTCAGTAATGAGAAAAAAGGAAGAGAAAGGTCCTCATCCCCGTTATGAAGACCTTAGTGAC
>NZ_JAAZWB010000006.1 GCF_012524115.1 Bacillus sp. RO1 | reverse complement strand
GTTGATTGGAGCAAAAGGCGAAGACTCCTGAGGGAGATAGCGCTAGGTGGAGACCCCGCAGGCGAAGCCGAGGAGGCTCCAGCAGCGCCCCTAGGAAAGCGAAGCCATTTGCGGAAATCAACAGCGGAGTTACACGTATTCAAAATTATTTTTCCAAAAACACATCACTTTTCCTATTTTGAGGTACAATATAATCACCAAACATAAAAACCTTCATCTATCTGATGAAGGTTTTTGTCTAAACTGTGAATTTACGAGAGAAGTTGGCATTTAAGTCTTTTCCTATAGTAAAATATAAAGTAAAATAGAGAGTGCTTGTATAAGATAAGAAACACGTACATGTACATAAGGAGGTTTGAATAGCATGAATCGTAATCCGCTTATTCCTTTTGCATTTATCGCGGTATTAGGTCTTGGACTAATGTTCCTATTATCTTTTGTTGGACTTGATCAGGCTGAAAAAATTGCATCCGGTGAAGACGAAACTGTAGAATTGTCTGCAGAAGAGCTTTACCAACAAAACTCTTGTATCGGCTGTCACGGCGGTAACTTAGAAGGAGCAGGCGCTGCACCTGCATTAACAGATGTTGGTGACCGTCTATCCCAAGAAGAAATTCAAAACGTTATCGTTAATGGACAAGGCGCTATGCCTGCTGGTCTAGCTACACCTAAAGAAGCTGAAGTTCTTGCTGAGTGGCTGGCAAACGGCGCTAAAAGCGAAGAAGAAGGCGAACATTAAGATTTGTTTTTTTAGAAAAATGATACACATATAAAAGATCCTTTGCATTTGTGAAGGATTTTTTTTTATACTTGTTACATAGGAATTCAAATACATAAGTAAAGAGGAAACAGACATGAATGAATTAAAGCTTTCAAAACGTTTAGAAGCAGTTGCTTCTTATATCCCAAAAGGCAGTGTATTGGCAGATATCGGTTCAGATCATGCCTATCTACCATGCTACGCTTATTTGCAGGGAATGATCGAAAGAGGGATTGCCGGTGAAGTGGTGGAAGGTCCCTTTCAGTCTGCGGTTCAACAGGTTCGAAAAACAGAATTAGAGCAGGTCATTGAGGTAAGAAAAGGGGATGGCTTGGAAGTAATCTCTCCCAATGAGGTTACATGCATCACCATTGCCGGAATGGGTGGGACTTTAATTCAGTCCATCCTTGAAAAAGGAAAGGAAAAACTAGCAGGAGTTCAAACGCTTATTCTTCAACCGAATATAGGTGCAAAAAAGATCAGGGAATGGTTGATTGAAAATGAATGGGAACTTGTTGCAGAACAAATCTTACTGGATGATGGAAGGATCTATGAGATTCTGGTTGCAGAGCGAGGGGAAAGCCAAAAACCTTACTCTGTGAAAAAAGATGCGTATATGCTTGTAGGCCCGTTTCTTGCGAAGGAAAGAAATGATGTTTTTGTACAAAAGTGGACACATGAGCTTGCACATTGGAAAAAAATTGTGGCTCAACTTGACGCAGCCGGCCATACTGAGGCGAATGAACAAAAAAGAAAAGAACTTATAGAAAAAATTAGACTGGTAGAGGAGGAACTGGGTTTTGAAAACAGTTAATGGCTTGCAGGTTATTGAATGGTTCGAACAGTTCTCCCCTAAAAAATATGCAGTGGAAGGGGATAAAATTGGGCTTCAAATTGGAACGTTGAATAAACCGATTCATAAGGTTATGGTAACACTTGATGTTCTCGAAGAGGTAGTAGATGAAGCAATTGGTAGGAATGTCGATTTAATCATTGCTCATCACCCGCCAATCTTCAGGGCGCTTCCAAATGTAACAGACCATTCAGCTGCCGGCAAAATAGTCACTAAATGCATCAAGCATGACATCAGCGTATATGTGGCACATACAAATCTTGATGTGGCACAAGGCGGCGTTAATGACCTGCTAGCTGAAGCTCTAGAGCTTGAGGATGTAAACGTGCTGGTTCCAACCTATCAAGAAGAACTACGTAAACTAAGCGTATTTGTTCCAGTTTCCCATGCAGAAACACTTCTTGGGGCTTTGGGTGATGCAGGGGCAGGGCATATTGGCAACTATAGTCACTGCTCATTCACAACAGAGGGAGAAGGACGCTTTCTTCCTTTAGATGGGACAGATCCTTTTATTGGGGAAAAAGGTCGACTTGAAAAAGTCGAAGAGATGAAGGTGGAGACTGTATATCCCATCTCTATAGAGAAGCGTATCTTGAAGGCTTTGTTTAAGGCACATCCATATGAGGAAGTGGCTTATGATATATACAAGCTTGAAAATGAGATGAATCCCCTAGGGTTGGGACGCGTTGGTAAGTTAAAGGATGGAATGTCGCTAGCTGATTTTGCATCTCATGTGAAAAAAGGTCTTGAAGTGGAAAATGTTCGAGTAGTTGGAAATTTGAACAGTGAGATTAAGAAGGTTGCTGTATTAGGCGGAGACGGAAACAAATATATTCATGCTGCAAAATTTGCCGGTGCGGATGTATATGTGACAGGAGATCTTTATTTTCATACTGCTCATGATGCTATGGCAATCGGATTGAATGTGGTCGACCCTGGGCACTATGCTGAAAAGATTATGAAAAAAGGTGTCGCACAGCGATTAGAGAAGGCAGTACAGGAAAAGACTTGGGAGCTAGAGGTTGTAGTTTCTGAAACGAATACAGATCCATTTACATTTATGTGATGGATGGAGGAACGACTCTTTGGGGTCGTTTCTTTTTTTGTATTTGGTGATTGAAGTGGGGAGTGCGTTAATTCCACTCTTCTAACAATAACCTTTTTCCCTCGACGCATCAAAAAAAAACACCCTCCAAAAGGAGGGTGCAGTCAACCTTATGAAGTTTTCGCCTTCTTCACTTTCGGCAAAATCTTTTGCAAAGGTACATTCTTCGTTGTCTTCCAAGTATCTTTATTCAACGGATCAAATTGCTCCACAAACTGAATAACTTCCTTAGTGATCGGAGTCGGTGTAGAAGCACCTGCTGTAACTGCGACTGTGCTAGCATTCATCAACCACTCTACCTTTAATTCGCTGATATCGGAAATTCGGTAGGCAGGAGTTCCGGCAATTTCTTGAGAAACTTGAGCCAGTCTGTTGGAGTTGTTGCTTTTTGGGTCTCCAACAACTATAGTCACATCGGCTTGTCCTGCTTGTTCTGCCACTGCTTCTTGTCTGACTTGTGTAGCAAGGCAAATTTCTTTATGTTGCTCGACATGAGGATATTTTTCTTGAACCTTAACCATGATGTCGGCCACATCCCACTGACTCATAGTAGTTTGGTTGGTTACAATTATCTTCTTACTATCAATCGATAATGCTTCCACGTCATCAAGCGTCTCCACTAAATGCACAATGGAAGGAGCAACTCCCACCGCACCTTCTGGCTCTGGATGTCCTTTTTTCCCGATGTAAATAACTTCATAACCTTGTGCTTCTTTCATACGAATCAGGTCATGTGTACGGGTTACATCCGGGCATGTCGCGTCAATGGTGGTCAACCCTTTTTCCTTTGCGCGGATCTTTACTTCCGGTGAGACACCGTGGGCGGTGAAAATAACGGTTCCTTCGTTAATCTGATCAAGGATCTCGAGTCGATTCGCACCGTCTAATGTAATGATTCCTTCTTCTTCAAATGCGTCTGTAACATGTTTATTATGAACAATCATACCTAGTATATAGATTGGTCGTGGCAATGTTTTATCCAATGCAGCATTTCTTGCAATCACCATAGCATCCACTACACCATAGCAGTATCCACGAGGGGCGATTTTTATAAGTTCCATATAGGGATAACCCTCCTTACATCAAATAAGAGAGTGATAAACACTCTCTCACTACTTACTATCTATTATAGTATAAATAAGTAGGTTAGTACAAAAGAAGATATTAGGAACTTAGATATAAAGCTTAGGTGCGGAACCGCCTGCTGGTTTTTCCTCGGGCTCTGTGGAAGTAGGCTTTGTCTTAGCCTTCTTCACTTTTTTCTTCGTATTGCTTATCTCCGCACTCTCACTTTCAACATCTTCCGGTTTTGCTTCTTCTGTTGACTCGTTATCTGTATTATCATCGTCATCATCAACATTTTTCAGTTCGTTATATAGCTTGAGCATGGCAGGCATATTCCTTACAAGAGGTCCATATTGCTGAACCATCGGCATGACACCTTCTGCCATTTTTAACGCTTTTTGAACATTTCCAAGCATGCCTGTCAGGTTGTTTGGATTGATGAGTTGCTGAAGCGTTCCTGCATTAGCGAGTTGACCTAGTCCTCCACCTGCGCCTGTATTGGCCAGTTGACCAAGTCCACCCATGTTCCCGATGCTTCTAGCTCCTGTTCTTCCAAAGAGTTTGGCAAGCAGTCCTCCGCCACCTCCACCACTATTTCCACCTAGGCCCATTCCGCGTCCTGCGCCTCCCATAAAGGAAGAAGGGTTTCTTAACATTGGATTAGGCATATTGGACATGTTTGAATTGGGCATATTAAGCATATTGAACATGTTATTCTGCGGCTGTTGCATAAATGGAGAGGGACCTGGACCCATTTGGAATGGGGAAGGCCGCATTGGTTGCTGCATAGGTGGCATTGATCGATTTGGTCCAAAAAACATGGTAATCCTCCTTTCTTTCGTGAAAAAATTATCATTTTTATAATTGCCGGAATTTAAGTAGCTTTTCTGGTCTCCTATAATTTATGCGGATAGTGCTTGGCATGTTTATTGTCTGGAAAGAATGGGCACAACCGTAGTGTAGCCAAAAAAACAAAACTCCTTTATAATAGTTGTTTGGGGTTAAACAGAACGTATCGGAACGCGAATAACTCATAAATGAAAATAGAAACTTTAAAATAATGACATAGATACATATTCCATGCATGATTTTAAAAGTGGAGGTAAATACATGAATACAACGTTTGAAAAATTTAATTTAAAACCATTCATTTTAGAAGCGGTAAAAGAACTTAGATTTAAACAACCGACAGAAGTCCAAGAAAGAATGATTCCTTCCCTATTAAACGGAGAAAGTGCCATTGGACAGTCTCAGACAGGAACAGGGAAAACACATGCTTACCTGATCCCGATTTTGAGCAAAATTGATCCTTCTGTACAGGAAGTACAAGCCGTTATTACAGCACCTACAAGAGAGCTTGCTAATCAAATTTACCAAGAAGTATTGAAGATCACTAAATTCTGTTCTGGTGAGGACATGATTACTGCCCGCTGTTATATTGGCGGTACGGACAAACAACGGACGATTGATCGCCTAAAACAACAGCCGCACATTGTAGTCGGAACACCTGGCCGTATTAAAGATTTAATGGTAGAAAATGCTCTTTTAGTTCATACTGCCAAATCAATAGTAGTAGACGAAGCTGACCTTATGCTTGATATGGGTTTCATAGAGGATATAGACAAGGTTGCTGCTGCGATGCCAAAGAATCTTCAGATTATGGTATTCTCAGCGACTATACCTGAAAAACTTAAGCCTTTCTTGCGTAAATACATGGAAAACCCAAAATACACTCACGTTGCGCCTAAACAGGTGACTGCAGCGAAGATCAAACACTTGCTTATCCCGGTTAAATCTAAAAGCAAAACGAAATTATTGCACGATGTTCTTGTTCAATATAATCCATATCTCGCGATCGTCTTTACCAACACGAAGAAAAAAGCAGATGAAGTGGCAGATGCATTGCTTGAACAAGGGTTAAAAGTGGGTAGAATTCATGGGGATCTTAACCCGCGTGAACGCAAAAAGATGATGAAGCAAATCAATGATTTGGAATATCAATATGTGGTTGCAACAGACCTGGCTGCAAGGGGAATTGATATTGAAGGGGTCAGTCATGTTATTAACTATGAGCTTCCTTCAGACCTTGATTTCTATGTACACCGAGTTGGACGTACAGCGCGTGCAGATTATTCCGGTAATGCTATTACACTATATGAACCAACAGATGAAAATGCATTAGCTCAAATTGAAAAGCTGGGAATAGAGTTTACTCAGATGGACTTAAAAAACGGAGAGTTGGTGGAAATCGGCCAACGTAATAAACGTCAAAATCGCAAAAAACAAATTAATGAAATTGACGTTGCTGCGAAAACAGCTGTTAAAAAATCAACGAAAGTAAAACCAGGCTACAAAAAGAAACACAAATACGAGGTAGAGCAATACAAAAAGAGACAACGCCGCCTAAAGAAAAGATAATCATGAGCAACACGGTAACCTTTCATGGCATCCTTATGATAAAATAAAGGCTGATTGTTAAAAGAGGTGATGTTATGGAAAACTTACTAATTGGATCCCATGTATCCATGAGCGGGAAAAAAATGCTGCTTGCTGCAAGTGAAGAGGCTGCATCTTATGGATCAAATGTATTTATGATCTACACAGGGGCTCCTCAAAATACACGAAGAAAAAAAATTGAAGACCTTAACATAGAAGCAGGTCTTGCACATATGAAAGAGCATGGTTTGAAAGAGATTATTGTACATGCTCCATATATCATTAATATTGGTAACTCTCAGAAGCCAGAAACTTACGAGCTTGGAGTAAATTTTCTAGCAGAAGAAGTAAGAAGAACGGAAGCTATCGGAGCAAAACAGATTGTCCTCCACCCAGGTGCGCATATCGGTGCGGGAACGGAAGTTGGGATCAGCCAGATTATTAAAGGATTGAATGAGGCACTGACCAAAGAGCAGAATGTTCAAATTGCATTAGAGACCATGGCAGGAAAGGGTTCTGAATGTGGTCGTACTTTTGAAGAACTTGCAGCCATTATTGACGGAGTTCATCTTAACGAAAAACTTTCCATTTGCCTGGACACATGTCACGTGCATGATGCTGGATACGATATTGTTAATGATTTTGATGGAGTCCTGAAGCAGTTTGACGATATTATTGGTTTAGACAGACTGAAGGTCCTTCATATAAATGATAGTAAGAATGCTTGCGGGGCTAGTAAAGACCGACATGAAAACATAGGATTTGGTCATATTGGCTTTGATGCAATCAATTATATTGTTCATCATGATCAATTAAAACATATTCCAAAAATATTGGAGACGCCATACGTTGGTGAAGACAAGAAAGATCGTAAACCGCCATACAAACATGAAATCTCCATGCTTAAAAACAAGCAGTTTGATGAAGAGTTATTAACGAAAATCGTGAATGAATAATTAGAAAGAAGCAAGGGCCAGAAACCTTGCTTCTTTTTTAAAAGATAGGCTCTGTTAAACACCGCTGTTGATTTCCGCATTAGGCTTCGCTTTCCTAGGGGCGTTTGGGGAGCCTCCTCGGAAAAGCGCCTGCGGGGTCTCCCCTAAACGCTATCTCCCTCAGGAGTCTTCGCCTATTGCT
>NZ_JAAZWB010000059.1 GCF_012524115.1 Bacillus sp. RO1 | reverse complement strand
CTCCTTTTTCCTCGTCACTCACGTCTTCATGACCGTGATGAGGACCTCCCTACTCCTTTTTTTTCGTCACTCACGTCTTCATGACCGTGATGAGGACCTCCCTACTCCTTTTTTTTCGTCACTCACGTCTTCATGACCGCGATGAGGACCTCCCTACTCCTTTTTCCTCGTCACTCACGTCTTCATGACGGCGATGAGGACCTCCCTACTCCTTTTTCTTCGTCACTCACGTCTTCATGACCGCGATGAGGACCTACCTACTCCTTTTTCCTCGTCACTCACGTCTTCATCCCGCCGATTAAGAATTACCAGACGATTATTCCGCCATTCATAATTACCTAGACAATAAAAAACACCACTCGAAAGTGATGTTTTGTAAAAAGAATTATAAAAAGAGCACTACTAGTGTTCCTACAATAAAGCAATAAATCGAGAAATAAATTAAATTACCTCTGGCCATTATTCCCATAAACCATTTTAAAGAGAAATAGGAAGCTATAAGAGAAGCAATAAATGCCAAGGAGTAAGGTAAAAGGATTTCATTAACATTATCCATTCCCAAAATATCTTTTATTGCTAACAGGATACTCCCGACACTAACAGGGATAAAAAGCAAGAAAGAAAATCTCAAAGCTGTCTCCTGTTTCATTCCACGCGCCATTGCAGCAACAATTGTTGCTCCAGAACGACTAATACCCGGAATTAATGCAACTGCCTGGGCAAAGCCCACAATGGTTGCGTCCTTGAAGGAAAGTTCCGCATCATTCTTCCTGCCTCGGAGGTTACGAATTAGCCAGAGTGCTATTCCTGTCACAATCAACGTAATACCAATGACTTTAATATTTTCTAAAGCATCTGATATTACATCACCATAAACAACACCAATCACTCCTGCAGGGATAGTAGCTACAATCAGGTAGATTACAAACATGAAGTCAGCTTTATCTTCCTTATCTTTTTTCGCCACGAATCTCAACGCACCAAAGAAGAGTCTTGCTATTGACTCACGATAAATAATAAGAATAGCAATCAAGGATGCTGCATTAACAACAATCTCAAATGTTAAGCCTTCCAATTCCATCCCCATAAGATTTTGTAAAATCATTACATGACCACTTGAAGAGACGGGAATAGGCTCAGTAATCCCCTGAAAGATCCCGAGGAATATGTACTTCAATAAAACCAAAAATTCTTCCATACCATTTAAACCTCAATTTCGTATAATAATAAACACTAAATATAAGACGTAAGCTATAGCCAAAAAGGTTCCTTCTATTTTCCCAATCCGGAAATTTGTTCTTGAAAATACCAAGAGAATAACCGTTAATACCACTAAAAGACCGATATCAACAAATATTTTGCTATTAACGGGAAGCGGAGTTATTAATGAAGAAGTTCCCAATACGAATAATATATTAAAAATATTACTTCCTACGATATTACCAAGGGCAATTTCACTTTGTTTCTTGATCGCTGCCATAATAGACGTAACAAGTTCTGGTAAGGAGGTTCCAATCGCTACGATGGTCAATCCAACAAGTGTTTGACTCATACCTAATGAAACAGCAATTTCCGTACTATTTCTTACAACTAATTCTCCACCAAAAATGATGGCAGCAAGCCCAATGACAGTTCGGAAGGTATTCTTACCCCAGGTCGGTTTCACAGAGGTTTCTTCCACAGGAATTTTATCACGATTATTTCTTGCAACTTCAAAAATATAATACATAAATACCGTGAAAATCAATAGAAATATTAACCCATCACTTCTAGTAAGCAAGTTTTCTGAAAAGCCTTGAAGGGCAATATCACTAATCAATACAAGTAGCACAGCACTTCCTAATAAGGTAAAAGGTATTTCCTTTCTGATTGTCTCACTCTCTACCTTCAATGGATTCAATAATGCTGTTAGTCCAACTACAAGGGTAATATTAAAGATATTACTACCAATAACATTCCCCAGTGAAACTTCTGCACTCCCATCTAACGCTGCCAGAATACTTACTGTGGCTTCAGGCGAACTTGTTCCGAATGCCACAATGGTCAACCCAATCAATAATGGGGAAATACGGAGGATTTTAGCAATGCTAGAAGCACCATCCACAAACCAATCTGCTCCTTTGATCAACAATGCGAAACCGACAACCAATAATAAATAGGTCATGACTAACTTTCCCTTCTTGGAAAATGAATGATTTAATACAATTCTACTTTACCTGACTGCTCTACTAATTGATGATACCAATCTTTTGTTTTTTCTGCATCTTTTGAGTTAATGAAGATCGTATCATCATTTGTTTTAACTAATAAATAGGGAGAATGATCTTTATAAATAAACAGCAAGCTGTTACCAAAATCTTTGACCTTAAAGTGCCCTTTAGAGATGGATTGCATTCCATATCCGTTTGTGCGAATTAGTACCTCAGGCATTTCTTCCAATAACTCGACCTGGGTGATCTCCTCATAATTCCACTGATCTCCATAAACACCGCTAATCTCGAATGAATTTTCATTCAAAGTCAACTCAGGCTCTTGAAACCCTAAGTAGAAAACAACCATTAAAATGCCGAACGTTACGACAGCAACAGAAATACTAATGATGTAACTTTTTTTACGCTTTTGGGGAATTTCATATTTGGAAAGATAAATGATTCCTCCCAACAACATGACAACCATTACCCCTATTTGAACTTCCAAAGCATAAGGGAAAGGAGTAAATAATAACGGAAGTAAAATTAGTAATACCAATGCAGTTAAAATTAGCAGCTTTCCTGTTTTCTGCGGTAAGCCATTTTGAATCAATTCTTCTTGTTCTTCTTTAGGACGTGAACGAAAACTTGATATCAGTCCATATGCTTCTTTTTGTAAAATAGCCCATCCAATTAATAAAAAGATCAGCACTAACATGAGTTGTATAAAAAATAATATCAACATATATTTTTCCTCCTTAACCTTTCATTCTTTTCAATTCTTACGTTTTTTAAATTCTATAAGTTTCAATTTTGAAATATCTTATTAATAGCTTGAGAGTAAAACCGCAAAAGAAGTGCTGCTATCAAGGATAAGAAAGGAGCTTTTGTATGATAAGAGTAGTCTATTACTATGTAATCTTGTTCATGACATTAATGATGACCATCGGAGGAAGTGTCGCAGCATTCATGGCAATTGCAGATATTGTTTCCCCCTCTAGCTATTATCAAACTTATAGCGAATATAAGGAGATGAAAATTGCCAACAAAACAAAATATGATGAATCAGGCAAACCAATTTCGGAACAACCAAAAATTGATGATGACGAACTGCTTGCCGAATATAACACAGTAGTGGCCCAAGAAAAAGAGCGAAGCAAGGAAATGGCGTGGAATACATTGATAAAGAGTTTTGGTTGGATAATCATTCCTCTACCTATCTTTATTTTCTATCAACGAAAAGTTAGGCGGAACGAATAATTGAATTTAAGATACAACAAAAACCGGGCGAATAGTTACATCCGCCCGGTTCTCTTTTTAACCACCTCTTACCTTTTTTTTCTGATTTTCGACTATACCAAATTTCTGTTTAAGATATCGGTACAGGTAGATGCTCGGAAGTATAGCAACAACTAATGCAACAAACATATAGCCCTCTATTTCTGCTGATAACAATCCGTTGGCAATAAAACTTAATAATAATAAATAAAGTGCATTTCCTATAAAAGTAGCGATCAGAAAGGGCATTAATCTAATGGAACTTACTCCACCTGTAATATTAATGAAACTAGAAGGTACAAATGGGATCAGTCGCAAGAATAAAACAAACAAAAAACCGTTCTGTTCCAGCTTTTCTAAATACGACTTTTTCACTTTATTAATAAGAAGTGATTGAAACCAATAACGAAAAACAACGAACGCGACCAACGCTCCAATTAAACTAGTAGCAAGACTCCATATATATCCGCAGACAAGTCCAAACAAAGCGATATTAATGACAATTATCCCCACAATTGGAATGAGCGTAATCAGGTTTTGAATGAGCATTAATGAGAAGGTTAGTAATAGTAAGAAATATATTTCCTCTTCCAACATCAACTGAATTTTTTCCATATCACCGCTTTTAAAAATGGAAAACCATTCTGTTTGAACAACCCATATTAAAGAACATACCACTACTATGAAGGTGAATATCCTCCAGATTTTATGATTGTGTATAGATGCTCCCTCCCCTGCCTGATCTTAGTCAAAGATAGTTACTGATTTCTACCCTATACAGATTTTTATGAGAATATGAACACAAAATGAGTAATTTTTTATTGGTTATGACTTTCCTAGAGTACTTTACATAATTATAGCAATTTTATCGTAATAAAGTACCATCTTACCTTCACCCCCCTCATTAATTTTTTATTGAGGACAATTTTTTGTCACAGTTTTTAGTTGAAAGCGCTTTACATATTTTTTACAAATACCCTATTGACGAATTGAAAAAAGGGGAGTAAATTAAGTATCATCATTTCATACATTTTAACCTATTGCTTAATCTTACAGAGCGGGGGAACCATATTGATAACCTGACAAATGTCAGTATATCTAGGGGTGAATCGTACATATACGAAGAGGACTCTCATTCTCTAACCCGACAGCTAACCTCGTAAGCGTATTGAGAGAAGGGTCTGATTGTTATAAAAGAGACCATTCTTTGAGTTGCAAAGATTGGTCTCTTTCTGATGTTTCTAGAACGGGAATATGTAACTTAGTGTTGTGGGTAAACCCCATGTTGACTGAAGTGAAGGGTGTGAGACTCCTGAGGGAGATAGCGGTAGCTTGAGACCCCGCAACGTAGTGAGGAGGCTCAAGCACCGCCCAAAGGATAAGCGAACACCCGGAACGAAAGGAAACATGGAGTTTAAACCTGCCCCCATTTTTCAAGAGAGAAGGAATAATAATGAAAAAGCAATTTGTTGTCATTGGATTAGGTCGTTTCGGAGGCAGCATCGTGGAGGAATTCTCCACACTTGGAGTAGAAGTCCTCGCTATAGACAAAAACGAAGACAACATTAACAAAATAAGCGAATATGCAACACATGCCGTTCAGGCAAATGCAACAGACGAAGCCACACTTAATTCCCTGGGAATCCGAAATTTCGATCATGCCATTGTGTCCATGGGGGATGACATTGAATCCAGTATACTTACAAGTTTGCTTCTAAAGGAGATGGGCATTAAACAAGTGTGGGTAAAGGCAACCAATAAATATCACCAAAAGGTTTTAGAGAAGATCGGTGTGGACCGGATCATCCAGCCTGAACGGGATATGGCCAAAAGAGTTGCCCACCATGTTGTGTCGGATAAAATCTTCGACTACATCGAGCTGTCTGATAACCATTGCATCGCTGAGCTTTTCGCGACGAAGAAAGTAAGTAACAAAAGCCTGACAGATTTAGATCTACGTGCTAGGTTCGGATGTACGCTTATCGGTATACAAAGAGACGGGGATATCATGATCTCTCCTCCCGCAGATGAAATTATCCGAGAAGGGGATTTACTGATCATCCTTGGACGGAATGAAGACATTCACCGTTTTGAAGATGTAGGAATCTAACCATGTGGCGCCGTTCCATTATTAATCTCAGTCCACCACAGCTATTGATTGTGGTTTTTATCTTTTTTGGACTTTTAGGTACGTTACTTTTAATGTTACCGATATCCACCACGAAATCAATTACACTAGTGGATGCCTTATTTACTGCTACGTCTGCAATGACGGTTACAGGGCTTGCGGTCGTCGATACCGGCACTGCATACACCTTATTTGGCCAAATTGTCATCTTGTTCCTGATTCAAGTGGGCGGAATCGGTATTATGACGTTTGCAGTCCTGATTTTTATCATGCTCGGGAAAAAAATAGGTTTTCAAGAAAGATTAATTTTGCAACAGGCACTGAACCAAACATCTGTTGGAGGGATTATCTTATTAGTCAGAAGAATTATTATCTTCTCTTTCCTTATTGAAGGAATAGCAGTATTACTGTTATCCTATCGATGGATTCCTGAATACGGGTGGTGGGACGGCTTTTATTACAGTGTCTTCCATGCTATTTCCGCATTTAACAACGCTGGTTTTTCCATTTGGTCTGATAGCTTAATGCAATATGTTGGTGATCCTGTTGTGAACATTGTAATTTCTTTTCTTTTCATCATTGGTGGAATTGGATTTACTGTACTGACCGATCTCTGGTACACAAAGGAGTTTCGTAAGCTTACCCTGCATACAAAGATTATGCTATTCGGAACATTAGTTATTAATATACTTGCTATGTTTGTATTCTTTGTGTTGGAATACTTCAACCCTAGTACTCTAGGAAATTTCACCTTCATTGAAAAAATATGGGCTTCCTATTTTCAGGCGGTTACAACTCGAACTGCCGGCTTTAACACAATAAACATAGGATCTATGGAAACCGCCTCTATTATATGGACGCTTCTGCTTATGTTCATCGGAGCAGGGAGTACTTCAACAGGTGGAGGAATTAAACTAACAACATTTGTTATTATCATTTTAGCTGTAAACACCTTCATAAAAGGCAAGCGTGAAATTGTCATTTTCAAACGTTCTATACACCAAAATTATGTAATAAAAGCTCTTGCGATTTCAACCATCAGTATATTATTCATTTTCTTCTCCTTGTTCATCCTGACGATAACGGAACAAGCAGAGTTTCTTTTTTTATTATTTGAAGTAATTTCAGCTTTTGGTACTGTGGGATTATCAATGGGAATTACGGGAGATTTAACGGAAATAGGCAAATGCGTGCTTGTATTCATAATGCTGCTGGGAAAATTGGGACCATTGACCTTGGCCTATTCCCTAGCAAAACCAAAACCTGCGAAAGTAAGATATCCAAACGAGGACCTGCTTACAGGATAAAAAAAAGCTCCCATCAACAAACGTTGGGAGCTTTATTCTTTGTAAACAAAAACCATAGCTGGTGATTGGAGCAAAAGGCGAAGACTCCCGAAGGAGATAGCGGTAGCTTGAGACCCCGCAACGGAGTGAGGAGGCTCAAGCACCGCCCCTAGGAAAGCGAAGCCATTTGCGGAAATCAGCAGCGGTGTCTGAACAACATCTATAATCAATGACTTTTTTAAATCAAATATTAGTAGTATCTTTTACGGAATCCTTCCTCCATCAAGTACTGCTTTGCTTCATTATAGGAAGGAAAAGTTCCGTCCAAATTTTTTCCTGCATACACATTCCACATGTCGTCTTCCAATACAACATGCAAAGAATGACCTTCATCGTTTGCCCACCGCTCTTCTTCAAATTCCTCTGTACTTACTTCTACTTCATACTCTCTTCCCAGGAGCTCAATGGACTTATTGATAAGTTCACGGAGTTCATCCTCACCAAACTCACGAATATTCACCATACCTTTATCGTCAGTCTTATAGCCTTTGATTCCCTTGGCATAAACAAAACCGTTGCCGTTTGGGTGTAAGTGATAAACTACGTTTTTCTTATCGCTTTGACTTTCTTCATATTGGAAGTTTACCCGTTTAAGAGATACGTCTTTTCTTGTTAGTTGGGGAAAAGATTGTACAATTTCAAGTTTTTGTTCAAAAGTTAGCATAATGCCTCCATGTTATGTAAGATTCTTTCGGTACATTATAGCACTTGACTTGATTGAAGGAAAGAACGTTAGGGGAGTTGATATGGGGATATCTTAAAGTTGGTTGATGAACCGGGCAGCCTTGAAGCTGCCCGGTTCATCAACTGCTTAAAATGTTTGTGCTTTATCTTTCGCACGCGCAATGGCGTCCTCTTTAATCTCGTCAGCTTTATCAGGCATTGCTGCATGACCTTCCACAAAGATACCTTCAAAAGATGGAACGCCGAAAAATTGCATAAGTACTGTTAAATAACGATGCCCCATTTCCATTCCTGCAGCTGGACCCTCTGAATAAATACCTCCGCGCGCCTGGATATGGATTGCTTTCTTATCCGTTAACAAACCAACAGGACCTTCTGCTGTGTACTTAAACGTTTTACCTGCAACAGCAACGGAGTCAAGATATGCCTTCATTACTGGTGGAAAGGAGAAGTTCCAAAGTGGTGTTACAAACACATATTTATCTGCTCCGATAAACTGCTCGGTTAACTCGGACAGTCGGCTCACTTTTCCTTTTTCTTCATCAGAAAGCTCTTCAAATCCTTTTCCTGTTTGCAATTTTCCCCAACCGCTGAATACATCTGCATCAATATGCGGGATATGTTCTTTGTATAGATCTACATGGACTATATCATCGGCTGGATTCGCCTCTTTATAAGAGTCAATAAATGCTTTCCCTACCGCCATGCTGTAGGATTGTGTGTCATCATGTGGATGTGCGGTGATGTATAAAACTTTTGCCATTTTGTATCGTTCCTCTCTTTGTTTGAAGTAGTTTATTTTAGTTTGCTACCAAAAGCCATAACTTACCAACTATCTTGAATTAAATTATTATTAATTCGAGATAATGATATAAAATATAAATCCTTTTTGCAAGTAACTTGCTCTTAACAAAAAAAATAGACCCATCATCAACACATGATAGGTCTTAAAGAATTACTTATTCTTCGTTATGTAGGATATATGGATTACCGCCGATATGTTTTCTCATATCGTCAGTCATTACAAATGACTCATTCAAAGCATCAGCTGCATTTTCTTTCAAATCGGACTGGACACTGCCATCATAATGGTTTGGCTTTCCTTCCATCAACAACACCCCCTACAATTGTATGGTTAGTTTATACAACTATTGTACTATTTTATTCTACGTTTAGATAGATGTTTTTGGGACAAAAAGAAAAATCCTCCAATAATGATAACAAGTTTCCACTTTCTTTATCTTGTTCGATGAAAAAGAACAACTGCCCTAGACAGTTGCTCTTTGATTCTCCATTATTCACCTAGTAAATATTCACTTATATCTAATTCTTGACCGGATGCAAGTGCTGCATCATAATCCAATTGAACAAACTCATAAGTCTCATCGATTAGTGGAACAAATTGAAATTCAAATATTAAAACATCCCCAGGTTCGTATTCAGTAGTGAGATCTCCGTCAAAAACCATACTATGCGATTGCTGTGGAGCAAAGCTAAGGGTCGATTGATTAGTTGTATCATCATATGCGATAGCTTGGAGTTCCCCGCTAACTTTAATGGTTTCCCACACATTAAAGCTTCTGGCAACATGCACCTGCTTCCCCCACCCTTTATCGTAAAACTCATATAACATATCTGCGAAAGTGTAGACTTCTTCTTTTCCCTCCGCCTTTAAAGATCCCTTGTGCATGTCAGAAGGAACAAGATAACTTTTCCCATTCACTTCTATATATTTTTTGGAAGTCGTCACCATATCTTTAGGTTCTCTCGATCCTGTATTGGCAACCCTAATTCTCTCCATAAATTCTTGTACCTTTTTTTCATTTTGGAGTGTGTTTTCCATAACTTCCTCATTCCATAATTCATGATCATCTACATAATCCTTTACATCACGTTCATATAAGTCTTCAATCTGCTGTCTAGTTAATGTATACTTTCTATTTTCGCCATAATAATCAATATCAAAGGTAACATATTCTCCATTTTTGAAGAATGTAAAGTAAGTCGTTGCATTAAACGTGATGGTCCATGGAAGATTGGAGACATGAAATACTTCTTTTTCGAAGCCTGTAGCGGATGTTTCTTCCGTCACCTTATAGTACATGTGAATTCCCATTGGTTCTTCTTTTGTCTGTAATTCCATTCCATTTGCATAGTAGCTGCCAGGCAACACTTGACCGTGATACTTGCCAAGTGCACCGTGGTTGCCAATATATGCTCTGTCAGCATCTATTTGATCATGGACCTCAATAGACTTTAGATAAGCAATATAATTCTCATAACTCTTTGCTTCCTCCGGCGCAGAGGATCTTGGAGCTTCCCCTTCGCTACCCGTGAAGAGGATAAATGAAAATAAAGCTAAAGCGACGACACTGACCGTCAATAATGCAGCCGATTTTACTTTTGGCAACCACCCTTCCAGCGTCGCATTCTCCTTATGATTCATTATGGCGTGATGTAACTCATCTTTTGTTTCATCTTTTAGTTTTGGCTTAGGCAATGTTTGAAGCTTTTTATCCAATTCCTTACTCAACTACATTCCCTCCCAACTTATTTTGCAGGGCCGATTTTGCACGATGAAGCGTGGACCGCACTTTATTTTCGGTCCATCCCATAGCTGCTGCGGTTTCTTGAACAGATAACTCTTTAATGCTCCTCATGATCAATACTTCCTGATAGGGTTCTTTTAGACTCCTAATCGCGTTTAATAATTCCCTCTGCTCTTCTGTGACAAAGTATAAGTGTTCTGGTGTATTTTTTTCGGTACTCTCTGGTACTGTTCCGCTTTCAAACTGTAACGACCATTTCCATTTATCCCGTTTAATTTTTCGATGGGCATCAATAGCAATGTTTCTTGCAATGCTATAAAGCCATGTTTTAGGGGAAGCTTCCCCCTTATAACGATCAAGACTGTTAAGTGCACGTATAAATACTTCCTGTACTAAATCCTCAACATCATGATGTTTGGAATTCAATCGGTACAATAGAAATTGATAAATATCATCACTATATAAATAAAACCATTGAGAAATGACTTGTTTATTGGACATCCTTTTCCCCCGTTTGTTGCAGTCTCTATATGTTTAGACGAATCTTTTTTCATTTTATCGCAGTTTAAACGAAAAAAAGAGCCTTTCCTATTTCACCAGGAACGGCCCTACTTACGTGACAAATCTATTTAAAAGGTTTCTTTTATAAAAATAGGCAATCAATAATAATAATTTAGAAGGTAATTTTTTTGGAAATATCCTCAATTTATAAAATTTATGATACCCTCTCTTCAAATCATTCCATTGAGTACAATGTTTATCCTGTTCAAAACGCACCACATCAATAAGCTTTACCTTTCCATCCGTGGTAATAAGAATGTTATGAAGATGGATATCGGAAGGATTTAGCCCTCTATTTTTTGCTAACAAAATAGCATGATCAACTTCCTCCAACACATTCTCCTCGATATGTTTTCCCATTACCAAGCATTCAAACAGAGTAGCCCCTTCAATAAAGTCAATGACAATATAATTCTGTCCTGAGTCATGCATCACAGGGAAGAAAGGGATTTCCTTTAGCTTATCATATATTTTCGCTTCTCTTTTTGCTAGATGTTCAAAAGGAGGATAGAACACTTTTAGCACTCTATTCGCATTCTTCAGCTTAAAAACATATGCACTTCTACCAGATCCGGCTATAGTAAGCTGCTGATCGTTAAAAGAATCGACTACAACATTTTTATGAGTTCGCTTAAAAACAACAGACTCTGCAAGTTTCTGATAAGATATATCCATTTCTGTAGTTCCCCTCATCTGGCATCCCCTACTCTCCTAGATACATTAAGATCCTAATTCCTCCAAGAGGTTCATCATTGTTGTCACTTCATCAATTAATGTGATAAGCTCTGAATCTTGCAGCTTCTCAAGTGCCACTTCCCCATCTACCATTGCGTTTTCTATTACATCTTGAAGCTCTTGGTTTTTATCTACAATCTGCTGATGAACACCTTCTGCAATAGCTGGAGCCTCCGTGTTATTAAACTCATCTATTTCAACAAGCATTTCATTTAGTCTTGTTTCCAATTCTTTCTTAGCATTGGCATCTTTAGCTGCATCTTGAATCATTTGAGGTGCTTCCTCTCCAAAATTCTTCCATGTATTAATATGGTCCGTTGCTTCATTAACATATTCCAACGAACTATTAACTTCTTCCAAAACAGAACAACCGCTTAATAGAATAGATGATAGCAAAGCAAATGTAATGATAACTTTACGCAAATAAATCCCTCCTATTTCTTCATTCGTTTTTTTACTTCTTTCATTACCACTGGCAAAACCTTCTTTTTCGCAATCTTTGCACCTTCTTTCAAAATAAACGCTTTAAATAATTTTTTAATCATAGTCATGACCTCCTAGATTTTATCCCAATGAAAAAGACCCTTCACCATATTGGCGAAAGGTCCCTCTATACAACAGACCTTTGCCAGACTAATGAAGCTGACAAAGGTCTCGCTAACAACGAATTGTTGCCAACAAAGCCGAGGACATCATGTCCCGTAATGACGACTTTGCTGAAAAAGCTACTCCCCTTTGGGATAACGTAATTTTGTTACTATTATATTAGCCCATCACGTAGAGAACGTCAACTTTTCTAAGAGTTTGTAAAGGTTGTGAAAAGTTTTTCAGTACGTATTGGGACAAAATAAAAAATGTGATATAGTAATATCGAAAATCGATATCGGTTTTCGTGAACTTGAAGCTCCTTCTATCCTACAGTAAAGGAGGACTAAATTTGGAAGAAAGAGTACTTAGAAAACTGTTCCTTGGTTTTATTCAGATTCATATTCTTCATCACGCAAAAGAACATCCGGTTTATGGCGCCTGGATGTTAGAAGAATTAAGGGAACATGGATACTCCATAAGTGCTGGAACATTGTATCCTATCTTGCACACGATGGAAAAGGACGGCCTTTTGCATAGGGAGGACCTAAATGTGGAGGGGAAAATCCGAAAAAACTATACCACTACAGAAAAAGGCAATCTCATATTAAAAGAAGCAAGAAACAAAGCTTATGAACTTTTTAAAGAAATTAAAGAAGGTGATCAACATGAAGAAATCTAACAAATTAATGTCATTAATAGAAATCTTACTTGTATCAACAAGACTAGGTCTTACATCTTTCGGTGGACCAGTAGCCCATCTCGGTTACTTCCATACCGAATATGTACGCCGTAGAAAATGGCTGGATGAAAAAAGTTATGCTGACCTAGTAGCCTTATGTCAGTTCTTGCCCGGGCCTGCGAGTAGTCAGGTCGGAATAGGTATAGGAGTCATGCGAGCAGGGGTTCTTGGGGGCATTGTTTCCTTTTTGGGATTCACGTTACCATCAGTATTAGCATTAATTATATTCGCTATTATCCTGCAAGGGTTTGATGTAGGGAATGCAGGATGGATTCATGGATTGAAGCTTGTCGCGGTAGCTGTTGTCGCTCATGCCATTTTAGGGATGGCAAACAACCTTACCCCAGATTTAAAAAGAAAAGCAATCGCATTATTTGCACTAGTAATTACATTATTGTGGCAAACCGCATTCTCCCAAATTGGAGTAATACTTGTTGCAGCTATCATTGGTTTTTTCTTATTTAAACAACATATCACTGCGGACGACTCTCGTTTGAAGTTTCCGATTTCCAAGCGTTTAGCAGTAATTTGTTTAACTCTATTCTTCGGTCTACTTATCTTGTTACCCATTTTGAGAGAAGCTACTTCATTGAATTGGGTGGCACTGTTTGATAGCTTCTACCGTTCTGGATCCTTAGTATTCGGTGGAGGGCATGTGGTTCTTCCTTTACTAGAGCGCGAATTCGTGCCAACTGGCTGGATTAGTAAAGAAGCATTTCTTGCTGGGTATGGTGCTGCACAGGCAGTCCCTGGCCCGTTATTTACATTCGCAGCTTATATCGGTGCTGTCATTGATGGCTGGAAGGGCGGTTTGTTAGCAACATTCGCTATCTTCCTTCCTGCGTTCCTATTGATACTTGGTACTTTGCCATTTTGGGATTCTTTGCGCCGTAATTCCAAAGTGAAAGCAGCATTAATGGGAGTGAATGCTGCGGTTGTTGGAATTTTGATTTCTGCTTTCTACTTTCCAATTTGGACTAGTTCGATTTTAGCTCCAATTGATTTTGCTTTTGCAGCTATTTTGTTCAGCATGCTTGTCTACTGGAAGCTTCCACCTTGGATGATTGTATTAACAGGAGCCATTGGAGGAACTTTGATGGGATTGTTTGTTTAATTAATGGAATGTGAGTTGCATGGAGTTTTGCCTATGAGGACAATGTTTGGGGGCTTTCCCTTTCTCCGGGCGTCATTGCTCTTCTATGAGGACAATGTTTACGGATTTTCCCTTTCTCCGGGCGTCATTGCTCTTCTATGAGGACAATGTTTACGAATTTTTCCTTTCTCCGGGCGTCATTGCTCTCCTATGAGGACAATGTTCACGGATTTTCCCTTTCTCCGGGCGTCATTGCTCTTCTATGAGGACAATGTTCACGGATTTTCCCTTTCTCCGGGCGTCATTGCTCTCCTATGAGGACAATGTTCACGGATTTTCCCTTTCTCCGGGCGTCATTGCTCTCCTATGAGGACAATGTTCACTTATTTCCACTTCTTAAGGGAGTCATTGATTTCCTATGAGGACAATGATAACTTATTTCCACCTCTTAAGGGAGTCATTGCTTTTCTATGAGGAAAATGTGTACTGCTTTCCTCTTTCTAAGGGCGTCATTGATCTACTATGAGGAAAACATTTACTGCATTTCACCTCCAAAGGGATTACTTAAGTCTAAATTAAGAAACTGTTTACTCATTTCACTCTAGTAAGGACATCTTTTAGTTTCAAT
>NZ_JAAZWB010000058.1 GCF_012524115.1 Bacillus sp. RO1 | reverse complement strand
AGGTAGAGGGAAGTCTTCATCATCGTTATGAGGACCTTGGTGGCGAAGAATTAGGTGGAGAGAAGTCTTCATCATCGTTATGAGGACCTTAGTGGGAAGGAATTAGGTAGAGAGAAGTCTTCATCGTCGTTATGAGGACCTTAGTGTGGAAGAATTAGGTGGAGAGAAGTCCTCATCGCCGTTATGAAGACCTTAGTGGGGAAGAATTAGGTAGAGAGAAGTCTTCATCATCGTTATGGAGACCTTGGTGGGAAGGAATTAGGTAGAGAGAAGTCTTCATCGCCGCTATGAGGACCTAAGTAGTTGGAAATTAAGTAGAGAGAAGTCTTCACAGCTGTTGTCCTCTATTATAAGTTAAGCGAACCTCACCATCTGTCTGTGTCTATAATTGAATATGTTCAATATATCTTTGTCGAAGAAAGAAGATTATTTTATTTAGGTTAAAGTTCGAGTCCAAGTCATATTTGTGCTACAATGATATTGGTCAATTACACAAAGTGGCATATAGTATTAGAGAGTAAATAAAGAGAGGAAGAACATTTATGATCAGCCTCCAAAGTAGTAAAGTATTAGGAGCAACTATCAAAGATTTAATTATTCCAGCCGAACGGGTGGCACATGTACAAGTAAAAAACAATTTAGAACACGCATTATTGGTTCTGACTAAAACAGGTTATACAGCTGTGCCTGTTCTAGATCCTAAATATAGGTTGCATGGTCTTGTCAGCACTACCCACATTATGGATTCTATCCTGGGCTTAGAACGAATTGAATTTGATAAACTTGAACATATGATTGTCGAAGATGTCATGAATAAAGAGCTTCCTTGTTTAAATGTAACGGACACTGTGGAGAAAGGTTTGGAGCTATTAGTGGACCATCCTTTTGTCTGTGTGCAAGATGAAGACGATGTGTTTGAAGGTATCCTCACACGACGTACAATCCTAGACAGATTGAATACACATTTTCAAATAAATGAAACAGAAAAAGACCCGGAAGCATAGGGTCTTTTTTTGATTACAGTTGAAGGTTGCATTAATTTTGTTAAAGGGTACAATTTACATAGAGTCACGAAATATATATACGTAAAGAAAATTTCAAGTGTCACACACGAGAGAGAAGGGAAAGAAATGGGAACTGCAACGCTCGAGAGGCAAGAAGTGAAACAAGCCTCACCAAACAAAACAAAAAAGCCATTCGTGTTAGCAGCCATCATGCTTGCAATGTTCATGGCAGCCATCGAAGCGACCATTGTGTCCACAGCCATGCCTGCAATTGCTGCAGATCTTGGAGGATTCTCTTTATACAGTTGGGTATTCTCTTCCTATTTATTAATGAATGCCGTAACCGTCTTGATATACGGCAAACTATCGGATTTGTTTGGAAGAAAGCCAATACTTACATTTGGAATCATTGTCTTTTTAATTGGGTCTTTATTGTGTGGAATGGCTACTTCCATTGAAATGTTAATCATTTTCCGATTTATTCAAGGTTTCGGAGCAGGAGCCGTTATGCCCATTGCTTCGACTATTGTGGGGGATATGTACACAAAAGAGGAAAGGGCAAAAATTCAAGGGTATTTATCGAGTGTATGGGGTATTTCAGCAATCTTAGGACCTGCTATTGGCGGGTTGCTTGTTCAGTATGTTAGCTGGAGGTTTGTATTCTGGGTAAATATCCCTTTAGGAATATTAGCCATTATCGGTCTTTATCTTTTTCTACATGAAGGAGTGGAAAAGAAGAAACACTCCATTGATTATGCAGGTGCGGGATTGTTATTTGTATCTGTTAGTTCATTCATGCTTGTCATGGTGGAAGGTGGTGTAAGATGGGAGTGGATGTCGGCTCCTGTATTTAGTCTTATAGCCGTCTCAGCAATAGCCTTTATATTCTTTATTGTTCAAGAAAAGAGAGCGAAGGATCCGATGATGCCGTTTGATATTTGGCAGGAACGGTCCATACTGATTGCTAATACTACATCATTGACCACAGGAGTCATGTTAATAGGTATTTCTAGTTTTTTACCAGCCTTTGTTCAAGGTGTTATGGAAAGGCCGCCGATTGTTGCTGGTTTCACCTTGACCACCATGTCCATTGGTTGGCCGATTGCAGCAATGATAGCTGGGAGACTCCTGTTGAAAATTGGTTTTCGCACCACTTCCATTATAGGTGGAGTTGCCTTGATACTGGGAAGCATCATTTTCATGACCTTAAGCCCTGATGATGGACCAGTCTGGGCCGCTTTTGGTTCCTTCATGATTGGAGTGGGGATGGGCTTTTCGACAACTGCCTTCATTGTCTCTATACAAAGCACAGTTCCTTGGCAAAAACGAGGAGTAGCAACCGCATCCAATATGTTTATGAGAACACTGGGAAGTACAATTGGAGCTGCACTTTTAGGTGGAATATTGAATTCTAGAATACAGGAGCATTTAAAGGGAAATGGAGCTTTGGAAGAGTTTTCTTTAGATTCTACGACACTACTTCTAAATGAAGAGCAACGCAATCAGCTTTCAGAATCCATGAGAGTGTTGCTTCAGGATGGTTTAACATCCGCACTTCAGACGGTTTATCTTGTTGTTGCAGGATTTGCTGTTATCAGCTTCATCTTAATATTGCTTTTGCCTAAGAAAAGTTAAGAAAAGCGCTAGCTCTTAAGTTTATTATTAAGAGCTAGCGCTTTTTCGTTGCTAATAAATAATTTTAAAGAATAAGTAGACGATGAGAAAAATAGAAAAAGTGCTAAGTATCTTCTGCCACGGTAGAAAAGCCAGCCTGTTGGCTAGTTTTATTGCAGTTTGTGCACCTAAAAAAGAGCCTAACCCCAACGCCACCCCAACCTTCCAATCAAAATACCCCATGGAGAAGTAAACAATAAATGACACGAAACAGCTTGCGAAAGTTTGTAGCCTGGTGAGCCCGATACTGGTTAAAAAAGAATGACCTGCAGTTAAGAAAGAATGCATAAGCAGCGTGGCTTGACCTGGACCGAATAGTCCATCGAAGGCACCAATTCCTAAATAAGTTGGATAAAACAGCGGGGAAGGCGTGTCATTGTTATCATTTCGCTTTATCTTGGACTTTACGATATTAAGAATGGTGGCAATGACCAATAAAGCCAAAGCTACCTTAAGCAAAATCTCCTCTGTAAGAAAGGAGGCTAACAAAGCACCTGTGATTCCTCCAGTGATGGTAAATGGCACAATGGATAATCCCAGTTTCAAGTTTACTTGTTTCTTTTTCCAAATCGAATAGAAGCTAGTAAACGAACTGAAAGAATTAGAAAATTTATTGGATGCAATCGCAGTGTGAATAGGCACTCCTAATAGCAGCATAGACGGTAAATTAATCAGCCCTCCTCCGCCTCCGAGAGTTCCTATAAATGTGGCGATAAAGCCGATTAATGTCAGATAGTAGTATGGTGTTTCCATGTTGTCACCTTCTTTCAACAATATCAAGTCTTTCTCCTTCATTTTATGCGCTTAAAAGTCATAATGAAATAACATTAAAATTAAGATATACTATAAGAAAAACTTATATTGAGGGTAGTGTATGAATACATCAGAATTTCAAATTTTATCTGTATTGGCAAAAGAAAAAAATATGAGAAAAGCTTCTGAACGATTGTTTGTTTCCCAGCCGGCCTTGTCCCAGCGCTTGCAATCCATTGAAAAAAATTGGAATACCAAAATTTTTATCAGAACGCAAAAAGGATTACTGATAACACCTGCTGGTGAAAAAATTGTGGAATTTGCTGAAGAGGTATTGGCAAAAGAAGCAAAGGTAAGAGAAGAAATTACTTCACTGGATAAAGAAATCTACGGTACATTAAAGATTGCTGTGGCCACCATCATAGGGCAATATTGGCTTCCGAAAGTATTAAAAAGGTTTATTCAAAAGTATCCAAATGCTAAAGTCTCTCTTGTGACAGGGTGGAGCAGTGATATTGTAAAAAGTTTATATGAAGATGAAGTACATTTGGGGATTATCCGTGGAAACCCAGAATGGAAAGGGGTAAAGAAGCATCTGCTTAGAGACAAGCTCTACCTAGTCGATACAGAAATAAAAGAGCTTTCTGAACTGGAACTTACGGAACGACCTTTTATCCAATTTAAGAGTGATTCTACCTATTATCAAGAAATTCAAGTTTGGTGGCATAAAAAATTTCAGGCTCCACCAAAGCGGACGATAGTGGTAGATCAAATAGAGACTTGTAAACAGATGGCGTTGAATGGTATTGGGTATGCCATCCTGCCGTCCATCACATTACAGGATGATTATGATAAGATCAAAAAAATTCCACTAGAAGAGGATGAAGTATCTAACCTGCACCGAGATACGTGGTTAATTGGATATGAGTCCTCCTTTAATTTAAAACAGGTGGAGGCATTTCTAGAAGTATTAGAGGAATATCATCATGGAGGAATATAACTGTTGAGATAATATTGGATTATATTTAAAAGAAATAGTAATATAAAACTTTGAGATACTAGACTTAATAATAAGGTGGAGCACTTTTATGGAATGGAAAAATATTTTTCGCGGAATGTTAATGGGTATCAGTGATGTAATACCTGGTGTAAGCGGTGGGACGATTGCTTTTATTCTAGGGATTTACGACCGTCTTATTGAATCGATAAGCGGAATTTTCAGCAGAGAATGGTTAAAACACCTTAAGTTTCTAATTCCTCTAGGGATCGGTATTGTGGGTGCCTTGCTTATTTTCAGTCATCTACTCGATTACTTGTTACATACCTATCCACAACCGACTATGTTTTTGTTTTTAGGATTAATCATCGGAGTTCTACCATTACTAGCGAAAGAATCTGACATGTTTCAAACATTTACGAAACGTCACTATCTGGCTCTGATTCTCTCATTCGCATTAGTTGGTTCCATGGCATTTTTACAGGAATCTACAAGACCTGTGATAGAGACACTTACTGTTGGTTCAGCAATCAGTCTGTTTTTTGCTGGTTGGATTGCTAGTATGACGATGCTGCTGCCTGGTATCAGCGGCTCGATGGTATTATTGATTCTTGGCTTCTATACTACAGCAATTGCAGCACTGAAGGATATTAACATCCCTATTATTCTCACGATAGGTGCAGGAGTTGCTGTTGGTTTTATCATTTCCAGTAAACTAATCAAATACGTGTTAGAGCATTACCCTAAAATAACATTTGCCTCGGTCATTGGCCTTGTGATGGGGTCGACTTTAATTGTATTCCCGGGCTTTTCACAAAGCATGCTTACAAACGTAATCAGCATCATTACCTTCATCATTGGATTAATAGTAGTTCAATTCATCGCACGGACAAATGAAAAAATGGTTGCCAAAAGAGAGACTGAATAGGTCTCTTTTTTTCATAAGGATTAGAGTATATATGGTACTGTTAATTTCCGTTCCAGGCGCTTCGCTTGCCTGCGGGCGGTCCGTGAGCCTCCTCGGCTTGCGCCTGCGGGGTCTCGCTTGTCCCTTCCTCCCGCGGGCGTCTACGCGCCTTCCACTCCAATCAACTAGGTAATCTCTTTCATCCAAGGTTAAAGGAAAAGAAACTAACCAGAATAGCTGAAAAAGTAGTAACCTTTAATACTTTTGAATCCTAGCTGTGGATTGGAGCAAATGGCGGAGACTCCTCGAAAATGCTACGCATTTTCTTCGTGCGATGAATCGCTGCCGATGCCTTCCTTGCCCTGAGGGAGATAGCGCTAGGTGGAGAACCCCACAGGCGAAGCCGAGGAGGCTCCAACAGTGCCCCTAGGAAAGCGAAGCCATTTGCGGAAAGAAACAGCGGCGTTAAACTAATGACTAAAGTTTTCACTTTTATAGAGCTGGGCTGTTTTGTCCGGATATTCTTTATTTATCAAAAATGTATAATTTTTTTACTTGTCACACTTTTCGTTGTTTGATAGAGTAAAGGGATAAAGACTTATTGTTTTAGGAGGAATTACATAATGAAAATGATGAACGCAAACGAGATTATTTCTTTTATTCAAAACAGTACAAAATCCACACCTGTTAAGGTTTATGTGAAAGGTGATGTAGAAGGGATCAACTTTGGTGCTTCTTCAAAAACTTTCTTAAATGACAATAGCGGAGTCGTATTCGGCGAGTGGGCTGAAATTGAAGTGGCTCTTAAAGAAAACGAAGCAAAAATTGAAGACTATGTGGTAGAAAACGATCGACGCAACTCTGCCATTCCTCTTCTTGATATGAAGGGTGTCAAAGCTCGTATTGAGCCAGGCGCAATCATCCGTGATCAAGTGGAAATCGGAGACAATGCTGTTATCATGATGGGTGCTTCCATCAATATCGGTTCCGTAATTGGGGAAGGTACAATGATTGATATGAACGTAGTACTTGGTGGACGAGCAACAGTCGGAAAGAACTGCCACATTGGTGCGGGAACTGTTCTTGCTGGTGTGATTGAGCCACCATCTGCTAAGCCTGTTGTCATTGAAGACGATGTTGTAATTGGAGCTAATGCAGTAGTATTAGAAGGTGTAACGGTAGGAAAAGGTGCAGTTGTTGCTGCGGGAGCCATTGTTATTGATGATGTGGCACCATACACAGTGGTTGCTGGAACACCTGCAAGAAAAATTAAAGATATTGATGAAAAAACGAAGTCTAAAACGGAAATTAAACAAGAACTTCGTCAATTATAATATAGAAGAAACAAAAAAGGCGTGGGTGCTTAACTCCACGTCTTTTTCTTAGAAAGAGAGGAATCGTCGTGTCGAATCTAATCAATCCCTTTATACAAATAAGAAGAGACTTACATCAAATTCCGGAAAAGGGATTCCAAGAAGTAAAAACACAAGGATATTTGCTTCATTATATACAAAGCCTTCCACAGGACCATATTGAAGTAAAAACATGGGAAACTGGAATATTTGTAAGAGTACAAGGAACTAATCCCTCTAAAACAATTGGTTACAGAGCGGACATTGATGGCTTGCCAATAGAAGAAGAAACAGATTTATCGTTTCCTTCTTCACATGAGGGAATGATGCATGCATGCGGTCATGATATGCATATGAGTATTGCCCTGGGAATCCTAACTCATTTTTCTCAGAATCCTGCATCGGATAACCTCCTGTTTATGTTTCAACCAGCAGAAGAGGGACCAGGTGGTGCTTTGCCAATGATACAATCGGAAATCTTCAAGGCTTGGAAACCGGATATGATTGTAGCACTACATATCGCACCGGAGTATCCAGTCGGTACCATTGCTACGAAACAGGGACTTCTTTTTGCTAATACTTCCGAACTTTTTGTCGACTTAAAGGGACGGGGAGGCCATGCAGCTTATCCTCACCAAACAAACGATATGGTGGTTGCCGCGTGTTCACTTGTTACACAATTACAGACAGTTATTGCCCGTAATGTAGATCCACTTGACAGTGCCGTCATTACAATTGGAAAAATAACAGGCGGAACCGTTCAAAACATCATTGCGGAGCGCGCAAGACTAGAAGGGACGGTTCGTACCCTGTCAGTAGAAAGTATGAAAAAAGTTAAAGAGCGGATAGAAGCTCTCGTTCACGGGGTGGAAGTGGGGTATAACTGCCAAACAACCATTGATTACGGAAGCATGTACCATCAGGTGGACAATGATCCAGCTCTTACAGAAGAGTTTATGCTGTATGTATCGGAAAACACCAATGTTCGCGTCATAGAATGTAAAGAGGCGATGACGGGAGAAGATTACGGATACATGATTGAGAACATCCCTGGGTTTATGTTCTGGTTAGGAGCAGAATCCCCATATGGCCTTCATCATTCAAAACTAAATCCTAATGAAGATGCGATTGGTGTAGCTATTAGCACCATTATTTCTTATTTCAATTTTAAAGCAAACTGACATTTTTATTTTCCTCATTGTATAATTTGGCGTTTGCAAGCCAAATTAACAAAGAGGAGGTGGATTACATATGCCAAAAATCGGTGTAGAACAATCCTTAACAGATGTTCAACAAGCGTTGCAACAAAAAGGATACGATGTTGTTCAATTAACGAATGAAAACGACGCAAAAGGTTGTGACTGTTGCGTAGTAACGGGAATCGACAATAATGTAATGGGTATCTCCAATAGTGTCACTGCTGGTTCTGTAATTGAAGCAAGCGGACTGACAGCTGATCAGATTTGCCAACAGGTGGAAAGCAGAATAAACCACTAAAAAAGGAGCCGAGATGGCTCTTTTTTAGTGGTGGAATGAGGTATGTGGCGACGGTCTAGTTAAGTGCGTACGGTGGATGCCTTGGAGTTTTATGGGGTGAAAAATTAAAAAAAAGTGTATTTATGAGGGAAAATGACTCTATTTTTGTTGAAAAAATATGGTTCGGACATTTCCCATCGGTCTTCAGACATTTAATGGGGGAAGATTGATGAGCTTCGGTCAATATTTCAGAGAGTTCGGTCAACTTTTACCTATGGTTCGGTCAAACAGTTTTGAGGTTCGGTCAATTTTGGCAAAACTTCGGACAAATTCGCAAAATATTCGGTCAATTTTGTTAAAACTTCGGTCAACTTGGCAATATCTTTGGACATTTAGCATTTCCAGCCACACAAAAAGTAAACCAAGCAACCAAGCAACCAAGCAACAGACCAGACACAAAACTATCACAAATCCTCCATCACATTTCAACATCAGAACAAAAAGAAAGTCCAGAGTATCCACTCTAGACTTCCCAAAAAACTATTCTTTCTTCTCAATATAAACTTGATGTGGAAACGGAATTTCAATGCCATTTGCATCAAGTGCTTCTTTAAGTGTTTTACGTAATTTACGCTCTACAGCCCATTGTTGCATGTTTTCCGTTTTTGCGATGATTCGGATAACAACATCTGAAGCTCCAAGACCTTGAACACCCACTACATTAGGGCCTTCAATAATTGTTTCATCTTCAGAAGCAACCTGTTCACACACACGCTGCAACACTTCAATTGCGTGGTCAATATTATCATCATAGGAGATGCCGATATCAACCAATGCTCTCATATTTCCGCGAGAATGGTTAGTCAAATTGGAAATCTCACGGTTTGGTACATAATGCAATGAACCATCAAAATCTCTAATTTTTGTCGTGCGTAAACCAACTTCTTCTACAATGCCTGAAAAACCAGCAGTTGTAACATAATCATCTACATCTACTTGTTTTTCTAGTAAAAGGAAGAAGCCTGTTACAACGTCACTGACAATTCCTTGCGCCCCAAAACCAATAGCAAGACCTACAACCCCTGCCCCCGCTAAAATAGCAGTTGTTTCCACGGCAAATACATTTTCTAGTACCATTATGACAAGGAAAAAGATTAATGCATATGTAAAAATGTTAACTGTCAGCTTTTCCAGTGTTTTTGCCCTTCCAGGTGAAATACCCTGTTTTTCAGAAGCTCTAGCAAATGCACGTGTGATAATCTTGGTCCCAATTGATTTTACTATTGCATATACGATAAGGATAACAACAAGTTTTAAAACAAGAATACCTAATGCAGTTAAAATTGCGTAGAAATCAATGTCAGATAAGTCAAATACCATTTAAAAAATACTCCCTTCCTATTAATAATGTATGCCCTAATATCGCATTATAAAGTATTCGTTTATGAAAACCAAATGATTTACAGAAAACGATTGGATTAAGCTTATTATTTTGTTCTCAAAGGAAAGAATGGTAGTATAAGATGTGAGAAAAAATTCCCATTTATTATCATTGCTTATAAGGGGAATACCAACAAGGTGAATTTGGATTTTGAAATATTTACATCTAATTCCTTATTTAAATTAATTATCATTTAACATTGACTAAAAATAAAGAGTGATTTATAATAGTTGATGTTGATTAAATAACTAAATGAGAAATTTTTATTAATTTTCTCATTTGAAATTACAACTTGGAGGGATTTACAAATGGCAGAACGCATGGTAGGTAAACAAGCTCCACGTTTTGAAATGGACGCTGTATTACCAAACAAAGAATTTGGAAAAGTAAGCTTAGAAGAGAACATGAAAAACGATAAGTGGACAGTACTTTTCTTCTATCCAATGGATTTCACGTTCGTTTGCCCGACTGAAATCACTGCAATGTCTGATCGTTACGAAGAGTTCGAAGACTTAGATGCAGAAATCATTGGAGTATCCACTGATACTATCCACACTCACTTAGCATGGATCAACACAGATCGCAAAGACAACGGTCTTGGCGAATTAAGATATCCTTTAGCTGCTGACACAAACCACGTTGTATCTCGTGACTACGGCGTTCTTATTGAAGACGAAGGTATCGCGCTACGTGGATTATACATCATCAGCCCAGAAGGCGAACTTCAATACCAAACAGTATTCCATAACAACATCGGCCGCGATGTAGAAGAAACACTACGTGTTCTTCAAGCATTACAAACTGGTGGACTTTGCCCAGCTAACTGGAAGCCTGGACAAGCTACATTATAATTTGATCCAACCTAGAATAAGGTCTAACGGTTTTCGTTAGGCCTTTTCTTTGCACTACATAGTAATTTAATAGGAGGTTTTTAGTATGAAATTGAGATCCCCAATGCCTGAGTTGACAGGTGCGACGGAATGGTTGAATGGTCAGGTAACAAAAGAAGAGCTAATTGGAGAAAAGCCAACGCTTATCCATTTCTGGTCTGTTAGCTGCCATTTATGTAAAGAAGCAATGCCGCAAGTAAATGAGTTTCGCGATAATTACAAGGATAAGCTGAATGTAATTGCTGTACACATGCCACGATCTGAGGACGACTTGAACTTAGATTCCATCAAAAAGACGGCAAGTGAGCATGATATTACACAGCCGATTTTCGTGGACAGCGAACATAAGTTGACGGATGCCTTTGAAAATCAATATGTTCCTGCTTATTATGTATTTGATGCAGAAGGCAATCTTCGTCATTTCCAAGCTGGAGGAAGCGGAATGAAGATGCTAGAAAAACGTGTAAACCGCGTTTTAGGTGAAATGGAAAAATAGAATATTGATACTAAAAGGATTACCATTTTTGGTGGTCCTTTTTTTGCATAATAATTCTACTCGAGGCTCCTCTTTCATATACTCTAAAGTTGTTCATTTTTCTCCGACTAAAGATGTAGAAAACATCCGTCTTCGTGACTCTTACCATGTCTTAAGTAACCTAATAAAATAATAGTATAAATAATTTAAATTTTTCCAAAAAAGACTGGATAAATATTTCGAAACTCGATATATTAGATACTATCTTATATTTTCCAGCATGAGTTAACAAAGGGAGGGAATACATGTGGAGACTTTTAAGAAGCTTAAAGAGTTTTATTGGCCTTATCGCAAAAATTTCTATATTTCATTGATATTTTTGCTTTTAGTAACGGTCATCACTGTCATTTATCCTGTAATCTTACAGGTTACCATTGATGAAGTTATTGAAAAACAACAATTTGAATACGTACCATATATAGCGCTCGGATTCATTGGACTCATGGCCTTAAAGGGGTTATTTACGTATTTCAATCAATTTTTAGGCGACCTATTTGGAATACGTTCTGTGTATCGCTTAAGAAATGAGCTGTATGAAAAACTGCAATTCTTACCGTTTCGTTATTATGATAATGCCAAGACAGGTGACTTAATGTCTAGGCTGACAGCGGATGTTGAGGGATTCAGGTTTTTCCTATCATTTGGATTTGCCGAATTAATTAGGTTTGTCCTGCTAGTGACTATAAGTCTAGGTTTGATGTTCTATTACTCGGTGGCCTTAACTTTTGTCACGTTGTTGGCTATGCCTTTTCTTGCGTTTGTCACGTATCGCTTTGATAAAAGAGTTCACCCTGCATTCCGTGGAATTCGTAAATCATTCGGGAAATTGAATACGAATGTACAAGAGAACATCAGTGGGATCAACACGGTAAAATCTTTATCACGTGAAGATTATCAAATCAATAAGTTCAATAATTCCAATGTGGACTACAAAGAAAAATATATAACCACTTCTAATGTCTGGGCGAAGTTTTTTCCACTGATGGAATTCATCGGGAATGCCTGTGTGGTAGGTCTTCTTGGATTTGGAGGTTATTTAGTAATTACAGGCCAATTATCAGAAGGAAAACTTGTGGCATTCTTCAGCTTGGTCTGGTACATTGTCTGGCCGATTGCTAACCTAGGCTTTGTAATTAATCAGTTCTCACAAGCAAAGGCTTCTGGTGAACGATTATTGGAGATTTTAGAAGCAGAAGAAGATATTCAAGATGCACCGGATGCAAAAGATGCACCAAATCTAAATGGGCATGTGACGTTTGAAGATGTTACCTTCCGTTATCCAAATGAAGATAAAACGGCACTTGAAAATGTATCCTTTGATGCACCTCCTGGTAAGCAGATTGGGTTGATTGGTGCGACAGGTTCAGGGAAAACAAGTATCACTCAACTTATCACAAGGTTTTACGAGCCACAATCTGGCCGTATTTTAATTGATGGAGAAGAAGTAAATAAATACTCACTGTATTCACTTAGAAATCAAATCGGATTTGTGTTGCAGGAGTCCTTCTTATTTTCTTCCACTATTAAATCAAATATTGCTTACGGACGACCGAATGCTTCTATGGAAGAAATCGTTCGAGCTGCGAAGATGGCACAGGCGCATGATTTTATCATGGAACTTCCTGACGGCTACGACACAATGCTTGGAGAGCGTGGAATGGGACTTTCTGGCGGTCAGAAACAACGTATTGCCATCGCTCGTGCATTGATTCTAGATCCAAGTATTTTAGTGCTAGATGACGCAACAAGTGCAGTGGATATGCAGACTGAGTTTAATATTCAAAGAGAACTAAAGGCTGCTTTGGCGGGCAGAACAACTTTTATCATCGCGCACCGTATTTCCTCACTTAAACACGCCGATGAGATACTCGTGTTAGAAGAAGGAAAAGTAGTGGAGCGCGGTACACATGACGAGCTTGTCCAAAAAAATGGGGCATATCGAAGAATTTATGATATCCAGTACAAGGATCAAAAAACGGTTTTGGAAGCTCAGACTAACTGAAGGCAGGTGAAACAGAATGCGCAAAAAACAAAAAATCGAACTGAACGATAATGTGAAAAAGAGATTCTACTACTCTACTGATAATGCAATTGAAAAGCCCTTTAACTGGCAACAGATGTGGCGGCTGTTTTCTTATATGAAACCCTATTCAAAAACATTGCTACCATTGGCTGTTATTACGATGTTAATTGCAACAGCTGTAAGGCTAGCAATCCCAATCATCATTGGTAAATACTTATATGATGTTGCCATCAAGCAAAAAGACATGGATATGCTTATCCAACTAGCTGTGATTGTTTCCGTGTTATATGTCATATCCTATGTGGCGAATGCATTGAGGATACGTTGGATGAATATGCTCGGTCAAAACGTCATTTATGATTTAAGAAAACATTTGTTCACACATGTTCAAGGACTTTCCCATCGCTTTTTCGATCAACGATCCGCTGGGTCCATCCTTGTTCGGATCATGAATGATATTAATTCCTTGCAAGAATTGTTCACTAACGGCGTAATCAATTTGCTTATGGACTTTATTTTACTAATTGGTATCGTAGTGATTCTATTTACATTGAGTCCTGAATTGGCTACAGCAATATTAATTATTTTACCAATCATGTTTTTCATCTCCACAAGCTTGCGTAGGAAAATCAGGAGGGCGTGGCAGGATGTACGTATCAAGCAAGCGATGCTTAACTCTCATCTGAATGAAAGTATACAAGGGGTCCGTGTTACTCAATCCTTCACACAAGAAAGAGAGAACATGGGGTTCTTTGACCGTATTAATACCGAAAACTTTGAGTCTTGGAAAAATGCAACGAGACAGAATGCCATTTTCCGTCCGTTCGTTGAAATGACAAATGCTGTTGGTACCGCCATCCTTATTTGGTACGGAGCCTACTTAATTCAACAAAGTTTAACAGGCGGCACAAGTACGTTAACTGTCGGTGTATTCATTTCCTTTGCTTTTTACTTAGGGATGTTCTGGGAGCCTATCTCAAGGTTGGGTCAGCTATATAACATGCTGCTTGTGGGGATGGCTTCTTCTGAACGTATCTTTGAATTCCTCGATGAAAAACCAATTGTAGATGAGAAAGACAATGCCGTTCAGTTGGATTCCATTAACGGAGAGATAGAATTTAAGAATGTAGAATTCTCCTATGACAGTAAACGTACCGCTTTGAACCGCATTTCATTGAAGATGGAAGCCGGCCAAACGGTGGCATTGGTTGGTCATACCGGATCTGGGAAAACAACGATTGCCAACTTGATTTCACGTTTCTATGATGCAACTGCTGGAGAAGTGAAGATTGACGGACATAACATTCGTGACATCTCTCTTCAAAGCCTGCGGTCCCAAATCAGTGTAGTATTGCAGGATACCTTTATTTTCTCTGGAACCATCAATGATAATATCCGCTTTGGTAGACCTACTGCAACTGTTGAAGAAGTAAGAGCAGCTGCTGAGGCAGTTGGTGCGAATGAGTTCATCGAACGTCTGAAAAATGGATATGAAACAGAAGTGGAGGAAAGAGGAAATGTTCTCTCAGTCGGGGAAAGGCAATTGATTTCCTTCGCCCGTGCTTTGTTAGCAGACCCTAGCATCATTATATTAGATGAAGCAACTGCTAGTATTGATACGGAAACGGAAGTGAAGATCCAGACAGCCCTTAAACAGCTTTTGAAAGGCCGTACCGCTATCATTATCGCTCACCGTCTTTCTACTATTCGGGAAGCAGATAACATCATCGTCCTTGATCATGGGAATATTATGGAGCAGGGGAATCATGATAAGCTGATGGAGCACGGCGGCATTTATTATCATTTAGTTAAAGCACAGTTTACGATGCAGGACGTGAGCTGAGAATAAGAAAAGACATCGGTTTTTGGGCCGATGTCTTTTTTGTGGACGCAATTACTTAATGTTGGATGTCGGAATGCACATAGAGGGAATTAATCAAAAAACGGGGGAGATTATTCAAAAAAGTGGTTGAATTAGTGAAAAAACCTCTCCAATTATTCAAAAAAGCAGTTCAATTTATCAAGAATCCATATATTTCCACTGAACAAACTTCATTGTGGAATAATATGAAAAACCTCTATAACTCACTCCAACTAGTGCCCACTACCATACTATAATGTGATCACCGATACTCAAGCTTTTCATTAATATAGCAGACAAACAGAAAAATTGGGGCAAGGACAGCAATCAGAACTACAATATTGACATCCATTCACTCATTCTCCTTTCTGTTGCGCTGATAACTCATTCAATCTCTCTAATGCATCCTCTTTTTCAAAAGAGCTGTACCACCGGAAATCCATTTCGTCAAGAATTCTATAATGCTGACTGATGACGTTTTGCTGAAGGCGAAATGCCCCTTGCATTTTTATTTCTTTCCACCATACTTTTCCGCCCATTGTCTTATCCTTTGGTGCATCTATTTTCTCGTGTGCTATCGTTTCGATAACTTCTAATGGATCAGCACCCAGAACGGAGGATAATACTTGGCTTTCCCGGAATAAGGCACATGTAGCTGCGCAAACGGTCCAGCCAGCTGTGGTTCGGCCTTTCTCAATTTGTACTAAGGTCTTTTTGGAGATTCCCAACACTTCCGCCATCCTGTCTTGTGTATAATTATGTTCCGTTCGGATAAGCTTAAGTTTATTTGATATTAAAGAGATAGCTTCGTCTTGATTCATCATTGGGTGCCAAATGCTCCTTTTTTATAATATATGTGTAATTTTACACTTTATTAAGAGGGAGTTCAATAATTTTCTGAAAATTACCCTGTAGAAAATCATATTCAACTTAAGAAAAGGTAAGATTATGGTACAATAGTATTTATATATACCAGAGTAAATGGGGGAAGCAAGGTTGAAAAGAAAAGAGTTTGCCGTTATTGGTTTAGGTCGTTTTGGGGGAAGTATGGTACAGGCTTTGAGTGACGAGGGAGTAGAGGTTCTTGCGATTGATAATGACGAGGAGAAAGTGAACCAGTTTGCTAATATAGCATCACATGCAGTGGTTGGCGATACTACGGATGAGGCGGTGCTCAAGAGTATCGGTATCCGTAATTTTGATCATGTAATCGTTGCCATTGGTGACAATATTCAAGCAAGCATCTTAACCACCCTGATATTAAAGGAACTAGGAGTTAAGCATATTACGGTCAAGGCGACCAATGATTATCATGAAAAGGTATTAAGTCGTATTGGTGCCGATCAAGTGGTTCATCCGGAGCGTGATATGGGAAGACGTATTGCCCACAACATTGTGTCAAATAACGTTTTGGATTATCTGGAGCTGTCTGATGAGCATAGTATCGTAGAGATCGTTGCTAGTAGACGTCTGGATGGAAACACGTTGATTGATTTGGATATTCGAGCTAAATACGGAATTAACATAGTTGCAATCAAGCGGGGAAGGGATATTATTGTCTCGCCTCAAGCCACTGATCCTATTAAACAAGGGGATATTCTGATTGTTATTGGAGCAGATACGGATATTACACGTTTTGAGAAGAATGTGGTGGAGGATTAGAAGTAGATTAGTGTGGACCAGTGAGGGGGAGACCTTGCTGGTTTTTTTTATTGGCGAACTTATTTCGATTTCCGAATTGTTAGAATAACCTATAAGAAAGTCATAATGACGCTCAAAAATGTCACAATCAACATGTGAAAAGTTACAATAACCCTCCGAAAAGTTACAATAATTTCAGACTTGCCTCAAAAGCCCACCATGAGGGTGAAGAGTCCACCGAAATGGAGCCTCATACCGTCCAGAATTACCATATCCAACGAAAAAACTCCCCCAAACCAAAAAGTCTGGGGGAGTTCCTTAAAATGTTTCACCTCAAAATCAAACTTCCATAATAATAGGAAGAATCATCGGACGGCGTTTTGTTTTCTCGTATAAGAACGGAGCAAGCGTGTCCGTTATTTCATTCTTGATTTCAGACCATTGTGTCGTACGGCGTTCCATGATCTTGTTCAGATGCTTGGAAATCAAGGATTGCGCGTCATTGATTAAGTCACCGGACTCTCTCATGTATACAAATCCACGTGAGATGATATCTGGACCGGAAGCGATGCGGAAATCCTTCATGTTAATGCTTACTACAACAACCACTAGACCTTCTTCAGAAAGGATGCGGCGGTCACGAAGTACGATGTTTCCGATATCACCAATACCATTTCCGTCAATGTAAACATTTCCGGATGGTATTTTACCTGCTACAGAAGCTTCATCTTCGCTAAGTGCTAGAACTTCACCGTTGTCCATGATAAAGCAGTTCTCTTCAGGTACTCCACAATCAATCGCAAGCTGTTTGTGAGTAATCTGCATGCGGTATTCACCGTGAATTGGCATGAAATATTTTGGCTTGATCAAGCGAAGCATAAGCTTTTGTTCTTGCTGTCCACCATGACCAGAAGTATGGATGTCACTTAATGAACCGTGGATGACATCAGCTCCTGCGCGGAACAACATGTTGATGGTACGGTTTACACTTAGTGTGTTTCCTGGGATAGGAGAGGATGAGAATACAACCGTGTCTCCAGGAATGATTTGAATCTGGCGGTGTGTTCCGTTGGCAATTCTGGAAAGAGCGGCCATAGGTTCACCTTGGCTTCCGGTACAAAGGATAGTGACTTTGTTTGCCGGCATGCGGTTAATTTGATTGGTTTCGATAAATGTATCTTTAGGTGCTTGGATATATCCGAGCTCTTGACCAATATTAATTGCTGCTTCCATGCTGCGTCCGAAGACTGCGACTTTTCTACCGTGAGCTACAGCAGCTTCCACTACTTGTTGCAGACGGTGAATATTGGATGCGAATGTAGCGAAAATCACTCGGCCATCCACTTTGCGGAAGATGTCTTGAATGCTTTCTCCTACACGGCGTTCTGACATGGTGAAGTCAGGAATTTCGCTGTTTGTGCTGTCAGATAATAGGCAAAGGACGCCTTCTTTTCCAATTTCGGCCATTTTTGTTAAGTTTGCAGGCTCTCCAACTGGAGTAAAGTCAAACTTGAAATCACCAGTGTGAACAATATTCCCCTGAGGTGTTTTGACAACCACACCGTAAGAATCAGGGATACTGTGAGTGGTGCGGAAGAATGTCACGGACGTTTTACGGAACTTGATGATGTCATCTTCCTGGATTTCAATTAGTTTTGCTTTACGCAGAAGACCATGTTCTTCTAGTTTGTTTTTGATTAGACCAAGTGCAAGCTTGCCGCCATATACCGGAATGTCTACTTCACGAAGAAGGTAAGGAATTCCGCCGATATGGTCTTCGTGACCGTGAGTAACGAAAAGGCCTTTAATTTTTTCTTGGTTCTTTACTAAATACGTATAATCTGGAATAACATAATCGATTCCTAGTAGTTCGTCTTCAGGAAATTTGATTCCGGCATCAATTAAGATGATTTCATCTTGAAATTGAACAGCATAGGTGTTTTTCCCGATCTCACCCAGCCCGCCTAAAGCGAAGACCGCTGCTTGATTGTTTTTAACAAATTTCATTGTCTATCATATCTCCAATACTTTAAAGTTTTCGGATTGCTTTTCATACTCATAGAAATCCCCGGATACAGGCTGGATAAATTCTATGTTATATGGCTTGTCCTTTAATTTTCTGCGAACTTCGAATACTGCAGATGCTTCCACATAAAGAGATTCCGTTTTTTCTCTTACAGGTGCTTCAGCTACATCTTCTTGATAATACACTTTAAATAACATTGCTATCTCTCCTTAAAAAATCTGTCTGGTCCTTCGCCTCTCCTTAGGCAGTAAGGGAAAGAGCCAGTATATATAGTTATTTTATGTAAGGGAAAAAGGCGGAAGTGTCCGTCGACCCACTATCTTGCGTCAAGCTCCAATGCTTTTTTCCTTACAAAAAGACAACGCGAGTTTTAATAATGCTTCCTAGTAATATCCTTATAGCATAACCGGTCATTGGCTAAAAAGCCATTATTACCCTATATTATATACGATACATCATGAAATTTCATGTTTTTCCCGAAAAGAAGTGCTTTTCTATTTTCTCCAATTGAGAGGGATTAGAAACAGAGGGAGAACAAATTCATGGATAAATAATATGTAAGAGCCCTCCAGTGTAAGGAGGACTCATGAAAGGCAAGGACTAGGCAATTGTTTTTCGTTTAAGAATGTTGTTCATTCTACGCAGTATCTTTTTTCTAAGTCTTCTTAGCATAAGCGTTTCACTCCTTGTACTTTAGGTACGATCTGTTTGTTAGTTGTTAATATGCGTCAAACAGAGTAAATAGTTGCTGGTAAATATACGAAATTTCAGTACATGAGGAAATGGCTTTCACATTAAAACAATATACGTAGAATTTAGTATGGTTAACCTCAGAGTAACATATAAATGGTCTATTGGGAATAAGGCCTTTAGTCGACTTTCGTAACAACCGAAGCTAAGGATAAATTTTCATTGACAGTAAACGTTTTCTTCGTGTAGGTTAAAATAAATATTTATTTCGTTACCCTAAAATTAAGGTGGTAAGTTGGATGAAGCGACTGTATGCAGCATTATTTACGTTAAGTTTGATTTGGGGCATGTCTTTTCTATTTATAAAATTGCTTGTAGTGGATTTAGGTGTTTGGGGAGTTGTGTTTTGGAGGTGTATGTTTGGGGCGGGAACGCTTTTGATTTTACTTCTTATACAGAATAAATTAAAACTACTGCGTAACCTTCCAATACTGCCCATTATTTTTATAGCACTATTAAATAATGCTCTTCCTTGGGCACTTATTGCTGTTAGTGAAACATCTATAAGTAGCAGTCTGGCTTCGGTTGTTAATGCTACGACACCAATTTGGACGATTCTGATCGGCTTTTCCATCTTTTCTAGCAAAATGGAAAAAATGCAATGGATTGGTGTAAGCGTAGGTTTTATGGGAATTGTTGTTTTATTGGAATTAAATATTCTCCAATTGTTTCATGATAATCTTCTGGGGGTAGGAACGATGTTGGGTGCTACCATTTGCTATGGTTTTGGTGCACATCTTAGCAAGAAACATTTGCTAAACACGCCTATCACCGTTATTTCCTTTAGTACGCTAGCAGTCGCTGGGATCTTGTCCGGGATTATGATGGCATTTGTGCAACCATCCGGCTTTCTAGCAATAGGTAGCACTTCTATTATTGTATCTTTGATCGGTTTAGGGGTTTTCGGATCAGGTGTAGCATATCTTCTATATTATTACATGGTTAAGGAAGGTAGTGCAGAGTTTGCATCCCTTGTCACATATATCGTGCCGATAACAGCCATGTTATGGGGTAGCCTACTATTGGGTGAAAAAATAACCCCTCATATGCTTTTTGGTTTGATTCTAATCTTTAGTGGTGTATATTTATCTTCGTATAAAACGAAAGCAAAAAAACAAAAAGTGATAAAAAATGTCACAGTCTAAAGAAGTAAGGTGATAAAAATGGAAAAGAAAATAGTGTTTTTTGATATAGATGGTACCCTGCTGAACCATCAAAAAGAATTGCCTGCCTCTACTAAAAAGGCTATAAAAGAACTGAAGGAACAAGGAGTGTATGTGGCAATTGCAACAGGAAGGGCTCCGTTTATGTTTGCGGACCTACGCAAAGAATTGGACATTGATACTTTTGTCAGCTTTAACGGCCAATATGTGGTGTTTGAAGGAGAAGTTATTTATAAAAACCCTTTAAATATAGAGAAATTGCATTTGTTACGTCAAAATTCCGAAAAAGTGTCACATCCATTAGTGTATTTAAATCATGAAACGATGAAGGCAAATGTAGAAAATCATCCGTTTATTAATCAAAGCATGGGAAGCTTAAAGTTTGTTCACCCCGAGTATGGTCCAAGTTTCCTTGATGAAACGGAGATCTATCAAGCTTTATTATTCATAGAAGATGAGCATCAGCAAAGCTATGTGGAAGCTTACAAGGATTTTGATTTCATCCGTTGGCACCAATACTCAACTGACATCCTGCCAAAAGGTGGATCGAAAGCAATCGGGATTCAGAAGATGCTGGAGAGATTGCCGTTTAAGAAAGAAAATGTCTATGCTTTTGGAGATGGATTAAATGATGTCGAAATGATTGATTACGTAGGAACAGGGGTTGCGATGGGAAATGCGCATCCTGAATTAGTGAAAGTAGCAAACCATGTAACAAAAGATGTGGGGGAAGACGGAATTCTTCACGGTCTTGAGCTAGTTGGCTTACTCAAACAAAAAATACGTTAAGTAAAAGAAGAGGCTGGGACAAAAGTGTTTTAGTCTAAATAAAACCCGAACTAATTTAAAATCTTAAATTAGTTCGGGTCTTTTTTCGTTTAAAAGATACATTTATTTTTTGGGTTGCAC
>NZ_JAAZWB010000057.1 GCF_012524115.1 Bacillus sp. RO1 | reverse complement strand
TCAAACTCTCCAATAAAGAGTCTGAGCTTCTGCTCAAAATTTGCTAGCTTGTCTTACTTAAATCATTTTGTCGTGTTCCGTAGAACCGACGTTATGACGCTGTTGTTTTGTTTAGTTTTCAAAGATCATTTTCATCAATCCGTCGCTCAGAAGCGACTTTATTAATATAACATGTTTCATCATTATAAGTCAACATGTTTTTTGAATTTCTTTTTTCTCGGTGTCGCTCTTTAGCTTTTCTCTTGCGGCGACGAATAATAATATACCATGTAACGACAAACATCGTCAATACGTATTTTAAACTTTTTTGAAATAATTTTAAAAGGGTTAAGAAAAGCTAAAGCTCCTAAAGAAATCTTCCACCATTAGGAGCTTAAAGTGTAACATCATTTGTTATTATTTCTCTGGAGCGACTTGATAAAGTCGGTGGAAGACACCGTTACCTTTAGTCTGTTTTTTCTCCACTTGCAAGAAGCCTTTTTCTACTAAGTATTCAACTAGAACACTTAGATCTACAGAATACTTCTGGAGTTTAGGATGATGCAACATTTCATTATAGGACCAAGCTTCTTCTTTATCCATTAAGACCTCTATTAAATGTTTAGCTCCGGTTCTTGTTCTGGAGTAGATCATGAACTCATTCGCAAGGAAGAGAAGTTCGAGTCTTTTATCGATTGGTTCATCCCCTTGAATGAGTTCTTCATATAATTTGTAGATTTCTGGTTCAATTTTCTTCACTTGATTCCAAACGGTGATTTCTGGATGGAAACCGTGATCGATAACTGCTAACCTTGCCAAGTGGTGAAGGGAGTGGACGATATGGTTATACGCATCAATATAATGCTTGGAATCAAAGAAATCTTTACCTTCTAGATATCTTCTTATTAGTTTAGCAAATTCTAAGCCAATTTTTAGTTTACGGTCTTCTAGAGGGAAATCGAGGAGTTTACCTCTTAGGGCATAGATAAATTCATTTCTGTCAAAGAGTACTTTCCCATTGATAATCCAATCGATGACTCTTCGGTTTGTTCCAAGCGTTATCCATTCTTCTAATTGCTGTTCGCTTGCGATGTAAAGCGCGGCTTTCTTTTGAAGCAATTCATAGTGTTTGACGTATAAGGATTCATCCAGTTCTTTTACTACCATAAAGAGAATAACATCAAATTTATCTGTATTTGGGCTAACGGGGTTTTTCTTTTCTATCATTAATATTCCTTGCGTGTTTGATTGGCTTGCGCGTTCTTGATAGATTGGACGAAGTAAATCTTCCATCTTAAGACCTCCATCTTTAAAGGGTTCTCCCTATTATTCGACACTTTCATTTAAAAACCTTTTTATCATTTTTAATCCAGAACATTCGGTCAACTTCTAAATTCAACATGTCTGTGACTGCAACTCCATTTTCGGACAAAATGTGCTATTATATTGTTTTAGGAGGTAGTGTTCATGGCGCGTAAATATTCTAGTAAAATCAATAAAATAAGAACCTTTGCACTAAGTCTTGTCTTTATCGGTTTCTTCGTTATGTATATAGGAATATTCTTTCAAGGAAACATGTTGGTCATGACTTTATTTATGTTATTGGGTCTTTTATGTATCGTTGGTTCCACGGTTGTTTATTTTTGGATCGGCATGCTTTCCACAAAGGCCGTACAGGTAGTTTGCCCCAACTGCGGGAAGCATACTAAAGTTCTTGGCCGCGTTGATATGTGTATGTATTGTAACGAACCGTTAACGATGGATCCTTCCCTTGAAGGAAAAGAATTTAATGAAGATTATAATTCAAAAAAGAAAGCTGATAGGAGCTAAGTCCTATCAGCTTTTTTATTGGTTGTTTTACCCGTGCGAAAGGTCAATGAGCGCCTTTGTCACATTCTGGGCAGACACCGTAAATTTCCATGCGATGGCGAGCAATTTTAAATCCAGTAACATGGGCAGCCAATGCTTCTACTTCATCAAGACCTGGGTAATGAAAGTCGACAATTTTGCCGCATTCGTCACAGATCAGATGGTAATGGTCGGTTGTCACGTAGTCAAAACGACTGGAGTTGTCTCCGTAGGTCAATTCTTTCACAAGACCAACTTCACGGAATACCCTAAGGTTGTTGTAAACGGTCGCGACACTCATGTTTGGAAACTTTCCTTCAAGTGCTTTGTATATATCGTCAGCTGTCGGATGAGACATAGATTGAATAAGATACTCTAAAATCGCATGACGCTGTGGAGTTATGCGAACTCCAGTTTGTTTTAGCGTTTCAAGCGCTTCTTTTAATTGTTCGTTTGCCACAGTCATGCACCTCGCTTTTCATAAAGATTATTACTTTATAATATTTATAATTAGTGTACCGTGATATTGATATTTTTGTCAATGTTATTACTTATATCTATATGAAGTAATCTGGATTTTAAACCTCTGGCTTTAAAATTGGTTCTTCCTTCTTTAATTGACTGTTCACATAGCGTGCAACGACAAACAAATAGTCAGAAAGGCGGTTTAAATAGGCAAGTACATTCGGAGAAAGTTCATCACTCAATCCTACAGCAGATCTTTCCGCTCTTCTTACGATTGTTCGTGCACTATGCAAAGCCGCTCCAGCTTTCGAACCGCCAGGTAATACGAAATTTGTCAACGGAGGAAGTGTTGCATCAAGTTCGTCCATTTCGTCCTCGAGACTTTTTACATGTTTTTCTGTAAGCTTCCACTTCACTTCTTTTCCTGCAGGTGTGGCAAGTTCCGCTCCCACGTGAAAAAGGATTGTCTGTATGTTGGAGAATGATTTGATCAATGTTTCTTTACGGTTGAAGTCCTCTTCGTCTAGATACGCAATCGCAAGTCCAATCATGGAATTTGCTTCATCGCATGTTCCATATGCTTCTACACGCACATGATTTTTATCCACTCTTTGCCCATACACTAATGAAGTTTGTCCTTTATCACCTGTTTTGGTATAAATTTTCATTTACTCCCATCCCCTACTCTACATTTTTTAGCTACTACTTTTCTTATAGCAAAAAAACACCTGCAAGTCCATCATGGACAAGCAGGTGTTTTCATTCATTATCCCACATAATCGATTGGTGCGTTCGGTCCGATTGGTAAGCCCGTAAGGATCCAAACGATAAGCATGAGTACCCATACGATAGAGAAAAACACTGAGTACGGAATCATCGTGGAGATAAGTGTTCCAATTCCAACTTTTTTATCATACTTTTGCGCAAACGCGATAACGATTGCGAAGTATGGCATCAATGGCGAGATGACATTTGTAGTGGAATCCGCCAAACGGTATGCCAATTGAGTAAGCTCAGGGGAATACCCTAGACCCATCATCATTGGAACAAATACCGGAGCCATGATTGCCCATTTAGCAGAAGCACTTCCGATAAATAGATTGATGAAACCAGCAACAATCATAAATACCAGAATTAAAAGAATGCTCATAAAACGGTTAGAGCTGTCAAAGCCGATTCCTTGAATAAGTTCTGCTCCATTTACCGCCAAAACAAGGCCCAGATTTGTTTCATTAAAGTAAGCAACAAACTGACCAGCAACAAATGCTAGTACAATGTATGCACCCATTGTTGCCATCGTATCGGACATTTGGTTTGCTACATCTTTGTCATTTTTTATTGATTTCGTAATCAACCCATAAACAAGTCCCGGAACGAAGAACATAATGAGAATTACTGGTACAAGTGTATGGAAGAATGGCGCTTCTAGGAATGAGCCATCTCCACGAAGTGGTCCCCAAGAAGGTACAACGAGCAATGCCATTACTGCTATCGTTGCAATAAAAGCAAACAATGCAGCCCATAAGCCTTTTTTCTCTTCAGGTTTTAAATAATCAACATCCCCTTTGTAAGCACCTTTGTACTCACCAAGGCGAGGTTCAACAATTTTATCCGTTACGAACGTACCAACTATAGTTAGAACAAAAACTGACGCAAACATGAAGTAGAAGTTCATCATGTAGTTCATTCCAGCAGCATATTCTGGGTCAACGGTTGCTGCCGCCTCTTGTGTTAAAGACCCTAATAACGGATCAAGAGAAGTTAACAGCAAGTTTGCACTGAATCCTGCAGATACACCAGCAAACGCTGCTGCAAGTCCCGCAAGTGGATGCCTTCCCAGTCCTGCGAAAAGTACCGCACCAAGAGGTGTCAATACAACGTAACCAGCATCCGCCGCCATAGAAGACATAATTCCTCCAAATACTAGAGCAGCTGTCATGAGCTGTTTTGGCACAGATGTTACCAAGCCGCGCAGTCCTGCACTGATAAGTCCGGATCTCTCCGCAATACCGATACCAATCATCGTTACAAGAACAGTTCCAAGAGGTGCAAATCCTGTAAAGTTTTTAACGGCGCTTTCAAAGATGTAAGCAATCCCTTCTGAGCTCATTAAGTTCTTAACAGTAAGAACTTCTCCTTCATTTAAAGGGTCGTCGACTTGAACACCCATGCTGGAAAAGATTCCAGAAGCGACAATTACCAATAACGCGAAAATCGCGAATAAGGTTACCGGATGTGGCAACTTATTACCAACACGCTCAATGCTATCAAGAGCACGCATAACAAAGCCGCGTTTCTTTTGCGTTGCTTCCATTTTAAAATCCCCTTTCTCAATCTATTAAATTTTCAAAAAATAAGAAGAAAAAATCCTTTACCAGTATAATAAAAAACACTCTAGGATGGAAGTGTTCAGGGAATACACGCAAAATAACCAATTTTTTAAATAATATCAATACTATGTATCCTTTCTTAAGCTATCGTACTTGTCCACTATGTATCTTTTTTTACTTTTCTCATAATATATAAATTCATATCATAAAAAAGGAGTGCAAGCTTTATGCTCACACTCTAATCACGTCAACTTTTTGAGGAGGTATGCCCTACACTATAAAATACTCTGGGAGGGTCCATTTGTAGTTAGACGTTTGCCTCAATTATTTTAAAAAAGGCTTTTCCTCTTAAAGATTCTCTTTTATAAAGCTTAAAGCCTCCTCCACGTGACCCTTCACTTTTACTTTTCTCCACTCTTTTACTAGTTCGCCTTCTTTATTGATGATAAATGTGGAACGTTCTATACCCATGTACTCTTTGCCGAAATTTTTCTTCAGCTTCCACACATCGTAAAGCTCTGCTACTTCATGACCCTCGTCTACTAAGAGCATAAACGGCAACCCATGCTTCTCAATAAACTTCTCGTGCCTTGATTGAGGATCAGGACTTACTCCAAGAATCACCGTGTCCAGATTGGAGAAATCTTCATGCATATCCCTGAAATCACATGCCTGTGTGGTGCATCCAGGGGTCATATCTTTTGGATAGAAATATAGTACGACATTTTTCCCTTGAAAACTTGAAAGGGTCACTGTCTCGCCTGTATTAGATAGCAACGAAAAATCAGGTGCCTTTTTGCCAACTTCTATTGTCATTTTAAAACTCCTCCTTGAACTAATAGTGTTTCTTTAAGCCTATCGAAAGCATGAAAAATTATCAAGAAATGCACTACGATACATATACTTTAACAAATATCCTAAACTAATGATAATTGAAACGAATGGAGGATGGTATATGAAGAAAGAAGCATTACACGAAGGGGCAGTAACAGAGCATAAGAAAAAAATCAGCGTCAATCAGAAGTCTATAGAGACTCCCTTGAACGCTGACGCCAACTGCCCGGAACCGATATCTGAGTCATCAAACCGCTTTCTAAACGAGGGGAATTAATAAAGTTTATCTCTCACGCCCGTCCATATGCAGGACCACCCTTACTACAAAGGCTGCAGGCATGACAAAACCTATCAAAGCTTCTGTCATGGCAATGGCCCTACCGATACCGATTGGCGTAATATCTCCATACCCAACCGTCAAAATGGTAATGGCACTAAAGTAGACAGAACGAAAGAAAATGGAAAAGTAGCTTCCGTTGATCAACTCTCCTCTTTCTAACAGAACGGGGTGTCCTTCAATATGGAGAACGGTATATAAAAGGCCAAATGAAAGCAGAAGTGTGGAGTATATCAACAGTAACAGAAGGAGTGTTTCTTTTGATACATAAGGTATGCTTCTGCTTTCTGAAGAGAACACATGTGAAAAGCTTATGAAAATAGCGATGAATATGAAGATGACGATAAATAAATAAAGCATCCTACTCCTCCAATGCGCGGACATGCCATTAGTACAATATACGCAAAGGAAGAACAGGTATGCTTTTTGTTTTTATAAAGTTTAACCGTATCTAAAAACTAGTGGATTGGAGCGGAAAGCGAAGCCATTTGCGGAAATCCACAGCGGTGTTTAAGAAAAACATAAAATCATGTACTTTTTCAGTGACCCCGCAACGCAGCGAGGAGGCTCAAGCGCCGCCCCGCGTAAACGAGTCCCTGCAGCGCAAAGGAACGGTTAAACTTGTAAGCTTTAATTCCCCGCACCTCTATATTTGGTGACTCCGACATTCCAGACGAATACAGCCAGAATAAAGAAAGCCAATCCGATAAACGGGGTCATAAACGCGTATCCATACCACTCAGACCTGCCAAGGAAATATGCAGACGGATAGACACCTACAAAAGCAAAAGGAAGAATCCAAGTCAAAACAAATCGGATGACACTGTTGTAGATATCAACTGGGTATCTACCATAGTTTCCGATATTGTACATCATCGGCATGATGGATGTTCTTGCATCAGACCAGAAACCGATACTTGCAAGCAAAACGAATATTCCTGCATACACAAGCGCTCCGCCAAGCACAAAAATTATTAATAGAAGATAATCGTACCAGGCAAAAGTGAGATCTAGCAGGCTTCCTGCATAGACCATGATGGCTATTCCTGTTACCACACCAAATAGAGATTCCAGTTCCATCCGCTCGAGCACCACTTGAAACAGACTATGAATCGGCCTGGTCAGGATACGGTCCATCTCTCCTTTTACAATATACCTTTCATTAAAATCCCAAATGTTAAAAAACGCAGAAAACAGTGCAAACGGCACCAAAAAGAACCCATAAATGAAAATGATCTCTTCCCTGCTCCAACCGCTCAAAAGCTGAGTATGACCAAAGACAACCAGGATAAACACCAGGTTCACAGCCTGAAACAACAAATCGGAGAGGATTTCCACGACCAGGTCAGCACGGTATTGGAACCGTGTTTTTATATACTGGCCAATGTATTGAAAAAACATCGAAACATAAAACATTCCTCATCCTCCTTGCACTACTAGTTGTTTTTTTGCCAGACTCCACAGCAATTGAATCGGGATAATCAGAATAAATACCCAGACGATCTGCATGAATAGGGCTTGAAATACCGCATTTCCTGTTATTCCTTCAGTAAAGATCATACTCGGAATATAACTGATAGCCTGGAACGGCAGGAAACTCATAATGTCTTGTGCCCATAACGGGTAAAAGCTAATTGGTAACAACAATCCTGAAAACAGATCAATGACCACCCGTTTCGCACGAATCAATCCGTCATTATTAAATAAGAAGAACGTCATGATACCTGTCAGCAGGTTGATCTGCGTGTTCACAATAAAACTGAAAACGATGGAAATCCCGAAAAGTCCCCACGTGGCAAAGTTTGCCGAGAACTCTAACGGAAAGACGAGTGCCACAATGACCATTCCTGGTACAGAGAAAAATGCCAGGCGGAAAATCCCCTCTCCAAGTCCTTGCATGGTCTTCATACCAAGGTAGTTATAAGGCCTGATTAATTCCACGGCAACCTTTCCTTCTTTTATCTCTTGGGCAATTTCTCGGTCAATATTATTAAAATAAAACGCACGGGCCATCCAAGCAACTGCTACATATGTTGTCATCTGGATGGTGGAAATACCTTGTATATCTTCTTTTCCGCTATAGATCGCCTGCCAAAGGAAGTAGTAGGCTCCTATATTGATGCTATAAATCAGAATTCCAGAATAATAGTTCGTTCGATACGCGAGCATCATCAAAAAGCGGATGCGTATCATTTCGATATATTTATCCATGTGTCAACACCGGTTGCTTTTGGGATATCCCATCCCCGGTAGCAACCATTCCCTTATCATAGATATTGCGAATAATTTCCTCTGTGGAAATCTCTTGAATGGTGAGGTCTGTGATGGCAAATTGACCTACCACCCTTCCAATCAGTTCAGAAATTTCCTCTTCCTCTTTAGAAACCACTGCACTCCATATTGTTTCTTTCCCTTCATTTTTCCAATGCACGTCGAGATCTGGAATTAACGGCATCAGTTGTTCTTCGGTCACATTTTGAGCAAACTGGAATCGAATTTGCTTCCCTTCTCCCCAGTTGTTACGCAGCTTTTGAAGAGAACCATCATAGATGATTTTCCCTTCGTCTAACATAACCACTCGTTCGCAGAGTGCTTCGATGTCTGCCATGTCATGTGTGGTTAATAGAATGGTTGTTTTATATTTTTCGTTTATTTCTTTTAAGAACTGACGGATTTTAAGCTTTACGAGAACATCCAAACCTATTGTCGGTTCGTCAAGGAAAAGCAATGGTGGATTATGAATGAGCGCTGCTGCCAGTTCACATCGCATGCGCTGACCTAGTGACAACTTTCTTACTGGCTTATCGAGGAGATGGCCGATATCGAGCGTTTTAATGACATGGTCCATATGCTCGTTATAATCCTCGTCTGATACTTTATATACTTTTTTCAGAAGACGGAAAGATTCTTGTACCGCGATGTCCCACCAAAGCTGGGAACGTTGGCCGAATACCACCCCAATGGAGCGGACAAACTCTTCCCTTTCTTTATGCGGGTTCATGCCGTTGACGCGCACTGTGCCGGAGGTCGGGGTGAGAATTCCAGTCAGCATTTTAATGGTGGTCGACTTTCCTGCACCATTTTCCCCGATATATCCTACCATCTCCCCTTGCTTAATGGTAAAAGAAACATCGTTGACGGCTGGCACTATTTTATAATTTCTTGTAAAAAGATCGCGAAACGCTCCCTTTAAACCAGAACGACTAGAATATGCTTTAAACTCTTTGCGGAGTGAATCTACTTCTATGACGTTATGCATTTAAGATACTTCCTTTCTATTTATGTGCTTGCTTGAAAAAAGCTCATAGAGACTAGTGTATTACAAATAAGGGGGAACACTCAAACGGGAAGCTTTGGGAATTGCTTGATTGGGGTGTATTGATAATTTTTTTGAGTTGTAACCAGGAAGATAGTAATTTTGTGATGACAGAATAAACTGCTTCCTTCCTCTTTGGCATCATTGAAACGCCCTCTCTGCGATAATAGAGAGGGCGTTTCAATGATGCCCGGAAAGAGTGAAAATGCGGAGGGGACGTCGTCATAGGAGGTGTATGACAACCGGTGAAGGTGAAAATGCAGAGGTGACGTCGTCATAGGTAGTGTATGACAACCGGTGAAGGTGAAAATGCAGAGGAAACGTCGTCATAGGTAGTGTATGACGACCGGTGAAGGTGAAAATGCAGAGGTGACGTCGTCATAGGTAGTGTATGACGACCGGTGAAGGTGAAAATGCAGAGGTGACGTCGTCATAGGAGGTGTATGACAACCGGTGAAGGTGAAAATGCAGAGGTGACGTC
>NZ_JAAZWB010000056.1 GCF_012524115.1 Bacillus sp. RO1 | reverse complement strand
AACAGACGGGGGGACGCAGAGGCGGTCTTTCAAACGTGGGAAGGGTTCCGAAAAGATAAGGGGCGAAAGAGGGTCTCAGGTTGGAGCACCAGACCTATGCGGAAAACAGGAGCTGGGCAAGAGAGTTGCTGTAGCAAGCCCCGAAGCTGTGCCCAAAACAGGAAAACGGTAACAGAGGAGCCGTCTCAAGACCCGAAGCCACGCCTCAAACAGCCAAACGGTAACAGAGGAGCCGTCTCAATGCCCGAAGCCCCGCCTCAAACAGCCAAACGGTAACAGAGGAGCCGTCTCAGGACCTGAAGCCCCGCAGCAAACAGTAAAACGGTAACAGACATCCCGCAGACATCTCCAACCCCAAAAACAAAAAAGCAGCACGGAACTAATCCCCCATGCTGCTTTTAGTTATATCTCTTACTGTTTCTGCTCCGCCCACTCTTCGACATTCCACACCTTCGTCACCCAGTCCTCATAGAAGCTAGGTTCGTGGCATACAAGGAGAATGGTGCCTTTATAAGCTTTGATAGCACGCTTTAATTCTTCTTTCGCTACCACGTCCAAGTGGTTCGTCGGCTCGTCAAACAGCAGCCAGTTGCTTTCGTGCATCATCAGCTTGCATAATCTTACCTTTGCCTGCTCTCCACCGCTCAATTGGCTCAACGGACGGGAGATATGCTCGTTCTTTAACCCGCAACGAGCCAAGATAGCACGTACCTGGTGCTGATCTAGGGAAGGGAACTCGTTCCATACGTCATCAATCGGCGTAATATCCTTCGCTTTTACCTCCTGCTCAAAGTAGGAAGGGAAAAGGAAGTCACCGCGTATTACGGAACCGCCAAGAGGATCTATTTTACCCAAGATTGTCTTCAGTAATGTCGACTTACCAACTCCGTTGCATCCGACGATTGCAATCTTATCTCCACGCTCAATTTCCATTGTAAGCTTAGGTAATAACGGATCAGAATACCCAATCTCAAGGTCCTTCGCTTCTACCACATAACGGCTGCTCGCACGGGATTCTTTAAACTCGAATGTAGGCTTTGCAGCTGTCTCAGGGCGGTCGATACGCTCCATGCGGTCCAGCTGCTTCTGACGGCTTTTTGCACGGCCAGTCGTAGAATAACGCGCTTTATTTTTCGCAATAAAGTCTTCTTGCTTCTTAATGAATTCTTTTTGCTTCTCATAAGCGTTAATATGCTGATTTTTGTTAATTTCCGCAAGCTCTAAAAACTTTTCATAAGACGCTGTATAGCGAGTTAGTTTGGAGAACTCTAAGTGAAAAATAACATCCACCACACCGTTCATGAACTCGGTATCATGCGAAATCAATAGGAATGCATGCGGGTATTCTTTTAAATAAGAGCTTAACCAACGGATATGTTCCACATCCAGGTAGTTCGTCGGCTCATCCAGTAACAACACTTGCGGCTGCTCAAGCAACAGCTTCGCCAAAAGAACCTTTGTACGCTGTCCACCACTTAGTGCAGCAACGTCACGTTCAAGTCCAATTGCGTCCAAACCAAGACCGCGCGCAGCTTCCTCCACCTTGATATCCAAGTTGTAAAATCCACCGGCATCCAAATGATCTTGAATTTCGCCCATTTGCTCCAAAAGCTCTTCCAACTCTTCCGGAGTGGCCGTTCCCATTTTATCGGTGATGGCATTCAGTTCTTTTTCTTTTTCATATAAAGGCAAGAATGCGTCACGCAGGACGTCTCGGATCGTTCTTCCCGGTGTCAGGACCGTGTGTTGGTCCAAGTATCCGTAATGCACACCCGGCGTCCATTCTACGCGTCCTGTGTCATATACAATCTCCCCTGTGATGATATTCATTAAAGTTGATTTACCAACCCCGTTTGCCCCAACAAGGCCAACGTGTTCCCCAGCTAATAGGCGAAGGGAAACATCTTTAAATAACGTACGGTCGCCAAAGCTATGGCTTAACCCATCTATGCTCAATAAACTCATGTTTGTATCCATCCTATCTAAAAAAATATCTACTTTTCATCATACTAAAATTTTCTAGGAATGGCTATGTGGGAAATGAAAGAAGTTTCTTCCTCCTTATCTAGAAATCTATACTAAAATCTACCAATCTGCTATAAAATAAACATAGATAAAAGGGATGGTGGGGAAACCTGATGAAGAGACGGGCACCGTGGATTATTGTAATAGCTTTACTACTAATAATAGGAAGTGGCTTTGTGCCAACTGGGTTTGATGTGCTATTTGCAGGGAACCCATTTAATTTAGATGAGTTTGTTCAGTATGAGGGAGGCTCCGAACTCGATGGTGATTTGGGGATGACCTACGTGGCCAGCCTCCAAAACAGCAAATGGCCTTTAATGGTCCTTACGCAACTTTTGGAAGAGGGGGTAGAGATTGTTCCATCCGTTTCCGGGCAACAGGACGTGGATTATGAAGAGCTGGACTACCAAAATAAACAAATGATGGAGCAATCAAAAATTAAAGCAGAATACATAGCACGTGGCATATTGGGAGAGGATCAGAAGCTTGAATTGCTTGGGTTTTATCCTGTATTTTACTTGCCAGATTGGAAAGACAAAGACGCGGTTAAAGTAACAGACCTTCTAGTGGGAATAGACGGAGAAAAGCTGGAATCCTATGACCACCTGGATCAACTAATTGTTGAAAAGGAGTCGGGAGAGACGCTAACATTGTCGTTAATACGTGAAGGTAAGGAAATAGAGGTCGATGTTACAACATACCCGCACAAGGATTATTACGGAAACACGGTCCTCGGAGTATTTTTCGAAGAAGTATTTGATTCATCAAAGGACGAAAATATTCAGTGGAAAAACATAGAGAACCTGGGTGGACCCAGTGCCGGACTAATGATTACCCTCACACTTTTAGACAAAATGATGGAGGATTCCCTGTTAAAAGGAAACGCGGTAGCCGGTACGGGGACGATTACAATTGATGGAGAAGTGGGACCGATTGGCGGCGTAAAACAAAAGGTGATAGGAGCTGCCAATGCAGGGTTTGACTACTTCATCGTCCCACTTGATGACGAGTGGGAAAAAAATGAATCGATTGCGAGAAAGACTATAAGCGAAGAAGGTCTGGATATCGAACTTATACCAGTAGGAACGATAGAAGATGCGGTGAAGGCATTGGAGATGCTTCCGGAGAAGAAGTAAAGGGAAGGCATGACAATGTCTTCCCTTTTTGACTACCCTCACACAATATGTAAAGATTAGAAGACAAGAAGCTTGAAAGGATTGTTACTATGCCAAAAACTGTCGTTCTTGCAGAGAAACCCTCTGTAGGTAGAGATATAGCAAGAGTATTAAAATGCACAAAAAAAGGAAACGGATTCTTTGAAGGGGACAAGTACATTGTCACATGGGCGCTTGGTCACCTCGTCACCCTGGCTGACCCGGAAGCCTACGATGCAAAATTTAAAGCGTGGAAGCTGGAAGACCTGCCGATGCTGCCTAACGAAACAAAGCTCGTCGTCATTAAAAATACGAGCAAGCAATACAGCGCGGTAAAAGCGCAGCTTACCCGCAAGGATGTAAAGGAAATTGTCATCGCAACAGATGCGGGCCGTGAAGGAGAGCTTGTTGCCAGATGGATTTTAGAAAAAGCCCGCATTCAAAAGCCTGTAAAACGACTTTGGATTTCCTCTGTCACAGACCGCGCAATAAAGGAAGGCTTTGCAAAACTTCGTGATGGAAAAGAATACGAAAATCTCTATTACTCTGCGGTTGCCCGTGCCGAAGCGGACTGGGTAGTGGGAATGAATGCCACAAGAGCCTTGACCACTAAGCACAATGCCCAGCTTTCATGCGGAAGAGTCCAGACACCTACGCTTGCCATAATTGCTAAACGGGAAGAAGAGATTAGAAGCTTTACACCAAAAGAATTTTACGGCATGAAAGCTATCACAGAAAATGGTTTTCAGCTTGTGTGGCAGGACACTAAAACGAAGGAACGAAGAAACTTCAACAAGCAGACTTTGGAAAGCTTGCATTCCAAAGTGAAGAACCAGGATGCAAAGGTAACCGACATAAATAAAACCGAGAAGAAAAGCTACGCACCCGCACTATATGACCTTACGGAACTACAGCGCGATGCCAACCGCATCTTCGGCTATTCTGCAAAAGAAACGCTATCAATCTTGCAGCGTTTATACGAGCAACATAAAATCGTTACGTATCCAAGAACGGATTCCAGATACATTTCCACTGACATGGTGGATACGTTGAAAGAGCGTGTGGAAGCGATTCGTGCACACTCTTACAAGCAGATTGCATCTAAGTTGCTCACGAAACCGATCAAAGCAAACAAGTCTTTTGTGAACAATGAAAAAGTGACGGACCATCATGCGATTATTCCGACAGAAGAAGCAGTGTTGTTAAGTAAACTATCAGACAAGGAATACAAGATTTATGACCTGATCGTGAAACGGTTCTTAGCCGTTCTGTTACCGCCTTTCCTTTATGAACAGACAAACATCACTGCATCCATTGGAACAGAACAGTTTGTCGCAAAAGGAAAAACGGTTATTTCTCAAGGCTGGAAGGAAGTTTTCAGTTCCATGGAGGAACAGGAGGATGGAAGTGACAGTCTTACAGATCAGCTGTTGCCGAGCATGAATAAAGGAGACGTTCTGCCGATCCGGAAGGTCGAACTGACTTCCGGAAAAACAAAGCCGCCTGAGCCATTTAACGAAGGTACGTTGCTTTCAGCGATGGAAAATCCGGCAAAATACATGGAACAAACGGACCAGAAGCTTGTGAAAACACTGGGTGAAACAGGCGGAATTGGCACGGTTGCCACTAGAGCAGATATCATCGAAAAGTTATTCAATAGTTTCCTGATGGAGAAGCGCGGCAAAGGCCTGCACATCACATCTAAAGGGAAACAGCTGCTTAACCTTGCACCGGAGGATCTAAAATCCCCAGCCTTGACCGGAGAATGGGAGCAAAAGCTTGGCATGATTGCAAAAGGACAACTGAAAAAAGCAGCATTCATTAATGAAATGAAGGCTTATGCGAAACAGATTGTTCATGAAATTAAAAATACTGATCAAAAGTTCAAGCATGATAACCTGACAGGTAAACGTTGCCCTGACTGCGACAAGCCAATGCTTGAAGTGAACGGGAAAAAAGGAAAAATGCTCGTATGTCAGGACAGAGAATGCGGTCATCGTAAAAATGTCTCCAAAGTGACTAATGCACGTTGTCCGAAATGCCGTAAGAAGCTGGAGTTGCGTGGGGAAGGGGAAGGTCAGATGTTCGCTTGTGTTTGCGGACACCGTGAGAAGTTAAGTACCTTCCAGGAACGACGTAAGAACAACGCGAATCAGAAAGCGTCCAAACGTGACGTGAATCAATACATGAAAAAGCAGAATAATGATGAGCCGGTGAATACCGCACTTGCGGATGCATTGGCGAAGTTGAAATTGAAATAATGGTTTGGGGTCGCACTCTTCTGGAAGGAGTGCGGCTCTTTTTATGTATGGAGTCTGTTTTTGCGGGTCATCCCATCTACATATCAAGAAAAATTGCAGGATATCGAGAAAATTTGTAATATATCAAGAAAAATTTAACTATATCGAGAAATTCCACAATATATCAAGAAATCTCAAGTTTTATCAAGAAAAATTTAATTATATCAAGAAACGGCCCGCCCTCCTCCTTAAGCTGGTCAGCCCACCACCATAGCTAGGCTTTCACCCAAACATACCCTGCCGCATAGGCTAAATGGAATCGCAATTGTAAGATAACCTACCATTGAAAGGGTGTTAGATCTTGGCGGGGAAAATATTAAACTATTATGCTGGTGGAAATACAGCGCGCGGATTTTATAGTCTTTATGAATCGAACATAGAAGGATTGGACCGCATTTTTATCCTCAAGGGCGGACCAGGGACAGGGAAATCATCGCTTATCAAAAAAATCGGGAAAGTCTGGAACGAAAAAGGGTACGATATTGAACTGCTTCATTGTTCTTCCGATACAAAGTCGGTGGATGGGTTGGTCATCCGTGCGCTTGGCATTGGAATAGTCGATGGTACTGCGCCACATGTTATTGAACCGAAAGCGCCGGGGGCAGTGGAAGAATACGTCAACCTAGGCGAGGCGTGGGACTCCAAATTACTTGCTGAACAGAAAGCGGAAATACAACACTTAGCAACCAAAAAGAAGGAAGCCTTCCAGACGGCTTACCAAACTTTTGCGAGAGCCCTGAAAATACATGATGATTGGGAAAGGTATTATATTCATAATATGAACTTTGAGGCGGCAAATAAGCTGACACAGGATCTGGTGGAGCAATTGTTCCAAGGTAAGACATCTGATAAAAAAGCGGATGTAAGGCATCGCTTCCTCGGTGCGGCAACGCCTGCGGGAGCAAAGGACTTCGTGCCAAACCTGACAGAAGGTCTGACACATCGGTATTTTATAAAAGGTCGTCCGGGTTCGGGGAAATCCACCATGCTGAAGAAGCTTGCTAAAGCCTCCGAAGAAAAAGGGTTTGATGTGGAAGTCTATCATTGTGGGTTTGATCCATACAGTTTAGATATGATTATCTGCCGAGAGCTTGGTTTCGCCATTTTTGACAGTACAGCCCCACATGAATATTTCCCAGAGCGTGATGGGGATTCCATTGTGGATATGTATGATATTACGATTCGTACAGGGACAGACGAACGGTATGAAAGGGAAATTGCTCTTGTAAAAGAACGCTATTCAGAAGCGATGCAGGAGGCCATTGGGAAATTGGCAGAAGCAAAAAGCTGGCACGGAAAATTAGAAGAAATCTATGTAAAAGCTATGGATTATACTGTGGTGGATGAGTGGACCAAGAGAATTCAAGCAGAAATAGAAGCCATAGCAGATACAAAATAACGACACTAAAAAAGGTGAACAGCACATTCCTGCCGTTCACCTTTTCACATTTTCCTAGGAAATACGTCAAAACTCGACTATATTTCCACGGTTACTTCTACCCCATAGTGGTCTGAGACAACTTCTCTGTTTCTTCCGTTGAAAATAACATTAGAAGATGTGACCTTAACAGGAGAGCTTGCCAAAATTAAATCAATCCTCAAGTCCTGCTTGTTCTTATCCCAACCAGCTATACTTCCTTCCACTGTCACACCTGAATCTTTTTCAGACGCAAGAAGATACGTATCATGCAGTCCAACTGTCAAAGTCAAATAATCATAACCTTCTCCTTCAATATGAGCACTATTATTAAAGTCTCCCATTAGGAAGTAAGGTTCCGTTCCCTTGACCTGCTTGAGTAATTGCTCCATCTGATACTTACCTGGCTCCTCTTTATCATCCCACCAACCTAGATGGCATGTGTAAAAGGACATCTCCTCACCTTGCACTTCCACTGTCACACCGACAATTTTACGTGTTTTCCAAAAGTCAGTGTCCGTACTTTTTGATACAAAGAAGGAGTGAGTCTTTTTGATAGGGTGTCGAGTCAAAATGGCAAGGCCTTCCTCGTACGTGTCATACCCCATATGGGCGAAGTCCCAGACTAACTCGTAGTCTGAAACCCCTATTTTCTCAAGCTCTTGCTGTAAAACAAGGCCGAAGTTGTTTTGTTTGATGTTGTCTTTGACCACTTCGGCATCGATGCTTTGACTAACCTCTTGAAGAGCGATGACATCGTATGCTTGTTCCTTAATGGCTTTCGCGATATGCTGTATCTTTTCCATTTGGTTCTCTTCCTGCCAAGAGTGGCAGTTTAAGGTTAGTAAATTCATCGTTTATTACGCTCCCAACAAGTCTTGAATATCAGATTTGATTACATCAGCTTTCGGTCCATAGATTGCTTGTACCCCGCGGTCTTTCACGATCAGTCCAAGCGCACCTTTTTCTTTCCATGCAGCTTCATTTGCAACTTTTTCTCTATCTTTTACTGTAACACGCAGACGAGTCATACATGCATCCACGTCTTCGATATTTTGTGCTCCACCAAGCAAGTCGATGATTGCAGGTGCCAAGGAATCTGCTTGTACACTTGCAGCTGCACCGTTACCAGCGCCTTCTTCTTGCTCGATATAGTTACCGTTACGACCCGGAGTAGGGAAGTTGAATTTCTTGATCATGAAGTTCGCTACCGCAAAGTTCAATCCGAAGAATACTAAACATGCAATCACAAAGTTTACTAGATCTAACCATAAGCCAGCTTTTACAATCATTGGTGTACGAGTCAACAACTCAATAACTCCGAACGCATGAACACGAATATCGATGATATCAACAATAGCGAAAGCAAGTCCTGTCATAATCGCATAAATTACATATAACACAGGAGCCGCAAACATAAACATGAATTCGATCGGCTCTGTAACACCAGTCAAAAATACTGCAAGACCTGCAGAGAAGAACATAGACTTATATTTTTTACGCTTATCTTTATCTACATTACGATACATCGCATACGCAATACCGATCAATGCCGCACAAGAAAGAATCATTTGTCCTACTTTGAAACGAGCAGGTACTACTTCACGTAAAAGCGCTTCATAAGATTCTGTGTCACCAGCTGCCAGGAAGTTGTTCAAATCAGCAATCCAAGCTAACCATAATGGATCTTGACCTGCTACAACAGAGCCTGCGCTACCGCCAGTTAAAATAGTGTAAGTTCCACCAAGTGACGTGTAGTTCATTGGTACCGTTAACATATGATGCAAGCCGAACGGCAACAATAGACGCTCAAGCGCACCGAAAATGAAAGGAGCAATGATAGGCGCGCTGTCTCTAGATGAAGCGATCCATACACCAAAATCATTTAACATTCCTTGAATGAACGGCCAAACCACACTAAGTGCAATACCTGCGATAACAGAACCACCAATTACAACGAATGGTACAAAACGTTTACCGTTAAAGAAAGATAAAGAATCAGGTAATTTACTATAGTTATAAAATTTATTGAAAAGGTTAGCACCAAGGAAACCAGCAATGATACCAACAAATACTCCCATATTTAATGCAGGAGCACCTAACACAGTTGTAAAGTAGTCACCTACAATAAGTTCTTGTCCAAAAAGAGTGGTGAAAGTAGCTTCAGGGTCTGCCACCATAGAGTTGTTAACCCCAAAGATTGCGCCAGTGATACGGTTGATAAGAACGAATGCGATCAATGCTGCAAAAGCACCGCCTGCACGCTCTTTCGCCCATGATCCACCAATGGCAACTGCGAACAATACATGCAGGTTGGTGATGATTCCCCAACCGATATCCTCCATTACTCTTGCAATCGTTTGCACAAGAGCGATGTCTCCACCAGTCATGCCAACCAACTTACCAAGAGAAATCATAATACCTGCAGCAGGCATAACCGCAACCACTACTAGTAAAGCTTTACCGAATTTCTGCCAGAAATCAAAAGACAAAAAGTTCTTCATATTAACAGCCTTCTTTCTATTATTGTTTCTATTTTTTGTTGAAAACGAATTCATTTTAGTGCGAGTTAGTGCACTTATAGTGCAACCGTTTGCATTTTCCTATTGTATGGCATGACGTTGAACAATGCAAGTAGAAAATATTATTTTAATAATTTTTTAACAATGTATATAAAGATGTAAGAAAATTAATTATACATAGAAGAATCCAACTTTTGGTGGAAGTATATACAGCATGAGTGAAAACGGGTACACTATTCCCGTAATGCCAGATGAAAAGGAGATTTGAAATGAAAAAGTGGACTTTCTCTATGATACTTGTTTTAGTAATTGTGCTATCTGCATGCACAGAGGAAACAAATAATGTGGACACGGCCGATTCAGAAAAGGTTCCTGCTGATCAGAGTGGGGAAACGGTAACCGTCCTTATGAATATACAAATGGAAATGATTCAGACCATTCGCAAGCATCTTGAGCCAGTAACATCTTATGAAATGTCAGAGGGTGCAGGGGATCTTGAGGCGGCTGTTGAGGCTAGTAACCGAATTGCGAATGAACTTCGAGGGATTGAGATACCAGAAAATCTGGATAAGGATCTTCAGGCTGATATGAAGGATTCCATTGAATTATTGGCCTTATATTTTGAAGAACGTGCTGCAGCCATGTCAGAAGGTTCAGATGGTGAAGAAGTGACAGCTGCATTGGAGAGTTTCCACCAAAAAATAGGAGAAACGTTTGAAGCAGCAGGCTTGCACGCTCCTAATTTTGAAAAGGATGTACAATAATAGTTTTTAGCGAGACGCCTTCCAGGTTTGGGGGGCGTTTTTTGATACCCTTAGCGCGGTGTGGGCTTCATGCCTTCTATGAAGACATGATTAAGCAGGAAAAGTGGTAAGGGAAGTCTTCATAAGGCCGATGAAGACCTGAGTAAGCGGTGAAAATGGTGGAAGAAGTCTTCATAAGGCCGATGAAGACTTGAGTGAGCAGGAAAAATGGTAAGAGAAGTCTTCATAAAGCAGATGAAGACCTGAGTGAGCGGTGGAAATGGTGGAAGAAGTCTTCATAAGGCCGATGAAGACCTGAGTGAGCAGGAAAAATGGTGAGAGAAGTCTTCATAAGGCCGATGAAGACCTGAGTGAGCGGTGAAAATGGTGGAAGAAGTCTTCATAAGGCCGATGAAGACTTGAGTGAGCGGTGAAAATGGTGGAAGAAGTCTTCATAAAGCAGATGAAGACTTGAGTGAGCAGGAAAAATGGAAAGAGAAGACTTCATAAGGCCGATGAAGACCTGAGTAAGCAGGAAAAATGGTGAGAGAAGTCTTCATAAAGCAGATGAAGACTTGAGTAAGCGGGGAAAATGGTGAGAGAAGTCTTGATAAAGCAGATGAAGACCTGAGTGAGCAGGAAAAATGGTGAGAGAAGTCTTCATAAAGCAGAAGAAGACCTGAGTGAGCAGGAAAATGGTGAGAGAAGTCTTCATAAAGCAGATGAAAACCTGAGTAAGCAGGAAAAATGGTGAGAGAGGTCTTCATCCTCTAATCTACACTACAACCCCAATAGCACTTAAAAATTCAAAAAGGCATTATTCTTTACAGTAACAATAATATAATAATACACCCACTGTATTTAGCCATCCGAAAGACTTGTCCATTACCAAGTTTCGTGATAGGATTAGTCTAATTAATGTTAATTGAATAGTTAGTTTTCTTATCAAGAGAGGTGGAGGGACTGGCCCTGTGAAGCCCGGCAACCATACAGTACAGACAACTACAACTGTATAGGTGCCAATTCCAGCAAGACAAACGTTCTTGGAAGATAAGTGGATGTGACGGGCTTGTACTCAAACTTCTTCTTATCGAAGGAGTTTTTTGTTTGTCTACATAAACAAACAACGAAGGGGGAAGTGTGAGATGAAGTTTGGTTTTTGGTTGCCGATTTTCGGCGGTTGGCTGCGAAATGTGGAGGACGAACAGATGCCTCCTACTTTTGATTATGCAAAAAAGGTAATCCAACAGGCGGAACAGCTTGGGTTTGACACGACCTTGATTGCGGAGCTTTTTTAAAATGATATTAAAGGACCGAAAGAGGACACATTGGAGGCCTGGTCGACTGCTGCAGCCTTGGCAGCCGTTACAGAAAAAATAGAAATTATGACAGCAATTAGGCCTGGTTTTCACAACCCTGCCATTGCAGCAAAAGCAACGGCAAATATCGATCATATCAGCAATGGGCGCTTCACGCTCAATGTCGTGTCAGCGTGGTGGGAAGAGGAGGCTCGTCAGTATGGCGGGATTTTCACCGAGCATGATGAGCGCTATGACCGTACAAAAGAGTTTATCGATGTACTTAAAGGCTTATGGACAGAAGATACATTTACCTATGAGGGCAAATATTATCAACTGAAAGAGACAAAACTCCATCCTAAACCGGTGCAACGTCCCAATCCTATCCTTTATGCAGGCGGCGAGAGTCCAAAGGGGAAGGAAGTGATCTCCTCGCATTGTGATGCCTATGTGATGCACGGCGGTACAGTTGAGGAAGTGACGTCAAAAATCAGCGATATGAAAGAAAAGAGAGCCAAGACTTCCAATCCTCCTTTTCAATCCTTTGGGATGGCTGCCTATGTCATTTGCAGAGATACAGAAGAGGAAGCCCAAGCAGAACTTGACCGGATCACCGATGTAAAAGAATCCGAAGCTTATGCTGGATTTAAAGACTTCACAAGCAAATCACAGCTAGAGCAACAAATACAATTGCAGGACTACTCTGTTTCTAATAGAGGATTGCGCCCAAATCTAATTGGGACGCCAGAGCAGATTGCTACCAGGATAAAAGAATTTGAGAATGCAGGGGTGGACTTATTGCTATTGCAGTTCTCTCCGCAGCTTGAGGAGATGGAGCGTTTCGCCAAAAAGGTGATGCCCCTTGTTAATCCGAGGGCAAAAGAGCTTGCCCAATCATAAAACCTAGCAGAAAATAGACTATCATATATGCATAAAATGGAGGCAAACAACGTGGAAAAAATCTATATTATTCATGAAAATAAAGAGTGGACCACACATTTAACTACTAGATTAGAAGAGTTGGGTTTGCCATATGAAGAATGGCACTTAGACGAAGGAGTGGTTCCTTTGACAGAAGAACCACCTGAAGGCGTATTTTATAACAGAATGAGCGCCTCTTCTCACACAAGGGACCATCGATTTGCACCAGAGTTAACAGGGGCTGTTCTCTCATGGTTGGAATACCATGATCGAAGAGTGCTGAATGGAAGTCGTGCCCTTCGGCTGGAATTAAGCAAGGTCAATCAGTATACGGCCCTTGAAAAAGCTGGAGTAAAGACACCGAAAACCATTGCGGCGGTAGGAAAAGAACATATACTGCAAGCGGCTAAACGATTAGGCTCCGGCTCCTTCATAACGAAACACAATCGTGCAGGCAAAGGACTTGGAGTACAGCTATTCCATTCGACAGCCTCGCTTGAAGAATACTTGTATGGCTCTGATTTCGAAGAGCCTGTAGATGGTATCACGCTTATCCAAGAATACATTCAGGCACCTGAACCTTTTATTACTCGATGTGAATTTATCGGTGGGAAGTTTATGTACGCCGTTCAGGTCGATACATCTGAAGGCTTTGAACTGTGCCCGGCCGATGCCTGCCAGATCGGGGACTTGTTTTGCCCAGTAGGCGAAGAAGTGGAGAAAAAGCCTAAATTCCGTATCGTAGAGGGCTTTGCCGACCCAATCATTGAAAAATATGAAAAGTTCCTGCAAGAAAATGAAATTGAAGTAGCAGGCATTGAATTTATCCGCAACAGTCAAGGGGAAATCTTCACCTATGACGTTAACACCAACACCAATTATAACGCAGACGCCGAAAAAGCAGCCGGCAAATTCGGGATGCTGGAACTTGCTAAACTACTAGGAAAAGAGCTAGAGCTTGAAACAGAAGAACTCAAAGTTTACTAGGTTGTTTTTGTTAAGTAAATGGAATGATTAAGTTTTTAAGAACAAGTGGATTGGAGCGGAAGGCACTCGACTCCGGCGGGAGGTAGCGGTAGGTTGAGACCCCGCAGGCTTGCCGAGGAGGCTCAAGCATCGCCCCGCGGAAAGCGAGTGCCTGCAGCGAAAAGGAACGGCAATAGTAAATGCAATGCATGAATTGAAAAAAGCTAACCATAAGTCCTCCTAACAAAGGGACCCTGCGGTTAGCTTTTTTACATTCCATTATTAAAAGAAAAACACATGCGCCATTAGCGCGATAACAGGTAAAGTAATCAACGTACGTAAAATGTAAATCACAAACATTTCCCAAAGGGATACAGGCACTTTAGATCCTAAAATCACGCCACCTACCTCAGAAAGATAAATAAGCTGTGTGACAGATACTGCTGCAACCACAAAACGAGTTAATTCACTTTGTATATCTGAAGCTAAAAGAGCTGGCAGGAACATGTCCGCAAAACCAACAATAAGAGATTCCGACGCTTTAGCTGCATCTGGAATTTGCAACAATTCTAACAACGGAATGAATGGCATGCCAAGATAAACGAACAGATCTGTGTTTTCAGCAAGGATCAAGGCAATAGTACCGAATGCCATAACAATTGGTGCTACCCCCATCCACATATCAAGGACATTTTTCCCGCCGTCACGAAAGAATTTTCCGGCACTTTTATTTTTAGAAGCACGCTCTACCGCTTGGGTATACCCCCACTTTAAAGGAGAATATCCTGAAGGTATTAACTCTTTTTCATCTTGTTCCTCCCCGTTATAATACGTATCCGCTTTTCTGGATAAAGGAGGAATGCGTGGCATGATGATGGCAGCAACCAATCCTGCCACAGCGATGGTTATATAAAATGGGATGAACATGCTGCCAAGTCCAACCTGTGTAATAACGACAAGACTAAATGTTATCGAAACGATAGAGAAGGTAGTGGCAATAACCGCTGCTTCCCTTTTCGTATAAAAACCGTCTTCATACTGTTTACTTGTTAATAGTACCCCGATTGTTCCGTCACCAAGCCATGAAGCCAAGGCATCGATGGATGAACGTCCAGGCAGTTTAAATAAAGGACGCATGATTTTCGTCAAGAGTGCGCCAAACAACTCCAATAGTCCAAAGTTTAATAATAATGGCAAGAATAATCCGGCAAAAAGAAAGACAGTAAATAATACCGGTAAAAGATCATATAAAATGACAGAACCTGTAACGTCACTCCAAACAGCTTCCGGACCAAGTTCAAATAAGGTCATAATGGCCAATATCATTGCAAGAACCCTTACGACAGTCCAAAATACAGAAACGTTCAATAACGTATTAAAGAATCCTTGCTCTTTCGTAAAAGCGGGTTTTGCTAGTTTTGTCACTACAGTTGCGATGGCAGTAATGGCGATGACGCCTGTCATAATGGCGGGGATGCTGTCTCCTAAAAGGTCTCCTAGTAACCCAGCTAGAATGGCGATTGGAATTGTTAACTCGTCCTGGTACATGACAGGGAACATGAATAATAATATTCCGATAATAGAAGGGATAATGAATTTTAATTTATCTGCTGTTCTGAAAGATGAATAGTTTTTCAATATAATAATCTCCTTATGCGTAAATATGCAACTCTGGTAATTTTAATACATTTTTAAAACTTTTCAAAGGTATTTACTGGAATTATGTTATTTCCATCTTTATTTATTACCCCAAATCAGGTGCATGAAAACTTCTTCAATCCAATCAATTAGCAAAATCCAGAATCTCTAATTCTTTATTTTTCCTAAGATCAATAAAGTGATCATCAACCTTGATGATCGGTAGGTGCGGTTCATCTGAATGAATGAAAATTATTTCTGCGAGCTTCCCGTTGTTTAGAACCACTTCTTCGCGCAGATGATTAGAGAGAACATATCGGACGAACGGATAGACGATGGCGGGATTCAATCTATTGTAATTTGCCTCTTGTATAAGAATTTTAGTAGTGGTGAAAATATTTTGCTTAGGTCGATAGCTTCTTTCGGATGACAGGGCATCATACATATCTGCAACAGATAGAATCTGCACAAAATAAGGGATCTTAGAATGCTTGATTCCTGTCGGGTAACCACTTCCATCTAGACGTTCATGATGGAGCAGGGCACCTTGCAAGATGTGTGGATCAATTGTTCGGTTCTTTTTTAGCAAATCATATCCGTAGGTTGTATGTTTTTGTATTTCCATCCACTCTTTTTCAGTAAGGCGACCTGGCTTTTGTAAAATATTCTTGTCGATAAGTAGCTTTCCGACATCATGAAACATCCCCATTTGACCAAGTAAGCTGATACTGCTTTTATCGAGCCCTTGCAGCTTTCCGATTAAAGAAGAATAGATTCCGACATTTAAACTATGGGTATAGGTGTAATTGTCATAGCTTTTTACTTGCTCTATGTAACGGGTGAAAACCGGATCGTCCACGAGTTTATCTATAAGTGGAGTCAACATATCTTGTATTTCATCTATCGGAGGGAGCTGCTCCCCTTCAAGATTGGCAAATATGGATTGAAAAGTATGGATACTCGTTTCATACATATTTTTGACATGCTGAAAATACTCTCTGGATAGATGATGGGGCTCATCCAAAATAAAGGCCTGGTCGAAATAGTAGGCATGCTTTTGAAGGCTTTCCACATGGTTTGCATTCAGGACCGTCCCTTTTCTTAACAAAAGATTTCCCGACAAAGAGTAAATATCATTTTTTAGAATTTTACCAATATGATTGGAGGAAATTTTCATAGAGTTCAACCTCACCTGATTGCGTTAATACCTTTATTATAAGGGATTTGACGTATATAAAACAGGATAAATTGTACTTTTCAAAATTTTTAGCAAAATGCTTTTTCAGTATAATGTTTGTAATACGAAGAGAGATTAACTAGGATAGGGTATATACAAAAAATCATTTACATATAAGAGGGTGAATTCACTTGGTAAAATGTATTGCCATAGATATGGACGGAACATTATTAAACAATAACCATGTAGTTAGTGAAGAGAATGCAGATGCCATTAAGCTCGCTAGAAATAATGGAGTGGAAGTGGTTATTGCCACTGGGAGAGCATACTCTGAAGCCAAGGACGTCTTGGCAGAGGCAGGTATACACACACCGATTATCTGCGTAAATGGAGCAGAGGCCCGCACGCCTGAAGGAGAAATTGTATCAACAAACCCAATCGCAATTAGCCTTGGCAGAGATCTCGCACGAATTTTAGACAAGCATGAAATCTACTTTGAGATATATACTCAGAACGGTACATATTCTAAAGATTACGATAAGGCGATTGCCACTATTATGGATGTTTTCATGTCAGCGAGTAACGATAACGACTACGATAAAGTCTTAAAGGCTGCACAAGAGAGAATGGAAGACGGGAATGTGAAAATGGTCGACAGTTTTGACCCCATTTTACAAGATGAATCAAAAGTAATTTATAAGCTTCTTGCATTCTCCATGGATAAAGAGAACCTGGAAGCGGCACGTTCTGAATTGTTGGAGCTTGGTACGGTTGCGGTAAGTTCTTCTGGTAAAGACAACTTGGAAATTACAAGTGTAGACGCTCAGAAAGGAATTGCTCTGACTACATTCACTCAAGAGCGAGGCATTTCGATGGATGACACCATGGCAATCGGGGACAATTATAACGATGTGTCGATGTTTGAGCGTGTTGGCAGAGCGGTTGCGATGGAAAATGCACCAGATGGTGTGAAGGCGAAAGCGCATATGGTGACAGATACGAATGTAAATAGCGGTGTTGCTAAGGCGATTATCGAAGCTTTGGCGAAGAGTGAGGTTGGATAACGGTGGAAATGGACCGGGTAGCTGCTTGTGGGCTGCTTGGTCAGCCGTTTTTTGTAAGATATCAAGAAATTTAGGAGGATATCAAGAAACTTGAGTTTATATCAAGAAATTTGAGTTTATATCAAGAATTTTTAAGATATATCAAGAACTTTCAGGTTATATCAAGAAATCGACATGAAAAGCCACAAAATGACTCTCCGTTTGCCTGCCTCCCCGACTCCTAAACTCCTAAACTAAAATACCATAATATCCCACAAATCTAACATTGAGACTCCTGCTTCCAATCCCTTATAATAGACTAGTTGCAAAAAAATAAATTCGACTTTGAAAATAAATGGTTTACATAGATTTAAGGGGGGCCTGCTGTCATGAAGTTTCGTGCTTCTGCTGTGCAATATCCATTGCACACAATCTCAAGCTTTGATGAGTTTGCAAATCATGTTATTCATTATGTGAAAACCGCCGCTGAATTTGACGCGGATATTGTCCTTTTTCCAGAGTTTTTAACGACTCAGCTAATCTCTTTCCCAGTGGATGGAAGGGAGCAAACGATTCATGATCTGCCTAAATACACCGAACACTACCAACAGCTCTTCAGTGGAATTGCCATCCAAACTGGCATGCATATCATCGGCGGCACACACATCATCGAAAAACAAGGCAAACTTTACAATGCAGCCCACCTCTTTTACCCGGACGGCCGTATTGCGACACAAGCCAAATTGCATTTAACACCAACGGAAGTGTATGAATGGGGTCTGACCCCTGGTGAGGATTTGCAAATCTTCCATACTGATTTTGGCAAGATTTCCATGCTCACATGCTATGATATTGAGTTTCCGGAAGCGGTAAGGCTTGTGAGGGCGATGGGAGCAGATGTGGTATTCTGTCCTTCCTGCACAGATGACCGTCACGGGTTTCACCGTGTCAGATATTCTTGCCACGCGCGCACAATAGAGAATCAAATCTATGTGGTGACAACAGGAACGATTGGCTCGCTTCCTACTGTCGATTTCATGCGAGGTAACTTTGGACAAGCAGCGATCATTTCACCAAACGATGTCCCGTTTCCTCCTCGAGGTATTGTGGCAGAAGGAGAGCTAAACACAGATATGATCGTAACAGGTGACTTAGACTTAACTCTTTTACACAAAGTAAGAGAAGCAGGTTCCGTCACCACCTGGAGAGACCGCCGCAACGACCTTTACCCAGATTGGGAAAAGCTAGTCAAAGGCACCCTCACGTATTAATTGACAAACAGGCAAATCTGTCATACCTTAATAACATAATAGCTCCGTTAAAGAGGATTCTATAGCTGTTGGTTGGAGCATAGGGCGAAGACTCCGGCGGGAGGTAGCGGTAGGTTGAGACCCCGCAGGCATGCCGATGAGGCTCAAACAACGCCCCGCGGAAAGCGAAGCCCAATGCGGAGAACAACAGCGTGTTTAACAGAGCCGAAAATAATAAAATACACACATATAGGATTGTGACTGGTAAAGCAGGCAAGACCTAATACGCTTACTCCCCTAAAGAGTAGCGTATTGGGTCTTTTTCTATTTCCGCACAATTCCGACAATAGGAGGAAACACACATGTCATTTTTCAAAAAACTATTTGGTGGAAAAGAAGAAGTAAAAACAGAAGAAATGTTAGTAGCGCCAATTACAGGTAAAGTTGTACCGCTAGAAGAAGTTCCAGACCCTGTATTTGCGCAAAAAATGATGGGCGACGGTATCGCAATCGAGCCAACAGAAGGAACTGTTGTATCCCCAGTAAACGGAGAAATCGTACAATTCTTTCCGACAAAACACGCTATTGGAATCAAGTCAGAAACTGGAGTAGAAGTACTGATCCACGTAGGTCTTGAAACAGTTGGGATGAAAGGGGAAGGCTTTGAAGGACTTGTGGAAGTTGGTGACAAAGTAAAAGTCGGCACGCCACTGTTAACATTCGATATCGACCTTATTAACGAAAAAGCAAAAAGCATCGTAACACCTGTTATTCTGACAAATGGAGATATCATTGATACAGTGACAAAACATGCTGTCAAAACAGCAACAAAAGGTGAAACAGCATTGTTGGATTGGAGTATTAAAGCTTAATTTTCCAGTTGCCGCCTTGTTTTCTTTTCGGCAAGCATGTAACTGCTTTGTATAGCCTCTCTGATTGGTTATAATAAAAGTAAAATAGGGCGGTTAAATTGGGGAGAGACAAGATTGAGAATAAGTAAAGTGTTAAACAATAACTCGGTTGTCGTCAAAGAGGATGATCAAGAGAAAATCGTGATGGGCCTTGGTGTCGGCTTCCAAAAGCGAAAAAACGATTTGGTAGACCGTAGTAAAATTGAAAAGATTTTCGTGATGAAGGAGGAAAGTGACAAGTTTCAGGAGTTGCTTTCCACCCTCCCTGTTGAGCACATAGATGTAGCCGAGGAGATTATCAGCTATGCAGAAGGTAAGCTGATGGTTCCTTTAAGCAACCACATCCATATCTCTTTGACAGACCATCTATCTTTTGCAATTGAGCGGTTGGAAAAAGGATACACCATTCAAAATAAGTTGCTCAATGAAATAAGGGTCCTTTATAAGCCGGAATTTGAAATCGGACAATGGGCGCAAGGGCTGATCAAGGAACGTTTGGGTGTTAGCATTCCAGATGATGAAGTGGGTCATATCGCCCTTCATCTTCATACTGCGAAAATGGGATCCAAAAGCATGGCAAACACGATGCAGCTGGCCACCATCATCCGTGATGCCATTGAGATGATCGAGAAGGAATTTGGTGTCAAGATTGAGGAAACATCTATCAATTATCAACGGCTATTGACACATCTAAGGTTTGCGATTAATCGTGTGGAAGAAGGAGAGCCATTTCACTCCATGGACCCTGAAATGCTAGAATTACTTCAGTTGAAATTTGGGAAAGCATTTGGAACGGCGCAAAAGATTGCTGACTTTTTGGATGCAGAATATGACATTCATTTTCCTTTATCAGAGGTTGGATACATCACCCTTCATATTCAGCGATTGACAGAAAAATAAGAAGTACTAAGCTGTTGACGAATTTTATCGAACTGGATTAAAATGAAAACGTATTCGCTAACAACATGTATATACAGGATTGTGACTGGTAAAGCAGGCAAGACCTAAAACAGGCAAGGAAGTAGGGATCACTCTACCCTCTTGCAGGTTTTAGGTCTTTTGTTTTTTGTTTTGAAGTTAGGTTGCGGACGGGGCTGGAACATCAATAATGGATAAATGGTCGGTTAGGATGGATAAAACAATTTTACAATGGATAAGTTGGTCTGTAGCGTGGATAAATCCTTTTTACAATGGATAAATCTCATTTACAATGGATATTTCAAAATACAACCTGATTTCAGACGAGTATCCCCTTACTCCAGCAAAAAAAAGTAACCAAATTCACAGGAACAATAAAAAACTATAGGAAAAAGAGGTGCTCATCATGAATTATAACAAGATAGCAAAAGACTTGATTCCGCTTCTAGGTGGTGCAGACAATGTCATCAGTGCCACACACTGCGCGACTCGTCTAAGACTAGTTTTAAAAGAAGATGAAAAAGCAACAGCAAACCGTGACCAAATAGAAGAGCTTGACGGAGTGAAAGGGGCATTTGCAAGCTCCGGACAGTTCCAAGTTATTTTTGGGACAGGGATAGTAAATAAAGTGTACGCAGAGTTTGCAGAAGAAGTGGGCCTTAAGGAAAAGGACACTCAAGATCATGCAGAAGCGGCGAAAAAGAAGATGAACCCGTTCGCGCGTTTTGCAAGAACGTTATCCAACATTTTCGTACCAATCATCCCTGCCATCGTGGCAAGTGGTCTATTGATGGGGCTGCTCGGAATGGTAACAACATTTGGCTGGGTCGCTGCTGACAGTTCCTTTTTGAAAATGCTAAACATGTTCTCAAGCGCCGCATTTATTATTCTCCCAATCTTGCTCGGTTATAGTGCCGCAAAAGAATTTGGAGGAAATCCGTTCCTTGGAGCAGTTATTGGGGGAATCATGACACACCCTGATCTGCTAAATCCTTGGGGACTGGCCGAAGCAAAGCCTGAATACATGGATTTCATGGGACTTGATGTCGCATTGATTGGTTACCAAGGGACCGTTGTACCAGTTCTGCTCGCCGTTTTAGTAATGAGCTTTATTGAAAAGAATCTGCGTAAAATCGTTCCGAGTGCGGTAGATTTACTCGTGACGCCATTTGTAACAGTTATTTTGACTGGATTTATCACCCTTCTTGCTATCGGACCGTTAGGCAATGCCGTCGGTTCCGGCATCACAGTTGTACTTAATTTTGTGTATGATTATGGCAGTGTCTTTGCCGGCCTTATTTTTGGCGGATTGTACTCCTTGATTGTTATTACAGGGGTTCACCACAGTTTCCATGCTATTGAAGCAGGACTTCTTGCAGAGCTTGGCTTAAACTATCTCTTGCCAATCTGGTCCATGGCCAATGTGGCACAAGGTGGAGCGGGACTTGCTGTTTACTTCTTGGCTAAGCGTGAAAAAACGAAAGAGCTAGCATTACCTGCAGCATTATCGGCCTTTCTAGGAATTACAGAACCTGTAATTTTCGGGGTAAACTTGAGATATCGTAAGCCATTTATCGGAGCTGCCATAGGTGGTGCATTAGGTGGAGCCTATGTGGTATTTACCAATGTTGTCGCAAATGCATACGGCCTGACAGGTATCCCTATGATCGCCATCCTTGTAGAGTTTGGCACCGTCAATGTCGTGAACTACCTAATCGGTTTCGCCATTGCTGTAGTAGGTGCCTTTATTGCAACCTGGTTCATGGGTATTAAGGAAGAAGACGTAAAGTAAGTAGGAGTATCCCCTGATGACTGTAGTGCAGGGAGTGAGACTCCGGCGGGAGGTAGCTGTAGCTTGAGACCCCACAGCGCAGCGAGGAGGCTCAAGCACACGCCCCGCGGAAAGCGAACTCCCGGAACGAAAGGAATCAGGGAGTATACTCAATTCGTAATGAAAAAGGAGGGACCATCCCATGAAAAAAGGAATCATCTCACTAGGAGAAGCACTCATCGATTTCATCCCGCTAGACACAGACAATATCACCTATCAGAAAAGCCCAGGTGGAGCCCCGGCAAACGTAGCAGTTGGCGTCGCACGACTAGAAGCCAAATCCACTTTTATCGGGAAAGTCGGAAACGACGTGCTGGGAAGATTTCTCCAAAAAACACTAGCAGACTACGGAGTCAACACAAGCTCGATGTTGTTGACCGATGACATCCGCACAGGTGTCGTATTCGTCACATTGGAAAAAGGAGAACGCAGCTTTGATTTCTACATCAACCCAAGTGCGGACCGCTTTTTGACAGAAGAAGAGATAGAGGAAAAGCTTTTTGACGAAAATAAAATCCTGCATTTCGGCTCCATTTCCTTAATTAGCGAGCCAACAAGAAGTGCCACCATCAAAGCGGTGAAGCTTGCTAAAGAAAAAGGTCTCCTCGTTTCCTATGACCCGAATTTACGTCTTGGCCTTTGGGACAGTAAGGAAGCGGCAAAAGAACAGATTATTGCCATGCTTCCATATGCCGATATTTTAAAGATTTCCGAAGAAGAGCTGGAGTTCATTACTGGTGAAAAGGATATCAAAAAAGGTGCGGAAAAGCTTGCTATCTATGAAATTCCGCTTCTCCTTGTGACGCTTGGATCAGAAGGCAGTTATATTTTCACTCGTGAAGGAAATCAGCATGTGCCGGCACGTAAGGTGACAACAGTGGATACAACAGGGGCAGGGGATGCATTTGTTTCTGGGATTCTATATATGGCAAACGAGTGGGGTGGGGATATCTCCGCTATTACTCTTGAAAAAGCTGTGGAAATGGCTACCTTCGCTAGTGTATCCGGATCCCTTGCTGCTTCTGAAAAAGGTGCGATGACTGCCTTACCTTCCTTAGAACAGGTTCAATCAATCTTAGCAAAATAAAGGAGTTTTTCTTTTATGACAGAAAGAGAGCAAGAGCTTATAAGGCTTGCAGAGGAAGAAGTGGAGAAAAATAAAGATATCGTCGAGCGCGATCCTTATCGATTACGCTACCACCTCATGCCACCTGTCGGCTTATTGAATGACCCAAACGGCTTTATACAGTGGAACGGTACTTACCATCTGTTTTATCAATGGATGCCATTTAAAACAGGCCATGGAGCTAAGTTTTGGGGACATTATTCCTCTGAGGATCTTGTAAATTGGAAGCATGATCCGATAGCATTGGCTCCAAGCGAATGGTTTGAGAAAAACGGATGCTACTCCGGAAGTGCGGTTGAACATGACGGGAAGATGATTCTTTTTTATACAGGAAATGTGAAGGATACCGATGGAAACCGGAAAACCTACCAGTGCATGGCGGTTTCAATAGATGGTGTAACCTTTGATAAAAAAGGTCCAGTGGTAGAATTGCCGGAAGGATATACTGCTCATTTCCGAGATCCAAAGGTGTGGAAAAAGGATTCGGAATGGTATATGGTCGTCGGTGCCCAAAGTGAGGACATGACAGGAAAGGTGGCACTTTTAAAGTCTTCTGATTTAACAGAGTGGCAACACTTAGGTGCCATTGCAGGCTCCGGTATGAATGGATTAGGAGACTTCGGTTACATGTGGGAGTGCCCTGACCTTTTTGAACTTGATGGTGTGGATGTACTGGTTGCGTCGCCCCAGGGCTTGAAGGCGGAGGGTATGAAGTATCAAAACGTTTATCAAGCAGGCTATTTTATTGGAAAGCTAGACTATGGGAAAGCTTCATTTGAACATGGTGACTTTGTTGAACTGGACCGAGGCTTTGAATTCTATGCCCCCCAAACCACTTTGGATGAAAAAGGACGTCGTCTGATGGTCGGCTGGATGGGGGTGCCTGAGCAAAATGAGGATAAGCATCCTACCATCTCGCACAAATGGATTCATGCTTTAACCCTGCCGCGTGAATTACATTGGGTTGATGGGAAGTTGTTGCAGGTTCCTGTGGAAGAGCTAGCAAATTTAAGGAAAACAGCGTTGGTTACTGTTAACCATATGCAACTTTCTAATGAAAAAGAGGAAGTGTTTTTTGAGGAAAAAAGTGCTGCTTTTGAGATGATCCTCTCTTTTAAAAAGGATGTTGCATCATTTGAGTTGGAAATGAATAATACCGTCCGGTTGACTTATGACGCTTCTGTTAGTGTCTTCTCCCTTTATCGTAAAAGCTTTGTAACGGGGGAATGGGAAACACGAAGATGCAGTCTGCAGACATTAACGGAATTGCGTGCGTATGTGGATACGTCTTCTGTAGAAGTGTTTTTGAACGGTGGAGAAGAGGTATTTACTGCGCGGATTTTTCCAGATGGACCAGACGCCGCGGGGGTAACGATGTCCGGCGTTGGGACTGTTTCTGAGATGAAGGTATGGGAAATCTAATCTGAATGAAAAATCGATATTAAGGAATGCTAAAGAGAAGCCTGAAATCAAAATCTGGCTTCTCTTTTTTGCTGTTCTACTAGGCAAAAGGTCCTGTGATTCACAAAATCCAAAAGGAGGCGCCATCAATGGAATTGGTAATTTACCTTATCTTCACCTGGTTTATCGCAACTTATTTCTTTTTCCAAAAGAAGCGTCTTCTCTTTATAGAGAACCTTATGCTATTTCTGTTTTTCCTTTTTATCAATAAATGCATACTGACGATGATCAGTATGAATTTAAGTCTCATCACATATAGCAAGGAGCCGCATTTGTTCATTTGTTTTTGGCTCCAGCGAAATATTATTTTCCCGTTGATCTTGCTCATTTTCGTCAATGGGGTGTTCATGAGATCGTTGGGGATAAAAGTAATAGGAGGGGTATTCACAGTGATCTTCACGTTGTTGACCGAAGCCCTGGCAATCCATTTCTCCATCATTGAGTATCATATGTGGTCATTTTTCATCTCATTTGTGATGGCGTCATGCTATCTCGTGCTCGCTTTAGGAATTTCGTCATTTTACCGCCGATTACTAGCAAGAGAAGGAATGGTGAGCTCTTGAAATGAAACCAACTCCAACTATTAACTATGACTTTTATTTTAACTCTAATGAATGGTTCATCCTCGTTTCTTTGCTTGCCGGTTATGCAATCATTTTCTTTTTGCCAAAAAGATTTCCGTTACCGTTAAGCCTACTGTTTCTCATTATTGGGATCAACAGCGGAATCGTGTTTGATCATACCATTAGCATCCCGCCCTTTGACTTTTACGATGTCAATGACAGTTCGTATTTTGAGCTGTTTGACTTTCTCTCTTATATCCAGTATGGCCCCTTTGGCTACCTGTTCTTCTATTTGCACAGCTACCTTAAGATAAAAGGTTATTTTAATATGCTCTATATTGTTATGTGGTCGATTATTGCAATGTTTATGGAGGCGATCGCTACATATTTTGGTGTGTTTCACTATAAAGAGGGGTATGTGTTTATCTTTTCATATCCCTTCTATTTTTACATTCAAACCATTACATTAGCCCTTTATTTGTACATCATGAAAAGTACAAAAATCCCACAAAAATACCCTCCACACCAGTGACGTGTAGAGGATATTTTTATGCCCGGCATATACCCGGTCTTTAAAGAAGCAGGAAAGCTAAGGAAATAATGGCGCCGCTGACAAACAGAACGATCACACAAAAGCCCATGATGTCCTTCGCCTTTAACCCTGCGATAGCGAGTGCGGGCAACGCCCAGAAAGGCTGAATCATATTCGTCCACGCATCTCCCCAAGCTACAGCAAGTGCTGTTCTTGTGACGGAAACACCCATTGTCTGAGCAGCCTCTAACATAACTGGTGCCTGAACAGACCATTGTCCCCCTCCTGAAGGAACAAAGAAATTCACAATTCCGGCGCTAAGGAACGTGAAGAAATGGAAGGTGTGCTCATTGGAAATGTTGACGAACGCTTCGGACATGACAGCCGCAAGACCTGATAAGGTCATCATTCCCATAATCCCAGCATAGAACGGGAACTGGATGATGATGCCGCTAGCTCCTTTTACTGCATTTGTCACCGATTCAAGGAAGTTCTTCGGACGCCAGTGAAACAAAATTCCGAGGAACAAGAAAAGAAAGTTTACAATATCTAGATTGAGTTTAAACCCATTATCTGCAAAATAGAAGAAAAGGAATATAAGCCCCATGACTGATACGGATAAAGATAGAATCCAACTGTTTTCCAGACGTTCAGCAGGTGTCATTTCCGATCTTTCGACTGTTGCGGCCTGCAGGCTTGATGCATCGTCTAAAAGGGACGGATCGACGGTCACTGTTTCATCTTTTGTCGGCATCATCAATCGGTTTAACAATGGCAGTGTCACAAAAAGTACAGCCAGTATGATTAGGTTAAATGGGGAGAAAATGGTCTGATCTGTGGAGATCACCCCAATTAAATCTTCTGAAAAATGTCCTTCTGTTGCGATGGTGAGCGGAATGGAGCCGGAGAATCCTCCATGCCAAACAAGGAATCCGCTGTAAGCGCTTGCAATTAAAAGTCTGTAATCTACATTTTCAACGCGCTTTGCTAGCTCCTTTGCAAATAGAGCTCCAATAACAAGACCGAAGCCCCAGTTGATCCAGCTAGCTATGATGGAAACAACGGTAACGATAATAATCGCGCTTCCTGGAGATTTGGCGGTAGATGCCAAGGCACCAAGAAACCTTTTAAAAATGGCGCTGCTTGCAAGTACATACCCCGTAACCAGAACCAGAACCATCTGCATGGAAAATGTGAGAAGAGCCCAAAAACCACCGCCCCAATGCTGTACCATATCAGCAGGACTGCTGTCAGTAAAAAGAAGTCCAAGCCCGAACACCACAAGCGTTAAGATAATAACGAACAAGAATGGATCCGGTAAATAACGCTGCATTAAACGATTAAAAAAAGAAATAATACCTTTCACGCATATCCCCCCAATAAGTTTTTTGTCGAAAATTAATCCCATCCCTCTTTTACATTTCTCTACTAATAGATATATTCCTTCTTTTTTAAAGGCAGTCCATTTTATAAATCTTCTTGACATATAGGTTGTATTTCTATTATGTTAAATAAAAAAGTGAGTAATCACTCATTTTAAAGGAGTGGTAAAACAATGACAACTCAAGTTTGCAGAGTATCTCATCTATCGATTTCATTTGGTAGGCAAGAAGTATTGAAAAACATCGATTTAACCATTAACAAAGGGGAAATCTTCGGTTTTCTTGGTCCCTCAGGAGCAGGGAAAACAACGCTTGTGAAAGCAATCGCTGGGCTACAGCCCATTAACAAAGGGGAGGTTGAGGTGCTTGCCCGAAAAATGCCGACTTTGTCACTTTCAGAGAAAATCGGGTATATGGCGCAATCAGATGCACTGTATCAAGATTTGACTGCACAGGAGAACCTTCAATTTTTTTCAGCCCTGTATAAATTAAATAGGAGCGATAGAAAAAAGCGAATTGGCGAAGTTATGGAGCTGGTGAATCTCAGTGATCATCTCCATAAACCTGTGCAACAATTCTCGGGTGGGATGAAACGTAGACTTTCTCTAGCGATTTCCCTTCTTCACAATCCAGAAATTCTCATATTAGATGAACCTACAGTAGGTATTGATCCTTTGCTTAGGAAATCTATCTGGCAAGAATTAAAGGCACTCAGCCAAGCTGGCACTACCGTACTTGTTACCACGCACGTAATGGATGAAGCGCAAAGATGTGATCGCCTCGCGATGATAAGGGAGGGGAATCTGCTGGCGGTAGGAAGTACAGAAGAACTGCAAAGAGTGACAGGTACAACTAGCATGGAAGATGCATTTTTATTTTTAGGAGGTGCCACCGTATGAGAATAACGGCTGTTATCATTCGTATTTTACGCCAATTTCTTCGAGATAAAAGAACATTAGGGTTAATGATTTTTGCACCTATGCTCATTTTGGCTCTAATGAATGTGGTATTCACCGATCAGGAACCGACCATGAATGTAGGACTGGTGGGAGAGGTGCAATCTCTACAAGCTATTGAAGATGAAAATTTGCAATTTACTTTAATAGATAGTGAGGAGGACGGATGGGAAAGAATAGAAGAGTCAGAAATCGATGCTTTTCTTACACAGGAAAAAATAGTGTTAGAGGGAAGTAATCCATCTACCAACAAAGCTATTTTGCTCAAGCTCCAAAAAATGAACCAACCTGACGAAAACAAAGAACTTCCATTTGATATAGAGTATGCATATGGATCGGAGTCAATGGAGATGTTTGATAATATAGGCCCATTTCTTATCGTATTCTTCGTCTTCTTTTTCGTCTTTTTGATAGCGGGCGTATCTTTCCTACGGGAACGGACGACTGGAACGCTGGAGCGGTTGATGGCTACACCTATTAAGAGATGGGAGCTTGTGATAGGGTATGTAGTGGGTTTTGGAATATTTACACTTATTCAGTCAAGCATCATTGTCCTGTTTACCATCTACATTCTTGATATCCAAATGGCAGGAAATATCCTATCCATTCTTTTTGTTACCTTTACTGTTGCCATCACTGCGTTGACACTGGGAACCTTATTGTCAGCATTTGCCCGAAATGAGTTACAGATGATTCAATTCATTCCATTAGTCGTCGTTCCGCAAGTGTTTTTTTCCGGACTGTTCTCAATAGAAGCGATGCCTTCCTGGCTTCAAAAGGTGAGCTTGGTGATGCCTTTAACCTATGCAGGAGAAGCGATGAAGGATATTATGATTAGAGGGAAAGGGATAGAAGAGATTTACAGTAATATTCTACTGTTATTCGGATTCTCTCTTTTATTTATCTTATTAAACATAAAAGCTTTGAAAAAATATCGTCCGACGTAAGGATAAATACGGAAAGGAGCAGGCATGGACAATCAAGAAGAAAAGAAATTGAGTGAAAAACATCGTAAAATACTAGAGGCAGCCATTGAAACTTTTGCAGAAAAGGGGTATGCTGCGACTTCCACCAACGAGATAGCCAAAAAGGCTGGAGTGGCAGAAGGGACCATATTCAGACATTACAAAACGAAAAAAGAATTACTCCTTTCCATCGTTTCTCCAACGGTTGCCAAGTTTGTCGCCCCGCATTTTGTTAAATCTTTCTCCAAGGAAGTATTAGAGGGAGAGTATAACAGTTATGAGGAATTTCTTAGAAATCTGGCATACAATCGTTATGAATTTATTAAACAGAATTTCTCGATTTTAAAAATCTTCATTCAGGAAGTCGCGTTTCATGAAGAGTTTCAAAAGCCATATTTTAACCTTTTCAGAGAAGTCATCCTTCCAAACTTTACAAAAGTCGTGGTACATTTCCAAGAGAAAGGGGAATTGAAAAATCTCCCACCTGATACCATAATCCGCTTTACCATATCGACTATTGCTGGAACGATTTTTACTCAACGATTCCTTGATCCGTCACAGGATTTTAATCAAGAACTAGAAACCGCCATTTCCTTTTTAATGGATGGTTTGAATCCTGGTCCAAGAGGTTAAAGTGGAAAAGGGATAACCTCCATGTGTACAATGAAAAAAAGACCACAGGAGGGACCATCGTGAATCAGACAATTGAAACAATACTATCGCACCGATCCGTGCGTAAATTTGAAGATAAACCCCTAACAGACGAACAGATAAACACGATTGTAAAAAGTTCGCAGGCAGCTTCCACGTCAAGCTTTGTTCAAGCCTATTCCATTATTGGAGTAAAAGATAAGGCTAAGAAAAAACGCTTGGCAGAGCTTGCAGGAAACCAATCATATGTAGAGGAGAATGGGCATTTCTTCGTTTTCTGCGCGGACTTCCACCGCCATGCATTAATTGGTGACATGGAAGGGACAGATGTCACCTCTTCCATTGAGAGTACGGAAAAGTTTATGGTGGCAGTCATTGATGCAACGCTTGCCGCACAGAACGCTTCAATTGCTGCAGAGTCCATGGGTCTTGGCATCTGCTATATCGGTGGACTTCGTACGAATATCGAAGAAGTGGCAGCGCTCTTGAAAATGCCGGAAAACACCATCCCTTTGTTCGGTCTCGCAGTAGGCTATCCCGCTCAGGATACCGGAGTCAAGCCGCGTTTACCTTTGGAAAATGTGTATCACGAAGAGGTATACCAGCAGGATGACAAGGTCTTCAAGGAGCAATTGGAAGGGTACAACCAGGAGATTTCCGCCTATTATCATGAGCGTACGCAAGGAAAACGTTCAGACACATGGACCAGTCAAATGGCAGGTATGCTAAAAGAGCCGAAGCGGATGCACATGAAGGGGTTTGTGGAGAAACAGGGATTTGCAAAAAAATAACTTTTAGTATTAAAAGGCAGCCTCGTGACGGTTAATGGAGCTGCCTTTTTGGGGAGATAATTTAAGTGGGGAATAATTGTTAGATGAATTCTTAATCATCGTGATGAAGACCTCAGTGACGAGAAAAAGGGAGAAGAGAAGTCTTCATGGACGTGATGAAGACCTCAGTAACGAGAAAAAAGGAGAAGAGAGGTCTTCATAAAGGTAATAAAGACCTTGGTGACAATGAATTTCATTGAATCAGTCAATGACGAAGAGTGTAAAGGCAAGATTGGGCAAATAGTTCAAAGCATCTGAGACCTTGCTTCCATTTTGGCAGTTACCCTAGGGTGACTGTTTTTTTAATGTTGATTTACAAACCAGACGGCTTCTGGCTTGCCCACTAGCTGTCCGCAATCCACCTCACAACGCTTCAGGGGTCTCACTTATCCCTTCTTCAAGGCGGGCGTATATGCGCCTTCATCAACAAGGTTCACTAAATTATTACTACCCTCCTCACGAAAGGAATCAATGCATACCCGATATAAAACCCCAGTATATTCAAAATCAAATCATCAATATCCAGGCTCCCCCTATTCGTTAGCAATTGAGTAATTTCAATGCAAGAAATTAGTGCAACAGGAAGGAAACCTCTGATAAAAAAACGTCTAGTCCAAAATGCCAGTAAAACGCCAAGGGGCACAAACAATCCTACATTAGCAGCCAGATTATAGAAAGAAACGAACCAATCTGCATCACCAGAAAGGTACAGGGAAATGGTTTTAAAAGGAACAAAATTACTGTTATCATAGGCAGGCTCGCTGGGTCTCATAAATAGAAGAACCAGCAGGGAAAGGGTATACAGAGTAAAGGCGGCAATTAGAAAAGGTTTTCTTATCCATACTTGCTGTTTCGTTAGAAATAAATAGTTGGCTAGGTTAACAACTAGTAAGCCAAAAAAGAGTACCACCAACACAACAGGATGCAGGTAGGTGGTGAGAGTGCTGGTAATAGGAATGAAGATGGTGAAAATGGCGATGCTCAATAGGATGGGAATCAGTATTTTTTTCAAAAAAGGGCTACCTCACTTATAAGAAAAAATCGGGCTACACCGCCCGATTAGTCTTTTATTGTTGTTTCTTCTCCCTCGGAAGTTCCTTCTAAAACCTTCTTCAATTGAGATAGATGGTCCCCGTCTTCTTTTTTTAAGATCTTTCGGATGATGGGCTTGGTGAGCTTCATGACGATGCCGGAAGTGTGAATGTCCCCTTGAAAATGCACCTTCGTGCCACCATCTACTGTTGGCTTGAAGTCATAGTGATATATAACCTTCAGTCCATTTGCTTCGCTCTGAACCACGTATCTTTCATTCGGTATGAATTCAATAAATACAATAATAGAGGATGCTTGACGTCCGCGAATTTCACGAGTTTCTTTAAACTTTGAACCAACCTGTATCGGACCGTCTGTCAATTTTTCGATAGCTACAACGTTTTCCATTATTTTCGTAGAGTTGTCCATATTGGCGGCAAATGAAAATACCTCATCCACGGGCTTGGAAATAATGACGGAATCTTGGATATCTGGCAAGGTAATTGCTCCTTTCATAAACCATCTTTGATGATTTAATAATAGCACAGAAAAAGGAAGGTTTAGCGAGAAATTGAAGCAAGAAGTTTAAAAAGCTCTTCGGACGGAAATATACACAGTAACAAGCTGAACAATTTAAAATTAGAGGAGGAATTCATTATGTTAGGATTATTAATCACACTTATTATAGCAATCGTTATCGGAATGATCGGAAGTGCCATCGCACCTGGTGGGATGCCGGGCGGAATTTTGGGAGCTATGCTTGCAGGTCTTGTCGGAGCATGGATTGGCCACGGATTATTCGGGACTTGGGGACCTGTCATTGCTGACTTTGCTATCGTCCCAGCCATTATTGGTGCCGCAATCTTTGTATTCTTATTAACATTGATTTCAAAAGGGTTAAGAAGCGCAACATAATATTAGGATAATAAAAGGTGATACAAAAAAACTAGTTGATCGTAGTGGAAAGCGAAGCGCTTGGAACGGAGATCAACTGCTTTACGGAAACATAAAAAAGAGGCAACCATCCGGCTGCCTCTTTTATTATTTCGCTTCTAAACGACGGATACGCTCATTTAAGTCAGGGTGAGTAGAGAATAAAGAACTCTTTCTCTTCCCGTTGATCTTAAGAGATGCAATCGCAGTATCCTTCTCTTCTGTCACACGGTTTGTGTAAGCCTGAAGGGAACGCAATGCATGCACCATTTTGTCTTTACCTGCAAGGTCAGCGCCTCCACGGTCTGCGTGGAACTCACGATAACGGGAGAAGGCAAATACGACGATGCTTCCAAGAATCGAGAATACGATTTGGAACACGATAATGGCAATAAAATGCACGATTGGTGCCATTTCTTCTTTTACAAAACGAGACGCGATGAAAGCTGCGATACGAGCCAAGAATACAACGAATGTATTCACAACACCTTGCAGTAAAGTCATCGTTACCATATCACCATTGGCAATGTGGGCAACCTCATGGGCGATAACACCTTCAACAGCTGCTTCGTCCATTTCATCTAATAGACCAGAAGAAACAGCTACTAAAGAACGGTTCTTGGAAGGACCTGTAGCAAATGCGTTAACCTCTGGAGAATAGTAAATTCCAACTTCCGGCATTTTCGTAATGCCAGCTGCACGGGACATGCGGTGAACCATTTCAACAATTTGACGCTCTTGTGAGTTCATCGGACCGTCTGGATCGATGACCTTCACATTCATCATTTTCTTTGCCATCCAACGTGACATCAATAGGGAAATGAAGGAACCTGTGAAACCAACGATGGCACTAAAAATTAGAAGTGAACCGAAGTTTATTCCACCATCTTCAATATAATTTCCAGCACCAGTCACCATAAAGATGATGGAAATCGTCGTTAAGACAAGTACGTTCGTAAGGATAAAAAAGAATATACGTTTTGCCATGTTTCTCCTCCTGAATGTTTTGAGGTCTTATGAACCTCTATCTTTCTTGTCTCTATTATAGATGGAATTGCCTAACTTTTCAACGAAAGTGTCTGACATTATTTGACGAAACCGGCTGGCCATTTTACTATAAATGCAGGAATGACGGATGAAGAGGGTGTGTTAGGTATGGGGAAAGAGTGGACCAGAATGTATTTGGCGGAGTTTCTGAGAAAAATGGAACAAGGAACCCTTTCTGTTGAAAAAGGGCAGGACATGCCGAAAAGTTTCCAAAATCTTTCTTCCAAAAAGGGAAAAGAGGAAGTTGGTTTAACGATGTCCGATATCGTTTGGCTCGGTAATCAATTAGAAAGCGCACATTACACAGAACCGGCACTTAAGAACTGGGTGAAGCGCGAGATAAAAGAATACATTGGAGGTCCTCAAGTTGGGAGAAAATACTCCATTCAGCAAGCTGTATTGCTTTTTATCGTTAAAGACCTTAAAGTGCTCCTTGATTTTGAAGCTATAAGGAAGGTCCTGGGATCTGTATTCAATAACCCTGTTAAGCGAGAAGATGATATCATCAGTCCTTTGAAGTTTTATCAAGGTTATGCTTGTTTGTATGAGCAATTGATGCAAAAGACAAATCTGCTTACGGAGGGCAATATCAAACAAGAAATCGAACAATTTTTGGAAAATGATGAAGGATTCCCTGTAGAAGATAAAGAGAAGATTCTTGATGCCATGATGGTGGCGACGCTCGCTGTTCGAACTAATTTTTTGAAAGCGTGGGCACAACGGTATGTGATGAGGGAAAACGGAAAAGAATAAGTTTATTGCATGTAAACGCTTCACTGGTGGAAGTTAGGTTATAATAGGTTTAAAGCTTGATTTGACTAGGCTTAGTATGGTATTTTCAATGCGGACTATCGCGAATTAAATTACCTTGAAGAAGGGAAGTTTTTATATTATGGCAAAGCAACAAATCGGCGTAATCGGTTTAGCGGTTATGGGAAAAAACCTTGCAATGAACATTGAAAGCAGAGGTTATTCCGTTTCTGTATTCAACCGTTCCCCGGAAAAGACAGAAGAATTCCTTCAAGAAACAGAAGGAAGAAATTTCAAAGGTACATACAGCATCGAAGAATTTGTTCAATCTCTAGAGTCCCCACGCAAAATTTTACTAATGGTAAAAGCAGGCGGACCGACAGATGCAACAATCGATTCCTTAAAACCTTATCTTGATAAGGGTGACATCCTAATTGATGGAGGAAATACCCTTTACACAGATACAATCCGTCGGAACAAGGAACTTGGCGAGCTTGGCTTGAACTTCATCGGTACAGGCGTATCAGGTGGGGAAGAGGGAGCATTGAAAGGTCCTTCCATCATGCCTGGCGGACAGAAGGAAGCATACGAACTAGTAGAAGATATTTTGAAAAGTATCTCTGCAAAAGTAGAAGGCGACGCTTGTTGCACATACATCGGTCCAGACGGTGCCGGCCATTATGTGAAAATGGTGCATAACGGCATTGAGTACGGCGACATGCAATTAATCAGTGAAGCATACTACTTACTGAAAAATGTTCTTGGCTTATCCGCACAAGAGCTCCACGAAGTGTTTGCAGAGTGGAACAAAGGTGAATTGGACAGCTATCTAATTGAAATCACTGCAGACATCTTTACAAAAGTGGACGAAAAAACAGGCAAACCGCTTGTAGATGTTATTCTTGATACTGCTGGACAAAAAGGTACTGGAAAATGGACAAGTAAGAGCGCACTAGACTTGGGCGTTCCACTTCCAATCATCACAGAATCCGTATTCGCACGCTTCATCTCTGCGATGAAAGAAGAGCGCGTGAAAGCAAGCGGCATCCTTCGTGGACCAGAAGCAGTCCCTTTTACTGGTGACAAAGAAGCATTCATCGAGAGCGTGCGCAAAGCACTTTACATGAGCAAAATCTGCTCTTACGCTCAAGGATTTGCACAATTGCGTGCAGCATCTGAAGAGTACGGCTGGGACCTTAAATACGGCGAGATCGCGATGATCTTCCGCGGCGGCTGCATCATCCGTGCCCAATTCTTACAAAAAATTAAAGAAGCATACGACCGTGAAGCTGGCCTTGCAAACCTATTGCTTGACCCATACTTCAAAGAAATCGTGGAAAGCTACCAAGGCGGCCTTCGTGAAATCCTTGGCGTTGCGATTCAGCACGGTGTACCTGTACCATCCTTCTCAAGCGCGTTAGCATACTATGATAGCTACCGTTCTGAGACGTTGCCTGCAAACCTGATCCAAGCGCAGCGTGACTACTTCGGCGCTCACACTTACCAACGTGTGGACAAGGAAGGAATTTTCCATACAGAGTGGATGAAGTAAGCTTTAGATGAAATCGGACCAATCTATGGTTCCCGTTAGATGCGGGGGCTGTGGATTGGTTTTTTTTGTGGTGGCAGTTGGTTTATCAAAGTGGTGACTTGGTTGATATCTGACTTTTGGTTGCTTGAAATAGAAGCTGGGGCTTATCGTGATAGGCAAGTCTCCTACCATTACCAACACGAAAATCCCAAACGGTAACAGAGAAGCCGTCTCAAGGCCCGAAGCAGCATACCAAAAACCCAAACGGTAACAGAGAAGCTGTCTCAACGCCCGAAGCTGCATACCAAAAGCCCAAACGGTAACAGAGAAGCCGTCTCAAGGCCCGAAGCAGCTCACGAAAAGCCCGAACGGTAACAGAGAAGCTGTCTCAAGGCCCGAAGCAGCATACCAAAAGCCCAAACGGTAACAGAGACCACGTCTCAAGGCCCGAAGCAGCTCACAAAAAGCCCGAACGGTAACAGAGAAGCTGTCTCAAGGCCCGAAGCAGCTCACGAAAAGCCCGAACGGTAACAGAGAAGCTGTCTCAAGGCCCGAAGCAGCTCACGAAACCCGAACGGTAAAAGAGAAACCGTCTCATGACACGAACCAGCTCACAAAAGCACACAAGGTAACAAAGAAGTCGACTCAAGGCCCGAAGCAGCACAAAAAAATCCCAAACGAAAACAGAGAACACGACTCAAGACACAAAGCAACTGAAGAAAAGCCCAAAAGATAACACACAATACGTCTCAACGCCTGTAGAAGACAACCCAACTCTCTAA
>NZ_JAAZWB010000055.1 GCF_012524115.1 Bacillus sp. RO1 | reverse complement strand
AATGTTCAGGGGGATTGGTGTTGCCAGAGAGTCATAGGAGTTCAATGAGGACAATGTTTAGGGGTATTGGTGTTGCCAGGGAGTCATAGGAGTTAAATGAGGACAATGTTCAGTTGTATTGGTGTTGCCAGGGAGTCATAGGGTGTCAATGAGGACAATGTTCAGTGGTTTTGGTGTTGCCCGGTAGTCATAGGGAGTGAATGAGGACAATGTTCAGTGGTTTTGGTGTTGCCCGGTAGTCATAGGGTTTCAATGAGGACAATGTTCAGGAGTATTGGTGTTGCCCTGGAGTCATAGGGTTTAAATGAGGACAATGTTTAGGGGTATCGGTGTTGCCCGGGAGTCATAGGCAACGTATGAGGACAATGTTCAGGAGTTTTGGTATTGCCCGGTAGTCATAGGCAGCGTATGAGGACAATGTTCAGGAATTTTGATGTTGCCCGGGAGTCATAGGGTCGCAATGAGGACAATGTTCAGGAGTTTTGGTATTGCCCGGTAGTCATAGGGTCGCAATGAGGACAATGTTCAGGAATTTTGGTGTTGCCAGGGAGTCATAGGGCCGCAATGAGGACAATGTTCAGTAGTTTTGATATTTACCGGTAGTCATACAGGTGATTCCGTGGCAAACAGAATCAAAGTGTTTGAAACAGAATCTAATGCTATCCATGAATATGGGTAGCTTTCTTCTTATGACTTTTATATAATTCAAAGCAGAACATGTAGGAAGTGATACATAATGTTGAATAGAAAAATCGGGTTTATCGGTAGTGGAAAGATGGCTGAGGCCATTATTGGGGGACTCATAAAGTCAGAGCTTGTTCCTGCCAATCAAATTTTCGCCAGTGCCAAAACAAGAGAAACGATAAATAAGATGGCAGATAAGTACGCTGTTGAAACAACGATTCAAAACAGAGAAGTAGCTGCAATAGCTGATATGCTAATATTGGCTGTGAAACCAGATCTGCACAAAATGGTAATAGAAGAAATTTCAGACGTAATCAAAAGTGACACTGTCGTCATTACTATTGCGGCTGGTATCTCATTGGATTTTCTTGAGTCAGCTTTTGGGAAAACTATTAAAGCGGTACGTGTAATGCCGAATACCCCTTCCTTAGTAGGCGAAGGCATGAGTGCGATTTGTGCAAATGAGTCAGTAAATGATAATGAACTCCAAAACGTCATCAGTCTTTTTGAAAGCTTTGGTAAAGCAGAGGTATTACCTGAAAAGCTGATGGATGCTGTTCCTGCTGTAAGCGGATCCTCGCCGGCCTATGTGTATATGTTTATTGAAGCGTTGGCGGATGGGGCGGTCCAGCAGGGAATTGCACGAAGCCAAGCTTATACAATGGCAGCCCAGGCCGTCCTTGGTGCCGCGAAGATGGTTCTTGAAACAGGCAAGCACCCTGGAGAGCTAAAGGACAATGTGTGTACCCCGGGTGGAGCTACGATTGAGGCTGTCACAACTTTGGAGAAGAAAGGCTTCCGGTCTGCGGTAGTCTCTGCAATGGAAGCTTGTACGGAAAAGTCAAAAAAACTGAAAGATACTAAATAAAAGCAACCCACTCACCACAAGGTAGAGTGGGTTGCTTGCTTATTCAAACAACTCCAGAAACTCCCCGTACCCTTCTGCTTCAAGTTGTTCTTTCGGTACAAATCGGAGCGCAGCAGAGTTCATGCAATATCTTAAACCTGTTGGCTCGGGGCCGTCATCAAAAACATGACCCAAGTGAGCGTTTCCGAGTTTACTGCGGATTTCGGTTCTTACAGAGAAAAGACTGCGGTCTTCAAGCTCCACTATATTTTCTTCAACTAACGGCTTGGTAAAACTTGGCCAACCTGTGCCAGAATCATATTTATCGGTAGAACTGAACAATGCCTCCCCTGAAATTAAATCTACATAAATGCCTTCTCCTTTAAAGTCCCAATATTCATTATTGAATGGTTCTTCTGTTCCATCCTCCTGTGTGACGTAATATTGTTCAGCAGTTAAAACGGAACGTAATTCATCTTTAGATAAATGGAGAAGGGTTATGCCATCATCCTCTATTTCCGGAGTGACATTACGGTCCTCTCCCCACACTTTATCAAGAAACTCGTCACGGCCTGAGTTGTCTCGGTAAAAGTCATAGCGGACAGGGTTTTTGAGATAATAATCTTGATGATAGTCTTCTGCAATATAAAAGGTTTCTGCGGCCCTGATCTTCGTCACGATCGATTGATCAAACCGCCCAGAGGCGATTATCTCTTCTTTTGATTTCTCAGCGAGTTGCTGCTGCTCTTCGCTATGATAGAAGATTTCAGAACGATAAGGTGTCCCTTTATCGACGAATTGACCCTTGTCATCAGTGGGATCGACTTGTCTCCAGAAAACATCTAACAAAGTATCATAATTTATAACATTAGGGTTATAGGAAACAATTACAGCCTCCACATGACCTGTCTCTCCCGTTGTTACTTCGTTGTAGGAAGGATTTTCCACATTTCCGCCGGTATAACCTGAAACCACGTCGTATACACCAGGAAGTTTTTCGAATGGGGGTTCCATACACCAGAAGCAGCCACCTGCAAATGTGGCATAGGCAATGTTTTCACTTTCCTCAAGCTCAAAAGGCAAACTCCCCACAGATTTTTGTGTTACAGTTGCATACATTTTGGGTAAAAAGAAGTAGGCGGCAAGGCAAGCAATTACAAGAAGTAGACCCCAGAATTTTTTACTCATCACAGACTCCTTTTTAATGTCGTTATTTCCATTATAACGTAAGCGTTTCACAGACCTCTACTAATGATATGCTTCTTCAAAATTTTCCATGTTTTGATTTCGTGTACAATCTATATTACTATTGTAATAGATTTGATTGAAAAATCATCTTCAACAATGGAGGACTTCAATGAACATATTCTTAACTGGTGCTACTGGATTTTTAGGGGGAAGGCTGATTCGCAACCTCTTGGAAGGAGAGCACACGGTATATATATTAGCTAGAAACATGAAAAAAGCAACGGCATTGAAAGAAAACTTGCCTGATTCTTTGCAAGAGCGGGTTACCATCCTAAAAGGGGATATTGTTAAGCCGGAATTTGGTTTATCAGCTGATCAATTTGCTGCAATTACGAACAAAATCGATATTTTCTACCATCTTGCAGCATTAGTGAAATTCGATCATCATTTACGAGATACACTTATGGAAATGAATTACCAAGGAACGAAACATGCTTTAGAAGTTGCTACCACAATTGGGGTGAAAAGATTTATTCACGTTAGCACCGCTTACACGGTGGGAGTATCTAATGCAGGTAAGGAAGAACTTTATAACTTACAACAGAACTTCAATAATCCTTACGAGGAGAGCAAGGCCCTTGCTGAACATGAAGTAATGAGATATCAAGGCGTAATGGACGTTTCCATCTTTAGGCCTGCCATCATCGTCGGAGATTCTAAGACTGGTGAAGCGGACTCAAACTTTACTCTTTACGGATTTATGAGAGGTCTCGAGATTTTCAAACGAAAACTTGAGCGCAAAAATTACGAGGAAAAAGTCCACCTGATCGGTTCCAAAGATGGTACTTCCAATCTTGTTCCCGTTGATTATGTGGCCGATATTTTAACGATTGCAGCTCAAAAAGCGGAGAAGAACACCATCTACAATATTACCAATCCCACGCCGCCAACCAATAGGGAAATACTTGAGACGATAAAAGAACACCTGCAGTTCCATTCACTGGGGATTTATGAGAAAGATACAAATTTTTCTTTAACATCGGTGGAATTACAGTTGAATAGTATGATAGATGTATTTGGTCCTTATCTTGATCGCAGTATTTCATTTTCGGATCAAAACACTCAAAAACTACTAAAAGATAGTCCTGTTTCTCATTTGAACATGACAAAGGAAATATTGGAAATTATTATCCGTGCTTATTTTGAACCAGAAAAGGAAAAAGTGGAAATTTAAAATAAGTTTGAAGGAAAGAGTGAAGGCCGTTGCATAGGTTTTCACTCTTTTTTTGTTTATAATAAATAAATAAATAACCTACATACAATTTTCTCCTTATATGAGGGCGCAAGAAGCAGGTGATAGTATGACGATGAAAAATATACTGGCAGTTTTTTTAGGAGGGGCAATCGGTACCCTGTTAAGGTATGGGGTTACTTTAGGTACTGCTGACCTTGCTTTTCCAGTAGGGACACTTCTTGTGAATTTCGTGGGAAGCTTCTTTCTGGGTACCTTTACAGGATGGATTATCCAAAGAAAAGTAAAAGAATATTTGAAAGTTGGGTTTGGTACTGGATTGTGTGGGGGTTTTACGACGATGTCTACTTTAGCTGCAGATGTATTCTTACTTGAGGCACATTCTACCATTCTGACTACTACTGTTTATTTGTTCTCGTCCATTGCAGGCGGGCTTTTATTTGCTTTCCTTGGTCTTCTACTAGGACATTCTGCTAGGAGGTTAATATGAGTCAAATGGGATTGAATTTTTTACTTGCCGTTGGAGGAGGGGCTGGGGCCTTGTGCAGATATTTGCTTGGATTGGCTCTTATGAAAAAGTTTCCTACTCCGCGTATCCCAATAGCAATGCTCATTGTAAATATCTTAGGTTCTTTTGGATTAGGCTTGCTAAATGGGTATCTAGATTCAAAGGATTTTTATAACGACGCTTTGTTTGTTCTTCTTGGTTTTGGTTTCTTTGGTGCATTTACTACTTTTTCCACATTTAGTGTGGAAGCTGTACAGTTAGTCATGGATAAAAAGTATCAATATGCCCTTATTTATCTAAGCTTAAGCATTTTGGGTTCTATTATAGGATTTCTATTTGGTTATTTAATTAAAGTCTTATGAAACACCGCTGTTGATCTCCGCAAATGGCTTCGCTTCCTAGGGGCACTGGTGGAACCTCCTCGCTTTGCCTTCGGGGTCTCCACCTAGCGCTAACTCCCTCATGAGTCTTCGCCTTTTGCTCCAATCCACAGCTATAAATCTTTTAATATTCTTAGTTAGTACGAATAACGTTTCTGGTGACGAGATCACTTTTTTTTACTTGGGCAGGTAGCGTTAGAATTATGGACTTTCTGATCCACTGATTTCGATATTGAAGATCTCCACCATGAGCCAGCAAGATCGTATAGGCAGAATAGAGATTGGTATCTGCTTCATTTGGACGTAAATCTTGTAATTGGAGCAATGTTTTTATCGGGTCTTTTTCAGCGTTACCGTCTTTCATGACTAACTCAAATATTACTTCTGTGTGTTGAAGATAGTGGTTAAGCTGAAGTCGTTTCGTCACACCTTCATTTGAATGGATACAAAACCTAATGATGGTTGAGAAAGATTCTGCAAGTAGATTTAGGTTTCCATTTAACCTTAAATTTCGCTCGCTATTAATTTGAAAATCTATGTTGTGACTGTTCGCATATATTTGGATGTCTGATGCCACAAGATCAAGCAGTTCCTTCGACGAAAGTGGCCTTGAAGAGAATGTTTCTGTCTTAGCGAGTTTAATATAGGAATCAATTATTTTTTCGGCACGGTTCAGCTCTGTCAAAATGATGGGGACATATTCCTTATTGGCCCTATTGTGTTCTGCCCCAAGCAATTGAATAAATCCTTTCACCATGGTTAATGGTTGTTGAAACTCTTTGGATACTTCGTCAGCAATGGTGTTGATATGGTAGAGCTTTTTCATTTTCTTATATCGATTCTGTAATTGCTCTAATCCACAAAAATACTCAACGATGAAAAATAAAAGCAAAGTAGAGCCAATAAATACGATATCTGTGCTTACGATACTCATCCATTCTTTGTCTAAAATAACGAAAGTAATGCCATGTAATACAGCTCCAATTCCTGCGATGGTTGAAATCAGTAAGTATTTGAAAGAGTTTGAGTACACCCTCCACTTCGCCTGAACCAATAATGGCAAAACAGATAGAAAAGGGATTAGAAAATAAGCATGTAAGTAGTTAATGGGAGATGGAAAAATTAAGGGATAGATAAATAAAGCAATGACCGTCAATATTCCAGCTAGATACCCACCATATAATATAGACATGATAACTGGAATACCACTTAAGTAAAAAGTGGTGTCACTTGCGACAACTATAGGAAATGCCGAACACAGAAGGGCTGAAATGGTACAATAAAAAAAGACTGCAAGTTGCCTTCTAAATTCTGAAGGCTTTCTAAAACGCTTATGTACCAATGAATAGTATAAAAGAAGAGGAACAAACAAAAAAAACAGTTGCAATAAAATATCTTTCAAAAAGTTCATGTCGAGACCCCTTACCCGGATGCTATATGTACTTTTATTCATTAACAAAGTACCATAAATTGAAAGAAAATTCTATACAATTGAAGAAAAATGTAGAAATGAGGAGGAAATATTATGAAGGAAAAAAGTGATTTACTAGAATTATATAGGCTCCTATGGAATAACCGCTCCTTGGAGAGCATAGATGGTTGTGATGAAAAGGAACTAGTTAAACAAGCGATTAGAAGGGAACTAAAGGATGAATTGACACACCCAAGAACGAGAAGGCAACCGATAGAGAAATATTATTTAGCGGTTAAAAGAATAATCGAGTCGAAAATAAACGCATCTGAACAATTATTGCTCATTAAAGAATTTACGATTGCTTTAGATGAAATAAAAAAAGAAAGCTGACCATTCAAGTATCATGGCAGCTTCTTCTATAATCCAAATATGGAACGAAATACATTGCGGCGCTTTTGTTGTGGAGGTTGGTCAAAGATAAGTGGGGGTTCCATTTTTTTTGCGGGGGCTTGCAATTGATCTAACATACTCTCTAGTCTGTCCACTTTCTTTGTGAGTTCTTCTATCTCTTTTCTCTGTTGTAGCAGTTGATAGGATACTACTTCATCAGCCTTTTGCTGAATCATTTGCTCTGTTCTGCTCACTCTCTCAGTCAAAGTTACCAGCTGATGATCAATTGCTTTGCTTTTTTTACTTCCAACATTCATGGTTTCAAAATGTACTTCTTTGCTATCTGTGTCAAAGTCGACGTCCAATGCACCTGCTACCTCAGAGGTTGATTTAAGTGTTTCAAGACGCGCCAGTGCTTCTTCATCATAAACATAATGGCCATAATCATTTTTGCGACAAGGGATATCGTATTTTTGGACCCACTTACGAACTGTTCTTGGTGCCATACCTAATTCTTTTGCCACTTCATGTGTCTTTAATTCCATTCAAACTCCCTCCCTTTACTAAATGGTATTTCTCCATTCAAAAGCAACTTCCTCCATGGTAGACAAAAGTAGTGATTGTTCGGCAAAAATAGTTGAAATCTTGCAATGATTTATCTTTTGTCTGCAAATAAAGGAAAAATTTCCTATAGAAATATGCCTAGATAACTATAAAAAGAGGTTACGAAAAGATGGATATCCTTTTATAATAGGAAGACAGGGTTCAGGCGCTTTGACGAAGTGGTTTACTTATAGTAATCTGAATATTTAAAATAGAAAACAAAGCGAAGGAATGATCCATATGATAAATCTAGAACAACCAACAGTTAAGTCAACTAAAATGGATATAGGGAGTAAGATTAAATTTTTTCGCATTCAAAAAGGGTTAAAACAAGACGATCTTGCAAGAGGAATTATTTCCGTATCTTACCTATCAAAAATAGAAAATAACCTAACCTCTCCTAGTGAAGAAGTGTTGAGGCTGTTATGTGAGCGTCTTGAAGTAAGTCTTATTGAACAGCAGGACGATACGATTCTTCAAGAACTTATGTCATGGTACAAGTTAATGACTACAAGTGAAAGTCAGGAAATAAAGCGCAGGTATGAGGGCCTGGTTAAAAAAATTCAATCCGTTAACACAAAGACATATATGTATTTTGTATTGTTCGAGTTGCGATATCATCTTTACCTTAAAAACATGGAACAATCTAGGGCGCTTATCGAGAAGTTACAACAATTTCTTGATATCTTTGATATTCACATGCATTACTATTTTCAAAAATTCCATTCTATTTACGAATATAGATTGAACAATTTTGTTCAGGCACTTGAACACTTAAAGGTAGCCGAGCAATTATTGCAAAGGAATTCCAATCTTGAAAAATCAGAAGAGGCCGACCTCTACTATCTCTTCGGTCTTACATATAGTCAAACGATGAAGGAACCACTGAGCATCACCTACACCACTAAAGCACTCCAAGAATTCCAAGCTATCTATGATTTTAAAAGAAGTGCAGAGTGCCAAGTGTTATTAGGCATCTGCTATCGTAGAATTGGAGAATACGACCGCTCGGAAAAAAGTTACCTTCTTGCTCAGAAACTGTCAGAGTCCCTTAATGATATGTACCTTCAATCCCTCATCTATCATAATCTTGGAAAGCTATACTCCATTCAAGGCCAGCATGTAGAAGCAATCAATGAATATGAAAAAAGCTATTTTCTAAAACAACAAGATAGACCACTAAGTAAGCTAACTTCTATCTATTGTATATTACTTGAATATGATAAACTCCGTGATTACACAGAGTGCAGAAAATGGCTCACACTTGGCCAGGACCTTTTATCGGATTCAGAAGATGCCATTGAATATCATTATTACTTTTCCATCCATGAATGCATTCTTGAAGGGGATTATGTGAAATTCGATCAGATATTTTTGGAACAAGCCTTGCCATATTTTCAAGAGAAGGATCTTAAGGAGCCGCTAATTATTTATGCTGAACGTCTGGCTCAATATTTTGAAGCCAGTTATAAATATAAAAAAGCAAGTTATTACTATTCTCTAGGATATAAGGAACTAAAGAAACAAATTTTTCTATAAGAAGGAGATGGGTCATATGAAAAAACGATTGGTTCTGTTGGGGTTGGCGTTTTTCTTACTATTCGGGGGTGCCACAGTATTTCAGGAGGCAGGTATAGATCCAAGGCAGGAAGTTTTATTAGCTACAAAGGATCAGCATCCGGACCCTATTCCGGAGGGATGATTTTAATTAATTGACCTTACTCAATAGAGTTGGGTCTTTTTTTTATAGGCTCTGTTAAACACCGCTGTTGATTTCCGCACTAGGCTTCGCTTTCCTAGGGGCGTTTGGGGAGCTTCCTCGGAAAAGCGCCTGCGGGGTCTCCCCTAAACTCTATTTCCCTCAGGACAAGGAAGGCTTCGACAGCGAAGCATCGCACGAAGAAAATGCGTAGCATTTTCGAGGAGTCTTCGCCTATTGCTCCAATCAACAGCTAGGTTGTTGCAAAAATCAACAATTTGCTTTAACAGAGCCTTTTTATAAAAAACATATTCGATAGTTTTGATTCGAGATATTTGGGTACAAGATAAGTTAGAAGGTAATAGTATTCTAGAACTGCAAACATGAAGAAGCCTTTCAAAACGAGTAAAAGGAGTGTTTGACAATGACGACGAATGTAAAATTGGCCATTATCTATTACAGTTCAACAGGTACGAACTACAAGCTGGCAAAAAAGGCAGAAGAGGAAGCAATGGCAAGCGGTGCAGAGGTAAAGTTGGTAAAGGTACCAGAGCTTGCCCCCCAACAGGCAATTGACTCGAATCCAGCTTGGAAGCAGCATTTGGAGGAAACAAAGGATGTACCGGAAGTAAGTTTAGATGACCTTACATGGGCAGATGCCTATATATTCAGTGTCCCAACCAGATATGGAACAATTCCTGCACAAATGAAGCAATTCCTTGATACAACAGGAGGACTTTGGGCTGAAGGGAAACTCGCAAATAAAGTTGCAAGTGCCATGACATCTGCAAGCAATCCTCACGGAGGCCAAGAACAAACCATCTTAAACCTTTATACCACTATGTATCATTGGGGAGTTATTATCGCCGCCCCAGGTTATACAGACAACTCTATTTTTAAAGCTGGCGGAAATCCTTATGGAACAAGTGTGACAGCCGATCAAGAGGGTAACTGGAAAGAGGATGTCGCTGTAGCAGTCAAACATCAGACAAAACGAACCCTTCAGGTTGCAAGTGCCATCAAGAACGGGATGCAATAGAACCAAACAATAAGAGGCTGGGACAAAAGTGTTTTAGTCTAAATAAAACCCGAACTAATTTAAAATCTTAAATTAGTTCGGGTCTTTTTTCGTTTAAAAGATACATTTATTTTTTGGGTTGCACCAGCTGTTGATTGGAGCAAAAGGCGAAGACTCCTGAGGGAGATAGCGGTAGCT
>NZ_JAAZWB010000054.1 GCF_012524115.1 Bacillus sp. RO1 | reverse complement strand
CCAATCAACAGCTGGTGCAACCCAAAAAATAAATGTATCTTTTAAACGAAAAAAGACCCGAACTAATATAAGATTTTAAATTAGTTCGGGTTTTATTTAGACTAAAACACTTTTGTCCCAGCCTCTTCATAGACACTGAGGGGCTGGCTGGAATTCTGTGCCCCTTGATTACCGAATAATTAAAACCCCGGAGTCCTTGAACTTAACGGAATCTCCTCATACCGTTCTGGATCTAGTTCGTTAACAGAGCCATCGGCTACGCCATTAATGATACCCATCAGGCCTGTTTCCACTGTTTTTACCAGCTGACCTTTTTTCTTTTGCCCGAAATTTTGTGTTTGTCCGCTTACTTCAAATAGAACGGTTCCGCTACCATTTAAAGCAAAGGAACCAAGGGCCGTTCCAGGGAGATCAATATTTTGATTGTATAAAGAAATATTGGTGAAGGCCGATTCCCCTTTTGCCTGCAGAGCATCATAGAGTGCTAGGTTTAATTGTCGAGAGAAGTCGTAGTCATAATTATCTGCATATGCATCATACTTTTCACCACCAGGGCTGTTTGGATCGGTGACGAACTTACCTGAGATTGACATGGTCACCCTGTCATCTGTCCCTTCAATATATGGGAAACCTTGGTGATGAAGATCAACGAATACATCCACATTTCCGAACTCCGCCTTTAATTCCTTGTATACGTCTCTAACAGTTTGCGCTTCAGGCGTAATATACCATCCATAGGCATCGGATGCCCCAGGAAAATCTTCCGGCTGTGGAACATAGTCCAGATCAGGGTTAAAATCACGGTTCACATCAAAGCCTGGGTTCTGGTCGTAGTTCCAACCCCCTCCAGAGTACGTATAGTAATTCCATGCAGGCGAGACTTCCGCAAGCTGAGGGAATGCTGCCACGACCTCTGCCCATTCCATCTCATTTCCACGGCGGCTCAATTCGGAACCATCCACGTTCAGCATTGGGATTGCCACAATCGTAAGCTCCTCCAAAATTCTATTTACTTCAGGAGAGTTGCTGGATCCAAGGTTTTGCAAAATGTTCAGAAGTGCAACTGTACCTGTTTTTTCATTACCGTGGATTTCACTTTGAATAAGTACCACCTTATCGCCATGCCCCACAGAAGCCTTATAAATGCCACGGCCTTGATTTGTATAGCCGGCAGTTTCCACCGTTACTCTTCCCTGGCTTGTTTGTTGAATCTGCTCTAATTTACGTCCGAGCTCCTCGTAATTGATATAGCCGTTAATAGGCAGATTTTCTCCCTGTTGCGGACTCGGCCCTGGATCAGCTGAACCCATAGTCGGTACAGCCAGTAAAGAAGCTGCCAAAGCGGTTGAACTTAAAATTTTCCAAACTTTTTTCATTCTACATCCCTCCATGCTTTTATGTAGTTGCAATGAAGGATTTCTATATTCTTCGCTAAATTCCTTTCGGGTTTCGAAAGATAGATAGATAAGACTAGACAGGGAATTGAGGAGATAGGAGAAATTATTCATATTTTTCTGACTAATTAAAAGTGTACATCCTAATGGACTATTATGTAGAGAAACGAAATATTCAAAAGTTATATTAGTCCTTCTTCTTTTAATACCTCTTCAAAACAATTAACTACATCCTTATCATAATGGCTCTCACTTAGTCTTTTTAATTCATTTAAAGCAAACGAGGCATCTAGTGCTTTTCTATAAGCCCTATCTTCTGTAATCGCATCGAATGTATCACTAACCGCAATGATACGTGCTTCTATCAAAATTTCTTCCCCTTTTAAACCATAAGGATAACCTGTTCCATTTAACCTTTCATGGTGTTGTTCTATAATGGGGGCAAGTTCGGAATAATAAGTATCTTTTATCATTGTCGCTCCATCAACAGGATGCTTCTTAATTATCGCAAATTCATCATCTGTTAAACGACCTGGTTTATTTAATACTTCTATTGGGACATGAATTTTTCCAATATCATGAAGGCTGGATGCAATCCTTAAATTCTCTAGCCTCTCTTTACTTAAATTTAATTTTTTGGCTATTCTTATAGAATAATTAGCTACTCGGTCACTATGTTTATATGTATATTTATCCTTCTCTTCCACTTGCTTAGCTATTTTAAATAGTGATGCAACTTCTTCACTTATTTGGAAAAATGTTTGTTCTGTAACTACACATAGTAAAGTGACTTTAGACAATGTTGTAAAATGGATAGGCTCTTTTAATCCACTTGCAGAAAAATATTCTTCTGGTCCTAGTGTTTGTTTTTTATCACCTTGCTCGCACAACACGTTCCCAGACACTAAGAAGTAGAATTCTAGAGCTTTTGGGTTATCACTCGGATATAAGTAGAATAATTTACCTTCTTCAATGGTTTGAAGAAATATTTCTACTCCGTCTCCTCTAGATAACAGGCTAAATTCGGTATTATTAAGTATAGCTTTTTCAATAACAGAACCTTTCACGCCAACCTTAAAGCCCTCCATTTTATCCCACCTTTATACTAATAAGAACGAGCCCTACATTAGGACTCGTTCTTTACAATATTACTATATTTTATTAAATCTTGTAAATATATCCTACCATCCTACTACTTTTATTGGATCGATCCATACCCAACGATCGGCAAATCTGACTAGCTTCCAGCTGCATTCTGCTTCGACACCCAAATCAGCTGCTTTTTTAATCGTTTTTGCAGACATTTCCAATGTTTCATCGTAAACATCATTAATAATCTTTTCTAAATCATTTGTGTACTTTTCCATTCTTTCTTGATACTTCAGGCCTTTTTTTGAAAGTTTTTCCTCTAGTTTGCGAATCTTTTTGGCTATTTTTTCTTTATCTGTACCCTCAGCAGTTAAGAGTGCTGCAGTTAGGTCCGCTGTCTCCGCTTGAATTTCTAGTAACTTTCCTTCTACCTTATCACGTTCTTCTTTTATTTTTTTGTCTAGCTTTACACTTTTTTCTATAAGCTTTTCTATTTTTTTGTTATCTATCTTTTCAACTTGTGAGGCTTCTTGTAATTCCCAAAACACTTCATTTTTTTCCTCATTTAGCTTAACCAATTCTTTTCCTTCTTCAAGGATCCTCAATTCTTGGAGAAAATCAGCTTGAGTCTCGTCCGCTTTCTCTACAGCTTTTTCAATCTTTTCATCAATTTCCTGATTCGTTTTTTCTATTATTTCTAAAGCCTTTTCAGTATCCGATTGCGCTGCAAAAGCAGGAGGTCCTGCCACACTAAAAAGAAATCCCATAATGACTAGAGATACAATTATCTTTTTCATTTTTTCCTCCTTCAAAGCATTATTAGTTAAACCTTGAGAACGGAATGTATGCAACGGAGCCGGTTCAAGTTGTGTTATTCCGAACAACGTAATTAATATAGGTATATTATACTAGTAAATAAGTCTTAAAATCTATTGTTTTTTTTGTCACATTATGTATCAGAGTGTCGAACATGAAGTTTTTTTGTTAAATGGGTCAGCACCCGAACTTAAATTAATCGTTTGTATTAAGTCAATCTACCTTTTTTTATCTTGCCATTCTCATCATATATCTCCATGTGTTGTTAATTGGTATAAAGCGAAGCCCGTTTAAAATAACAAATCTATAATAATAAACGTTATTAGAATCATTCTACTATATGGTACTTAACTTATGATTCAAATGTACCTAGCACCCTGTATACCGTGATATAATAATTCTAACTATTCATAAATATAAAAATACTTTTTTGGGTAGTTGTAAGCGTTCTTACAACAAGGGGGGTTATGGTGTGGAGGTTGTTATTAAGAAAAGGTTTCGGATATGGCCTAGAAAAAGACGATGGCAAGTCACCGTTTCGATAGCACTGGCCATTCTATTTGTTGCTATTGTCACAGTTGGATACTTGTCGTGGCTTCTAAATAAGAGCGTACCGCAAACAGAAGGCACAATAGAAGTAAGTGGACTCATAGAAGAAGTAAACGTCTACCGTGATGAGTCAGGTACCCCTCATATCGAGGCAAAAAATCAACATGATCTTTTCTTTACACAAGGCTATGTAACAGCACAAGATCGTATCTTCCAGATGGATTTAAGTAGAAGGCAAGCTTCCGGTATGCTAAGTGAGGTTGTAGGAAAACAAGCGCTTGACCGGGATAAATTTTTTAGAACGTTAGGATTAAGAAGAGCTGCAGAAAAATCGCTGGATCTTTATTCTGAAGAAGCAAGGAACGCATTAACTTCATATGCTGAAGGCGTAAATCAGTATATTAAACAGGCAAAAGCAGCCAATACCCTACCTATTGAATTTACCATCATGGGGTATGAACCGGAAGAATGGTCTGACTTGGATTCCATTACGATTGGAAAATACATGGCCTTTGACCTTGGAGGGCATTGGGAAGGACAAGCGTTTCGTCATCATCTAATACAAAACTTCCCAGAGGAAAAGGCGCTAGAACTTTTTCCAAGCTATCCGGAAGATGGCCTTTCCATTATCCAAGCTGTAAAAGACTCTACCATTGATATCGGAAAAAGCTTTACAGGAGCCGTTATCCCCCACGAATTTAACGGAAGTAATAATTGGGTAGTAAGCGGCGAAAGATCTGAATCGGGCTTTCCGTTACTTGCGGATGACCCTCATTTAGGGTTAGCAACACCAGCAATATGGTATGAAACACATCTGAAGTCCCCAGAAATTAACGTTAGTGGTGTTATTTTTGCAGGAATTCCTGGTATTATACTTGGTCGAAATGAAAAAATTTCTTGGGGTGTAACAAACGTTGGTCCTGACGTACAGGATCTGTACATAGAAAAGCGCAACCCAGATAACAAGCATGAGTTCCTGTATAACGACAAATGGGAGCCCGCTGAAATAATAGAGGAAAAGATTTTTATTAAAGACGAGAAACCAGTAGATTATGAGGTGGTAGTGACAAGACACGGCCCAATCATGTCTGAGTTCGCACACTACGAAGAAGCGGATACCGCACTTGCCATGAAATGGACGGCTCTAGAACCTTCCACAGAGCTCGAAGCTGTGCTGAAATTTAGCAAAGCAACAAACTGGGAGGAGTTTAAAGAAGCCTTAACATACTTTCATACACCAGCGCAGAATTTCGTCTTTGCTTCTACAGATGGAACGATTGCGTACCGGGCTAATGGACTTATCCCTATTCGAAAGAAAGGAGATAGTTTACTTCCGGTACCAGGTTGGACAGATGAATACGAATGGGAAGGATATATTCCGTGGGAGGAACTTCCAACCGTTGTCAATCCAAAGGAAGGCTACATCGCAACAGCAAACTACAAAATAGCGGGAGAGGAGTATCCATACCATATCTCGAATATTTGGGCTCAACCCTATCGTCAGCAAAGAATTCAAGACGCCTTAGAATCTAAAGAGAAATTAAATGTAGAGGATATGATGCAACTTCAATTCGACCATTACAATCTTCAAGCAGAAGAATTTGTCCCTATATTATTAAAAAATACAGATGATTCTAATCTTCGAGAGATGGATAGAGAAGCCTTAGAAACATTTGAAAACTGGGATTTTACAGACAGCACTGATTTAGCTGCTCCCCTACTCTTCCACTTTTGGATGGAAGAGATTGCTAACTTGTTATTTCATGATGAGATTAGTGAAGACGTTCTAAAACTCTTTGCAGGAAAAGGCAATGTGGTAGACCAACTGATACGGAAAGCACATCAAGGAGAGGAAGGAATCTGGATTTCTGAAAAAGGCGGTTTACAGAATGTTTTACAGGAATCTCTCACAAATGCTGTTAACCGAGCGAGTAAGTTCCAAGGAGATAAGCCAGCTGATTGGAAATGGGGAGAGGTACATGCAGTCGAGTTCTCTCACCCATTGTCCGCCGTTAATCCTTTACATCTTCTTTTTAATAGAAAAGGGGCTATTCCAATGAGAGGAAGTAGGGTGACCGTTGGAGCTGCAGGCTGGAATAGTGAAACAGGAAAAGTAAATCACGGTGCCTCCTGGCGAACAATTGTGGACATGAAAAACCCATTAGAAAGCTATAATGTCGTCGGGCCAGGTCAGTCTGGACATGTGATGAGCCCTTGGTACCATGATCAGATGGATGAATGGACGGAAGGAAGATATCATCAGACATTGATGAGCGAAGAGTATCGCGAGGAAGCTAAGATGCTAGTTTTACAACCAAAATAAATAGTAAAAGCATATAGAAAGCGAGTAAACTTAATTATCTAGTTTACTCGCTTTTCTACTATTTATTTTAAAAACAAAGCATAGGAGCAAAGCCTATTCCCTGCCCGGATGCTGCTCTCCTTTACCCATATTTCTTCTGGTGATCTTTTTTTCTTTTAAGATAATCCTTATCCTCTCTCGCAAGCTTCCATTTTTCCTTGAAAATGGCCGCTGATTCAGCTTTAACGGGGTCAATCTGCCTTTCGTTTACCTTGCCATTCTCGTCATATTTCTTTCCGCCTTTATAATTGGTGTAGCGGCGGGCTCGTGTATAACCTAACCCATCTGCAGGAATTTCCTTGCCATGTCCATACCGACAAAATCTTCTTTTTCCTTATAATCAAGGAACATCTGATAGATTTTATCAGATGACTCCTTTGCAATTTCCGGATTCTTAAATCGCCAATGCTCCAAGATTTCATTTTTATAAGGCTCTACCAGCAAGACTCCTTGTTCTCCCCTGCCAACCCTATACAGTTCAGAATTTTTACGAAAATCTATCGTCTCAAAGTCCAAATCATAGTTGAAAGCCATGGCTGTCACTCCCTTTTAATTGGAGGAATACCCTCTGGAGCTTGTTTGCATGCATAAGAAAAAAATAAGCATCTAGAAATGGTTCAAGGGGCTTTTCAATTGGTTATTTACTTTTCCACCGTTACTTAACAGCCTCATGCTCCCGCTTTACTTTTTTGCATAGCCGTTCTCTTTACCTCACTTGTAATATTGTGAATCATATCTCCTACATCATGAGCGGACTCAATTAAAGGTTCGACTGCTTCCATCTTTCCTTTTACGTCATCCGAGATTTGGTTGGCTCTATGAATCAGATCCTCTGCTTCCTCTGTTATCCCGTTCACAGCTGTACGGGCGTCAGACAGCGTCTGTATTGTTTCAGCAAGTGTTGTCATTACTTTTCTTAGTGTCATAACCAAATAGATAACAAGAACGGTAAACGCGACAGCTGCAATAACAGCACTCCATTCAAGCATTTAGACCTCTCCCTTTTACTCTAAGTCTATGAGAAAGGAGGCTGGGACATTTATATTTTTGATGTCGGTTGTGCGAATGGTTAAAGGAAAAATATAAAATACATCAGCCCTGTTAAACTCAATTCTTAAGGAGAAGAAATAAATTTACTAATTTATTTTCTTTTGGTAAAATATTTTGCATGAGGTAAACTTTTTTAGTGTATTGCACACTTTTTAGTAGGAAAGGGCAACATAATGAGGAGGAAAAGTAAGATGGGAATTAATTTAATGGTGAACAAAAAAGGTTGGTTATTTCCATCTTTAGTGGTGAGTATGCGTGTGTTATTTGGGGTTGGCTGGTTATTAGCCGGTATAACAAAAATTACTGAGAAATTGTGGTTTCAAGAACCTGGGGTATTCCTATCTACCTATTTAAATAGTGCATTAGACAATCCTAATGTCCCGCTTTTCTATAAGGAATTTATTGAAAACATAGCTTTGGATTTTGTAATGACGCTGAACTATGTTCTACCTATTCTTCAAATTATTATTGGAGCATTTATTATTATAGGATTCATTACGATACCATCTATTTTTATTTGTCTTTTCATGCATGTTAACTTCATCCTTTCAGGAAATATGAACGTTATGAGTCTTGTTCTGTATACCAGTGCTTTCTTGCTCATTATTTATCGCAAAGAAGCTTATCATCTAAGCATAGATAAGCGAACTACTTTAACTACCCTGTTTTCAATAAAAAAAAATAACATTAGAAAACTACCAATTCATAAATCCTGACAAAAAAAATAGATTTGGAACACAATATTCTTTAATTAACTATGTCTATCACCATTGCAATAACCCAATACAATAATCCAATAATGTTTGTTATAACCAATAAATATAGTATAAATTTAGTAATATTCAATTTAAGTACTTCCTTTCTAAGTTCGTACAAAGCAACTATTTTCAAAGCCAATTTCGTTGTAACAGTAAACCAATATTACAGAAAAAAAGATATAAAAAAATAATAATATAAAGGAGACCGTTTAACCAATATGGCGGGTCTCCTTTAGTATTTGCGCTAAAACCATCTATGTTGTAATACATTGCAGAAATACTCTTGCCATATCCACAAAATCTCCATACACCTTCTATCGTCCCTGTATTTCCTTAATCCCTTTCCCACCTAGAAAGGCATGACCTGTCTGTAAGATTAAGGCTTTAGAAAAACCGTATCGACTATACACCTTTTCTACTCGTTCAGTAATGGGGTAAATCCATAGTTTTTCTAGCTGTAGGATTTGGGCTTCTTGTTGAATACGTTGTAGCAATAAGCCAATTAGCCCTTTTCCTCTATAGGCTTCAATTGTCGCAACACTTTCTATGCGCCCTTGATCCCCGTGAACAAATAAACATGCCGTAGAACAAGGCATTCCGTCATACCTTAATAGGAAATGCGTATAACGACTATCGTTAAATTCCGTTTCAAACGCCTTTTCGCGAACTGTTCTCCCTCCAAATTCCTCTATCTGACATTCCACCTCTACCGCTTCAGCATAATTCGTAGCTGTTACCTTCTCGATCGTGATATTTTTATTTACTGTTAATGATGTTACCTCTCCATCCCATTGCTGAATGCGCTCCGGAAAATCTTCGAACTGAAAGCCCTTCTCTTTTAATAGATGTATAAAAGAAGTCAAAGACTCTATGTTATATAAATAAAACCTAGGAATAACTTGTATTTGTTCATAAAAAGAGATCACTTCTTCAATAACCATTTCCGGCTGCTCTGGTAATTCACTTACACGGGCATGATTAGCATCATAATAATCTGGTTGGTCTTCATTCCAAAACATGACACCCCACGGTTGATCGAGTCTATTAGAAAAAGATTGTAAAAGAGCATAATTTAATTCTTCTATCTTTCTTAGTACATTCATCTTATTCCCGCCTATTCCTGTTTTTTTGCTATTCTTTCACTTCCACATCCCAGTCCCAATTTCCTTTATTCTTTTTCGTGTACTATATTCTGACAAAAGTACAGCTGTTCATGTCGAATTGCGTAGCTAAGGTCCGGCACTACTAGTATGTAGTCACAGAACTTTCTCAACCTACCCCCATAATCTTGCTATGCGTACCTAAATTTATTTTGTTAGTCATATTTTTTAAAGAAATAACCGTCAATTTTTATTAACCCTATTAAAATTATATATTTTGATACTACATCTATGAGGAGGAGTCTAAGTGAATCGTGTTTTTAGGTGGATTGTCAGGTCATTATTTGCACCTGTCAGCGGGAATGCCGGGGCAGTAGCGAGTACACTTGGTTTTTTTCTGGCATTTCTACCTTTAGATAGTATAAGAATACCATTATTGTTTGTTTTTTCACTCTTGTTCCGTCTGAATATCATCGCCCTATTCCTTGGGACGTTGATTACGGTTTTTATTCCTAATATATCTGAGCTACCTTTCACCGATTTTGGTTCCTTGGAAGATTACTGGTTCATTTCCATGCTGAAAAATAAAATATTGACTTCCCAATCCCTTGTAGCAGGAGCCTTCGGAGGCTTTGTTGGGCTTGTCTGTTATTTCTTCTTCCACTGGTTTTACAACTTGGGATTGAAAAAAAAGGAGCTAGACCAGGATTCTGTATTTCTTGATCCTGCTAAAAGACGATGGACAATAATTATAAGAATGAGCGTTGGTTTCACTATATTAGTTGTTGTAGTATCCACCTTTTTTATAAAAAGCCTACATACGAATCCAACATTTCCTGAGCTACAATTGAATAAAAGCAAGGCAAGTAGCGACATCGAGCCGATTAATAATCCCTTCAGTGAAGAAGAGCTTGCTTCACTGATGCAAAACACAAATCTTTCTACGAAAAACATAGATTTAAACAATGCACAAATTACGAAAGAACAAGAAGTGTATGGGTTTTACGTCAATTGGGACGAAAACAGCGAAGCTTCTTTCAGAAAGAATAAAGATTCCATTACCACATTGGTCCCTGAGTGGCTGCAAATTACGGCTGACCTTACCCTGAAATCTGACACTGACCACTTAATTACTCGAGAGGCAAAAAAACATAATATTAAGATCCTTCCTTTAGTGAATAATTTTATAAACAATAAATGGGATGGCAACGTGCTGCATCGATTATTCACTACTCCCGGTGCTGAAGAACGCTTCATTAAAGACATGCTAGAATATGTCCAAAAAAACGGCTTCGACGGAATTAATATTGACTTTGAAAATATCAATCCAAAAGATAAAGACCGTTTTACTAAATTCATGGATAAGGTCTATGAAGAATTCCACCAGCATGGTCTTATGGTCACATTGGACGTACCGCCGAATGACGTTAGCTATGATTATGCTTCCTTATCAAAAAGCGCTGACCGTGTGATCGTCATGCTCTATGACCAGCATTACTCGATGAGCCAATCCGGCCCTGTAGCCCAAACAGATTGGGTCAAGGAAAGCTTGAATCAACCGGATATTCCTTCTGAAAAAATGATTGCCGGCTTAGGGACTTACGGCTATGACTGGGAAGAGAACTCGAGTAAGCCAGCAACAGAGATGACATTCGGGGATATCATGAAATTAGGCAGAGATACAGGCCTTAAAATCAATTGGAGTAAGGAAGCTGGAAATCCTTACTTACGATACAAACGAAATGGGGAAGAACATACAGTTTGGTTTTTGGATGCTGCTACATTATATAATCAAATGAATCTCGCGAGCGGTAGCGGGGCAAGGGGAATAGCGCTTTGGCGCCTCGGTTCAGAAGATCCCTCTATCTGGAATTATTTAAACAAACCTAAGGAAATCCTTAATCCACAAAAGGCCCTAAGCACTTTTAATATTCCCACCCCAGATCTCCATACAGGAGAAGGCGATGTTCTAAAGGTTACTTCTAAACCTGAAGAAGGCAAAAGAACGATTCAATTGGATTCAAACGGAATGATACAGGCTGAAACCTATGGCCAATTTCCACAGTCCATTGAGGTGACCCGTTACGGAAAATCTGATAAAAAAGAAGTGGTTCTTTCCTTTGATGACGGCCCAGATCCAGCATATACAGCAGATATATTAGACATTTTGGACAAGTATGACGTTAAAGGTACCTTCTTTATTGTAGGAGAGAATGCCATGATGCATCCTCAGCTAGTAAAAAGAATGTTTGATGAGGGCCATGAAATCGGTAATCATACGTTTACTCATCCTGATGTTACGTCCATCACACCATCTCGCTTAAGAATGGAATTAAATGCAACTCAGCGTTTATTTCAAGGAATAACAGGTCATTCAATGACCCTCTTCCGACCTCCCTATATAGCGGACACGGTACTAGGTTCTAGAAACGAGCAGTTGCCAATAATGATGGCACAGGATATGGGCTATACCATGGTCGGTGAATCGCTTGACTCTGGCGATTGGAATAAAACATCCAAAATGGATTTAGTAAATCAAACATTGAAACAGCTGAAAGAAGGAAATGTCATTCTGCTTCACGATGCAGGTGGTGATCGAGCCATCACAGTGGAAGCCCTACCGACTCTCATTGAAGAACTAAAAAATAGAGGATACACCTTTACAACCATAGGTGGTCTAATTGGAAAAAGTGATAGCGAAATTATGCCCCCTGCTAACCCTGACAGCCCTTATCTGGTCTATGTCCAAGCTGTATTTAAGGTTATTCAAGGCTGGAACTTTGGATTAACCTTCCTTTTTTACTCCGCTATCCTTTTAGGAATCTTGCGGTTAGTCGTATTAGTTTTCCTTTCCAGCAAACAGGTAAAAAAGGCTAAAGAGACCGAGGTAGACCCTGAATTTACACCTTTTGTGAGTGTTGTTATTGCTGCCTATAACGAGGAAAAAGTGATATGCAAAACAGTGAATTCTATTCTATCCAGTGATTACCCTGCCTTTGAAATACTCATTATCGACGATGGATCAAAGGATGATACTGCGGTAGCAGTCCAAGAATCATTTTCAAATCATCCACTCGTTCGGCTAATCACGAAAAGGAATGGGGGAAAATCTTCGGCTGTTAATCTAGGAATTAAAGAAGCCAAAGGGGAAATCATCGTTTCTCTTGATGCTGATACACTGATAGCTGAAAATGCCATCTCCTTGCTGGTAAACCATTTTAAAAATGAAAATGTTGCCGCTGTTTCAGGAAATGTCAAAGTCGGCAATAAGGGGAACCTCCTGACAAACTGGCAGCATATTGAATATGTTACAGGCTTCAACCTAGAGAGAAGAGCTTTTGCAACTCTCAATTGCATTACAGTTGTACCAGGTGCGATTGGTGCATGGAGAAAGAAAGCAGTCGAAGAAGCAGGATATTTTAAAGAAGATACCCTGGCAGAAGATACCGATATCACGCTGTCTCTTCTACGCAATGGGAAGAAGATTGAATTTGAAGAAAAGGCTTATGCCTTTACAGAAGTGCCAGAGGATGTTAGAAGTTTGGCAAAACAACGATACCGATGGGTTTATGGTACTCTACAATGTTTATGGAAACACCGTAGTGCTTTGTTTGATAAAAAACATAACTCATTGGGATATGTCGCCCTCCCTAACATGTGGCTATTTCAATATTTTTATCAAACCATATCACCTATTGCAGATATATTATTTATCATGGCACTTTTCACTCCCCACGCTGAAAAAGCAGCCATCGGGTTTATTCTTTTCTACTTGATGGATTTCTTTACTGCTCTATATGCGTTCCGATTGGAAAAGGAAAGTCCTAAACCACTTACATCTTTGTTTATACAACGTATCTTATATAAACAACTTATGGCATATGTGGTCATAAAATCTATTCTCTCCGCAATAAAGGGCGGAACAGTTGGTTGGAATAAATTAAAACGAAAAGGAAATGTAACGAAAGAAACCTCTATTGTAAAAATAGAGGAAATTAAATAGTGGCACCTTCGAACAGGTCTTTCTCTTTTTGGGAAGACCTGTTTTTATTGTCAATTAAAAAAAGATCACCTTTTATGGTGACCCTCGTGGAAAGCACTATTGTCCCTTTCCTTTATTTTCTTTATCCTCCTGACGTCTCTCAGCCTTTTCTTTTGCAGCTTGTGAAACGTCCTGCCCATTGTTGGTTATCCTTGTAGCTGCACTGTTTTGACTATTGCCCGTTGTCTTGGGTTTAGTCGTTTGAACCGGTTTAGCTGGTTCGGCTGGTTTAGCTATTTCAGGTGGTTTAGCCGGTACTGGGGGCTTAGCTGTTACAGGAGGAGGCGGCGTTGGAGCTTTCGTACTTGTCCCAGCTGAATCGGAAGTGCTTGTAGTTGCATCCTTTTTAGCGGGTTTTTTCGCAACTTCCACCGTGGTTTTTTTTGTTTCTTTTTGAGTGGCTGCTTCGGCCACATGTGGATTTTTAGGAACAGCAGCAGTATCCGCAGGCTTTTCCTTGTTTTGCTCTTCTTTTCCTTTCGTTGTTGGAGGTTGATTTTTCTCTGTTTTTTCACTAGTTACATCCGCTTTTACTTGGTTCCCTAATATGTTTAAAGCATGGTCTCCTGCTATGTATTCAGCTAATAGGGCATTAGTGACAGAAAACGTAACAGCACCCGCTAGCACCATGGATAATGCTCCTCTAGATAGTTTTTTCATATTGATCCCCTCATATTCTTTGGATTCATACTAATAGAGTACGAATAAGCAAAAATATAATATGGGGGTAGCAAGGGACTTAATTACAAATTGAATCTCTAATCTTGTTATATACCTCTCTAATAATCAACCTCTATTAATGGTACTGTTCCTGTGATGTGACAGGACACACAAAAAAACGAAGAGCATATGCCCTTCGTTTTTATAGATTGCTTTGTTTTGGTGTAACCAATATTTTAATGTGTGTTTTATCATTAAGGTTGGTTTCAAAACCTTCCTCTACTAAATCATCTAAGTGAATTTTTTTCGTGATTAATAAGTCTAAATCAACAATTTTACTTGCATAAATATCAATTACTTCCGGAAATTCCTCTGAATAGCAAAATGAGTTAGAAATGATTGCTTCGCCCATTGTTAAGTCTAATGGGAATAAGCTGACTTCTTTCTCATATAACGCGACAATCATCAGTTCTCCATTTTTAGCTAAACATTTCGTTGCAGCAGAGAATGTCGGCTGTACACCAGCTGCTTCATATGCAACGTCTACTCCTCCGTCTGTTAATTCTTTAATTCTTTCAACCGCGTTTTCCTTCATTGGGTTAATGACCGTTGTTGCCCCTAATTTTTTTGCCATTTCCAAACGGTCTTCTGCCACATCTATTACGATAATTTGGCTAGCACTTTTCGCCTTTGCCATAATAACCAGTAAAAGTCCAATAGGACCTGCACCAAATACTGCCGCAGTTTTTCCTTCTGTTAATCTTGATTTATTAACTGCATGTAATGTTACGGCTCCTGGTTCTACCATCGCTGCATGCTCTAGAGATAAGGTATCAGGGATTTTTATACAGTTTTTCGATTCAAGCAATACTTGTTCAGCGAATGCACCGTCAGCTGTAAATCCTAGTAAACCATAGCCATCTATCCCCATTTTTGCACATAAATTACGTTGCCCAGCTTGACAATATTTGCACTCTCCACAAACATCTAAGTTAATACAAGCTACACGGTCACCTACTTTAACATTTGTAACGCCTTCTCCTACTTCTGCTACAACACCTGAGAATTCGTGTCCCATAATTGTTCCAGGTACAGCGTTTAGTGGTCCTGCCACATACTCATGAATATCACTACCACAAATACCGATCCATTCTACATTCACAACAGCATGTCCTGGTTTAACTGCAGGGGCAGACACCTCTTCCATTCTAAAGTCTTTAGCTTTATAAAATTTTGCAGCTTTCATCACACTATATACCTCCTATATAGGATTTTTCATTTTATCGAGAAGTAAAAATTTCACCTTCATTATTGTGTAAGCGTTTATAATTTTAATTCAGTTAATATTGCACAACAACCAATAGATTCTTTCTATTTGTATAGTTTTAAACAAAAAACAAATATTTGTTTAAAACTTTTGCTGATAATTGCTTAATTTAAACTGAAAATAGTATAAAACCTTTATATAATTTTAATCATACAATTAAAAGATAAATTATCGAGGTAGATATTATGGATCGTCGTATAAAAAAAACAAGAAATGAAATAAAACGTGCATTATTGGAAGCTTCCACTATTAAAGGAATCGAACATGTAACCGTACAAGATATTGTTGATCGTGCAGATATTAATAGAGCAACATTCTATTATCACTATAAGGATAAAAAAGATTTAGTAGAAAGGATTGAAAGCGAAACACTTGAAGGGTTAATACAAAATATCCATATAAAAAATGTGCCATTCCATTCATTTGCAGATATTGTTTATCCTCCTATCCTTGCATCACTTGAACATGTAAAAAATTTCGAAGAGGTTTATAAAATATTATTAAGTAATAATGGGATTTCAAATTTTCGTTGGAAAATGTTAGAAACCATAAAAACATCAGTAAGGGAGAGTTTTGAGCCATTTCAAAAGAAAAATATTGAAATCATAAATGATAAATCATACTTGGTAAACTTCATTGCAGGGGCACACTTATCAGTTATCATTGATTGGGTTAATACTGGATTAGAAATTGAACCGAAGTTATTAGCTAAACATATGGCCAGTATGCTAACGGATGGTGTGACAATAAAATTTCGCTAAATGAATAATGGTGATTAAAGGTATTATAAATTTTAAATAGCGCCTAAGTATAATCCTTACCTTCCTAATAGTAGACAGGGAAAAAGTGAATGAATATAATAAGGAGTTTATTTATATGATAAAGAATATAAATAACGGAAATCTTATTTTATTTTAGTACTGTATGTTGCAAATAAATTTATTCGTCTGGACAACCAAATACATTTTCTCAAAAATCAAAAAGCCTGATCCCCTGTAAATTTGGGAATCAGGCTTAATAATTGTGTTTATAATAACTTGCCTACACATTTAATACAGCAATTGTAACTAAAAAGGTTGTTTTTTTAGTAAAACCTCATTTACTTATGGTACGGTTCTGCTCACTTTATTAGATGGTAAACTTTGAGCAGAAGAAAACCAGAAGGTTATCTTTTTAATGTCCTTCCGGTTCTCTTCCATGTGTATTTCTTTAATTAATGACCTAACAAGTAACTTTTTTTCCTCATCGTTTACTATCTCAAAAAATCTATTGAAATTTTTTAGAGTATAAATTATTTCTTCCTTATCTATCGCTGATTCATTTCTATTTTTTTCGCTTTCTGCTTTTCTGATATTTCTTTCTAACATCTCAATCTCTTGTTGTAAATCACTCATTAAGCGATTGTAAGTTCCAATTTCTAGATTGCCTTCAAAATAGTCATTATCTAGCTTTGACCGTTTATCATAAGCCTTTTTAAGTTGTCTATTCAAAGCCTTTAAATCAGATAAAAATATTTCATTCGCTTTATCATTATCACTATTAAGCTCGTTTATCAATTCATTAAAAATTTCATCGTTATTCACTAAAAATGATATTTCGTTTAATACTTTTTGTTCAACTTCTTCTTTCTTTATTAAATTCGTACCGCATACGGATTTCCCCTTATTATGATATGCTTGGCACATATAATAAAGATGGTACTCATCACTATTTTTCTTTTTAGATTTACTCATTACCGTTCCAGCACCACATTTAGGACATTTTAATAAACCTGTTAGAAAGAAGTTACCTTTAAAGTTTCTATTAGAAGTAAATGATTTCTTTTGGAACTCGTTTATCTCTTGAACCTTTGTCCATAATTCTTGTTCAATGATAGCTTCGTGAACACCGTCAACAATTATAGGCTCTGCTTTCCCCGCTCTTCTCTTTGTACTCCATTCTTGATGTTTCTTCCATACCATCTTACCAATATATATATGATTATTAACAATAAGCTTAATTGCTGGGATACTGAAACTTTTACCTTTCTTAGTTTTTATTCCCCTATTATTTAATGTATTTGCTATAAATTTATATCCTTTTCCGTCAGCCCTAAGTTTAAATATTTCCCTTACAATTGCACTCTCTTGCTCGTTAATAATTAACCGCTTATCGACGGAATCATAACCTAGGATTGAACCACCATTCCAGTAACCCTTTTCTGCTCTTTTTTGCATTCCTGCATTTACACGGTCTATAATCGTTGCTCTTTCATACCGAGCAAATGTACTAAGTAAGGAAATAAACATATGCCCTGTTGGTGAGGATGAGTCCATGTCAATAGATGTAATTATCAATTTTTTATTTCTTGGAGTTAATTCATTATCTATAAGTGATACTACATCCGTATTGTTGCGTGAGAGACGGTCAACTTTCCAAACTAAAATTACATCTATTCTATTGTTAGTTAAATCATTAAATAGCCTTTGTATTTCAGGTCTATCAAAGTTTTTGCCCGAGTATCCTCCATCGCTATATACATCGTATATTTCGTACCCCTTTCTTTCAGCAAACTCTTTAAGAATACTCTCTTGTGCTTCAAGTGAGTGTCCTTGCTTTTGCTCCTCTGTTGAAACTCTTATATAAATTGCTGCCCTTTCTCTTTCTCCCATTGATAAAACCCCCTAGCAAGACGATTTACTATTATTACTACCCTTTGATAATGCGTCAGCGCCCGCATATTTTTTTATTAACTCTGCAAGAGTCTTAATTGCTTCTACTTTTTTAAGTTCCGATTCGTTCTGTTTTATTAAACTTGAGCTATAATTTTCATTCATTTCATTCACCTCTATAGTTTGTAAAATCTTTTAAGTTAGTGAATAGCGATTAGTATACGACCTTAAAACTAGCTATTACAACACGAACCTACTAATATTCGATACCTGTTCGATCCAAACATTTCTTAATAGTTCGTCAAAGTTTATACCTGCCTGACCATTCAACTGTCTTTTCAAAACCCTTCTATAATGCCTAGAAAACTCATTTATCGTCATGTCACCGTTTTGCAAGCAAATAATCATAGCTTTATAAATCGGTGGTATTCTAATATTTGTATTAATTATCCACCCAGAGTAAAACTTATTAAAAGATGGAGGATGTTGAACAAGCTCCTTCAACTCAATTTTCCCGCTAGATTTATAAACTATTTCCACTCTAGTTAATTCATCATTAATTAAACCTCTGTTTAGCAATTCTTGTTTTTTGTCATATATTCGGCAGAAACCATTTTTTCCCCGTTGACCCTTTCCACCAAAATATCTTGTACCATTAAATAAGTTCATCTTCCTTCCTGTATTAGAAGTAACGAATATATTGTTAAGTGGAACGGGAATATCAAATGCCACATCTGTAGCAATAAAATAAACACCCTTACTAATTTCTTTTAATGTAGTTAAAAAAGTAGAGAATGCTTCTATATTTTTGGGATGGGTTTCTATATGAAGCTTACCAACTGGTTTCCATGTTTCATTCTTTGGTTGATAATAAAGCTTAATATATGCCCCATTTGTTTTTTGAACCTTTAGGCATTGGTGATAACGAAAACCTTCTACACTTTTTATATCTGCAATCTTTCCCTCGTCCTCTAATAATTTCAAGAAGGATACTGGTATATCCGAGTATTCCAACTTTATTTTGTCTAATGACACTTTTACTTGCATTTCGACCATCTCCTTAATTTTTGTTTTAAGGTGATAAGTATTTTAAGTTTGATAAGTTTATAGTGGTGATTGGTTGATAGATTAAGTACTTAATTACAAGAGACCCTTTAAGAAAATCCTTTATAAAAGCACTGCACATGTAACTACTTGTTATTACCACGAGAGCCCTTCGTTTTCCAACGATAGTTTAAATCAAAGGGTAATTGTGGTGACATATTGTTAAATTGCTTAGCAACCAATCTCGTAAGTTACACAAATGTTTTCATCCACATAGTAACTTATATTAAATTGGTCAATTTTTTTAAGTCGGCATATATTTTCACACAAAAAAAGACCAAGCAGTTTAACTTGCTCGGTCTCCCTAAATATTTCTAGTTATTAATTTTGTATAGAAGAGTGCTCCCAATATTCATTTGCAACAATTTTTAAATTTTCATTATCGAATGAGTCCCAATTAATATTTGACGCACTTTCTCTATCAAGTGAAATCTTTAAGACTGTTTCATTTTTTGTATTTCCACTAACATCAACTAATGGATACTGCCATATTAGAGTCACTTCTTGTGAATTTTCTAATGCGAATAACTCCTTAAATAATTTTACAGAGTCTAATAACATTCCTTTTCTCGTAAGATTAGTTGTTAAATTTTCATTGCCAAGTATAGTAGCAATAATAATTTTATCTTCCTCATCGCTTGTACCATAGTGGTCATTAACTTGTAATTCTAAAATCCTTTGGTCACCATAGTTGGTTTTCTTTCCAAGGATACCTGAAATTACTTTTTCAACTTGGGATTGTACATCACCTTTAGGTGATTTTTCTTTCACATCTTCATTTTTTAATTTATTTTCTTCTTTAACTACTGTCTGCCTATCATCCTCGAACATAACAGAAAAAACGGCAATCCAAACGCCCAAACAAAGAATGATTAAACAAATAAGAAGGCATCCTTGTTTTGGAGATATGCTATTAGATTTCTTATTTCCCATTACTAACTCCCTTTCATACTACTCTTTATTTTTAAATGTTACGCATTAGCGTACCACAACGAAATTTATTATATGGTAGATTTTTGCTATTAGTCAATGGCTTATTTAAAGAGGGGTTATATGGCAAAAAAAGTAATAGTTAAAATCCATAACATTTTAGAAAATAAAAATCTATCGCTAAGAGAGTTATCCCGACTTACTGACATACGTCATGCGGCATTGAGTGAACTAGCAAATCAAAAAAGAAAAAACATCAACTTTCAACATATTGAGAAGATAGCTGATGCTTTAAATATAGAAGATATACGAGAAATAATTGATTTTTCTGATAATAGAGATTAAATTCTAACTTCTAAAATTATATCGATACTTGTTTAGTTTTGGTTTAAGTTTTCTAATGTAGTCCCTCTCCAAACCAGTAACATCACCTTCAGCAACATATTTGATTCCAACTAATAATACATCTTGAAAGTACCCTGTCAGTTTATCTTGATACAGGTGGTGCGGTACTCTATTCCTTAGGTCAATTGAAGAACCAATATATAATATTTCAAGTTTATAATTTAGAATTGCATAAACACCTCTATTATTGTCTTTATGCTTATTCATGCTAAACCATTTTGATATATCAGACCTGTTGAATCCTGGCGCTACTATATAGTCATCAAACAAACTAAGATAATTGTTTAACTCCATTTAATTATCACCTTTCCAACCTAACTCGGTCTTTATTTCCACTTCTAGTTTTTCAATTCGCTCCTTTTCTTTTGCCAAATCTTCAAACCACTCCTTATCGTTCATTTTAAGAGCTAGATGCATTAGCTCTAAGTAGTCCTTTGAAGATTTTCTAGGAAGCTCCCTTAATTTCTCAATGTCGAATTTCACTATTTACGCCCCCTTTCGATTGTTTCTTTTTAGTTGAGATTGAACTTTTCCGAAAGTAATTTTATTAATTAATGGCTCATGTTGACCTTTTACGTTTAAGTCTGAATGCTTAACCTCACCTAGATAAAATCTGTTAGTCAGAATATTACGGATCGCCATAGTTGAAAAATCTTTTCCTTGTTGCGTCTTGTAGCCCTTCTCTTGCAAGTTCTTTTGAACCTTACCGATTGACTTCAATTCTAAGTAACTTTTGAAAATGGTATTTACAATTGGTGCTTTTTCTTCATCAGTTACTACTAATGGCTTATCGACTCCTTCATGCTTCCACTTGTAACCTATTGGGGCATTACCGCAAGCCTTTATACCACTACGAGCCTTTTGACGCCTTCCCTTGGCTAGCTTCTTGTTTATGCTTAGGCGGTCGTATTGGTCAAGTAATTCCATCATGCCGTTTACTAAGAAATCGTTAGGCTCTTTACTATAAATGTTGTAGTCCTTTTGCTCGATGCTAACTATGTTTGCGTTAATCTTCTGTAAATCACGCTTGATTAAAACCTTTGCAGTATCTTCACGCCACAAACGACTTGTATTCATTACAACAACCTTTTTCACTTCACTATCAGAAAGAGCAGCTAGCAACTCTGTAAGTCCATCTCGTTCAATTAAAGCTCCACTAACCCCCAAATCCCTGAAAGTTTCAACGAGTTTTAGTCCTTTTGCTTTGCAGTATTCTTTGATTGCATTTTCTTGAACATCTTTTCCATAACCTTTTTCAGCTTGCGTTTCAGTGGAAACACGAACATAACCAAAAACCTTTTCCAAACCTCTAACCACCTTCCAACTTTTGTAAAACAAGTGTAAGACCTCTCGTTATCGTTGTAAAGTCCTATGTATAAAACTTTATAAAACAACCAATTTAAACACCAATAGAAGGTACTTCAATCTTTTTTATCCTATACAACTTTTAACAATCTTGAACATTGGTGCAAAAAAAGACAAGGACTATTTCTAGCCTTTGCCTTAAATAAAATCAAATTATTATTGTTTTCCGTTTCAAGTTTATTTTTAACTTGCTCTTTAATATGCAAAAATCAACCTTTATTGATTTGTTGTTCACAATGTACTTTATACTTCTCAAATATTTTTCGTTCATAGTCATTATTTACACTTTGTAGCCTTGTTTCTATCGCTAACAATCTTTTTTCATAAAAGACAGTTGATAAATCATCTCTCTGTTTCCAACTATTACTTATATCAGTCATTTCAATTAAAAACTTAGTAAGTCCATAAACATTATTATATTCATTATATATATCTGCTTTATTATCATCCGGTACCACTAAAGTAATATTATGGGATGCTAAAGTCTCAATAGTATTACTTGTTATCCCTGCATCCAATGTTACTAGAAACATTTCATGCGCTCCAGTACGTGTCATTTCTTCTATTACTTCCTGCCATCTTTCTCTTAGTGAAGTTTTCATAGAAACTAATGCACATCTTCGCCTTTCTTCGCCATATTCAGCTACTCCTGGAACCACACAATCAACAAGTTTCCCTAATCTATCTGATTTAAATAGTTTTGACCCTATTACACCTTGGTTATCGAATACTACTCCATTGCGTAACAATAAAATTTCAATAATAGCCTCAAACTCTTTACCTGCTCTGGAACGACGCGAATTTGTATGACTTTTAGATAACTCAAATAAATGCTCACTATAATTTTCTAAGAAGTCAGTAATGATTTTTTTAGGGTCACCACTATGCATGTTTAAAGTATTCATAAATTCACTATCTGATGATATTAAGTATTCACTTGTATTTGAAGTTAATTCCCGCTCGGCTTCCATATATTTTTTCCAACAAGCATTTCTTACATAATATAAAATCTCCGTACAATGCTCTAAAAAATAGGCTTGGTCTTCATGGAAAAATGGTGCCTGTTCAAAAACTTCTTCAACCAACTTTTTTGGTTTTGTCATTATACTTGTTCTCTTTTTTTGAACATACTTTTTAAAAGCTTCAATACTCAAAACAAATCCCCCTTTATACCTATTTCTTCTATTTTGACCTATTTTATAAAATCTAGCAATAAACAATAGACAAGCGAACATACGATTGGTATAATTGTGTTATAAACAGGACAATAAGTCCTTTAATTGTCACGGAGGATACTTATGGAACTTTCTATCATGATTAAAAATAAACGCAAAAGGTTAGGTATGACACAAAAAGAGCTTGCTGATTCACTTGGCATGGGGAAACATGGTGACAGGACTATTCGAAGGTGGGAAAATGGGGAGTCGGAGCCATCACCAATTGAATATAACGCAGTAATGAATTTCCCAGAAAAACCTGCATTTGAGAATATTAATAATCCGAAATTTACTATGATTGATTTATTCGCAGGAATAGGTGGTATTCGATTAGCATTCCAAAAACAAGGAGGAAGGTCTGTATTTGCTTCCGAATGGGATAAATTCGCAGTTAAAACTTATAAAGCTAACTTTGGAGAAACTCCAGTTGGCGATATTACTTTAATTGATGAAAAAGATATACCAGACCACGACATTCTTTTAGCTGGATTCCCTTGTCAACCCTTTTCCCAAGCAGGATTAAAAAAAGGATTTGAAGATACTCGTGGAACGTTATTTTTTGATATTGCACGTATCATAAAAGAGAAACGTCCAAAAGCATTTTTATTGGAGAACGTAAAGCAATTAAAAGGTCACGACAAAGGACGTACATTAAAAACCATAGTACAGGTCTTAGAAGAGGAATTAGATTATACTGTTTATTATAAAGTTCTACGTGCTGCTGATTTTGGAGTGCCTCAAAATCGAGAAAGAATTTACATTGTAGGTTTTTATAATCCAATCGGGGGAAATGAAGTAACCTTTAAGTTTCCAGAACCTACGTACGAACCTACTAGAGTTGGTGATATACTAGAATCTAATGTGGACGAAAAATACACGATTTCAGACCGTCTTTATCAAGGACACCTAAGAAGAAAAGAAGAACACAAAAAGAAAGGTAATGGTTTTGGCTTTTCATTATTTAATGCAGATAGTCCATACACTAATACTATTAGTGCTAGGTATTATAAAGATGGTAGTGAGATTTTAATTGACCAAGGAGCTTTAAAAAATCCTAGAAAACTAACTCCAAGAGAATGTGCTAGACTACAAGGTTTCCCAGATGACTTTATTATTCCTGTATCTGATACACAAGCCTATAGGCAATTTGGAAATTCAGTAGCTGTTCCTGTTGTTGAAGCAGTTGCACAAAAAATGCTTCATTCTATTACCAAGATGAATTCTAATAATAACAAGGAGCTCATCTTATCTTAAATAAAAAACAAACGCCCTCCTCGACATGTGGGGGCGTTACTATTTTGCAATACACATTTTAATAATATTGACGAATATTTTTTCTTTTACATTTAATCCTTGATAGAATTTTTATATTGGCTCATTACTAAATTCATCAATTCGATTTATTAACTTTTATCTTTATTTTCATGCCTTTCTTTTTCCCTTTCTAATACCATTTTATCAATCTCTTCCATAATTTTGTTTGGTATATCTGGAAAAATAAAATTCTGTATTAATCTAACTTTCCCCTCTATAATTGTAGCTCCATGTAATAAATTTTTTACTAATCGCTTTTTATCTCTTTCCATTCGCTTGTTCATTTCATCACATCTCCTTTTTTTCTATTCAATTAATATATAGGGAAACACTCTATTTTTTTAATTAAAGCAACAAAAAAAGAACGAAAACTTTCGTTCCTGTAAAAATGCCTTTTTATTTCGCCTTCTCTCGTGTTTTAACAAACAAGGTAATGATTTATACCAGCAACCCTTAAAACGTATCAGTACGAGCCTTTTATGAGCCTAAACGTTTGTTCCTTACTTCTACGAGTATATCAACTAAAGCACCTAATGACCCGTTGTCCTCGTTTGTTTCATTTGTAGACAGCTCACGCATTTCTCTAATAAGTTCATTAGCCCTTGCGTCAATCCGTGTCAGTGCTTCTTCTAAACGGTTTATCATTCTAAAATCAGGCTTATTCTTTTCAAGTTCTTGGGAGTAACGTTGCATAAGTCGGCGAGTTCTTATTTCAAGTATTTTATACCGTCCCTTTACTTGCCTATCAATGTCCTCTGGTATCATGTTATAAAGTTCTTTTTCATCATCTAGCAAAGTATCAAAAGAAATTGTTTCATACTCGCCTGTGACGATTGCATTTTTATTACCTTTTAGTCTTTGGCGGTGTTTTTCCTTATCTTTCGGTCCTGTACTTTTACCACCATGAAGCCGACAACGACCATTTTTCAACGGTGCTTTTTGGCATGGTGATCCTTTCCTTGTTTTTGCCCCGCATACCTTCTTTTCCATGTTTTCACCTCAAGACCCTATTTCATGGGGTATCGTTTGAAAAATGAGGGGGGAGTAATGCGTCCCACCTCGTTTATTTGTTATAAAAATTACTTTTTAACTTTTATTTCACCTTTGCATTTCTGCTGATTACTCTGTATTACCTTATTTCACTTGTCGTTCAACTGCTTTTGCTTCTGCTATACGTGCTTTATATTCTGCATCAAGTCCTTTTTCTTTTATGAATGCTCTAAGTTGTAATAATTCCGCCGACCGTTCAAATAAAAGTGTTTCTAGTTGCTCGATATCCCCTGTAACGTTTAAAAATGCGTTCACTCGTTCTTCAAATATCATTATTTCCATCTCCCTACTAAAAGATTTTTAATCATGCCCTCATAGGCTTTCTCTGCTTGTTGTTCCCGTTCTGTAATGATTTCTAAAACAGGCTCACTCTCAACTATTTCAATGACAATTTCATCATTTTTCATTGTTCTTGCCCCTTTGCGTGTTTACTGTAAAACTTCTCATGATACCGTTTGAACTTGTCTTTATTCTCGCGGTAGTATTTTCTTTGGTAGGCGTTGCGGTGTTCTCTGTTCTTCTCAAGCCATTTTCGGTGGTACTCCCTTTTAGCTTGTCTAATGTCCATTACTCGCCCCCCTCTAACTCTATAATGCGTTGTTCTTCTTGTTGTAAAATAAACTCGGTATCTGAGATGGACTGCTGCTTATCTGCCAATTTGTCTTGGTACTCTTTTTTCAATGCCTGCAATTCTTGCTTTTGGCGGTCTAAAATCTTTACATCTGTGGACATACCTTTTTTAAGTCTAAACGCTTCAGCTTGTAATTCTTCGATTTCCATATTAATTTCAATGCGTTTACGGTCTAACTGTTTAGCAACATTATCACGCAAATGATAATATTTTCCCTCTAACTCCTGTACCTTCATAACTTCGCCAGCCTCTAAAAAAATGTTTCGTTCTTCCCAATATGCTTTATACTGACGTGCGTTATCATCAATCTGCTCTTGGATTGCCGACAATTCCTCTTGCTTTAATTCAATAATTCCTTTTGTTGCTTGCTTCTCCGCCATTCTCCATGACCTCCTAATTATTTTAAAAAATAAAAATGGCCCTACTCCGCATGGAATAAGGCTTAAAAGTGTTTATATAAGTTTAAAAGTTGGCTATGCCGATTGTTGGCAGTAGTATAAGACATCTAATTTCAGAAGTAAATTGTTTTTTTGTTTTAAATAAGCTTAAAATTACTTATCCCCCTTTTTCAACTTAAATTGTTTAATCTTTTCTATATGCACAGTAAACTCAATTTTTTTGTTTACCATCACTTGTGATACGGTTCACCACGATTTATCCTAAACCCCCGATAAACCTGCTCCAACAATATCAACTTCATCAACTGGTGCGGAAACGTCATCCGTGAAAAAGAAAGCGTATCATTCGCTCTCTTCATAACATCCCCACTCAAACCCAATGATCCACCAATCACAAACGCCACTTTACTTTTCCCATAAGTCGCAAGCTTGTCCATTTCCTTCGCCAACTCTTCAGAAGAACGCTGTTTTCCTTCAATTGCTAACGCAATCACATGCGTGTCATCGGAGATCTTTCCTAGAATTCGTTCGCCTTCTTTATTTTTCACTTGTTCCATCTCAGCGTCGCTTAGTTGCTCTGGTGCTTTTTCGTCCGGAAGCTCCACAATTTCAATTTTTGCGTAGGCACTCAAACGCTTCAAATACTCATTTATTCCTTGTTTCAGATACTTCTCTTTCAGTTTTCCAATTGTGATTATTGAGATATTCACATGTCATACCACCTTGCAAACAGTTTATCCACAAAAGTTATCCACATATCAACAATTTCTATCCACATTTAGTGGGCGAATATCAGTTCCCCACCATATATATTGCAGCTTCTTTACAAAATTCACAGGTTGTTGATAACTTCTCTTCTTCCGGTAACATCTCTAGTATTGGTGCTTCTTCGTGCTCATCTATGTACATTTCCATCGCTAATTCAATATGCTCTAAACAGCATTTCATTTTATCCACAATCCTTTCCATTCCTTCATTAGCTTCACTAGAATACCATTTATCCACATGTGTGGAAACAGAAAGAGGAGAGATTTCTATAATCCCTCCCCATTTCTGCTATTCGCCGGTAGTATCCTCAGTCAAATCGACTGACGTTGTTTTCTGATCCTGGCCTCGATAAAATGTTACCTCCATCTTATCTCCTACCTGCTTTTCATTATAAAGGTGCTTTCGCAGCTCAATTACATCTCGCACTTGTTCCCCGTCGAGCTCCACAATCACATCATATTCCTTCAATCCAGCATTCGCTGCAGGTGAATTAGGTGCTACTCCCGTAATATATACGCCTGCACTAACATCTTTCGGAAGCTTCAACGTCTGCTGCCAGTGATAGCTGGATACATCCGATAAAGAGCCAATGCTAACACCAAAATATGGACGTTTTACCTGACCGTATTGCTCCAAATCATTGATGATTGGTATCGCCGAATTAACCGGAATGGCCAAGCCGATCCCTTCCACTGCAGATTGGGCAATTTTCATCGAGTTGATACCGATGACTTTTCCTTGGATGTTAATCAAAGCTCCTCCGCTGTTCCCGGGGTTGATGGCTGCATCCGTCTGCATAACGTCCGCATGCCAATCTGGTGTGCCGTCCCTGTTAACATCCACCGGAATGCTTCGGTCTGTCCCCGAGATGATTCCTTGTGTAACCGAACCGGAAAATTGCAAACCGAGAGGGTTTCCTATCGCGATAACAGGTTCGCCTGTGCGGACGCTGTCGGAGTTGCCGAAGTCTGCCACTTTTGTGACCATTTCATCTGCCATGGACAACACGGCAAGGTCTGTGAGGGGGTCTTCTCCGAGTACCTCTGCTGGTACCCTTGTCCCGTCAATTAAGCTCAGCTCCACCTGGGTTGCCCCTTCAATAACGTGATAGTTCGTTACCACATAGGCTTTTCCGTTCTCTTTTTTATATATAACACCAGAGCCTGTTCCCGCTTCTCCTTCCTCGTCTGTTTCAACTTCTGTATCGTTCCAAAAGGAGGCGTTTTGCAAGTTGATAACACCGACGACCGCTTCTGCGACATTATCGACCGCTTCGGTGACACCTGAGGTTACATTAACGGAGACATTGCGGATTTCTGCTGCCGTCCCTCCAGATTCAGGCTGTTCTGGGAGCTGTTCTCGCTCCTCTACCGCTTGCCTTTCATTCCCCTCTGGCATCACACGTCCTGTTAGCCCAGGGAACGCTACAACTAGTAATAAAACACCAAGAGACAATGCTACAATACCAGGGAGAAAATACTTCCCTCTGTTTCCTTTTTGTTTAGAGTAATCCGATGGATCTTGTTTGTCGTAATATCCCATGTTGTCCTTCCTTTCTTTCACGTCACAACCAACGTTTGTCTGCTGCTCCGTGTAAAAAAGGCAAAAAGAAAGGCGCTTAAGCCTAAGATTTTTACACGAAAGCAAGCGCGGTTGGTTTGTTCGGGTCTGTGTCATACAGCTCTACTTGTTCTCCCACGATGACTCCTCGTGTGGCAAGAGTTTGCTGGACAGACATCCTCGCTAAATCTTTCATGTTATTATCTTTACTTAAATGCGCCAAATAAATACGCTTCGTTTTGTCTCCCATGACATCTGCCATGGCAAGGGCCGCATCCTCATTGGAAACGTGGCCGACATCACTTAGGATGCGGCGTTTTATGCTCCATGGATAGTGTCCCATCTGCAGCATCTGCACGTCATGATTACTCTCAAAAACATAGGCGTCAGCATTTGAAATGATGCCTTTCATCCTATCGCTGACATAGCCTGTGTCGGTGATGACCACGACCTTTTTATCGCCATCATGGAAGGAATAGAACATCGGCTCTGCCGCATCGTGGGAAACTCCAAAAGACTGAACATCAAGTCCACCGAATGATTTCACCTGTTCAATTTCAAAATTGAATTTTTGCTCTATCGGGATGACGCCAACCAGTCCGTCCATCGCCTTCCATGTCTTTTCATTGGCATAGATCGGGAGCTTGTACTTTCTTGCAAGTACACCAAGCCCCTTAATGTGATCGCTATGCTCATGTGTAACCAGAATTCCAGATAGGTCTTCTATTTTTTTGCCTATCCCGTTAAACAGTTCTTGCATTTTTTTGCCGCTCAAACCAGCATCGATTAATAAAGAATGCTCCTCTGTTGCGACATAAATTGCATTTCCTGTGCTGCCGCTAGCAAGCACGCTAAAATGCAGGCTCATGTCACTTCACTCCAATGTTCGTTTATCTTTTTTTATAACAGATCCTTCAAACGCGTTAACGTAAAAATCCTCTTCTTCATTAACTACAATATGCCACGTCGGAATTAGCACATGGGAATTCGTATAGTCTACAAGGGTATAATATCCAAGCTTGACATTTCCAACTTCGCTCCCCGGCTTTAAATCCCCTGTGTTATATAGATTATATAAAGCATCTAGGACGGAAATGACATCCTGTTCTACGTCCATCTTTTCCGTATCCACAATATAGGTTTGTTCATAAGATATTAACTCGTTCAATTCGTTGAGATAAGCTATCACCATCGCACTATCATTGCTATAAATATTTTTCCCATCATACTGTTGGAAGAAAACAAGGCTCCTGTTTTGTGGATTAAAACCCCAGAACTCATATTTCTCCCCAAACAGTAAATCTTCTTTAAAGATGGTCTCTAATCTCGTAATCATATTCATCTCAGGTAAAGGGATGGGCTCTTCCCATGTTGCAATAAGGTTGATGTCGTCTACAATCTCCGCCTTTTGCCCTTTTTCCGTCAATTTCTTTGTATCCTCTTCTGTAAATACATAGCTGTTTCCACTTATATAACTCGCTTTGTCTGGCGCCTTTGGCAATTGGCCATAGGATATTTCATCTACCTTGAACTGCTCTTCCATTGAAGCTTCCGCCAAGATTTCTAGCTGATTGCTCTCCCTTTTTTCAAGAATTTGAAAAACAAGGAATATATTCAGGATGAGGAAGGTGATGATGAAAATGGTTTTGGTTCTTCTCCAATCCATTTTATATTCCTCCTTCCAAATCATCGCTAGCGGTAAAGTTTAATTTGTTCCAAGCATTATTTTCCTTGTACACCCAAATAGGCTCGATGATATAAACATCGGATTCTCTTCTCAATTCATATCCGACACGTATGTCCTGAATATTTCTTAGATCATTGAAATTGTCGAGCTCCCGCTTAACATCCCTTCCAGACGGGATGTTTGTCGCTATCGATTTCCATGAGAGAAATTCAAAAACAGGCCTAACGTATTCATAGATCTCATTATTTCTCCATGACTGTGAGATATCCGCAACACCTTTTTCTGCAAAATAGTAGATTGGATAATCCCCAATAAACATTCTGTAAACAACGTTATGCTCTATGGTGCTGCTTGTCCAATTATCAAGTTTGAAGCGCTCCGGTTGTCCTGTCCAACCGCTATGCTCATTCACAAATTCAATTCCCCGTTCGATTACATTAAAGTCCAGGGAATTCCCGAGCCCTGTATTTCCTGGATTAACGTAATGCAGGTTGTTACTTGGACGAGATACACTCATCAGACTGGAATCATCACGGTACACTATCCCATCTGTTACTTGATCTCGAGTCACGATACTCGGATTGCTGAATAAGGCATTCTTGAAATCTTCTGGATTTAATTGTTTAGCGTAGTAGTAACCTGTTCGTACTTTTGGTGATTGTTCCGGGAAAAATACATACTGATTTTTATCCACTTCTTCATAAATAAATGTCGGTAAGATTTTTGCCGTCTGATAGAACGTTCGAGACAACTCATTGGTAGACAGATTACGGACCCTTGCTTGATACACTTTCTGGTCATCATAATGGACCAAGTAAATAATTGGTTCACTTCCAACCGTTTCTCCTGAAAAATCAATCAGGATCCGGTTGATAGAAATACTCGGGGGGATTTCATTATCACTAAAACCAGTTATATATCTAAAAGTTTGTAATGGGATGGTTGTAGGAAACACAACCTCCATTTTTCCACTGCCATGCATGAAAGAAAAGAAATCTTCTTCGGAATAACTCGTTGCTACCTGTATATCAAAAAGGCTCCATCTTCTTAGTTCTTCCATAAATAAATTAAGATCTCCCAGTTCCTCTGTTCCATGATGGACGCCATCAAAATGATATAGCAGTTTGCTAGGCTGTATAAGCTGTCCTATTTCCTGCTTTTCATTAATTGCCACTTCACTAATGGTACTATCCCGTTTGTCTAAATAATCAAAATCGGGTTGATAGGTCCATAAATTCCAGGTGAGAATCAAGCTTGTCAGGACAAGAATGGTTAATACAAGCGATTTAATATTTTCATATTTCATTCCCAGTCACCTTCTTGTTCTTCCTCTGAAATTGGAAGTGTAAAGTAAATAGTCGTGCCTTTCCCTTCCACACTAGAGGCCCAGATGTCTCCATCATGTGCTTGAATCATTTCTTTTGCTATCGCTAAGCCCAGACCGGTTCCCCCAAGCATCCTTGTTCTTGCTTTATCTACTCGGTAAAAACGTTCAAAAATCTTATTAATATCCGATTTCGGTATTCCTACCCCTTGGTCACTGATACTCACCAAAATTTGATTGGCGGCCTCTTCAATATCCACAGTAAACGTGATCGTCCCACCTTCAGGCGAATACTTCATCGCATTGGAAATGATATTATCTAACACCTGCGTTATTTTATCTGTATCAATGGAGACAAAAATTTCTTGGTTTGGCATACTTCTGACGAAATCTACTTTTTGAGACTTAGACATTTCGAAACGATCAATAATTTTATTGAAAAACTCCACAAAATCGACGGCGTTTTTATAAAAGTTATAGTCTCTTGAATCCATTTTGGATAGTTGTAACAGATCATTCACCAATCGGATCATTCGCTCCGTCTCCGTTTGTGTAACATCTAGAAACCTTGGAGCGATTTCATCATCCTGCCACGCGCCGTCTGCCAACGCTTCTAAATAGCTTCTCATCGTGGTCAATGGCGTTCTGAGCTCATGGGACACATTTGCTACAAACTCTCTTCGTTCAAGATCTATTTTCTCTTGCTCGGTAATATCGTGTAAGACGGTTATTAAACCATTGATGAATCCTGTTTCTTTTTGAATGATAGAGTTAGTCGCACGCAAGATATAACGCTCTTTTACCGTACTGAAGTCCAGAATGAGTGATTCTTGTTCAGATACTAGATGATCAAAGGAGTGCGTTTCTTCAATTCCAAGAACTTCTACTATTGGTTTATTCAGTACTGTTTCACGTGAAACGTTCAACATCCCAAGGGCAGGTTCATTGATTAAAATTATCCTGCCTTTCCTGTCTGTCGCAAGAACTCCATCCGTCATATGGGACAAGACAGAGCTCAATTTCCTTCTCTCCCCTTCCGTAGTTGCCTGTGCTTCCTGAAGCTTCTTCGTCAGGTTATTAAAGGACAAAGCTAATTGACCAATTTCGTCATTACCATAAATATTAACTTTCCTCGAGAAGTTACCTCTTGCCATTTCAAGCGCTTGTTTTCTCATATCAGACATCGGCCTTGTAATGGTTTGGGCAAGCAGCACACCAAGAACTGCTGTTACGGCAAGCGCAATGGTCGTCCCGGTTGCAAAGATACTATTGATTTGACGCATTTGGGCATAGACCTTTTCCATGGACGCTTCCAGGTAAATGGCACCGATAATATCTTGATTGTTCGATTTGACAGGTGCTGCAATTAGCCTCATACGATTCTGAGTTTGCGGATCAATGACCGTCTTTCTTGAAAACTGTCCGACTACCAATGCACGTTTCACCAGCAACTCAGTCGTTCTTTTCCCTACACTTGACTGCTTGTAGGGATTTGATGTTCCAAGGACCTTGCTTTGATTATTGGTTATGCGAATCTCTTCTATATCTTCCATCGTGACGTCCTGCAACACCGTCCTGATATCCTCTTCAATAGTTGGTGTTGTATCATCACGCTGTTTTTTAATTTCTTGCTCAATGCTATAAGCAAGTAAATGAATTCTCTCTTCTAATGATTCATTAAAATTACTCGTGAGTTGACTCTCCAGTTTGCTTACAAAATAGACGCCAATAATCTGCATCGCAATAAGGATGAGCAATACGTAAATCAGTACAAATTTTAAATGGATGGAACGAAAAAAACCTACCTTTTTCATCTAAATTATTCCTGCTCCGTTTGTCGCAGGTAATAGCCAACTCCTCTTCTTGTCACTATCCATGTCGGGTGACTTGGGTTATCTTCAATTTTTTCACGCAGGCGACGAACCGTTACGTCCACTGTACGTACATCTCCATAATAATCATAGCCCCAAACGGTCTGAAGGAGATGCTCACGTGTCATTACCTGGCCGATATGTTTAGCTAGATAATGTAACAATTCAAACTCGCGGTGCGTCAGCTCGATCATATCTCCCCTTTTGGTTACCATGTAAGCATCAGGGTGGATCACAAGGGAACCAATGGCAATCTCCGATGGTTCTTCTGTATCCGCAGCTTTCTGTTGGTGACGTCGCAAATTAGCCTTTACCCTCGCAATTAGTTCACGGGTGCTGAAGGGCTTTGTAACATAGTCATCCGCCCCAAGTTCTAATCCAAGCACCTTATCTATCTCCGAATCCTTTGCAGTCAGCATGATAATCGGCATTTCATACTTCTTACGTACTTCCCTGCAAACTTCCATCCCGTCACGCTGTGGCAACATAATATCTAAAAGGATCAAGTCAGGGCGCACTTCCTCTACCTTATTGACCGCCTCTTCACCATCATAGGCACAATACACCTCGTATCCCTCTTTTTGAAGATTGAACTTCAATATATCTGCGATTGGTTTTTCGTCGTCTACTACAAGTATTTTCTTTTCCATATGATTTCGCTCCTTCTCAGCATCTATCTATTCTTATCCTTTAGTATGGCTCTTTTCCGAAGATTGTTGCCATTTTGCATGTGATAAATTGACAACTAACCGTAATGATAAAAAAACATTCTACTACTTACTTTACCATGTACAGCGAGGGAGCGCATCTATTAAGAGAAAGCCCCAAAAAGTACATAATAAACATAAAAACCTCTAGCTCACTTATCAAGTTGCTAGAGGTTCCATGTATGTGTTTAGTTATTTAGATACTGCATTGGATCTTTTAACTTGCCATCTTGGTAGACTTCAAAGTGTAAATGAACTCCTGTAGATTGACCTGTCGTACCCATGACACCAATCTTTGCACCGCGAGAAACAGTTTGTCCAACTGAAACGCTAATGGAATCAAGGTGGGCATATGTTGTCTTCATCCCATTTTGGTGGTTGATGACCACTTTGTTCCCGTAACCGCCGTCCCAGCCAGCTGATTCGATTACTCCATTGTCCGCTGCTTTAATAGTACGGTCGCTTGGGCGAGCAATGTCGATACCTTTATGCATTTTACCCCAACGGTGACCCATTTTACTGGAAATATAACCGCCAACCGCTGGCCATGCAAGTGATCCGCTGCCACGGGAAGGAATCACTTTCGTTCCTTTTACAACAATATGCTTCACAGGTTCCTTCAATGTTTCTTCATGAGTTACTTCCGTCTTGATAGTCATACCGTTTTCTTTCGTAGTAATGGTGCGAACGTTTTTCTGTCCGTTTTCACCTTGTTGCTTCACTTTCGATTCTCCCTTAGGAAGCTCTTTATCTTCCACCACTTCCTGCTCGTAAGGAATTTCTTCATTTTTAGAAGCTTCTTCTTTTACTTGTATATTCAGATAAGGTTTTTTCGCTGAAACATTTAGCACCTTACCGACTTTTAGTAAAGTATCCATTGCGATATCAGGATTCATCTCCAGAAGTTCTTCTGAAGAAAGCTCATGTTTCTCCGCGATATCTCCTAAAGAATCTCCTGCTTGTACTTCATACTTCTCCGCTTGCTTTTTGCCTTTTTTAATCAATTTCACTGCTTCTTTTACAGAAACAACATGTTTAGGATCTACATTTTTATCACTAAATGAAACTTTTTCAGAAATCGTTACGTCTAAGACACGAGACTCGTTTTCTTTCAGCTCAGGAAGCTTGGACTCTTGGTTCTCTTGTCGTTTTTCTAAAGCTTTCAAGTCTTCTTCGGAAACAAACTCTAACTTTAACAACTCAACAACCTTTTCCGCTTCTTCCTTGTCTTTTACAAGTACCACTTCTTCTCCATTAATCGTCAGTGCAGAAGCGCTAGCTTTAACTTCTACTTGTTCTACTACTGTTTCGATTGTCTCTTTATTCTGAGCAGAAGGTCTAAATACTTTCTCAGGAATAACGGATACTTGTTTCCCTACTGAAAGCTCTAGGTCCTTATGATCTTTCTGAACAGACTCTACTTTAGCTTCTAACGCCTTATCTAGCTGCGCCTTATCATCGACTGCACCCACACGCTCACCATTTAAATACACGTGATATACCGTTCCTAGCAGAGAATTCTCACTAGCATGAACAGCAACTGCGCCAAGTGTGATAGTAGAAGCAGCAATAGTTGTTACCAACACTCTCTTTGTAAAAGTAGAAAGGCAATTTTTTTGAGATTTATGTTTACTATTTTGTTTTTCGGTGTATGTACTATATATACGCTTTAATCGGTTCATCATGGTCTTTCTTACCCCCTGATTTCTTCCCCGTTCTGTAAACAGTTTTATTTAGGTAACCTAGTTTTCTCGTATTAGGACTATTGATACCCATTTAAAATTTCCGACTACTTTACCATACCATAGGTTCATAAACAAATAGAATACTAGAACAAAAGATGTAATATAACTGTATTATTGTTGTCATATTTAGGCGATTTATAGGGGTTTTTCCTTATTTAGGAATAAAACATGGGTAATTTTACATAGTTTTGACGTTTGGTCTGGAAGTAGAGGAGAATTTACCCTGTTTTGTTACAGTGGAGTAACAAGGCGTGTTGTGCGTTGTGGTGGTGGAGCGTTTTGTTGGGCTTTTGATGGGTTTTTTGGGCTTTTATTAGACAGCTGATGGGGGGTTGCTGCCGGGTTTGGGCTTATAGAGGGTTTCTATTAGACACTTGACGGGAGATTGCTGCCGGTTTGGGCTTACAAAAATCTTCTGGAGTAAATTACACTCCTCAATAAGCAATTCTTTACTGCAAAAAAGCAGCACGTTCATTAACGAAATGAACGTACTGCTTTGAGATGGCTCGGGACGGAATCGAACCGCCGACACATGGATTTTCAGTCCATTGCTCTACCAACTGAGCTACCGAGCCGTATATTTGGTTGTCTTAACAATATGAAATGCACTCGCATCATCACCCAAATTTTAAAGTTCAAAAATTTGTGCGCTGTAGCAATGCTTCGAAGCTTACTCGATCGTGCTCTACCAACTGAGCTACCGAGCCTAACATAACTTTAAATATGTAAATGGCGGTCCCGACCGGGATCGAACCGGCGATCTCCTGCGTGACAGGCAGGCATGTTAACCGCTACACCACGGGACCTAAAACTAAAAATGGTGACCCATACGGGATTCGAACCCGTGTTACCGCCGTGAAAGGGCGGTGTCTTAACCGCTTGACCAATGGGCCTTACTTTTTGAAAGAAAATGGTGTGCCATGAAGGACTCGAACCTTCGACCCTCTGATTAAAAGTCAGATGCTCTACCGACTGAGCTAATGGCACCTATTGATAACTTCGCCTTATGTAACTTTAAATCTCTTTTGGCGACGTTTTTAATAATAGCATACTATTAACATATCTTGCAATAACTTTTTTTAAAAAATATTAACTTCTATAAAATTTACTAATTGTCGTCTATAAAAAAGAGCTCACTAAATGTAATGAAGACACTTTGGAGCCGTAAACTCCGCTAATAATGACTTCATCTGGGGCATGAAGACACTTTGGGGGAGATATTTTTGTCTTAAGTCTCTTCATACACTTATTGAAGACACTTTGACATGAATTTTCCCTATGAAAGTGTCATCATAACCCTATCAAGCCTAGAAATCATTTAGCTCAACAAGCATCAAGCCATATAAAGAGTAAAAAGCCCCCACTAAGGAGGGCTCCAAACAATAATCAATTACTTCGCATACACACTTCGTACCACGTTCGTCTGTGAGCGATCTGGGCCTACAGAGAAGATAGACAATGGAATGCCTGTCAGCTGGGATACGCGCTCAATGTAGTGTCGAGCGTTCTCTGGAAGCTCACTTAAGCTTCTAACGCCTGTGATGTCTTCTGTCCATCCTGGCATTTCTTCATATACTGGCTCACATTCAGCAAGTACTTTCAAGCTTGCAGGGAATGCTTCCATCACTTCGCCTTTGTATTTGTAAGCTACGCAAATTTTTAGCGTTTCAATACCTGTTAATACGTCGATAGAGTTTAAGGAAAGGTCCGTCATACCACTTACGCGGCGTGCATGGCGTACAACTACACTGTCAAACCAACCAACGCGGCGTGGGCGGCCTGTAGTAGTTCCGTACTCTCTACCTACTTCACGAATTTGGTGACCGATCTCATTGTCTAGTTCTGTTGGGAATGGACCGTCTCCAACACGTGTCGTATATGCTTTTGCTACCCCAACAACGTGATCTATTTTTGATGGACCAACTCCAGAACCGATGGTAACACCACCCGCTACAGGGTTAGAAGATGTTACGAATGGGTATGTTCCTTGGTCAATATCCAGCATAACCCCTTGAGCTCCTTCAAAAAGGACGCGGCGGCCATCATCAAGCGCATCGTTTAATACAACGGAAGTATCTGTTACGTATTTTGCGAATTGCTGTCCGTATTCGTAGTACTCATCAAGAATATCTTCTAATTGGAAGCCTTCTGTTTCGTACATTCTTTCTAACAAACGGTTCTTTTCCGCTAAGTTGTGTGCAAGCTTCGCTTCAAAAAGTTCGCGGTCAAGCAAGTCGGCAATACGAATACCAACACGAGCAGCTTTGTCCATGTAAGCTGGTCCGATACCTTTTTTCGTTGTACCGATTTTGTTAGCCCCTTTGCGTTCTTCTTCCACTTCGTCCAACTTCAAGTGGTAAGGAAGAATAACGTGTGCACGGTCTGAGATGCGCAGGTTATCTGTGCTCACACCGCGGTCATGTAAATATTTTAACTCTTTGATTAATGCTTTCGGATCTACAACCATTCCGTTACCAATGACGCAGATCTTGTCGTTATAAAAAATTCCAGAAGGTATTAGATGTAATTTATAAGTTTCACCGTTAAATTTAATTGTGTGTCCTGCGTTGTTACCACCTTGGTAACGTGCAATCAGCTCGGCATTCTCAGAAAGAAAATCGGTAATTTTCCCTTTTCCTTCGTCTCCCCATTGTGTTCCTACTACGACTACTGATGCCATAGTCCGTACACCTCCACTAAATATGTAACTTTTTATTCTTATTGAACCAAAGTAAGTTTATCAGCTGCTCACTAGAAAGTCAACCTAAACACGAACGTTACAGAAATTTAATATTATATTTGTTCGTAATTAAGACGTAAAACTTCTAATAATGGTCCATTAAGTTTAAAAAGGCACCTACATGACGTAGATGCCTTTTATTATGCCCCTGGAGGGACGGATTCATCATCAAATCGCCGCTCCAAATTAACAAATTTATTATATTCTTTTACGAAAGCCAAGGAGACCGTCCCAACAGGACCGTTACGTTGTTTAGCCAGAATGATCTCGATGATGTTCTTGTTTTCACTTTCTTTGTCATAATAGTCATCACGATATAGGAAACCAACGATATCGGCATCCTGCTCGATACTTCCGGATTCACGGATATCGGACATCATTGGACGCTTGTCTTGACGCTGCTCCACGCCACGTGAGAGCTGAGACAAGGCGATAACAGGGACCTCTAGTTCCCTCGCTAATGCTTTTAGGGAACGGGAAATCTCGGAAACTTCCTGCTGACGGTTTTCTCCGCCGCCACGCCCGCTACCTTGGATTAATTGCAGGTAGTCAATCAGAATCATTCCAAGGCCGCTCTCTTGTCTTAGACGACGGCATTTGGAACGTATTTCACTGACACGGATACCTGGCGTATCATCAATGTAGATACCGGCATTGGACAAGCTTCCCATTGCCATTGTCAGCTTGCTCCAATCCTCAGCAGTCAATTGGCCTGTCCTTAGGTTCTGCGCATTGATGTTACCTTCTGCACAAAGCATCCTCATGACCAGCTGCTCAGCACCCATCTCCAAACTGAAAATCGCGACATTTTCTCGAGCTTTTGTAGCTACGTTTTGCGCAATATTCAAGGCGAATGCCGTTTTACCAACGGAAGGACGGGCTGCGATGATGATTAAATCGTTTCGTTGGAAACCCGCCGTCATTCTGTCCAATTCTGTAAAGCCTGTCTCAATCCCTGTGACTTCCCCTTTACGGTTGTGGAGGGTTTCAATATTATCATAGGTTTTAACGAGTACATCCTTGATGTTTTGGAACACACCGGAGTTTTTCCGTTGAGAAACTTCTAGGATCTGTTTTTCCGCTTCGTTCAATAAGCCCGCCACTTCATCTTCCCTGCTGTAGCCTTCTTGGGCGATGTTGGTCGCGGTACGGATAAGTCGGCGAAGAATGGACTTTTCTTCTACAATCTTTGCGTAATACTCTATATTGGCTGCAGTTGGCACCGAACCTGCTATATCACTAAGGTAAGATACCCCTCCAACTTCTTCTAAAAGCTTCAAGTTTGCAAGCTCGGATGTGACTGTGACGAGATCGACCGGTTCGCCCCGGTCGGAAAGATTCAGCATGCAGTCATATATCTTTTGATGGGCTGCGCGGTAAAAGTCATCTGGCATGACAAGCTCGGACGCCAATGTCAGGGCAGACGGTTCTAGAAAAATGGCCCCGATGACGGCCTGTTCCGCTTCTATATTTTGCGGTGGTATTCTATCTTCAAAAATATCGCTCATCCTTGTTCCTCCTCCCAGAAAACGAAACCTTTATAGCCTCTCATAAAGAAAACTCGGCGAGATTGCCGAGCACTTTTCTTACTTCTGTTCTGTTACATGCACCTTCAAGGTCGCTGTAACGTCTGTATGCAGCTTTACAGGTACGTTTGTATAGCCTAAAGCGCGAATAGCATCATTTAGCTCCATTTTGCGCTTGTCGATCTTTATTTTATGCTTCTTTTGAAGCTCTTCTGCGATTTGTTTCGTCGTGATGCTGCCGAATAAACGGCCGCCTTCACCTGCTTTTGTTTGGAACTCAAGCGTAAGCTTTTCCAACGTCTCTTTAAGTTTCTTCGCGTTTTCTAGCTCTTGTTCTGCTTCTTTGGCTTCTTTGTTCTTTTGAGCTTCCAATGATTTAAGGTTACCATTAGAAGCCTCCATCGCCAACCCTTGTTTTAGTAGAAAATTATGGGCATAACCATCTGCCACGTTTTTCACTTCGCCTTTTTTGCCTTTACCTTTTACATCTTTTAAAAATATTACCCTCATTCCTTGGAACCTCCTTCTAAGTACTCTATTAATGCTTGTTTCAGTTTTTCTTCTGCTTCATCAATGGTCATATTCATTTGTGTGGCTGCATTTGTCAGATGTCCACCGCCACCCAGATTCTCCATGACAACCTGTACGTTGACATCCCCAAGCGATCTTGCACTGATGCTTACCTGGTCCCCGTTCCGATGGGCGATGACAAAGGAAGTATTGATGTCGCTCATCGCAAGTAGTGTGTCTGCAGCCTGGGCAATCATCACCTGGTCGAACGATTCTTCAGGTACACCTTTGGCAATAACAATGCCTTCTTGATACAGATAAGCACTCTCTATTAATTTGGCACGTTTTACGAAACGGTCTAGATTTTCTTTTAACAGTTTTTGCACAAGGATTGTATCTGCTCCTTGTGAACGCAAGTAAGATGCTGCATCAAATGTACGCGAACCTGTACGGACCGTGAAGCTTTTCGTATCTACTATTATACCAGCTAACAGGGCGGTCGCTTCAAGCATTGTGATTTTGATGCGTTTTGGCTGGTATTGTAGGAGCTCTGTAACAAGCTCCGCTGTGGAGGAGGCATAAGGCTCCATATAAACAAGCAACGGATCCTCAATAAAGTCCTCTCCACGTCTGTGGTGATCAATTACAACCACATTATCAATTTTATTTAACAACTTTTCCTCGATTACTAGAGAAGGCTTATGTGTATCTACAACGACCAATAATGTGTCGTTCGTCGCTATTTCGAGAGCATCTTCTGGAGAGATGAACTTTTCCCATAGCTCACTATGGACTTTCAATTCCTCCAACAAACGGTGTATTCCTGCATCGATTTCCTGCTGATTTAAAACAATATACGCATCCTTATGATTGAGTTCTGCCACTTTGGCAATTCCAATGGCCGCTCCAAGCGCGTCCATATCCGGGTAGCGATGACCCATGATGATTACTTTATCACTTTCATGAATCAGTTCCTTCAATGCATGGGAAATGACGCGTGCACGGACTCGTGTCCGCTTTTCCATTGGATTTGTTTTTCCGCCATAGAAGCGGACCTTTCCGTTGGTCTGCTTGATGGCTACCTGATCGCCCCCGCGGCCCAAAGCAAGGTCCAAACTTGATTGGGCGAGGTGACCAAGCTCAGGTAGAGAAGGGACTCCTGTACCAATACCAACGCTTAATGTAAGTGGCATGCTTTGCTTGGATGTCTGTTCACGGACTTCGTCCAAAATGGAAAACTTGTTCTTTTCCAATTGCACTAGGATATGCTCATTTAAAACCACAATAAAACGCTCCATGGATGTTCTTTTTAAGAATACACCGTTTTCTGTAGACCATTTGTTGATGATGGAGGTCACCTGGCTGTTTATCGCGCTTTTCGTCTGATCATCCATTCCCTGTGTCACTTCATCATAATTGTCTAAGAAAATGATACCAAGCACCGTTCGCTCGTCTTCATATAATTTTTCAATATGAGTCTGTTCCGTAATGTCAAAAAAGTAAATGAGCCGTTCCGCTTTCTTGATGACCACTTTATATTTCCGATCATGTAAAGCAATCGTTTCCGTTTCAATATCCTGCTTTAAAAGAGGAATCAAGTTTTCCCCGACATCATATAACGACCTGCCTACGAGGGTTTCCTCATGAAAACAGGAAGCGAGAAAAGGATTTGTCCATTCAATTTGATAATCGTCATTATACAGCATGATACCAATCGGCATCTCCATTAACGCTTCTTCTCCGACCTTTTTTAACCGGTATGAAAGGGTGGAGATGTACGTTTCCATTTCTTTTTTAGCCTTTTGTTCCACTTTGATGTAAAGATATACAACCAAGCCCAGAAGCAGAAAGCTGACAATCCCTATTTGCCATTGGAAAAACACAATTATCCCGAGTTGTATCAGTGCGATGATAAACAATAAATAGACGGGATAACGCAGATTCAGTTTTTCGAAATAATTAGGCATGTTTGTTCAGCTCCTAATTAATAGTTTAGCTCTTTATTTTCCTTGATTATTTCTCTGTATTCTTTCTCTTAATTGAAAACCGATATCTATTATTCCTATCATTCTTATTATATAGACCAAAGGAGTGATTAGGAAGGATAAAATGACCAACGTAATCGGTATCGCTTTTGAGATTTTCTTTATATAACAAAAGAAGAAAATGAATGAGAACCCTTGAACCGTCATTAATAGCATTAAAATGAAGGAAAGATTAAGTACTACCATAAATAAAGTTGTCCCTTCTTTTGGGGCCATAAGCGATAAAATGAGGACAATCAAGTAGTACCACAACAGGCTCTTTGGAAGCACCAATTCCCGAAATGGCGGGAAGGGACTAACCTTCATCTTCAGTCTTTTTAAAATAAATACTGTTATTAGCTGCGAGAAAAATGCATGAACAAAGGAGGTCAATACCAACATGGTGGGTAATAGGTAGCCCATATAGCCTAAGGCATTCTCAAACACTTCCAAGGATTCCTTTGCATTCTCTTGACCAAGGGAGGTAGCAATTGCTTCTGATGCCCGCATGGACTCCTTGATCATCTCTTGCAGGACTTCTATAAAATCAATATTAAAAAGGACGATTGCCACCACATATGCCAAAATATAATTCAGCAAAAATACCCCTGTAGAAGCGCCTAAAATGGCATAGCGACTGGCATTCTTTTGGATAAGATGGCCCATTGCCAACCCGACGGTACTAGCTGGAATGCTGAATGTTAAAGCAACCGGCGATCCAATCAGAACACTAAGCACTCCGGCGACCACAATGAGCCAAATTCCTGCCTTCCACCCGTTTCTTGCTGTATAGATTACAAATGGAACTACGAGTGCGAGAAAGGCGATTAGGCCTAAGAGAGGGATGAAGAGTGTCATGAGAAGGAGCAGGACGTATATACCGAGCAATGCTGCACCTTCTGTTATATGTTTTGTTTCCTTCATAAGTATAAACCTCCAAGAACGCTTAGTTACAATATGTATAGTTTATCCTTAAGATTCTATTACAATCAAATGTTATGTTGATGATAGCTTAAACTCCCTGTTATCCTCCGTTCCGGGTGTTCGCTTTCCGCGGGACGATGTTTGAGCCTCCTCGGCTTTGCCTGTGGGGTCTCAAGCTACCGTTATCCCCCGCAGGAGTCTCACACCCTGCACTTCGGACAACAGGGTAGAATTTTAATTATAATTAATGTTTTACTAGCAAAAAGGAAGGCAGCAAGATATTCTCTCACTGCCTTCCTTTTATTTATTCGGCTCTATTACTCACCAGATACGTATGGTAGTAATGCCATTTGACGAGCGCGTTTGATTGCAATCGTTAATTTACGTTGGTATTTTGCGCTAGTTCCTGTTACACGACGAGGTAAAATTTTACCACGCTCAGAAACGAACTTTTTCAATACATCGATGTCTTTGTAGTCGATGTGAGTGATACCGTTAGCTGTGAAATAACAAACCTTACGACGTTTGTTACGTCCACCTCTGCGTCCTCCTGCCATTTTATTCACCTCTTCTTTTTTGGATTTTTCGGCTTATAGAGCCATTTTTATAAAACGATTCCTTCTAGAATTAGAACGGCAAATCGTCATCGGATATATCAATCGGTTGGCCATCATTCTTAAATGGGTCGTCATCAACACGAGTATAACCTTGGTTGTTGTTATTGCTGCGCTGTTGGTTCTGATCATACCCAAAGTTAGGTGATGAACCATAGCCTTGATTTTGATTTGGATTAGGTCGAGAAGCATTTCCAGCACCACCGGATCCTTTAGGCTCCAGGAACTGAACACTTTCTGCCACTATTTCCGTTACGTATACACGTTTTCCATCTTGGCCTTCATAATTGCGTGTCTGCACACGGCCATCCACACCAGCGAGGCTTCCTTTTTTCAGGAAGTTTGCTGCGTTTTCAGCTTGCTTTCTCCAGACAACACAGTTAATAAAATCAGCTTCGCGTTCGCCCTGCTGATTCTGGAACGTACGATTGACTGCCAATGTAAAAGTAGCAACCGCCACTCCACTTGGGGTATAGCGCAATTCAGGATCTTTGGTCAAACGACCGACCAATACTACGCGATTTAACATCAGAACCACTCCTCCTTGAGACGACGTCCATAAAGAGGACAACTATTATTTTTCTTCTTTTTTCACAACGATATGACGGATGATGTCTTCGCTGATTTTAGCAAGACGATCAAACTCTTGAACTGCAGCTGGCTCAGCAGCTACGTTTACTAGCATATAGTAGCCGTCACGGAAATCATTGATTTCGTAAGCTAAGCGGCGTTTGCCCCACTCTTTTGCTTCAGAAAGATCTGCACCGTTGTCAGTTAGGATCGTATTGAAACGTTCTGTAAGAGCTTTTTTAGCGTCTTCCTCAATGTTTGGACGGATGATATACATGATTTCGTACTTGTTCATCACAGTCACCTCCTTTTGGTCTAAGCGGCCCTTGGTGGGCAAGGAGCAATCAATTATAAATAATCATTACTCACAAATTAAGATTATACCAGAGGGGCCGGATTTTTGCAACATGTCCTAGTTGTTTGATAATATAGTTGATCTTTGTTGCAGGCACTTCGCTTTTCGCGGGCGGTCCGGAAGCCTCCTCACAACGCTTGCGGGTCTTCCCTGTCCCTTCCTCCCGCAGAAGTCTGCGCACCTTCCACTACAAACGACTCGGTTTCTGCATTAATCATAAATAAAAAAGAGAGGGAAAATCCCCCTCTCATCGTAACAAATCTTATACGTTAAAGCGGAAGTGAATAACGTCTCCGTCTTTTACAATGTATTCTTTTCCTTCTAGGCGGACTTTTCCTGCTTCTTTGGCAGCTGAGTGAGAGCCTGCTGCTAGTAAATCTTCATAGGATACCGTTTCTGCACGGATGAATCCACGTTCAAAGTCGGTATGAATGACTCCCGCGCATTGCGGTGCTTTCATGCCTGTTCGGAATGTCCATGCACGAACTTCTTGTACTCCTGCAGTAAAGTAAGTAGCAAGTCCAAGCAAGTTATATGCTGCACGAATCAATTGATCTAGGCCGGATTCTTTAATGCCAAGCTCCTCAAGGAACATCGCTTTTTCATCTGCATCTAGTTCCACAATTTCAGACTCGATTTTCGCACAAACCGTAATTACTTCTGCATTGTCTTTAGCTGCAAATTCACGAACCTGTTGCACGTATTCGTTATCGGAAGTGTCCGCTACATCTTCTTCTCCAACGTTTGCTACATAAAGGACAGGCTTGCTTGTTAATAGGTGCATACCCTTTAGGTATTTTACCTGCTCGTCTGTCACTTCTACCGTACGTGCCGGAAGCTCGTTTTCAAGCGCTTCTTTTACTAGTACAAGTACTTCATGCTCATATACCGCTTCTTTATCTTTTTGCTTCGCTAATTTTGCAACACGCTCTAGACGCTTATCGACAGATTCTAAATCAGCCAAAATTAGCTCAAGGTTGATGGTTTCGATGTCATTGATCGGGTTCACTCCACCTGAAACGTGGGTGATATTGTCGTCAGCGAAGCAACGAACAACATGACAAATTGCGTCTACTTGACGGATGTGGGATAAGAATTTGTTTCCAAGTCCTTCTCCTTTGCTTGCGCCTTTAACGATACCGGCAATGTCGGTAAACTCGAAGTGTGTTGGTACTGTTTTCTTCGGATTTACAAGTTCTGTTAATTTTTGAAGACGCTCATCTGGAACATCTACGATACCTACGTTCGGATCTATGGTACAGAACGGGTAGTTGGCAGATTCTGCCCCCGCTTGTGTGATTGCATTAAAAAGCGTTGATTTCCCTACGTTTGGAAGACCAACGATACCTGCTGTTAAAGCCATTTTATCCACTCCTAACTTCCGTTAACACATATTTAAACCTCCCACAATTATAGATAGAATGGGAGGAAAAGACAAGTTTATTTGAATTCCAGTTGCTCTATGTCATCACACCACAGAAGTTGGTGGTTTATTAATCTAGAAGGGGGATTTGTACGTTGCTGATTGCAAATGTCCGAAGTTTTCAGGTTTTTGTCCAAAGTTTCAGCGAAGTTGGCCGAAGATTCCACATTTTTGTCCAAAGTTTTGAATAAGTTGACCGAACAAAATTTCCAAATGACCGAAACTCGTTAATTGTTGGCCAAATGAAGCAATAATTGTCCGAACATACGTCTTTTTTTGGGACTAAATGTCCAAACCATCCTTAGAATTGTCCGAATGTTTTTTTAGAAGTAATATTATCATTAAAATACCCATTTTCGAGGTCAATTCTTGCAAGTTTTCTGTGTGTGTCAAATAAACTGTTTTCTAGTTTTCCGCTAATCACAATTCCAATCCTAAGGTAAAGGCTATTCTTCATTTCTAACCAATATCTTCTTAATTTTCCTTGTAAATTCTTTTCGTGGCATGAGGACGGTGTGGTCGCATCCTTCGCATTTAATGCGGATGTCCATTCCCATTCGCACTACTTTCCATCGGTTTGTCCCGCATGGGTGTGCTTTTTTCATTTCTACTACATCATTTAAACCGAATTCTTTATCTGTCATGTTTCTACACTCCCTATTTATCTACTTGGAAGCATGCCCATCTTGCTTTAGTTCCCGGTTATAGAGGACCAGGCGCGGAAATGGAATTTCTATCCCTGCTTCGTCTAAACGGTTTTTGACTTCCTTTCTGATTGAACGCCCGATAAACCAATGCTTCATTGGCACTGTTTCACATGTGATCCTGAGTACAACCTCGGAATTGCCCAACGTTTGAATTCCAAGCAGCTCTGGTGCTTTTGTCATTTCCACATATCTTGCCGGCATTTCTGCAAGTAATTCTTGAATCACTCGCTCCGCTTCATCTATTTTCCCTTCATATGCGATGCTAACATCCACTATGGCAACACTGTTATGAATGGAGAAATTCGTTAATTCTACAATACTGCCATTGGGCAATATATGCAATTCCCCTGTCCAACTTTTTATTTTCGTGGTCCGAAGGCCAATCTCTTCCACATACCCTTCAAATGTGCCGGTTCGAATATAATCACCGACAGAAAATTGGTCTTCAAATATAATAAAAAAACCTGTAATGATATCTTTCACCAGGTTTTGCGCTCCAAAGCCAACAGCAAGTCCAACGATTCCCGCCCCGGCTAAAAGTGCTCTAACATCAATATGAACAATTTCAAGAATCATAATGAAGGCAATAAAATAGACCACATAAGTTAACACGTTTTGTAAAAGCTTCAGGAGGGTGTTCTCTCTTCGTTCCGATATGCGTATTGGCCCTTTTTCTCTTAGTTTCACAAAGTTTTGAATGATTTTTTTTCCTATTTTGATTATCATGGCTGCAACAAGGATAATCAAAATGATCTTGAGAAATCCTTCTCCGATTGAAACCCAGAGATCTTCATTTAGTAAGGAATTTTTCATTTGTACTAGTACTCGGTTTGTCCATTCCATAATCGCTCTACCTCAATATAAATTTGTTTACATCTAGAATCCCCACAAATTGCTATTTTACTAAAACATACACAGCGTTCACTTATGAGCTTTCACGGTTTTTGATTGGATAAAGCAGAATACAAACGAGCAGATAGAGATTGATTAAGCCGAATAGTGGGTAAAGTATTGCTACGAGGACGGAAAAGCCCACTGCAGTGAAGGGAACCATTAATAAAATGAATAATAAACACATGAGCCAAAGTGGAATTGGCACGACATTTCGAAATCTCGTGACTAATCCGAGCAACCCGGAGGCCGCCGTAGTATAGATCGCCACCCAGAGTAAGATGGTCATAAAGAACAACATATAAAAAGGATAACTCTGAATGATAGCAAAGAGCGGGATTTCAAATAGACCCAGCTTACTTTGTACGAGAATAAGAGTTTGATTATAAAAAAGCGAGATGACTCCCAAAATGACCCCACTTCCTACACTTGCGATGATAATTTCCCCTTTACCTTTCACTTCTTTTCCGATCGCAGATAAAACAGCAACAAGTGGAAGGATATTCAATGCTGTAAAGGTAAATCCAGCGGGCCAATTGCTTTGTTTAAGTACGGAAGTAGGGATAACATCCGGGCTATGAAATACCGCATCTATCAGCACATAGGCTAAGGTCAAAACAATTATTGGGATAATCACGACGTTCACCGTTATCATTCCTTTGACGTCGTAAACAAACAACAAAATTAATAAGAAGCATATGATCGCAATCCCTCCCCAATAAGGAATGGAAAAGACCTGTAACGCCGCCCCACCACCTGCCAGCATTACGACTGTGGTGGTGAATAAGTAAACGACCATTACGATATTGTAAAAATAAGATGCCCTCGCCCCGACAAGTTTTCGTAATACGGGGGAGAAATGCTCCGTCTGCTCCTTGCTGCTGATTTGCAGGATGACATAGCACGAAATGATAAAAAACAAAGTAAATAAAAGAATGGCTAGTCCGCTTTCCGAACCGAAAAATTGCCAGAGTTCCCTGCCGGATGCATACCCTGCACCAATTACTGTACCCAATATTAAAAACATCCAGCGAAACCCGCTTTTCCACATACATGTAACCCCCTAAAATATCCGAAAATAAAAAAGTGGACGTATAGTTTCCCATCAATAGTCGTATACTGTTACTACTATTAAGAAGGAGTGGAACCTATGAATCTTAAATCTAATTTTTTTGAGAAGAAGGGAGGCAATATTCGTATTGCTAATGATGAAGTAAATGCTTATAAGGAACTTGCACTTACTTTACAATCCAACCTTCCAACGAGCCTGGTGTACCGCCCCATCGTCATTGTATGCATTGGCACAGACCGGTCAACCGGAGATTCCTTGGGACCACTAGTCGGTACAAAGCTCCATGATATAAAGCTTGACCATGTTCATGTATATGGCACATTAGATGATCCTATTCATGCCGTTAACCTAGAAGAGAAGCTTGCACATATCCAAGCAAAGCATCTTACACCTTTTATCATTGCGATCGATGCCTGTCTTGGGAGGTTGAAGAGTGTCGGACAAATTACCATAGGGGAAGGTCCAGTGATGCCGGGGGCTGGAGTAAAGAAAGACTTGCCGCCAGTTGGGGATATTCATATTACAGGAATTGTTAATGTTAGTGGATTTATGGAATTTTTTGTTTTACAGAATACGAGATTGAGCTTGGTTATGAAAATGGCGACCGTCATAGCGCAATCTATCCAAGAATTAGATCGGTCTATCGAGCATAAGAATATCCTTGCATCTGCTGTGAGGGACTCTGAACCACCATTCATTCAAAGCCAAGAATAGAAAAAAGGCCGACCCTTTAAAAGTCGACCTTGTTAGAAAAAATAGTTTACATGCTAAAAAAGTATTGTATAAGCACAAGTACAGCTGCTACTAAAATTCCTGGAAGTAGATTGGCCACTCGGATAGCGGTCACACCTATGATATTCATTCCAATTGCCATAATCATGACCCCGCCAGTAGCGGTGATCTCAAATATGAGCAACTCCAGTAAATCTGGTGGGACAAACAGGTCAATTTGAGTAGCAAACAAAGCAATACTACCTTGATAGATCATGACTGGGATAGCAGAAAACAGTACCCCAATCCCTAAAGTCGTCGTCAGAACAATACTAGTGAAGCCGTCAATGATGGATTTTGTGTACAGTACTTGATGATCGCCTCTAAGTCCACTATCTAAAGAACCGACAACCGACATTGCTCCGATAACAAAGATGAGCGTTGCCGTGACAAAACCCTTTGATACGGAGCCCTGCTGTTTTGACCCCATCTTACGTTCCAGCCAATTGCCGACATTGTTCAGCTTTCGGTCCAAATTAATCCATTCTCCAATTACAGCACCTACTACTAGACTAATAATGACAATTAGAAATTCATTACTCTTAAAACCCATCTGTGCTCCAAGTAAAAATACGGCAAGACCAATGATTTTCATTACTGTTTCTTTCGTATTTTCCGGGATGCGGGTGAAGATTTTCCCTATTAATGTACCGAGAACAATACATATACCATTTACAATGGTTCCTAATAAAACCACTCTAAAGCCCCATTTCTATTAAAGTAACGCCTATCCAAAAAAGCAAACCACCTTTGAAGTGATCTGCTTTTTATTCTTCTGTCTGAGCTAACAATTCTAATAATCTGTTCAGGTCATCATCAGAGAAGAATTCAATTTCAATTTTCCCCTTGTTTTTAGAACGCTTTATAAAGACAGACGTTCCAAAACGCTCTCGTAACACTGATTCTTGATCCTTAAGGAAAATATCCTTTTCCTCTGTGTCCTTTTTCGTTTCACGTGGAACACTTTCATTCAACTGCTGAATCAACTGTTCCAACTGACGCACATTTAAGTGCTCTTGCAACACTTTGTCAATGACCGCTTTTAATTTTTCTTTCCTTTTGAGACCTAATAGTGCACGGCCGTGTCCCATGGAAAGTTTTCCATCATTCATCAGCTCATGGACAGATTTAGGAAGAGATAATAGACGAATATGGTTTGCGATATGTGGTCTGCTTTTCCCAAGTCTGCTTGCTAACTGTTCTTGTGTCAACTCCAGCTTAACCATTAAAGATTGATAGGCTGCAGCCTCTTCAATAGGTGTAAGATCCTCACGTTGCAAATTCTCCAGAAGCGCAAGTTCCATCATTTGTTGCTCTGATAACGTACGGACTACTACAGGAACTTTGGACAGCTTCGCCTCTTTTGCGGCACGAAAACGGCGTTCCCCAACGACAATTTCGTACCCCTTAATGCTTTTACGAACAATAATCGGCTGAAGAATTCCGTGTTGCAGGATGGATTCTTTCAATTCTTCAATTGCTTCAGGCTCAAAGTATTTACGCGGCTGGTAGGGGTTTGGTCGCACTTCTTTGATACTTATTTCTTGAACAGCTTCTTCTTTGGAAGCTTCCATAGAAGGAAACAGCGCATTTATGCCTTTACCTAATCCTTTACCCATGTGTCACCACTTCCTTTGCTAGATCTAAGTAAACTTCCGCTCCACGTGACTTTGGATCATAAATAATGATGGGCTCTCCATGGCTTGGCGCTTCACTCAAACGAACATTACGAGGAATGATGGTTCTGTACACTTTATCTTGGAAATACTTCTTCACTTCTTCAATCACTTGAATACCCAAATTTGTTCTGGCATCGAGCATCGTCAGCAAGACACCATCAATCATAAGTTCTTTATTTAAATGTTTCTGAACTAACCTTACCGTATTTAATAGCTGACTTAATCCTTCGAGTGCATAATATTCGCATTGTACCGGAATCACAACTGCATCAGAAGCTGTTAAAGCATTGATGGTTAATAAGCCCAAAGATGGGGGACAATCGATGATTATGTAGTCAAAAAGATGCTTCACATCATCTAATGCTCTCTTTAAACGTACTTCTCTTGAAATAGTGGGAACTAACTCAATTTCAGCACCTGCGAGTTGTATCGTTGCGGGGATGATGGAAAGGTTCTCTACCTTTGTTGATAGAATTGCCTTTTTTGCTTCCACATCTTCTACTAAAATATCATAAATACATTGATGGACTTCTGCTTTTTCTATTCCCACTCCACTAGTGGCGTTTCCTTGTGGGTCCACATCTACTAAAAGCACTCTTTTACCAATGTAGGCTAAACAAGCACCTAAATTAACAGATGTAGTCGTTTTTCCAACTCCACCTTTTTGGTTAGCAATAGCAATAATTCTGCCCATGCTGTCACCTGCCTTCAGAAAAGAACATACTTTTTATTTGTTGGTCTTTAAAACACCGCTGGTAATTTCCGCAAATGGCTTCGCTTTCCGCGGGGCGACCTTGAGCCTCCTCACTTCGTTGCGGGGTCTCAACATTGCCGCTACTCTCCCGCTGGAGTCTTCGCCATTTGCTCCAATCAACAGCTAGAGACTACTTTATTGTTGGTGATTCAATTAAACAGGACTTTAAGTATCTCATATATTTTATCATGAATTGACAGAAATTTAACTTGTTTTTGAGAATAATTATTAGGGGAGTGGGGTTGTGGGAATTTGTCGAAGAATGTTTCTCGGGAAATAATTGAATGTAAAGACAAGAAAAAGATGGCTTCGCTTATTACTTATCGTGTCGTAGCGCCTAGTGATATTACTAGATTGCTAGGTTTTTGATAAATAACGGCGAGGGCCATCCTGATAGATGTATTACTTTTTCGGTATGCGGATCGTGAATTGGTAATATTCATCGGTTTCTTCTTCTTGCGAATCCAGCTTAATTCCGCTGTCGTTTACCATCGTAAGTGACTGGCGGATCGTGTTCATCGCAATACGCATATCTTTACTGAAGGCTTTTCGCTTAGCTTTTGGTTTTGGATTAGCAGCTTCTAGCAGTTTTACAACGCGTTCTTCTGTTTGCTTTACATTTAGTTGCTTTTCTAGAATTTCAGCAAGAACGGCCACTTGTTTTTCCGGTAGCTTTAACGGAATAAGGGCACGAGCATGACGCTCGGTAATTTTTTTCTGAAGCAGGGCATCTTGAATTTCAGAAGGTAGCTTTAAAAGGCGTAGCTTATTTGCCACGGTAGATTGCCCTTTACCTAAACGCTGGGCTAACGCTTCTTGTGTCAAACTGTGCAATTCCAGCAGCTTGGAATAAGCGATTGCTTCCTCAATGGCTGATAACTCTTCACGTTGAAGGTTTTCGATAAGGGCTACAGAGGCTGTTTCTGCGTCGTTAAATTCTTTCACAATCGCAGGTATTGTCTCCCAACCTAGCTTCTGAACCGCTCTCCATCGGCGTTCTCCAGCAATGATTTCATATTTCCCCTCATCAAATTGTCGGACGACAATAGGTTGAATAATTCCATGCGTCCGAATGGTAAGAGATAACTCTTCTATTCTTTCATCTACAAAAACAGTACGTGGTTGGTATCTATTCGGAACAATGTCCTTTACAGCTACCTGCATAATTTTTTCATGATCAGTCTTTTCTACTATTTCCTGTTCTTCTTTTTCGCCAATTCCAAAAAAACGAGAGAACGGAGACTTCATAGTTCCACCACCTTATGGATAGAATCCCTATTAACGTAATTCGCTTTTCACGCTAATAAGTCCTGTTTTTCCGATCAAAATGTTTCACATGAAACGAGGTTTAATATGCACTATAACATTTTATTCTAATGGTTGTTTATTAGGTGTACCTGGTTTGCGTGGGTACTTCTTAGGTGTAGATTTAATCTTATTGATGATCAGAATATTTCTTTCACTTTCCTCTAACGGTAAGGAGAAGGAATGTACTTTTTCTAGCTTCCCACCTAATATTTGCAGGGCTTTTTTCCCTTTTTCAAGCTCCTCGCTTGCAGCGGCAGCTTTCATTGGCACAAACATACCGCCTTCTTTAACTAATGGCAGGCATAGTTCGCTTAACACAGATAAACGTGCTACAGCTCTTGCTGTAACCAGGTCAAATTTCTCGCGATAGTCAGTATTTTTTCCGAAAGTTTCAGCCCTGTCATGAACAAAATGAACATTCTTCAAACCTAGCTCACTTGCAAGGTTCTGTAAAAAAGTTATTCGCTTATTAAGCGAGTCCACGATGGTAACCTTTAGATTTGGAAAACATATTTTCAGAGGAATGCTTGGGAAACCAGCACCTGCCCCCACATCACATAGAGATAACTCTTGATTTAGATCAACATAGAAAGATGCGGTAATGGAATCATAGAAATGTTTAAGATAAACCTCTTCTTCATCCGTGATGGCAGTAAGATTCATCTTTTCATTCCATTCCACCAGCAGCTTGTAGTATGTATCAAATTGAGAAAGCTGTTGAGGAGAAAGGGAGATCCCCTTCTCCTCCAACAGGGAAATGAATTGTTCTTTATTCATGTGTTCGTATCCTTTCTATCGTTGGATTTACTCGTTGGATACTTTGGCGATACGACCTTGTTCCAAATAAACAAGTAAGATGGAAACGTCCGCTGGATTCACCCCTGAAATTCTGGAAGCCTGGGCAACGGATAAAGGACGCACTTCTTTTAGCTTCTGCCTTGCTTCGTTCGCAAGTCCGTGGATGTCATCATAATCGATGTTTTCTGGTATTTTCTTATTTTCCATTTTCTTCAGGCGGTCCACTTGTTGAAGGGATTTTTGAATATATCCTTCATATTTCACCTGGATTTCCACTTGTTCTGCTACATCAGGAGCAATCTCCTTGTCTGCAGGTACCATCTGGTAAATATGTTCATAAGTCATTTCAGGACGCTTCAAAAGGTCTGCTGCCCTGATGCCATCTTTCAGCTCGCTTCCGCCAGCTTCTCTGATGATGGTCTGAACCTGTTCATTCGGTTTAATGATGATAGATTGCAGACGTTCTTTTTCTGCTTCAATTTCTTGTTTTTTCGCTTCAAATTTTGCAAATCGTTCCGGGGAAATAAGCCCGATTTTATGACCGATTTCCGTTAAACGCAGGTCTGCATTGTCATGACGCAAAAGCAAACGATATTCCGCACGGGAAGTAAGCAAGCGATATGGTTCATTCGTTCCTTTTGTCACCAAGTCGTCAATCAGTACCCCGATATAAGCATCGGAACGGCTTAAGATTAGATCTTCCTCACCTAGCGCACGTCTTCCGGCATTGATACCTGCCATGATCCCTTGCCCGGCCGCTTCCTCATACCCCGAGGTCCCGTTAATTTGCCCTGCTGTATAAAGGTTTTGAACTCTTTTTGTTTCAAGTGTCGGCCATAATTGCGTTGGGACGATGGCATCGTATTCAATGGCATACCCCGCTCGCATCATGCGGACATTTTCTAGACCTGGAATAGTGGAAAGAATCTTACGCTGCACATCTTCCGGAAGACTTGTGGAAAGTCCCTGCACATAAACTTCTTGCGTATTTCTTCCTTCTGGTTCTAAGAAAATTTGGTGTCTAGGCTTATCGTTGAAACGCACCACTTTATCCTCAATAGACGGGCAATACCTTGGCCCGGTCCCTTTGATCATCCCAGAGTACATCGGAGAACGGTGAAGGTTGTCATCGATTAGTTGGTGTGTTTCGGCACTAGTATACGTTAACCAGCAAGGTAGCTGATCTGTAATGTATTCCGTTGTTTCATAGGAAAACGCGCGCGGCACATCATCGCCTGGCTGGATTTCCGTCTTGCTGTAGTCAATGGAAGCACTATTTACACGAGGAGGGGTTCCTGTTTTAAAACGTACCAAATCAAACCCAAGTTCCTCCAAATGCTCTGAAAGCGTGATAGAAGGTTGTTGGTTATTTGGACCGCTTAAATATTGTAGTTCTCCCAGTATAATTTTTCCGCGTAGGAATGTCCCTGTGGTGATAACGACTGTCTTGGACTCATAAATGGCACCTGTTTGAGTGATTACACCCTTACAAACTCCGTCCTCGACGATTAACTTTTCCACCATTCCTTGTAGCAAGGTAATATTTTCTTCATTTTCGATGGTTTTTTTCATTTCATGCTGGTAAAGGAACTTATCAGCCTGTGCACGCAATGCGCGTACCGCAGGACCTTTACCCGTATTCAACATACGCATTTGAATATGCGTCTTATCGATATTTCTTCCCATTTCTCCACCAAGCGCATCAATTTCACGCACAACGATTCCTTTAGCAGGACCGCCGACTGATGGATTACATGGCATAAAAGCAACCATATCCAGGTTGATGGTCACCATTAACGTTTTCGCTCCCTGACGAGCTGCTGCCAATCCTGCTTCTACACCAGCATGACCGGCTCCAATTACAATTACATCATAGGAACCTGCATGATATTCCATGTGTGTTCCCTCCTATTCTAGGCTCTTTTCACAAAAAATTACGATAGTAGCCACTATTTCCCTAAACAAAATTGGGAGAACAATTGATCAATTAGGCTTTCATGTACTGCATCGCCGATAATTTCACCAAGTATTTCCCACGTTCTAGTTAAATCTATTTGAACAATGTCTATTGGCACACCACTTTCCATCCCAACTATCGCATCTTCCAATGCTTGTTGGGCTTGGGTGATGAGACCGATATGACGAGAGTTTGAGACATATGTCATATCACCTGCTTCTAAGTCACCCTGGAAGAACATTGAAGAAATGGCCTCTTCTAGTTCGTCGATTCCTTGTTCCTCTTTTAAAGAGGTTGAAATGACGGTGTGTTTTTCAGCAAGTTCTCTCACTTGCTCTACATCAATTTTCGTAGGTAGATCGGTTTTATTTACAATAACAATGACATCCATGCCTTTTACCGCTTCAAATAACTGCTTGTCCTCATCTGTCAGGTCATCATTATTATTTAAAACAAGCAAGATCAGATCAGCCTTTTTCAAAACTTCTCTTGATCTCTCCACACCAATGCGTTCAACTATATCTTCTGTTTCCCGAATCCCGGCAGTATCCACCAGGCGTAATGGTACACCACGGACACTTACATATTCCTCAATGACATCGCGTGTGGTCCCAGGAATATCTGTTACAATCGCCTTATTTTCATGTACAAGACTGTTAAGCAAAGATGACTTCCCGACATTCGGCCGTCCGATAATAACAGTGGAAAGACCTTCTCTTAATATCTTACCCTGTTGGGAAGTTTGTAACAGCTTTTCCAATTCTTCTTTTACATATGTCGACTTTTCGAGCAATAACTGATGAGTCATTTCTTCTACATCATCATATTCTGGATAGTCGATATTTACTTCGACATGCGCCAGTGTTTCTAAGATTTCTTGACGAAGTTTCTGAATTAGTTTGGATAATCGACCTTCCATCTGACCTAAAGCCACATTCATTGCACGATCTGTTTTGGCACGGATCAAGTCCATCACTGCTTCTGCCTGCGAAAGATCAATTCGCCCGTTTAAAAAGGCACGTTTAGTAAATTCTCCAGGTTCTGCAAGCCTCGCTCCTCTGCTTAATACAAGTTGAAGGAGTTTATTAACGGAAACAAGCCCGCCATGGCAGTTAATTTCCACTACATCTTCCCTTGTAAAAGTTTTAGGTCCTCGCATAACTGACACCATTACTTCTTCTATTGTCTTTTCCGTTTTTGGATCTACGATATGTCCGTAGTGAATGGTATGAGAGGCAACGTCTTTCATTTTCTTGGATGACGGGGTGACAAAAATTTCATCAATGATTCGGAACGCTTCATCACCGCTCAGGCGGACAATGGCAATCGCACCTTCGCCCATTGGCGTCGAAATAGCTGCAATCGTGTCAAACTCATACATATCATTCACCTCATTTCTTTTTCTTTTTGTATCTTCTATATCAATGTAAAATTGTTCGTCCTTTAACTTACTAAGGTTAGCATAATTTTTGTGTCTTTTAAAGTATTCCTGTTCGACAGTTATCCACAAAAATTTCCCGAACGCTTCATTTGTCATCAATCATTTTAACTTATCCACATGTGAATAACAATAAACAAATCTCGCACAGTTATTTCATCAGTTTTGCCGAAGTTTGTATTAGCTAAAACAACTCCATAGATTTTAGGACTTGCTGTTTCTATAGTTAATTCTTTCCGTTGAAGACGTCGCTCATCGTTTTTCCCTTGGCACTCAGGTCTTCATCCCGGTGATGAGGACACCCTCTTCTCCTTTTTCCTCGTCACTCAGGTCTTCATTACGTCCATGAGGACCTCTCTTCTCCTTTTTCCTTGCCACTCAGGTCTTCATCCCGTCCATGAGGACCTCTTTTCTCCTTTTTCTTCGTGACTGACGTCTTCATCCCGTCCATGAGGACCTCTCTTCTACTTTTTCCTCGTCACTCAGGTCTTCATCCCATCCATGAGGACCTCTCTTCTACTTTTTCCTTGCCAGTGACGTCTTCATCACAACGTTGATGCACTACTTGAACTATTCCGCTATTTAATTAATTTATAATTTCTTAATCAAAAAAACGGCTGTCCCTTAATTGTAGGGTCAGCCGTTTTATGGTTGGATTATCTTTTTGCGACTTTGTTCTTTTTTGCTGTGATGACAAGGGATCGGTTCGGTTCTTTTCCTACGGAGTAGGTTTCTACTTCCGGGTAGGCAGAGATAATCGAGTGCATCACTTTGCGTTCAAAAGAAGGCATCGGCTCAAGATGTACATCCTGTTTTGTTTTCATTGCTTTTTGTGCAAGCCGTTCTGCAAGCTGCTCCAGGGTTTCCCGGCGTTTCTCGCGGTATCCTTCTGCATCTATGACGACATTTAGATACTGATTGGAAAAGCGGTTTGCGACAATTTGCGTCAAATATTGAAGGGAATTAAGGGTTTGTCCCCTTTTCCCGATAATTAGTGCGGTTTTCTCGCCACTGATGCTGATGAAGATATTTCTACCTTCTACTTTGACATCGAGCTCTGCGACAATGTTCATTTCAGTAAGAACTTTTTTCAAGAAATTCGTTGATTCTTCGATTGGGTCCTGCTTCAATTTGACGGTTACAACACTAGGTTTAGAGCCAAACAATCCGAAGAGACCTTTCTTGCCTTCGTCAACGATTGTAATTTCTGCACGGTCTTTTGATGTGTTTAGTTGAGCTAAAGCAGATTGGACAGCTTCCTCGACTGTTGGACCAGTTGCAGTTATTTCTTTCACTTTTTCGTTCCTCCTGCAGTTCCAGCAGCTGTTTCTTTTGCTTTTCTCAGCTCTGGTCCTTTAATAAAGTAAGTTTGAACAATCATAAAGATGTTACCCACTACCCAGTATAGGGATAGTGCAGCAGGGAAATTGATCGCAAAAACAACGATCATAATTGGCATGATCCAAAGCATCATCACCATCTGCGGGTTGTTGTCCATACCAGCCATCATGATTTTTTGCTGGATGAATGTCGTGATTCCAGCAACAACAGGTAGGATGAAGAATGGGTCTGGATCTCCCAAGTCAAACCATAAGAAGTTATGGTTTGCAATTTCCGTCGTACGAGTAATCGCATGGAAAAATCCAATAAGGATCGGCATTTGAACCAATAACGGGAAACATCCAGCAAGCGGGTTTACACCATGCTTTTGGAAAAGACCCATTGTCTCTTGTTGTAATTTCTGTTGTGTTTTTTGATCTTTGGAACTATATTTTTCACGAAGTGCTTTCATTTCCGGTTGTAAAGCTTGCATCGCTTTTGCATTCTTTGTTTGTTTAATCATCAACGGTAAGATAGCAAATCGGATTAATAACGTTACAATAATAATGGATAGACCGTAGTCATTGTTCATTAGTTCAGCAAAATACGTAATCAACCAAGATAATGGATAAACCACAAACTCATTCCAGAAGCCTTCGCTTTCATTGGTGATTGGCTGGTTGATTTCTGTACAGCCTGATAGTAAGACTACAAGTCCGATTAGGGCCGTTAGTAGCCATATTCGATTTTTCAACCTCTTTTTCCTCCTTTTTACACAAAAAAATGATTCCTTTTACATCCTATCATTTTTATCTGACAAATTGAATATATGTCACACTTCCAACACATTTTTTTAAGTCCCATTAACACCGCTTTTGATTTCCGCAAACGGCTTCGCTTTCCTAGGGGCTGACGTGAGCCTCCTCGGCTACGCCTGCGGGGTCTCCACCTAGCGCAATATCCCTCAGGAGTCTTCGCCTTTTGCTACAATCAAAAGCTATAAACTTAATAGAATTTTTATAGTTATCTTATAGTTTATTTCTTAGCAGAAAGTGTCGGGAGTTTTCTTATTACGTGTTGTAGGCTTTTCTTTACTTCTTCAAATGACATGTCCGCAGCTGGTTTTCGGGCGATCACGACGATGTCCACGCCACCAGGTAGCTGCTCTTTCATTTCGTGAATGGCTTGTCTGACTAGCCGCTTTATTCGATTCCTTGTTACAGCGTTTCCAATTTTCTTGCTGACAGATAAACCAATCCGGAATAAGGGCTGGTCCTCTTTTTGCACAGCATATATGACAAATTGCCGATTAGCCATCGACTTTCCTTTTTGGAACACATGTTGGAACTCTTTATTTTTTTTGATTCTTTGTTCTTTCCTCAATGTGTCTCCTCCTGCCTTACACAAATCCTCTAATTCGGTCCTATTTCAACATTCTTTCTCAAATATCATGAAAAAATAACAGGAATATGCCCGAAATAGTAAAAAAGACCACTGACAGTCAGTGGTCTTATGCTGATAATACTTTTCTTCCTTTGCGACGACGACGTGCAAGAACTTTACGTCCATTTGCAGAACTCATACGCTCACGGAAACCGTGTACTTTACTACGTTTACGATTATTTGGTTGAAACGTTCTTTTCATTACTATGACACCTCCCTGAGGATACTTCAAAATCTAAGTGGAAAAACACCTCTATATGATCGATAGACATTTATAAGCCGTTTTTCAACACTACTGGAAAGTCTTGCTTTCCTATAATATAAAATTTCTTTACAGACAGTCTTAATAATTATAGAGAATATACCATCGGAATGTCAACTTCCCAAATGTAAGTATAAATTCCCCAGCCCGACAAAGCAACCCTTTCTTTTTATATAGTAAAAACTAACAACCCAATTCATTTCATCAAACCAACAACAAAAATCAAACAAAAGGTGCCATAGGTGCCTGACCCCGAAAACAAACTTTAATCTTGCTAAGCTATTTCAATGTCGGGATCTGGAACCTCTCGAAAACAAACACTCAACCTTCCACACTAATTTTAAAATCGCAATAAAGGGTCTGACCCCTTTTATGCATCTAACTTTTTTCAACCTGTGAATAACTTTTTTCGCTATTTTTCGTCATCCACAACACTTATCGACAAGGTTTACACAGTATCTTGTGTTGTGGAAAACTTTTCTCCACAATTTGTGGTAGTTGTGGATAATCACAAAAAGCAATTGCAACATAAGGTTTTTTTTGATATTATTATTGTGTTTTCACTCTTAATAAATGATTAACAGAAAATAGTTTTCCACAGATTGTGGATAAGGTGTGGATAGTTATCCAAGGGTGTGTGTAAGTATTTGTCCACAGGTGCGGTTTTTTGTCGAAAACTACTTTTCTACTATATAATATCTTTTTCACAGTATATGAATGAATAAACATACAACGGGTGTTTTTCTAGCAGAGTGTTTGTTGAACAAAACTTGTACAGATAAGCACCTTTTTCTATTGTCAATAAGGTGCCAGACACAAACGAAAGGGGGATTCATGATGAAAAATATTTCTGATCTATGGGTCAAAGCATTAAATCAGATAGAGAAAAAAATAAGTAAGCCCAGCTTTGAAACATGGTTGAAGAGCACAAAAGCTCATTCTTTGCAGGGAGATAATCTCGTAATCACTGCACCAAATGAATTTGCACGTGACTGGCTCGAATCCAGGTATTCCGGTCTGATCGGAGAAACCATCTCTGAAATCACTGGTGAAGAATTATCCATTAAATTTATTATTCCTCAAAACCAAGCAGATGAAGAGATAGAGATAAATACTCCTCCTGCAAAAGTGAAAAAAGACGATGATATGATCGAAATTCCTCAAAATATGCTGAATCCAAAATACACATTCGACACATTCGTCATCGGTTCTGGAAACAGGTTTGCCCATGCTGCCTCTTTGGCAGTAGCTGAAGCTCCAGCTAAAGCCTATAATCCTCTTTTTATTTACGGGGGAGTAGGATTAGGAAAAACCCACTTAATGCATGCCATCGGCCATTATGTTATTGAGCATAATCCTGCTGCAAAGGTGGTCTATTTATCATCTGAGAAATTCACCAATGAATTCATTAATTCTATTCGTGACAACAAGGCTGTCGATTTTCGCAATAAATATCGAAATGTCGATGTGTTGCTTATTGATGATATTCAATTCCTTGCCGGAAAAGAACAAACGCAAGAGGAATTTTTCCATACATTCAATACATTGCACGAAGAAAGCAAACAGATTGTCATCTCTAGTGACCGGCCTCCAAAAGAAATTCCGACATTGGAAGACCGCCTGAGATCCCGTTTTGAGTGGGGCTTGATTACAGATATCACACCACCAGATTTAGAAACCCGTATCGCTATCTTGCGTAAGAAAGCAAAAGCAGAAGGGTTAGATATCCCAAATGAAGTGATGCTCTACATCGCTAATCAAATTGATTCTAATATCCGCGAACTTGAGGGAGCACTTATCCGAGTGGTTGCCTATTCCTCCCTGATCAATAAGGATATTAATGCTGACTTGGCAGCAGAAGCACTTAAAGATATCATTCCAAGCTCTAAGCCTAGAGTAGTGACCATTCATGACATACAACGAACCGTTGGAGAAGAATACAATGTCAAATTAGAAGATTTCAAAGCAAAGAAACGAACGAAATCGGTGGCTTTCCCTCGACAAATTGCCATGTACCTATCAAGGGAACTCACAGATTATTCCTTGCCGAAAATTGGAGAAGAATTCGGAGGGCGAGATCATACGACCGTTATTCATGCCCATGAAAAGATCTCTAATCTCGTAAAAACAGATACAACATTGCAAAAACAAATACAATCAATTGCCAACTCCCTTAAAAGTTAATAGTTAACCTTAGCAGTAGATTGGAGCACAGGGCGAAGACTCCGGCGGGAGGTAGCGGTAGGTTGAGACCCCGCAACGAAGTGAGGAGGCTCAAGCACTGCCCTGCGGAAAGCGAAGCCAAGTGCGGAGATCTTCTGCGATGTTTAATAGAACAATAGTGGAAACTGTGCATAAGTGGTACTTGGTTAAACACAGGTTATTCACATGTGGATATCTACTCTTCGTAACAAAAATGCGAGTTATCCACATAATCACAGCCCCTACTATTACTTCTACTAGTTTTTTATTAATAAAATATATAAATAGACCTGCCCATTAAGGAGGATTACAATGAAATTTATTATCCAACGCGACAAGTTAGTTCAAAGCGTTCAAGATGTACTAAAAGCGGTCTCTTCCCGAACAACCATTCCAATTCTGACTGGAATAAAGATTGTCGCTACAGAAGAAGGAGTTACCCTTACTGGAAGTGATTCTGATATCTCCATTGAATCCTTCATTCCTTGTGAAGAAGATGGATCGGAAAATGTCGAAGTGAAAACTGCTGGAAGTGTTGTACTGCAAGCCCGATTCTTTAGTGAAATTATTAAAAAACTTCCAATGGATACCGTCGAAATCGAGGTCCAAAACCAATATGTAACAACCATTCGTTCTGGAAAATCGGAATTTAACCTAAATGGACAAGATGCTGCTGAATATCCGCATTTGCCACAAGTAGAGGAACAAAACGTATTTCGTGTTCCAACTGATCTACTAAAAAACATTATTCGACAAACTGTCTTTGCAGTGTCCACCTCAGAAACACGCCCTATCTTGACAGGTGTAAACTGGAAGCTTGAAAATCACGAGCTTACCTGTATTGCAACAGATAGCCATCGCTTGGCTTTACGCAAAGCAAAGGTAGAAGCGGAAAATGACATTACGTGCAATGTAGTCATTCCTGGTAAGAGTTTGAATGAATTAAATAAAATCTTAGATGATACAAACGAATTGCTTGATATCGTCATGACGGAGAACCAAGTACTTTTCAAAGCAAAAAATATTCTTTTCTTCTCCCGTCTGCTTGATGGAAACTATCCGGATACTTCCCGATTAATTCCTGCTGAAAGTAAAACAGATATCACGGTAACAACGAAAGAGTTCCTTCAGGCGATTGATCGTGCGAGCTTACTTGCAAGAGAGGGACGAAACAATGTAGTAAAGCTTGCCACTTTAGAGTCTGATACACTTGAAGTATCCTCTAATTCTCCAGAAGTCGGAAAAGTAGTGGAACAAGTACAAAGCAACTCCATTGAGGGAGAAGAACTCAAAATTTCTTTTAGCGCAAAATATATGATGGATGCTTTAAAAGCGCTTGAAGGAAACGAGATACTAATAAATTTCACCGGTGCGATGAGGCCGTTTGTCATCAAAACATTACATGATGATTCCATGCTTCAACTGATCCTGCCAGTGAGAACGTACTAATGAATATAGTCTTAGAAAGCTGCTAGTGACCATTCCTAGTGGCTTTCTTTTCTATATGGAGAAGTTCTAGTACAATAGGAAGTAGACAATAAGGGAATAGTATAAGAAATACTTATCCCTAATAAGAAAGTGAGCGCGAACTAATGACAGAAATTCAAATTTCAACAGAAATGATTACACTTGGACAATTCTTAAAGCTGGCCGACGTCATTCAATCAGGCGGGATGGCAAAATGGTTTCTTTCAGAATACGAAGTGAAAGTGAACGGAGAGCTTGAAGATAGAAGAGGAAGAAAGCTGAAAGTACAAGATGTAATCGAAATAGATGGTCATGGAAAATATGTCGTTGTTTCCGGATGAGTTGGTGATATAGATTGTATATTGAAGAATTGACCTTAAGACACTATCGCAATTATGAAAGCTTGCATGCCGTATTTGAAAATGGTGTGAATGTCATATTAGGAGAAAACGCACAAGGAAAGACAAATGTGATGGAATCTATCTATGTATTGGCAATGGCAAAATCACATAGGACGTCCAATGATAAAGATCTTATCAGATGGGACGAAGAATATGGTAAAATAGAAGGCAGGATACATAAACGGAATGGAGAGTTGCCGCTGCAACTGGTCATAAGTAAAAAAGGGAAAAAAGCAAAGATCAATCATATCGAACAAACCAAATTAAGTCAGTATATCGGAAATATGAATATCGTCATGTTTGCACCTGAGGATTTAACCCTTGTAAAAGGTAGTCCTCAGGTGAGACGACGTTTTATAGATATGGAACTTGGGCAAGTATCACCACGGTATATGCATGATCTGTCGAGGTATCAAAAAGTACTTCAACAGCGCAATCATTACTTGAAGCAGTTACAGACGAGAAAGCAAAAAGACGAAACTATGCTATTTGTATTAACAGAGCAGCTTATAGAATTGGCTGCGAGCGTGACGGAAAAGAGGCAGGAATTCGTTCAATTGCTGCAAAGCTGGGCTCAGCCAATTCATAAAAGCATCAGCCGTGATTTGGAAGAATTGACTATTATCTACAAACCATCCATTGATTATGTATCAGAAACAACAAACTTGTCGAAAATGATAGAAGCATATAACGAAAAGTTTGATAAAATAAAAGATAGAGAAATTGAAAGAGGCGTGACACTATTTGGTCCCCATCGTGATGACCTGCTCTTTCAAGTGAACGGAAAAGATGTCCAGACATTCGGATCACAAGGACAACAGCGTACGACAGCTCTGTCGCTGAAGCTTGCAGAGATAGATCTCATTCACTCGGTAGTAGGGGAATATCCAATACTGCTCCTCGATGACGTATTATCTGAGTTGGATGATTATAGACAGTCCCATCTTTTAAACACCATTCAGGGGAAGGTTCAAACCTTCGTGACAACAACAAGTGTAGATGGAATCGACCATCATACCCTGAAACAAGCGGCTACATATGAGGTGGTCTCCGGTACGATCAAGAAACGAAATTGAGGTGAAGGATCATGTATTTGCATATTGGAGAAGAAGTAATGGTGCGCGCTTCTAAAATTATCGCTATTTTAGATCGCAGGCTTCTGCAATCTGACTGGAAAAGTACTCTCCCGGAAGTAGCAGACAAATCCATTAAAAATATCAGTAAACATGACATCAAATCAATCGTGATTACCGAAGAAAACATATACCTTTCTCCGCTAGCCTCAACAACCCTGAAAAAAAGAATGGATACCTCGATGGAGGAGTTCCTTTATTAGAGAAACTGCCTATTATAGATGCGTTTGTTGCCCAAAAGGACAGCCAGTCTATTGTGTAGAAATAAAAAGTGAAGGTGATAGATATGACGATGGACCAAAAAGAATTGCAAGAAAACAGCTATGATGAAAGTAATATACAGGTGCTTGAAGGCCTTGAAGCCGTTAGAAAGCGACCAGGTATGTACATCGGTTCCACCAGTGCCAAAGGACTGCATCATTTAGTGTGGGAGATTGTCGATAACAGTATCGATGAAGCATTGGCAGGGTATTGCTCTGAGATCAATGTTATCGTCGAAAAAGACAACAGCATCACCGTAAAAGATAATGGCCGTGGTATTCCAGTCGGAATTCATGAAAAAATGGGTCGTCCGGCAGTAGAAGTAATTATGACCGTTCTTCATGCAGGTGGAAAATTTGGCGGTGGCGGTTACAAAGTATCCGGAGGTTTGCACGGGGTTGGTGCATCCGTTGTTAATGCCCTTTCCTCCGAGCTTGAGATCTATGTCCATCGTGATGGGAATATCCATTACCAAAAATACAACAAAGGGGTACCAAATGAAGATCTAAAAGTGATCGGCGAAACAGATATCACAGGGACGATCATTCACTTTGTTCCCGATGAAGAAATTTTTACAGAAACAAAAGTTTATGACTACGATACACTTGCTCACCGTCTTCGTGAGCTTGCGTTCTTAAATAAAGGAATACGCATCACCATTGAAGATAAACGTGAAGAGGCATCGAAAAAGAATGAATACCACTACGAGGGTGGTATCGCTTCTTATGTAGAACATCTAAACCGTACAAAGGAAGTCATTCATGAGGAAGTTGTGTTTGTAGAGGGAGAAAAGGACGGTATCTCTATAGAAGTAGCACTGCAGTACAATGACAGCTACACAAGCAATTTGTACTCTTTTGCCAACAACATCAACACCTATGAGGGTGGAACCCATGAATCTGGCTTTAAGACGGCATTGACTAGAGTAATCAATGACTATGCACGAAAGAACAATATTTTCAAAGATGCGGACAGCAACCTAACAGGGGAAGATGTTCGAGAAGGTTTGACGGCTATCGTTTCTATTAAACACCCAGACCCACAGTTTGAAGGCCAGACGAAAACAAAATTAGGAAACAGTGAAGCAAGAACGGTTACTGATTCTGTTTTCACGGAAAAATTTGAAGGTTTCCTTCTTGAAAACCCTTCTGCAGCCAGAAAAATTGTGGAAAAAGGTTTAATGGCTTCCAGAGCAAGAATGGCAGCCAAGAAAGCAAGAGAACTCACCAGAAGAAAGAGCGCCTTGGAAATATCCAGTCTTCCTGGAAAGTTGGCGGACTGCTCCTCTAAAGATCCGTCGATCAGCGAATTATATGTGGTAGAGGGAGATTCTGCGGGAGGATCGGCAAAACAAGGTCGTGATCGTCACTTCCAAGCGATTCTGCCTTTGCGTGGAAAGATCATCAATGTAGAAAAAGCACGTTTGGATAAAATCTTATCCAATAACGAGGTACGTGCTATCATCACAGCTCTTGGTACTGGAATCGGCGAAGACTTTGACATTTCGCGTGCCCGTTACCATAAGATTGTTATCATGACGGATGCAGATGTCGACGGTGCTCATATCAGAACCCTTTTGCTGACATTCTTCTACCGTTACATGCGCCAGATTATCGAACATGGGTACATCTACATTGCCCAGCCGCCTCTTTACAAGGTTCAACAGGGTAAAAAGATTGAGTATGCGTACAATGAACGCCAGCTTGAAGAAGTCCTTGCGACCATGTCTGATCAACCAAAAGCCGGCATCCAGCGCTATAAAGGATTAGGGGAGATGAACCCTGAGCAGCTTTGGGAAACAACAATGGATCCTATGAGTAGAACATTGTTACAGGTAAGCCTGCAAGACGCGATTGAAGCGGATGAAACATTTGAGATTCTAATGGGCGATAAAGTAGAACCGCGAAGAAACTTTATCCAGGATAATGCCCGTTATGTAAAAAATCTGGATATCTAACCTAAGAATCCATAAAAAAGCGGGATAGCTATGCCGAGCCACTAAAAATGAAGACTAAAGTTCTAATGGTTTCTAGCTGGTGATTGGAGCAAACGGCGAAGACTCCAGCGGGAGAATAGCGGCAATGTTGAAACCCCGCAGGGCAAAGCCCGAGGAGGCTCAAGGCCGCCCCGCGGAAAGCGAAGCCATTGGTGAAAATCAAGAGCGGTTTTTAACAAAGACCAAGAATTTAGTGATAATTCACTGGCGCCGTGTCATGCTATCCTGTCTTTTACATAGAGAAGAGCGAAAGCGAATGTAGTCTTGAACTCACATTTCGCAAGGAGGTTCGTTATTATGTCTGAGAGGTCCTCAGTTAAAGAAATAAATATCAGTCAGGAAATGAGAACATCCTTCCTGGACTATGCCATGAGTGTTATCGTATCCCGTGCCTTGCCGGATGTAAGGGACGGCTTGAAACCTGTACACCGACGTATCTTGTATGCGATGAATGATTTAGGAATGACAGCTGATAAAGCCTATAAAAAGTCTGCCCGTATCGTAGGGGAAGTAATAGGTAAGTACCATCCACATGGTGATTCTGCGGTTTACGACACAATGGTACGTATGGCACAGGACTTTAACTTCCGATACATGCTAATCGATGGTCACGGAAACTTTGGATCTGTCGATGGTGACGCAGCAGCTGCCATGCGTTATACGGAAGCAAGAATGTCGAAGATCTCCATGGAGATACTTCGCGATATCAATAAAGACACGATTGATTACCAGGATAACTATGATGGGTCCGAAAGAGAGCCGATTGTACTGCCTGCACGTTTTCCAAACTTGCTTGTAAACGGTGCTTCTGGTATCGCGGTAGGGATGGCAACCAATATCCCACCTCATCAGCTGGGAGAGATCATTGACGGAGTACTTGCTGTAAGTAAGGATCCTGACATTACCATTCCTGAGTTGATGGAAATCATTCCAGGGCCAGACTTCCCGACAGCGGGACAAATCTTAGGCAGAAGTGGTATTAGAAGGGCCTATGAAACGGGTCGTGGCTCCATCACTGTTCGTGCTAAAGTCGAAATCGAAACAAAACCAAATGGCAGAGAAGTCATCCTTGTTCATGAACTTCCATACCAGGTGAATAAAGCAAAACTTATTGAAAAAATCGCGGACCTTGTTCGTGATAAGAAAATAGAAGGCATATCTGACTTGCGTGATGAATCCGACCGCAATGGAATGCGTATCGTCATGGAAGTTAAAAAAGATGCGAATGCTAATGTCCTTTTAAATAACTTATATAAACAGACTTCCCTTCAAACAAGCTTTGGTATCAACCTCCTTGCGCTAGTAAATGGGGAACCAAAAGTATTAAACCTGAAACAATGTCTGTATCACTACCTAGAACATCAAAAAGTCGTAATCAAGCGTCGTACGGCATTTGAACTTCGTAAAGCGGAAGCAAGAGCACACATCTTAGAAGGTCTACGGATTGCCCTAGACCACTTAGATGCGGTAATTACCTTAATCCGTAGTTCCCAAACGGCTGATATAGCCCGTGAAGGCTTAATGACTGAATTCTCTCTATCTGAGAAACAAGCACAAGCAATCCTAGACATGCGTCTACAACGTCTAACAGGCTTAGAGCGCGAAAAGATAGAAGAAGAGTATCAAGGACTCATGCAGCTTATTGCTGAACTAAAAGCAATCCTTGCAGATGAAGAAAAAGTACTTGAGATTATCCGTGAGGAACTAACAGAAGTAAAAGAACGCTTCAACGACACTCGACGTACGGAGATCATGGTTGGCGGTTTTGAAAATATTGAAGATGAGGATTTAATTCCACGTCAAAATGTCGTGATCACCCTTACACATAATGGCTATATTAAACGTCTGCCTCTTTCCACATACCGTAGCCAGCGAAGAGGAGGTCGTGGAATTCAAGGGATGGGAACCAACGAGAATGACTTTGTTGAACATCTTTTGACCACGTCCACACACGATACGCTATTATTCTTTACAAACAAAGGGAAAGTGTATCGTGCAAAAGGGTACGAAATCCCAGAATTCAGCCGTACAGCAAAAGGCATTCCAATCATCAACTTGCTTGAGGTGGAAAAAGGAGAATGGGTCAACGCCATTATCCCGGTGGAAGACTTTGTGGATGACTGGTATCTATTCTTTACAACAAAGCATGGAATATCCAAGCGTTCTCCATTGTCTCAATTTGCCAATATCCGTAAGGGTGGCCTAATTGCCCTTGGATTGCGAGAAAGTGATGAATTAATTTCTGTAAAATTAACAGATGGCACAAAAGAAATGATCATTGGAACGAAAAACGGTATGCTCATACGCTTCCATGAAACAGACGTACGTTCCATGGGCAGAACGGCAACGGGCGTAAAAGGAATCTCCATTGCCGAAAATGATGAAGTAGTAGGAATGGAACTGCTTGATGAAGGCTTGGATGTGTTAGTTGTGACCAAAAACGGTTATGGAAAACGAACTCCAGCGGAAGAGTACCGTGTCCAAAGCCGTGGAGGAAAAGGGATTAAAACATGTAATATTACCGAACGTAATGGTGAGCTGGTATCTGTTAAAACCGTAACCACTGAGGAAGACCTAATGCTGATCACAGCAAGTGGCGTCCTAATCCGTATGTCCGTCGACGGAATCTCACAAATGGGCCGAAACACCCAGGGAGTGAAGCTCATTCGTCTTGCAGAGAACGAATTTGTGACAACAGTCGCAAGAGTAGACAAAGAAGATGAGCCAGAAGATGGTACGGAAGATACAGAAATGGAAGAAGGAATTTCCACAGAAGAGGTCGAAGAATAAGAAGAGTAAATGATCAACTCTAAGAGAGGAGCACTTTTATGTGTTCCTCTTTGTTTATAAGGAGAGAGCGTTCATGTTAGTGAAAACCGAACAGCTAGTGGAAGGATGTATTCTGGCACAAGAAATAAAGGCACTCACATCAAAACCGATTATGCCAAAGAGAACCGTTCTGACAAATCAACACATTGAAATTTTAGAGTCTTTTTTGGTAGAAAAAGTCGAAATAGAAGCATTCCTTTCAAACGGGCAACCTTTCAACCCTCAATTGCTAACCATGATTGAAGATAAACCAAAAGAGGATTCCTTCTTACAGATGTACTTAAAAGCAACGCAATCTTACAAAAAAATGTACGAGGCATGGGGATCAGGTGCCCCAATTGATTATAGTGCCGTTCGCAAGACAATTATCCCTTTAATCGAAAAATCCCTTCAATATCAAGAAGAAGTTTTTACCGTCTACCATTACACAAACGAAGAAGACTATATCTATCATCATTCTGTAGCAGTGGCCATCATTGCTTCCGCGATAGCGAAGTCACTTGGCTATAAAAAGAAAGATATCATTCAAGTCGGCATAGCTGGCTTCTTAATGGATTGCGGTATGTCCCGCATCGATCAGAAAATCTTAAAAAATGTTGCGGCCTTAAGAAAAGAGGAATTTGCGCAAATAAAAGAACACCCTATCTTCAGCTATCAGATGGTAAGCAAACAACCAGTGATTCAGGATGAAATAAAGCTTGCTGTATTGCAGCATCATGAACGCTACGATAAAACTGGCTATCCTTTTGGACTATCAGAAGACAAAATACACACCTATACAAAAATACTTGCAGTCGCAGACGTTTTTCATGCAATGACGTCACCAAGGAAGTACCGCAGCAAACAATCACCATTTAAAGTGGTTGAACAGCTGAAACATGAAACCTTTGGGAAATATGATCTTTCTATCGTTCAAGCTCTCATATCAAATGTTTGCAGTTTCAGCATAGGTGACAAGATAAAGCTTTCTAATAATAAAATTGCAGAGGTTGCCTTTATCGATCCGCAACATCCGTCTAGGCCAATGGTGAGAGAAATCGACTCCGATCAATTCCTCACCTTAAATCAAGAATTAGATATTCATATAGAAGAAGTTTTAAAATGACCTCATTGCTATATGTCTCATTAGAAAAAAAGAAGGAAATCTGTTAGGTTTCCTTCCTTTTTTTATGTTTCAAACAAGAAAATAAAAATATATTAAAAAAGTAATTGCATTCCTAATCGACCCATGCTATAATCAATCAAGTCAGCAACGACATTGAGTTGCGTCTTACATAACTATCGAAAAAAGATAATAAAAAGATGTTGACTCAAAACGAAATAAATGATATATTAATGAAGTCGCTTTTGAAAGGCGGCAACACAAAAGAGTTCTTTGAAAACTAAACAAAACAACAGCGTCATAACGTCGGTTCTACGGAACACGACAAAATGATTTTAAGTAACACAAGCTAGCAAATTTTGAGCAAAAGCTCAGACTCTTTATTGGAGAGTTTGAT
>NZ_JAAZWB010000053.1 GCF_012524115.1 Bacillus sp. RO1 | reverse complement strand
TTCCAAAGCCCTTATGACATTGATTTTGACATCGAAAGAGTTTGCTTTTTTTGACATTATAAATACTCCCCTTCGCGGAAACAGATTTTTGTTTTTTAATCTGTCTACTTAAAAGGGAGCATATCATTCACTCCATGAAGACTTCTCCACCTCGTTTCCCACTTCAGTGAGGTCTTCATTCACTCCATGAGGACTTCTCCACCTCGTTTTCCGCTTCAGTGAGGTCTTCATTCACCACATGAAGACTTCTCCACCTCATTTTCCGTTTCACTGAGGTCTTCATTCACTCCATGAAGACTTCTCCACCTCATTTCCCGCTTCAGTGAAGTCTTCATTCACTCTATCAAGACTTCTCCATCTCGTTTCCCTCTTCAGTGAGGTCTTCATTCACCACATGAAGACTTCTCCATCTCGTTTTCCGTTTCACTAAGGTCTTCATTCACTCCATGAAGACTTCTCTACCGCATTTTCCGTTTCACTGAAGTCTTCATTCACTCCATGAAGACTTCTCCACCTCATTTCCCGCTTCACTGAGGTCTTCATTCACTCTATCAAGACTTCTCCACCTCGTTTCCCGCTTCAGTGAGGTCTTCATTCACTCCATCAAGACTTCTCCATCTCGTTTCCCACTTCAGTGAGGTCTTCATTCACTCCATCAAGACTTCTCCATCTCGTTTCCCGCTTCACTGAGGTCTTCATTCACCACATGAAGACTTCTCTACCGCATTTTCCGTTTCACTGAGGTCTTCATTCACCCCATGAAGACTTCTCTACCTCGTTTTCTACTTCACTGAGGTCTTCATTCACCCCATGAAGACTTCTCCCTCTCGGTTCCTGCATCACTGAGGTCTTCATACGCTCTATCACTCTCGTTTCCCGCTTCACCCGAAGACAACTCCAAATAAAAAACCCCCAAAAGGGAGGTTTCCGCTTAGTTCTTAGTAATATGGATAATCTCATCATCAAGCAGGGTGGCGTACAGCATTGCTTTTGTATATTCATCACGTGCAGCGTTCATTCGTTCTACACATTCATGATTATCTAGCAGGTTTTCACTTGCAAGGCGCTGATAGCTACTTTCCAATGCTTTGGAGATTCTCATAAAGTCATTCACATGCAAAGGCATAGAAATCCCTCCAAACAGTATTGATAGGAGTATTCTATGCCCAATTTCAGAAGTTTATTCATCTTCTTGTATAGGAAATTTATATGATTTGTTTAAATATCCTTGCTTGAAGAACGCCCCTTAGATCCTTTCTTATCGCGTTCTTCCTCTTCTTCATATTTTATATCTTCAAGAGGAAGCTCATCAATCGGCATGACAAGTTGATCTCTGTTTTTCTGGCTTTTTTCGTTTTCCTTAAAAGCCTTGTCTTTTTTGTTTCTCTCAAGCAGTGTTTTTTCTTTCGTTTGGTCCCTCAACACCATCACTCCTTTTTAGGAGTAATTCCCTGTGACTGGTGTTGATAAACGTCATTTACCCTTTTCTAGGCGGACGCTTGCCCCAGTATTGATAGAAATCGGTTTTTATGAAACCATTAAATAATTTACGTTTCTTGGTCGCTTTTTTTCCATAAAAACTTTCAAATCCTTCATGGGATGTGAGCATATAAACGGACCAAGTATCAAGTTCAGAGAAAGCTTTCCCCATCTCCCGATACATCTTCTCCACTTCCGGTCGTTCACCAAGTCGCTCTCCATATGGAGGATTTCCGATAATCACACCATACTCTTTTCGTGTGGTAAAGTCCCTAACTTGCATTTGTTTAAAGTCAATTAGTTCTCCCAGACCCGCTTCAAATGCGTTTTCTTTGGCAATAGAAATCATGCGATGATCTATATCATATCCTGCAATATCTAGAGGTTGGTCATAGTTAGCCTTATCTTCCATTTCTTCGCGGGCCTGTTTCCAAAGGTCATCCCCAATCCAATGCCAGTCTTCTGAAACAAAGTCACGATTAAATCCTGGTGCAATGTTTTGCCCAATTAGTGCAGCTTCAATCGGAATTGTGCCTGAACCGCAAAAAGGGTCTACAAATGGCTTATCGGGATACCAGTTCGTTAGCATGACCAAAGCAGCTGCCAATGTTTCTTTTAGTGGTGCTTCGCCTTGATCTGCACGATACCCTCGTTTATGTAAGCCGATCCCAGAAGCGTCGATTGTGATTTGAGCAACATCTTTTAGTAAGGCAACCTCAATTTTGTAGACTGCACCTTTCTCTTCTAGCCATGCCGACTGAATTTTATAATGCGACTTCATTTTTTCCACTACTGCCTTTTTTACGATAGCTTGGCAATCCGGTACACTAAAGAGCTTGGACTTTACTGATTTTCCGATTACCGGAAACTCGGCATCTTCAGGTAAATAGTCTCCCCAAGGCAAGGCTTTAGTCTTTTCGAAAAGTTCCTCAAAGGAAGTGGCTCTAAATTCTCCTACCACCACCTTGATTCTGTCAGCAGTGCGTAACCAAAGGTTCGCCCTGCAAATCGCCATGGCATCTCCCTTAAAGATAACCTTTCCGTTATCAACCGTACATTCATAACCTAAATCTCTTACTTCCTTAGCGACAAGAGATTCTAATCCCATTGCTGCGGTTGCAATTAATGTGTAGTCTGTCATTGTATTATTCACCCTAACTAATATTCAATTTCTCTTATGTATTATTATCACAAATTCTCTATCCCGTATCCCATCTATCAAATAAAGCTCTCCTGGCAACAGGAGAGCTTATGTTACATTATCATAGTTGGATGCGACATTCAATCAATAGTGATCTGTAAGCCATGTTCTGTTCCTTTGTACTGCAAACGGATCGCTCCTTGTACGCAGGTGGTAACCATCTGTCTACAGAAACTTTAAAGTATCTGTCCCTCTCATCGTTGGATTCCTTAGAGAAGGTGCCCCTACCATTATTTGGGTTTCTCGCTCGAGGGGTTTACCTCGTTCCACTCTTACAATTTCTTGTAAGACTACGTCACTGTGGCACTTTCAAGGTATTAACACCATATCTATAAAGACTTAGGTGCGTTCCCTGCCGTTAGCTTCGTCCGAAAACCAAGCTACCCTAGCTTATTTTTTCGCTAGGCACGAACACTACAGGCATCTCAGCCTGTGCGAGCATGGACTTTCCTCTACAGCCGAAACTGTAGCGGTTACCCAATCACTATTGATGTCAGCAAAATATAGTATAGTAAATTTGAGCAACGATTGCAACTGTAAATTACTGTCAGTCGTATAACTTACTACCGAATACATGCTTTTCCAGGTTTGATAATCTTCTTAAGATATCAAAATTAGTAGATCCACTATTAGTATTGGTTGGTTGTGGTTTTTTACCTGCTTCTTCAACTTGACGTTTCAGTCTTGCATTTTCCTGGACAAGCAAGTCATACTCTTGATAAAAGGTTTCATAGTCTTTTATCACTACATCTAAAAATTTGTCCACATCTTCCGCTTTATAGCCTCTCATGCCTGATTTGAACTCTTTTTCTAGAATTTCTTTTGACGTTAATTTAATTTTATCTGATAGCATAAGTTCCTCACCTCTATGCGAGTACCCACTTTAAATTAATCTAAAGGGGTCACTCAATTTCTCTATTCCACTCTTACCACTCTTGATTGGTATTGTACTGTTCTTCTTCTACAACAAGCTGAAGTTCGTAGCTGTCAATCATATATATAGGATAATTTGTCTGAGCTGATTTTTTACGTGCATTGTCAATTATATATTGAGGACTACCCGGCCCCTCTTCATCGTAAACCACTAATAGGGCGTCCGACTTATCCACCACAAACTGGTTTTTCAATCTAAGTTGAAGCGGGGATTCATATTTCTTTTTTGTAATAGAGTCAATATGATTAGCTTGCGACAAAATAGATTCGTAATACTCCTTATTTTGTTCGCTCCATTTTTCTTCCTGTTCGAAAAATGGTGTAAATACGGCGAGTTTTAGTTTAGGGAAATCTGTTTGCAGAGCATAAACAACTTCTGCAGCCCAAAGTTCCACACCTAACTGACCACTAATGACAACCCATTCTAACTCATTATGCCCTTCTAGTAAAGCAGTCAATCGCTTCTGTATCGCTCTTTTTATAAAGTGTACAGCTGGATCGTCCTTTTTAAATATTTGTAGTCCCTGGGGTTTATACCCTGTAATTACTAATACTCTCATAAGCACCTCTATTTAAAATAATAAATAGAAAGCCTGAAAAGCGCAAGTCAAACATCAATATGTATTGGAAAAAGAACTGACTTGAAGCCAGTTCTTTTTTGTCATTTATCAAACAAAAGCAAGTTTATCTCGCTTATCTTCCATAGCCATAAGGCTTACATTGACCAGGCATTCCGCCAGGTCCCATTTGGCCCATTCCAGGACCTTGTTGTGCACCCATTACTTGACCAGGCATTCCCATTTGGCCATATCCAGGGCCAGTTTGTGCTCCCATCACTTGACCAGGTTGACCACCCATTCCAGGTGCTCCACCCATTCCAGGGCCACCAGGGCCACAATTAAAGTGTTGGTGTGACACAGAATCTACCATGGAATCTGTTTGCGGGAAATAGTGTTTGTGTTGGAACTGTTGGTTGTTTACATATGTTGTGTGTGAAGGGTGGATGTGAGGAACCTCAGTAGTAGAATATAAATTTTTTACACAACATTTTGTAGGATGGACAATTGGTGCCATCATGTTAGGTCTGCAGTTATGCATACTTTCAATCTCCTTTCAATTTGTTTTTCTCTTTACATTAACAAACTATGAAAGAAGTGAGATACATGTACTAATACAAACACCTATTTTCTTAATTTATATACATTTGCCTACCATTTTTATAGTAAAATCGTGTAGATATTATCCTTTAAATTGGAAAGTCCAAATAACGTAAGACCGATAACAACAAAAAACAAACATAAAATAAATCTAGACAACGTGCTCTCTCTCCCATATATCTAATAGTAATTTCGTCATTCACAATAGCTAATTTTACATGGTAAAAAGCACGTTGACAATATATGTTTTGCAGAAATTTAGACAAAATGTGAAAATATTTTCAATTTCTCGATTTATTTTTAAGTCGATTAATTCTTTTCTCATAATCATCTAAAATAGTACCGTTATTTTTATGGAGTTTATTATTTGACGACTGAAAAAACTCCAACGATTTCTCCGCATAAAATAAAGCAAGGGAGTAGTCTTTCTCTTTATGCTCGAGTATTTTCGCTATTTCAATTCCCGCAGTTTCCTTGCACAGATTATTCTCATCTTCAAAGCACTTCTGGAAAAGTATTTTTGCCTCTAAATAGTTCTTTTCCTTTTTCTTTAACATCCCTAAGTTAAACGTGGCTTGGGGAGAAGAGTCGGAAATATTGTTATAAATTGCTATAGCGGCTTCCTTCTCTCCCAATGTGTCATACCATCGTCCTATTTCGTATTCTTCCAATTTATCTCTTTCTTTGTTATCCACCAAAAGAAGTGCAGAGAGATGTGCATACAATGTAATGAGCGTTAGCACATCCCACTCATTGTGTTTCATCACTCCCTTTATCCCCTGCATCTCGTTTGTTTTTACAAAATCAAAGTAAATCATCGGTGCCAAAAATCCTGGGATATCATCTTTCCGCTCAATTCCAAGGATCTCTTTCTCCACATTTGCAAGTCTTACTGATTCTAGTTTTTTCTTCCAGAGTCTTCTTGAAGCATGCAAAAGATCATAATGTCCAAAGGAAGGAAGTTTCGGGACATGTTCTCTAATAAGGGTGTGTCGTGTTTTTACTTGAGGCCAGTCGAACGCCTTGCCATTGTATGTCACAAGAGTGGTATAGTCGACTTCCTCAAGGAAACTTTGGTAAAGAGCCACCTCATTCCCAGGACAAGGCAAAAGGTGTTGCCTGACTACCACCTTATCCGATAGCACTCTCGCATATCCCAGCAAAAAAATTGTTGTACCCGCCCCTCCACTTAGCCCTGTTGTTTCTGTATCAAAGAAAAAAAGATTATTTGCCTGATGACCTTTTGCAGACAACGGATGCTCTACACCTGATTTTTGCCACTCATCCATAATGGGCAATAGATCCCCTAACCGATACTTTCCGTGCTTATAATCCAGATCATACTCTACTTCCCGTATAAGGCAGTACTCTCCATTTGCAAAGTATGGTTTTACCCCATAGGCTTCCCATTCTTTCAAATTAGGGATATCAGCAAGGGATGAATCAGAATCCAACAGGTTCTGCATTCTTTCATTCTTGCGTTCCACAGGTATTGCATCTGAATTACTCGTGAGATGCTTTTTCATTCTATTTAATTTATTTTTCATACCCATTTGATTCCCCCCTTTATACAAGTTTTTGAAGTAGAGAGAGTGCCAATTCTTTGGAGTCTTCTTCAGGATAATCCGCACCGATGCAAGATGGACAACCTGAACGACATGGGCAATTGCCTATTAGTTTACTCGCACTTGTAAGCAGCTCATTTATATAGTCGTACGCTTTTTCACTTAACCCGACTCCTCCAGGATAACGGTCATAAAAATAGACTACGGGTTTTTCATCGTGCGTGGACTTGACTTGAGGTACTACTTGCATATCCATTGGTTCACACATTAATAATAATGGAATCACGTGTTTAAGGGCGTGAGCGATACCCAAGAGACTTTTCTCCAAATCATCTCCTTTAAGTCGCTCTGTAATTTCTTCTTCAAGTGTAATCCACGTTGCACTTGTCTGAAGCTCTTCTTCTGGAAGGTAGATTGGTCCTGATCCAATGTTTTCGTGAGTTTCAAATTTTATCTTTTTAAAAATAGTTGCCATCGCACGAACTGAAACATCTCCAAAGGATACGGTGCCCGCCTGGTAATCGGTCTGTTTGTCCACTTCCAGTACATCAAGGGAAACAGCAAGATTCGCATCGGTAAAATAGTCGACATTTACTTCTCTTACAAATGCTTTCTTTTCTTCCCAGTCAAGTTTCTCTACTTGATATTGAACTCCCTGGTGCAAGTAGATCGCTTCATCATGCAGAAGAGTCATCGAACTGAAACGGTCCATTTCCCCAATCACTTTATTAGCAGGTTCTGATGATTGGTCAACGATAATGACATTTTCCTGGGAAGCGGAACGCAAGCTGATGTTATGGGCAGGGAAGGCATCATTCATCCAATGAAATTTCCCTCCGTTTTCGTGGAGTACTCTTTCTTCTGCCAAATAATCTAAGATATCCTCAAGCTCCACACCATCAAAGGTATCTCCTTTTTTAAACGGTAACTCATAGGCAGCACACTTAATATGATCCACTAGTATAACGAGATTGTTTGGATTAATCCTGGCTGACTCTGGATTGCTTTTCAGGAAAAACTCCGGATGTTGGATGACATATTGATCTAAGGGATTGGAGCTGGCCACCATGATAATTACCGCTTCTCCCTGTCTGCGCCCTGCTCGGCCAGCCTGCTGCCAAGCACTTGCTATCGTTCCAGGATATCCTGTCATGATACAGACCTGTAATTGCCCTATGTCCACTCCAAGTTCCAGCGCATTAGTACTGATAACACCATAAATCTCCCCGTTTCTTAAGCCTCTTTCAATCGCCCTGCGCTGGGTCGGTAAGTATCCTCCCCTATACCCTTGGATAGACTTTTCTCCTAGCTGATTTTTGACTAGCTCTTTAAGGTACGTTAACAAAATTTCTACTCGTACCCTGCTTTTTGCAAAGACGATGGTCTGAATTTTCTCTTGAAGAAACTCTGCAGCCAGCTTTCTTACCTCTAGAGTTGCACTCCTCCTGATATTTAATGGCTTATTGACGATGGGAGGGTTATAAAAAACGATATGCTTTTTACTGGATGGAGCTCCATTATTATTGATAAGTTCAAAGTCTTCCCCAGTAAGCTCCTGAGCCAGTTCTTTCGGATTCGCTATTGTTGCAGATGTACAAATGAATGTAGGGTTACTTCCATAAAAATTACATATTCGTTTTAATCTTCTAATAACATTAGCAACATGACTTCCAAACACACCTCTATACGTATGCAACTCATCTATCACGATATATTCCAGGTTTTCGAAAAGTGAAACCCATTTAGTATGATGGGGAAGGATTGCCGAATGAAGCATATCTGGATTCGTAATAACTACATGTCCAGCTTTTCTTACCTTTTGTCTGATGGTAGGAGCAGTGTCGCCATCATATGTATAACTGTTGATGGGTACACCCATTTGCGTAATGATTTCGTTTAATTCACTCTTCTGATCCTGCGCAAGTGCTTTTGTCGGGAACAAATATAGTGCTCGTGCATCATTGTTTTGCACAATTTTCTGAAGCACCGGCAAGTTATAACATAAGGTTTTTCCTGAAGCAGTCGGGGTAACCGCTACAAAATGCTTTTTATTGATTGCAGCCTCGAATGCTGCTGCCTGGTGGGTATATAAAGAGTTGATGCCTCTTTCGGTCAATGCTTTCATCAAACGTTCATCTATTTGAGCAGGAAACGGGACTTCTTGTGCATCTTTCGGTGGAACCGTTTCCCAATGTACGATATTTTTTGCTATTGAATCTTCACTCTTCATCCAATCAATTACTTCATATATTGTTTTTCTCCATTTCATTGCAACTTCACCTCATTCTCTACTCTCTATTTTAGCGAATAAGCGTTCGGTTCGTAAAGTCCAAAAAGAAAAACCAAGCACTTGGAAGGCGCTTGGTTTTTCCACTTTGGTATATTTACATCTTCTGATTTTGACTGTAGTTATTGATGACTGCTAGCACTTTGGTAGATTGTGTCATGCCGCTGTGGCATAGAGGACATGTTGGGATTTCACTTTCACTGTTCTTAAAATTATCTCTCATCCAACCATTGCAATCCTCTGATTCACAAACCCATACTTTCGTTTCCTCGGTAACGATTTCTTCTACTTCTCTTCTTCCAAAAGCCATAGTACCACTCTCCTATCTTTTGAGGTGGGGCGCAGTTTATCCTCACTAATATAATCTTAGTATGCCAATATACGAGGAAAAAATAAGAAAAAAATAAAAAAAGAATCCTCGTCTAACAATCTCTTCCAATAAATTATAACATATATCTAGTAAAAAAGCATGCTTCAGTCCATTTTATTCACTAAACGATTTAACCATTTTATATTTGTTTTTGCGACAATTTGCGGAACATTATTCGATAATGCATAGATTTTGTCGTCTTCTACGATAATCTGAAACCCCACATCACGAAAAGAAGAAATTTCCTCTTCTTTCACACTCGTTATAATAACGATAAAGCCGTATCTATCCATTTCATTTTCAAAGTTTTGACACAGAGAAACACTTTGCAAGTGTGAATCCAGCTCACAATCGCCCCTTTCCATTACAATCAGATTATCCATCCATTTTTGATAATAGATGTTTCCTTGATCAGAGGAGTAAAAATAGATTGGTTTATTGGGTAGAAGTGGTTGTGCGGTAAACTCATCACTCTCTAGAACAGCCTGAAACAAGGAACCAGATTCCTTCCATCTTTTAAAGAACAAACCAAAGTAAACAAGGACAATTGCCAACAGCACACCAAAACCTACGTCTTGCCACAAAGATGGTGTATCAAGAGAAAAGAGGTCTTGCAATCTCTTCGGTACAATTCGTTGAATATACGAAATCTGAAGAGAACCTACGATGACATAAATCAAAGCAATTGCCAAAAGGATAACACCGTCAATAAGTCCTTTTACAAAGGTATATTGACTGCTTTTTCTATAAAAATGTGTTCTAGAAAAATACAGTAGAAGGATCGCAACAAGGAAAAGAACCGCTTCCCAGAAATGGAATCCTTTTGAGAAGCTAACTAACGTTCCAAAAACAAGAATGAAAAATGTAAAATAATACGCTCTTTTCACCTTATCTTCAATGGCTCTTGCCAAAACAAGTAAGGTGATACCGATAGTAATAGAAAACTGTTGGGAGACTTGCATCATTTCCATGGATAGGAATTCATTGGCAATGGTAATTTTGCGGACAATAACAGGAATGACCGGAAACAAGACCAATAATACTCCCACTATAAGTACCCAAATGGAAAGAACTCGATGGCATAGTATCGACCAAGAGCGCTTTTCTGGAAGTAGTGACTTCCATGCTTTCTCCTTGAACATGAAAGTGAAAAAAATAACCAAACTTATGAGAAAAGGGACAACATAATAAACTAACCTATACAAAAGAAGCAGTGCTACCAGTTTCTCCTCATACACTCCAAAAGAAGCAAATCCGACTAGAACAACAAAATCAAATGCACCCACCCCACCTGGCACTGTGCTTAATACACCTGCAATCGCTCCCATAAAGAATATGGTGAAAGTAATGAGTACTGGGACATCTACATGTAACAAAACGGAAATCTGCCAAAACACGATTCCTGCAAAAAACCATTCTAAAATAGAAATGCCTATCAGGCTAAACTGTTGTCTTGTTTGCAAACTTTTCGTAAAATGGCTTGCAAAAAATATAAAAAACAAATACCCACTCATGATAAGCAGAGGCAGTTTCAATAAGGGATAGTTTAAAAGTAAAGTGCGATTTGGCCATTCATACATGACAATCCACCAAGCAAAAATAGAAAGTCCACAGAGCATATAGGGAAGAATAATGGTCACGCTTTTCAGGAGTAAAGGGAAGTTCCCAGCATATTTGCGATAGTATAACGTTCTCAATCCTACCCCAGCAAATCCGCCAAATCCCATGAAATTCGCAAAGGAATTAGATGAGAATCCATAAATGGCCAGTTTTCTTGCAGGTATTTGCACTTTTAATCCCATGGCAATGAATAGATCGTAAAATATCATAGTAGAAACGGCCAAAACACCTAATATCATTAGCCACGTAAATGAAAAAAATCCAATATTCCCAATCTTCTCCATTACAAGGGCAATATTGATGGATTGAATCTGTTTTTTCCCTTCAATATATAAAACTATTAAGATCGATAATGGAAAGACAACCTTTATTACTTTTAAAAAATATGTATTTTTTAATAACTGCATAACAAACTTCCTTTATATACTTCTTTGTTCCAAAAATATCATAGATTGTACGCGCTTACCATGAAAATATTGTCGTTTTCTCCTTCACCTAATTTGTAACCCATGTAAGCTGGAATCAATATAGTAATGATAAAGAGCAAGAAAGGAGAATTTCTATGAAAGACAATAAGGATAAGCTTCCTCAGAATAGGCCTACACAAAACAATCTTATGACTTCCATTGATGCATTTTTCAGCAGCTCTCCGATAAAAGGAATGCTTCAGCAAATGGATAATTTTTTTGGCCATGCATTTACAGAAGCTTCATTGCCAGTGGAAACACAAGAAACAACAGGAGAGTTTATCGTCATTTGTAAACTTCCAGGAATTAAAAAAGAACAAATTACAATAGAGACCTTTGATCGATACTTAACCATCGGAGTCAAAAATGAACAGCAGCTTGAAACCATTGATGAAACAACTTCTTTTATTAGCAACAGTTATTCTATGAAGCACCATAAACGGACCATACCTATACCACCTTATGTAAAATTAAATGCCCTTCAAGCAAATTACCGAGACGGCCTACTCCAAATTCGCATACCAAAGAAAAACATCAAACAAATCAAAATTGATGACTGAAAAATCTAATTAAAACCAGAAGAAATGTCCTGTAGAACAATAGTTATTTTAAAATCGTCGCTGTTCCTTTCCGCAAATGGCTTCACTTTCCGCGGGACGGTGCTTGAGCCTCCTCACAACGCTTCAGGGGTCTCAACCTACCGTTACTCCCCCGCTGGAGTCTACACCATTTGCTCCAATTCACAGCTAAAAGTTTCTTGAACGAAAGGTTACATCATTTTCAGTTATTTAGTCTAGGAGCCATTCAAATAACCTTAGGTGAATAAAGTGATCTTGTTGATTGGAGTGGAAGGCGCGCAGACCCCGCGGGAGGAAGGGACAGGTGAGACCCCACAGGCGCAGCAGAGGAGGCTCACGGACCGCCCGCAGGCAAGCGAAGCGCCTGGAACGGAAATCAACCGTTATGTAGAACACCAAAAAGCAGTCACCACACAGAGTGACTGCTTTTTCTTTAGTTTTTATGTGATTTTGATCCGTACTTCGCATTCTCCTCAGGAGTAGAATCCATCTGGATGCTAGCCAACTCCTTTGATACCTCTTGTTGATGCTGATTAGACGGATATTTATTTTTACGCTCTCTATTATCATTTCTATTTGTCATCATTACGCCTCCAAAAAATAAAATTCCCTACCTTTATATCTTGGTTGAAATCATCAAATTTATGTTTGGAAATAAAAGTCCAAATACAAACTACATAAATCCACATCCACCACACAAGATAACGACTAGGAGGTGTAAAAGATGAGCAAACAATATAAAAAAGTGTATGCAAGTCCATCCACTTCGCCATCACTTGTTATAAAAACAAATCTTGATAAAGAGCAAAAAGAAGAAAATCCATATTACAGTTCCTCCCTTAACCATCAGGAAGAAGAAAAATTGGACAACTACTTCTTTGAACAAGATCCAAAAGGCGATTATCATAAATAATCTTAGGAGAGAACCTTCTCTCCTTTTTCTACAAATCGGGGAGGGATAAGAGTGAATATGCGTATATTATCCAAAGAAGACGCAGAACCGTTTCAAAAATTGCGACTAGAATCATTAGTAAAGGAACCTACTTCCTTTGCTTCAAGTTATGAAGAAGAATTACATAGGTCATTAAATGAGATCAAGAATCGCATTCCAGAGAATCAAGACTCCTTTATTTATGGGTTATTTGATAGTGAAATTCTTGTTGGAATAACCGGCTTTCACCGGGAGGACAAACTAAAGTTTAAGCATAAAGGATTCATATGGGGAGTATATGTCACGGAAGAGTTTAGAGGAAAAGGCTATAGCAAGCAGCTGTTAGAGCATACCCTAACGAAGGCTAAAAATATTCCAGGATTAAAGCAAATACAATTAACGGTGGCAGCAACCAATACCTCTGCCAAAAAATTGTATGAGAGTTATGGATTTGAAGTATTCGGATATGAGAAAAGCGCTTTATATGTAGACGGCTTTTACTTAGACGAAGAGCATATGGTTTTACAGTTATCAAAATAAGATGCCCTCAAAAGGAAGGCATCTCTTTTATGCTTTAAATGTTGCCGCAAGACCTTTAAACATATTATTTAGTTGGTTCACCGTATTCATCATCTGCCCTGCAGTGTCCATCATTTTTTTCATATCTACATTGCCGTCCTGCCCTTTAAACTGATTCATAAAGGAATTCACTTGAGATGTTTGAGGCTTGGTTGATTGTCCTTGTGTAGGATATGGATTCATAAATGGCATGCCCATCTGATTTGGCATAAAATTCCCCGCTTGCCCTACACCCTGTTGTGGTATTCCTTGTTGAGGATAGCCATTCTGTCCTAGTCCCCCAAACGGCATGATTTGTGCAAAACCATTCTGTCCCATACTGCCCATTGGCATGCTTTGCGGGAAAGCATTCTGATTCATATTATTCATCATGTTAAAAGGAAAAGCTGAGTTTTGCATCCCATTTCCTGAAAACGGCATTGTATTCATATAGTCAGGGAGCATTCCTTGTTGATTCATCCAACCTCCGTTCATTGCCTGCTGTGGAAACATCCCTTGCATAGGTCCGCCGCCTGCATTAGGCAATAAATTATTTAAAAAGGGAAGCTGACTTAACATATTCCTATTATGTGATAAATGTCTAGGCCTCGCATACATTCTCCTAAACATTCAAATCCCTCCTCACTTCTAGCTATAAATAACGTATGAAAAAACGTAGGAAAGGTGCCTATTCCACTTTCAGATAAAAGCGATCTAAAACCTTGCCACATTACGCCAATTTTGTCCCAATTTGTCGGAAGTTTCATTATTTCAAAAACAAGAAAAATTTATTTTGCATGCTATGATGGAATTAACTTCAAAGGGGGGATTGGATTGGTACTTGAAGAGTTGCGTCATAAATTTATAAGTTGTAAGACCTATGAACCAATGGAGCATAATGAATTAATGGATTTTGCCAGACAGCTGTACCTTAGAGGGGAATTAACGATTGGTCAGTTTCGAAATATAATTCGGGAGCTCGAATCAAAAGGTGCTGTTCCACCAAATACGTTTGAAGACATTTTAGAAGTAACATGATAAACAAGACGATCAGGAGACCTTAACGGGTCTCTTTTTTCACGTAAGATATTTATAATACAGTTAATTTCCGTTCCAGGCGCTTCGCTTGCCTGCGGGCGTCTGCGCGCCTTACACTACAATTAACAATGTATTTGCATTCACTGTAAGGTTTTAAAATTCAACTAACGAGTTAACTGTTATAAACACATTTACATAAGTTCTTGTTGTTTATAGCTGTGGATTGGAGCAAAAGGCGGAGACTCCTGAGGGAGATAGCGCTAGGTGGAGACCCCACAGGCGAAGCCGAGGAGGCTCCAGCAGTGTCCCTAGGAAAGCGAAGCCATTTGCGGAAATCCACAGCGGCGTTTAACGAATACTAAGATATCACATTAATAGGCCTAGGCAGTTACTGCTCAATCTTTTTTTATATCAATGCTAATAAGATTTGCGTAATGAGAAGAGCGATTACGTGGAAAGCTATGAAGGATAAAAAGGAGGGATATTGATGAGTCGCGGGAAGAACTTTAACCATAAGAAAAAAGGCCACGAACCCACCATTGGTGCTCAACCAGCTGAAAAAAAAGTATTCGAAAAAGTGGAATACGCAATTGAGCCAGTCGCAACTGCTGAAGAACGTCCTGTAACAAACAAAGCAGAAAAAGACCGTTAAAATGAAAAGCCTGATCTTCACTTGATCAGGCTCTTTCTAAGACCTTTAGATATTTTTGGAAATAGTATCGTTCAATACATATCGAATAGACTGTAACATGCCTTTAAAGCGCTTTTCACGTGTGTCCGGATAAAAGCACTGAACAGCAACCATGTTTATATTTTCAACCGTGCTATCTATTTGTTGAACATGTATATACTTAGGTTTTTCCGTCAAAATCCAGTTTTTAACCGTACTCTCCCATTGTTCGACCGTCGCAAATACTTCATCCGCATAGGGCTTAACTGTTAGGAAAAAATCAGGTTCTTGTTTACTAGCTTTGGCTTTCACAAAGCTTTCTTCTATCCGGTCCAATTCCATTAATATTTCTTGTGTTAATTCCTTTACACTATTATCATTGCCAGACATTTTCGCTTCACCTCTAGCAATACATTACCATATCTTCTTATAGAGAGTAAGCACTCTGCCTAAAGTCAATTGATTTTGGAGCGTGAATTTTTAGCAAACGTTGCTCCCCCATCACTTTTTCCACTTCATCTAATGTCACATGCAGGCGATTAATTTGATGTTTCATGACTTCTTCCATCTCTTCACGCTCTATTTTAAGTGAATTAGCCATCGTCTCCTCCAATACATCCATTTGAAGCATCATTTCATTGAACAAGTCAGCAATCTCATTTCTTGAAACAACTACATTGGACATACAAATCCCCTCCATACTTTGTTAGTATATATTTTCTGCGTTCACCTTCTACTCCCTTCCTGTGTGACAAAACTAGAAGCAATTCGTCAAAGAAAGTGTTTATTTGCAAAACACCTCCCATTTTTCGCATGATTGATTGCCTATTTGTAAAAAATAAAAAAGTAAAAAATACAGTAATAGGAGGTTCAACTATGTCTAAACAAAAGAAAAACCAACAACCGCGTAAAAATCAAGTAGAAAGCGCACCAGGCCAAGAAGATAAAAAGTTAAAAGGGCCAAACCGTCCTTCCACCTGATATTAACCGCCAGGAAAAATTGCTAACGCGACATAAAACCATGCCACGTCCAAAGGAAGATTTTAATCTTCCTTTGGACGTTTCTCGCTTTTTACATAGCTTTAAAATAGTGACCTTGCCTGGATCTTATTTTTCCGCCTCATCTATAACATTTTATGAAACTTTATTGTCATCAAGGTCTTGATATTAGAGATGAGGACTCTTTCCTCCTTTTTTCTCATCACTAAGGTCTTCATCACGGCGATGAAGACACTTCTTCTTCTCTTTTCTCATCACTGAGGTTTTCATTACGGCGTTGAAGACACCTCTACTCCTTTTTTCTCCCCACTGAGGTTTTCATTACGGCGTTGAAGACACTTCTCCTCCTCTTTTCTCGTCACTAAGGCCTTCATCACTGCGATGAAGACACTACTCCTCCTTTTTGCTCGTCACCGAGGTCTTCATCACTGCGATGAAGACACCTCTACTCCTTTTTTTCTCGTCACGGAGGTCTTCATTACGGCGATGAAGACACCTCTACTCCTTTTTTCTCCCCACTGAGGTCTTCATCACTGCGATGAAGACATCTCTCCTCCTTTTTTCTCCTCACTGAGGTCTTCATTACGGCGATGAAGACATCTCTCCTCCTTTTTTCTCCCCACTGAGGTCTTCATTACGGCGATGAAGACATCTCTCCTCCTTTTTTCTCGTCACGGAGGTCTTCATTACGGCGATGAAGACACCTCTCCTCCTTTTTTCTCGTCACGGTGGTCTTCATCCCAACAAATCCAGCATTCCATTATTTTATACTTTCATAAACTGATAACCGGACACCTTTGATTATTTTACAATTTCCTAGACAACAAGAAACAGCTCCTTCATCGGAGCTGTTTTATATGTTATAACCACTTTTTTAAAGCAATTAAGCTATGCATTTGATGCTGTTTATGAATAAACCACTTCGTAATCTCTATCTCCTCTTTATCTGTTTTCGGGGGCATTTCCCTCCATTTAGAAAGATGTCTCGCCTGCTTAAAAACCCAGTCGTCTTGCATGAAAGGGTGATGGGGAATAACAGGGTATACCGCTCTCAGAAAAGGAGTTTCTCGAAATAGCCCTTTATGTACGTACTGCTCATAATCATACCTCGCCCCTGTATGTTCTGTGTTCTGTGAAAAGTTCACAAAGTGGTTCAAAAAATTCCGATCAAATAAAAGATTTGCCAATCGTTTCCCTAATTCAATTCTGTTATGGAGTTTTTGAAACCCATGCACAGAAAACCCGTACAACTTTCCATCAAGTGTTGGAAAAATGACACAACTAAAATGACCAAGTTCTTGAAAGGCATATACACTAGTTCCAAAGACCTTTCTTTTTAATTTTTTATTATGAAGAACTGGTTCTTGTATTAGATTTTGTTCATTGATTATTAGGGAAGTCATTAACCTATCCATATCCCTTTTCTCCCAAAAATACTGCCACTCCGCTTCCATAAAACAAGAAACATGGAACTCTTTTAATAAATGAAATAGAGGTTTGTTATATTTCTTGGACAACTCATATAGTAATAATTGTGGGTAAGCATCATGGAAGATCATCCAATTTGCTAATTCGTAAGTCAAAAAAATGGGATATCTCTTTTGCCAATCTAAAGCAAGCTTGAACCATTTCCCTTCCAAGTCCGTCATATTCCAGCCAGCATTTCTTGATACCATGCTAGCCAATAAGGCCCATCGAATTTCTTTGTTTCTATTATAATAATCAATATAGGCTTTTGTCCTAGAAATATTGTCAGCATTGTATTTCGCTGTATTTTTTTGAATAGTAGTGATAAAATTATTTTCTTGAAAGGAGTACTTGTATGTCAATCTTCTTTCTTTTATTTCCGAATAGAAAGTACTATGTTTCACGTACATATTCTCCTCCTTTCAAACATAAAGTGACAAAGTTTACAAAAAGATGACGTTTTTTTCTAATATAAGATTAGTTTTAGTCTAGAGGGGGAAATTTATGACTATACGATACCCAAATGGTAAAGTATTTCAGGCAAATAGCAGTTCACCTTCCAAAAAGACTGGTCCCACATTGTATGGCAACAGAGGAATGAGTTTAGAGGATGATCTACATGATTCCAATTTGTATTATCTCCACCAAGGAATTGCTGTTGTCCATAAAAAACCGACACCAATCCAGATTGTTGATGTGCACTATCCAAAAAGAAGTGCTGCCGTTATCAAGGAAGCATACTTCAAACAAGCCTCGACAACAGATTTTAACGGAGTTTACAAAGGAAGGTATATTGATTTTGAGGCAAAGGAAACAAAAAACAAAACTTCCTTCCCTCTCCAAAACTTTCATGAACATCAAATCCAACATATGAGACAAGTAGTGAAACAAAATGGAATCTGTTTCGTCATATTAATGTTCCGTCTTTTTAATGAAGTATATCTGCTACCGGCCGATAAGTTATTTCATTATTGGGAAAGGAAAGAATCCGGTGAAAGAAAATCTATTACAAAACTTGAAATCGAACGGGATGGCTACTTGATTCCTCAAGGGTATCAGCCAAGAATCGATTACATCAAAATAATAGACATGTATTATTAATATCTCCGGAATTACTGTATGTGTGAAGAAAGGCAGGTCTGAAACATGACTGAAAAGTATCAATCAAGAGAACAAAGACGTAAAGCCATGGAAGAAGAACGAAGTGCCAAATCCGGCACGAAAAAGAAAGGATCCAAGAAAGGTCTTTTCAAAAAAATATTTTTATCTGCACTTATAATAGGAATTGTAGGATTAATAACAGGAATTGGTACATTTGCTTACTATGTCCAAAGCACTCCACCGTTGGACGAAACGCTACTTAAAGTCCCTGTACCGTCCAAAGTTTATGGGATGGACGGTGAGCTGGCTGCTGAAATAGGCGGGCATGAAGCCAGGGAATATGTAGATTCTGATGAAATCCCTGACCTTGTAAAAGATGCCTTTTTGGCTACAGAGGATGTTCGATTTTATGAGCATAATGGTGTAGATTACAGGCGTTTGGCTGGAGCAGTTCTTGCAAACGTAACAAGAGGCTTCGGTGCTGAAGGTGGGAGTACCATTACTCAACAGCTAGTAAAATTGTCATTTTTATCAACTGATAAAACCTTAAAGAGAAAAGCACAGGAATTCTACTTGGCATATCAACTAGAATCCCGTTTCTCTAAAGACGAAATTTTGGAAATGTACTTAAATCGTATCTATTTTTCCAATTACGCATATGGAATTTCCAATGCTGCAAAGAATTACTATGGCAAATCTTTAGACGAGTTAGAATTGCATGAAGCAGCGATGCTTGCTGGACTCCCACAAAGTCCTAACAATTATAACCCTGTTACAAATCCTGAAAATGCTGAACAGCGCCGTAATATTGTACTGACGCTTATGGTGAAGCATGGAAAGATCACAGAGGAAGAAGCTGATGAAGCAAGAGCAATTCCGGTAGACTCGACACTATCAGATGATGTAGAGAAAACAAATTACTCGAATAAATACAATGCGTTCATTGATCGTGTAATCGAGGAAATCTCTGATCAATTAGGGGATGTAGATCCTCAAGCAGATGGGTTGGAGATTTACACCACACTTGATGTAAATGCACAAGAACAAGTGGAATACATTTTATCAGATGAGAGTGGCATCCCGCATTTAGAAAATGAAGACTACCAAGCAGGTATTGCCTTAATTGATACGCAAAGTGGTGAAATTCGCGCCATTGGCGGTGGTAGAAACCATATGAAGACCGGTACCAATTATGCTACTGATATCAGGGTTCAACCAGCGTCAGCGATTAAGCCAATTCTTGATTATGCTCCTGCAATAGAGTACTTGGATTGGTCCACTTATCATCAAATTAATGATGAACCTTATATTTATTCTTCCGGAACAGAGATTAATAACTGGGACAACAAGCATAAAGGTTTCTTAAGCATGAGACAACATTTGGCCGACTCTCGTAACATTCCTGCATTAAAAGCACTTCAAGAAGTTGGCTTGGACAGAGCAAGGGACTTTGCCGTTAAATTGGGCATTCCTCTTGAAGAAGAAATAAATGAAGCATATGCAATTGGTGGTTTTACAAACGGTATCTCCCCTCTTCAAATGGCTGGAGCATACAGTTCATTTGGAAGTGGCGGTGTATATACCGAACCGTTCGCCGTGACAAAAGTCGTCTTCCAAGATGGAACTAGCGTCAACCTGAACAAAGAATCTGAAGTAGTGATGAAAGATTCTACAGCGTTTATGATTACTGATATGCTTAAGACATCCGTAAGAAGCGGATTAGCAACCGCTGCAAATGTTCCTGGATTGAATATTGCAGGTAAGTCAGGAACTACAAACTTCTCAGAGGAAACAATTGCAGAATATGGAATACCTGAAGGTGGTGTTCCAAGCACTTGGTTTGCTGGGTATACGCCAACATATACGGCTGCAGTTTGGACTGGATTTAGAAGAACCGGAACAGACAATTATCTTCGACCGATTAACGGCGTAAACCAAGACCAGTATCTATCACGGATTATCTTCAAACAATTAATGGAGAACATCTCTACGACAAACGAAGATAAAGCAGATTTCCCTGTTCCTAACAGTGTTGTCCGTGTTGCAATTGAGAAAGGATCAAATCCACCTTTAAAAGCAAGTCAGTTCACGCCATCTGACCAAATTACAAATGAATATTTTGTAAAAGGAACAGAACCAACAGAGGTATCCAAAGAATATGATAAGCTACCTACTCCGTCTGGCTTCACTGCAACGTATGACGAAGAAGCAAATGTTATCAATTTGAATTGGAAATACCCTGAGGAACGATTAGAAGGTGTGACATTTACAATTAACGTAGCTGTTAATGAAGGTGCCCCTCAACCTCTCACTGAAACGAAAGATCTTGGTTTGGTTGTGGAATCACCAGATCCTGGTGCTACCTTCACCTTTGAAATTATTGCAGTACAGGATGAAAACAATGAAAATAGAAGTGATGCAGTAACGCAGACTATAACAATTCCTGAATTGGTTGAAGAGGATGAAAGTATCATTCCTGAGATTCCAAACCCGCCGGGTGATGGGGAAGAGCCTCCTGGTGATGGCGAAGAGCCTCCTGGCGACGGCGAAGGTCCTCCTGGAGATGGCGAAGAGCCTCCTGGCGACGGCGAAGAACCACCTGGGGATGGTGAAGAGCCTCCTGGTGATGGGGAAGAGCCTCCTGGCGACGGCGAAGAGTCTGATGATGCAAATACACAGAGCAACACAAACAGAAATGGGCAACGAAATAATTCAGAAGAAGACAACGATTAAAGAAAAAGGGCTACCTACGAGGGTAGCCCTTTTTATGTATTGTCTAGATTTACTTTTTCTCTAAAGCCTTCATTTTATAAAACAGTTTGGCGCTTTCGTTGTAAAGCTGTTGAAGTTGAATATATGAATGATACATTTCAGGTTTTTTAAAGACAAAATCCAACCTCTCATCCACATTTATCGGCTTCCATTTCAATCTACCCACTTCTGTTTTCAAATCAGTCAAACCTCTTACAGGTTGCCCATTCATCCAAAATAACAATTGCAAAAACCAAGCAATTGGCAGCAGAATTTGTCTCCTTGCTTCCTTTCGATCCCTTACTTCATGAAGAGAGTTTAGAAGAATTTCTTTCTCTTTCCAACCAGTGAGAATATGCGGTATGGAATCACTTGTCATCTCCCAAGGCAATTGATTTGGCGCTACTCCCAGGTAGTATGCTATATCATACTTAAATGGGACTTCTATGATATCTTTGGAATCAAAATTTTTTATGGAAATGGAGTCTTGATTCGAGTAAAAATGGGGATGAAGAAAGCTTTCTGGTATCTTCATTAGCCCACCTTCTTCTTCATTCTCTTCTTGCCTTCTCTGCACATTTCAAGTAATGGACAACTTTCACATTGAGGGTTCTGTGCTTTACAATGATATCTGCCAAAGAAAATAAGGCGATGATGCGTGTCAGACCATTTTTCCTTTGGAATTTTTCTCATCAACGTCTTTTCTACTTCTAATACGCTGTCTTTCCACTTACAAATACCTAAACGCTTACTAACTCGTTCTACATGAGTATCCACCGCGATAGCTGGAACACCAAAAGCAACGGAAACTACTACATTTGCTGTTTTTCTACCAACACCCGGAAGCTTAACGAGTTCATCCCTTTCTTTTGGAACTTCACCATTGTATTCCTCAAGAAGAAGTTGGCATAAACTTCTAATATTTTTTGCTTTATTTCGATAAAGACCGATAGAGCGGATATCTTGTTGCAATTCTTCTAGTGTAACGGCAAGATAATCCTCTGGCTTTTGGTATTTTGTAAAAAGGTTCTTCGTTACTTTATTAACAAGAGCATCTGTACACTGAGCTGACAGAGCAACTGCAATTACTAATTCGAAAGGGTTTTTATGATTTAATTCGCAATGTGCATCGGGAAACATTTCTCCCATCACATCTACTACTTCCTTTATTTGTTTAAGATTTAACATTCCAAAGGTCCTGCCTTTCTTCCGATAATTGATAAAAAAAGAACACGCAATTCCTGATTACGTGTCCCCATATTTTAATCAAGCCAGTTATAAAATGGAACAGTTGAATTGCTTGATTTATTAGGTGGAACGGAAGTTATCTTTTGTTGATTTTTACGAAACTTTTTGCCATATTCATTAGCTTGATTAATTGTCTTTATCCCATTCTTCTTCCATTCAAAAAGGATCCTATCAATATAACGAAAATTCAACTTACCAGAAATAACAGCCTCTCTTAAAGCAGCCCTAATAATGGTTGGATCATGGTGGTCCTGGTCCATCCACATATTCAAAGACTCACACTCAAACGGAGACAAAGGTCTTCCAAATTCCTGCTCAAACACTGTATAAAGATTAATTTCTTGTTCTTGATTCAAGTGTTGTGTGGCCTTCTTGTTTTGATCCATCATATAGGTAATCATTTTTTCCCAAAGGGGTTGGAGAGAATAGCGTTCATATTTGATGGAGTATTCATCCATTTCATCACTAATGGATACATACCCTTTTTGAAGTAGATGACGTAAGATTTCCATACATTCTGAAGGATCAATTGTCATCTTATCTGCGATTTCCATAGGGGTTGGAAAAATAATTCCACTTTCCACGAAAGAATGTACATGTAGAAGAAGGATAAACTCTTTTTCATTTAACCCAAGATTTACGTAATTGTTTAACAAATATTTAGGAACGGACAGGTTGCCCTCTTCCATAAATTGAATAAATTGTTCTTTTTTCATCTGAGACACCTCTCCGATAAGTATAACAAATTTCTATTGATACTTCATAGGTAATATATTTCAATCTGTTATACAAAATTAAAAGCTATTGGGGATGAAGTTTTTGCTTTAGCTGAACCTCTTCCACTATAGTTTAACGCGATGGAGGTCTTGAGCTTGATTCTGAAGGCCTCTCTTACCCTTGGTTGGCGGTCTCGAGGTCTTCATTCACCTTCTCAAGACCTCTCTCACTCTCGGTTAGCGCTACTGAGGTCTTCATTCACCTTCTCAATACATCTCTCCCCCTTGGTGGGTGCTACTGAGGTCTTCATTCACCTTCTCAAGACCTCTCTCGCCCTTGGTTGACGCTACTGAGGTCTTCATTCACCTTCTCAAGACCTCTCTCACCCTTGGTTAGCGCTACTGAGGTCTTCATTCACCCTCTCAAGACCTCTCTCACCCTTGGTTAGCGCTACTGAGGTCTTCATTCACCCTCTCAAGACCT
>NZ_JAAZWB010000052.1 GCF_012524115.1 Bacillus sp. RO1 | reverse complement strand
GGGGAGGGGTGTGTTTGGGTCTTTGAGACGGCTTCTCTGTTACCGTGTGGTTGGGGACGGGGCTGGTTCGGGCTTTGAAACGGCTTCTCTGTTACCGTTTGTTGGGGGACGGAGCGGGTTCGGGCTTTGCGACGGCTTCTCTGTTACCGTTTGGCTGGGGTTGGCGCTTCTTCGGGTTTTGAGACGGCTTCTCTGTTACCGTTTGGCTGGGGATGGAGCTGCTTCGGGCCTTGAGACCGCTTCTCTGTTACCGTTTGGCAGAGGATGGAGCTGCTTCGGGCTTTGAGACGGCTTCTCTGTTACCGTTTGGATGGGGGCGGAGCTGGTTTCGGCCTTGAGACCGCTTCTCTGTTACCGTTTGGCAGAAGACGGCGCGATTTCGGGCTTTGAGTAAAGTTTCGATTAGGCCTTTCAACTGATTTCCACTCTGCTTGGGGAGTAAATCGCTTCTACTTGACTTTCCCTCTATTTTCTACCCAACTTCAGTCATATAGAACAACAACAAAAACCCGCCCAAAGATGCCCCTTACTTCAGCAACTCTAGACGGATTTTACTAACAAAACATCACTATTTCAACAAATAACTATTATATCTCCCCAACACCTTCACCGAACAACCAAGTGCCTCCAGCTCCTCAATCGCTGGCGGAATCAACGGATGAGCCACTCCCTCATTGATATCAATAATGAAAAAATAGTTACCCAAACCCGTTTTCATTGGGCGGGACTCTATTTTTGATAGGTTCAGCTTTCTCCAAGCAAATACGGATAACACTTGGTGAAGTGCGCCCGATTGGTCCGTTGGGAGCGACACCATGAGGGTAGTCTTCTCCCCGACATTGCCGTACTCTTCATTTTGAAGCATCACTGACTCATCGCGATGCAGGATAATAAACTTGGTATGATTGTTGTCATAGTCATGAATATTTTCTTGCAACACACTTAAGTTATATTCTTTTGCTGCTAGTGTATTTGCTATGCACGCAGCCTTTTTGGAAAGCCTGTGATCAGAAATCAGTTTTGCAGCAGCGGCAGTGGAGGACGTGGTTTCATACACTGCATTCGGATAGTTTTTATGTAAGAATTTATGGCATTGGGCAATTGCGTGGGAGTGGGAATAGATTACTTCCAGCTCTTCGCCATATTTTATATGATCAGGATGAACTAATAAATGCTGACTAATTGGAATGGTCAGTTCGCCTACAATCGGCAAAGGACAGTCGTGAATAAGGTAATCAAGCGTCACATTGACAGATCCTTCAATAGCGTTCTCTAGTGGAACGACCGCCATGTCGACCTTACCTTCTAACACTGCATCCATGCACTCTGGTATCGTGGAAAACGCTTTTTTACTAAACTCTGGAAAAAATTTTGTAACCGCCATATCAGTAAATGTTGCTTTCGGTCCTAAAAATCCAATTCTTGTCATGCTCTCTACTCTCCTATCTCCACTATGCTTCCTTAGGGTAACACATGTACTAAAAATTAAGCGCCTGTCCCTAAGATCTCTACTTTATCTACAAATTCTAATCGCTTCAGCATGGAAAGTAAAGCGTTGATATCACCTTTTAACCCAGACATATCCAGTGAAAGGGTCACATTTGCCTTTCCTTGTAACGGGATGGTCTGGTGAATGGTCAACACGTTACAGCCGACCGTTGCTACCGTTGCAAGAAGTTGCGATAATGCACCTGTCTGATCTTCCAGGTGAAAAAACAAGGTCATGATTTTTTCTTTGACCATGGTGTGAAACGGAAAAACGGTGTCACGATATTTGTAAAAGGCACTGCGGCTGAGGTCCACTTTTTGAACCGCTTCTGCGATGGAATCCACTTTGCCGCGTGCAAGCATTTCTTTTACTTCAATCGACTTTTTCATCGCTTCTGGCAGGACGTCCTCCCGAACTAAAAAGAACTTCTCCTCTAACATCGGATATCTCTCCTTTTTTTAAGGCATATTTTTTGAAGTATCTCGTTAACTTCCTGTTGACTTTCGTTCCAGGTGTTCGCTTTCCGTTGAGCGGTGCTTTAGCCTCCTCAGCAAACCTGCGGGGTCTCAAGTCTACCGCTACATCCCGCCGGAGCCTCACACCTTACACAACAGTCAACAGGAGGTGATTTCTGCAAATATTATGTATATGTAAAGAAGAGAGGATAAAATGAATTATCCCCTCTGGCCAATCTATTCAACAAATTCGAATTCGTATTTCTGTAGACGAACGATGTCGCCGTCTTTGGCACCGCGTGCACGCAACGCTTCATCGACTCCCATACCACGAAGCTGTCGGGCAAAACGTTTGATGGACTCTTCATGGTTGAAGTTGGTCATTACAAACAATTTCTCAAGTTTTTCACCTGAAAGTACAAAGGCACCGTCTGGATCACGTGTAATCATGAATGGTAGCTCTTCTTCCTCATGCTTGTAAACAACGCGTTGCTCAATTGCTTCTTCTTCATATAATGGATATTCTGGTGCATGTTCAAGCTCATCCGCTACTGCATATAAAAGATCACGAAGACCGCTGCGAGTTAGCGCAGAGATAGGGAAGACTTTTACATCATCGCCTACTTGCTGCTTAAATGTCTCAAGATTTTCTTCTGCATCCGGCATGTCCATCTTGTTTGCTACAACAATTTGCGCACGCTCTGTCAGACGCAGATTGTATTCTTTCAACTCTTCATTGATTGTTTTGTAATCTTCATAAGGATCGCGGCCTTCTAATCCGCCCATATCCACGACATGGATGATGACCCTTGTACGCTCAATGTGACGAAGGAATTGATGACCAAGCCCCACACCTTCATGTGCCCCTTGAATCAATCCAGGCAAATCAGCCATAACAAAGCTGCGGCCATCTTCGGTTTCTACTACCCCAAGGTTAGGTACAATCGTAGTAAAATGGTATTCCGCAATTTTTGGTTTTGCTGCAGAAACTACGGAAAGAAGAGTTGATTTCCCTACACTTGGGAAGCCAACAAGCCCAACGTCCGCAAGAACTTTTAATTCAAGGACAACATAGCGCTCTTGACCTGGCTCCCCGTTTTCGGAAACTTCTGGAGCAGGGTTTCTTGGTGTAGCAAAGCGTGTATTACCGCGACCTCCGCGGCCACCCTTTGCTACTACATATTGCTGGCCGTGTTCTGTTAAGTCAGCCAATGTTTCTTTAGTATCATCGTCCATAACAACCGTTCCCGGTGGAACCTTAACAATCATGGCTTCAGAATTTCTTCCATGCTGGTTTTTGGACATTCCGTGTTCTCCACGGTTTGCTTTAAAGTGACGTTTGTAACGGAAATCCATCAGTGTGCGCAAGCCTTCTTCTACTTGAAGAATGACGTCCGCTCCTTTTCCGCCATCACCGCCGGCTGGTCCACCATCCGGTACATATTTTTCACGACGAAAGGCAACCATTCCGTTCCCACCGTCGCCACCTTTTACATAAATCTTGACCTGATCGACAAACATTGATTATTCACTCCGATATGTCAAAAGGTAAATAAAAACCTTTTGCGTTCATTTTTTAAAACTTGTAAGACACTTGGATGGTACTTTGCTCAAGGGTTATTTCTTGTTCGACCACTGAGAAACGCTCCGGCTGTCTTTGCAGCCACTCCGTTAAAAAGTCTGTATCTTCTAGTATTCCATTTATATCAAAAAAGAAACGAATTTCCGCCTCTTCTATATGCAAACTTAAAAACAAATGGTTATCTGCTTTTTTGTTTACCGCATTTTCTAGGTCGGTAAACAAAGAAGAAATCCATTTGTACAATAGCTCATCCGCTTTTGACAGATTTACAGGCTCTCCGATGATTTCATATTCCATGGAAAATAATCTCGGTTCCCAATGGAAAGTAATCAGATATTCCGCAAATGCAGGGGCTTGTAAATTCGTCAAGTTGGATTCGTGATTGGCCTCAAGCACAATCTCCTCTATCAAATTATTCACTCGCTCCAAACGTCCAAGCGACAAATTCGCCTTAATTAACTGAATCTGATTCAGCCAATCATGCCTCGAATGACGCAACACATCCAACGTCCCTCTATTTCTCATAATACCGTACCCCTAGTCCAAACTTTAATTCCAAATCCTACTTAACTATGTCGATTATAGCACAAAAAAAGAAGAAAAGGGGGTCAGACCCCCAAAGGATTTTCGTTAACGATGTCGAATAATATCAAGTTACCTTCTATCTAACACGTGGTGTCTGCCGCTAGTCGGATTACGCGTTTATCCGGCGCATTAAAAAAACTCTAACCTAAACATAGGCTAGAGTTCCTTTGGAATTATGCTTCTTGAGCAACAGGATATACGCTAACTTGTTTGCGGTCACGGCCTAGACGCTCGTAACGAACGATTCCGTCAACCTTCGCGAACAATGTATCGTCTCCACCACGTCCAACGTTTGCTCCTGGGTAAATTTTAGTACCGCGTTGACGGTATAAAATAGAACCACCAGATACTAGTTGACCGTCTGCACGCTTAGCGCCAAGACGCTTAGAGATAGAGTCACGACCGTTTTTAGTACTACCTACTCCCTTTTTGGAAGCAAAGAACTGAAGATCTAATCTTAACATGTATTCCACCTCCTACTTAGAAATGGTTATATAATTTCCATAGTCACGTTCAATCGTCTCTAAAGACACAACCATACCTTCTAGCAACAGCTGTACCTTCTCATGTGTCGCCTCATCCAAACCGGATGGAACCGAGCACTTTAAAAATCCATCTGCACCTTGCTCAATATAAGGAGTAACCTGACATAATGACATGACCGCGTTCACTGCACCGAAAGATACAGCAGAAACACCGGCACACACAATGTCTGCACCCTTTTTGGCAAAGTTAGCATGTCCAGTTATGGTAAACGATTGGATCAGCTTGTGATCGTCTCGCTTAATTGTAACTTTAATCATCCGATCACCTTTAAATTACAGGTTGATTGCATCAACAGTAACTTTTGTGTAAGGTTGACGATGACCTTGTTTTTTACGGTAGTTTTTCTTCGCTTTGTACTTGAATACAGTAATCTTCTTCGCACGACCTTGTTTCTCAACTTTAGCCGTTACAGTTGCTCCCGCTACTAGTGGGCTACCAACTTTAACATTGTCGCCACCAACGAAAAGAACTTTGTCGAAAGTTACTACATCTCCAGCAGCACCATCAAGTTTTTCGATGTAGATCGTTTGACCTGCTTCAACCTTGATTTGCTTACCACCTGTTTCAATAATTGCGTACATTCTCTTGCACCTCCTCAATAGACTCAGACTCGCCAGTGTCAGGTATATGTAACGATTTCACGCCCATATTTCATGGAACCTGGACTGTGCGGTTGTAGCACGGGTGCTACAAACTAACAAAGAACATCTTAGCATATTCCAAACCCTTATGTCAATAAGGTTTCACAGCGTTTTTACCCTTTCTTTCGCATCCTCAATAGAACCGGCAAAACGTATGTCAAAACGTGGTACCCCGTCTTTTTCTATAAAATAAATCTGAAGTCCACTTCGCTCCATTATATCAGGTAACCCCATCAGCTTGTCCACGACTTCAGGACTTGCTTCCACAACTACAGCTTCCATATCGCTCCCCTTATACTCCAACAGTTCCCGTTCCAGCTGGTAGGTGACGGTATCCACAGAGAACACCACCCCTTTCCCGTCACAAGGTGAACAAGGTTGCAACAACATCTTTGTCAACGGCTCACGAACTTTTTTACGCGTCAACTGAAGCAGATTTAATTCTGTAAATCCAATCACTCTGACATGGGACCGATCTTTACGAGCAGCAACCTTAACCATCCGCAAAACCTGCTCCCGTTCAGCGTCACTTGCCATATCAATGAAATCAACTACAATGATACCACCGATTTGCCTTAGGCGAAGCTGTCTTGCAATTTCCACTGCAGCCTCGAGGTTGGTTTTCAACACGGTCTCTTGCAGCCCCGTCTTCCCTATGTATTTGCCTGTGTTCACATCGATGACCGTCATCGCTTCAGTATGTTCGATAATGATATATCCGCCGCTTGGCAGCCAAACAATCCGTTTCAACGCTTTCTCGAGCTCCTGTTCCATGCCCCTTCTTTTAAAAATGCCTTCCTTGCCTTGATAAAATCGGACAGGATAGCCCTTCTTTTTCAAAAACTGCGAAGTCCCCGCATGGTCTACCTCCACAAGTTTTACCTCAGTAGATGGGATCTCCCGAATAATTTTGGATAAAAAATGATCCTCTTCGTGGACAAGAGAAGGAACCTTTACTGATGCACTCTGTTTCTCATGCACCTCAAGGAACTGTCGCTGTAACTCTAGCAGTTCTGCCTCTACCACATCTGCCTCAACATGCTCACTTGCCGTTCGTAAAATAACCCCTTCATCCGAAGTCAGCCATTCTTGCAGAAGCTTTCTCCATTCCTGTCTTTTGGCATCCGACATTTTCTTGGAAATCGCTTTGTATTTTCCATAAGGCTGATACACGATATGTGTTCCTGGAAACTCTAGAAGCCCAGTTAATTTTGCCCCTTTTGTTCCCTCGCCCTCCTTTACCACCTGTACAAGAATTGCTTCCCCTTGATGGACAAAATGAGAGATCCCTTTCTGTTCCTTTTCCGCTTTAGAAAGCTTGGAGGTTTGATAGGAACACAAATGGTCGCGGTGAAGATATCCCGGCTTCTTTTGTCCAAAATCAACAAAAGCGGCTTGCATGCCTGGCAGGACATTCACAACGCGACCAACATAAATATTCCCTTCTATCGGATGCGTTGTCGGCCGGTCAATCAACAATTCGACAATTTTATCATCCTCTTTTATCGCGACTCTTTTTTCCGTCGCCTTCATATCCATAATTAACTCTATCAATGAATTAGCCTCAGCTTTCGAAGTGAAGTTTTTAGTATGAATACAGGATATCTCCTATATCAATTGTCGTCAACTTCTCCTTGAAATAAGCATGAAGCAGTTCATTTTCATCAAGCGGAGGCTGTTTGTCCTTCCCCTTCATAACGATGATACTGTGCTTGCAGTCCCGCTTGAACTTTTGAAGCACCTGATGAATCTTCTCTTTTTCATCCACAACAATAGGCGTAATTGTAGAAAACGAATTATTCTTTCCATAATAACGCTCCATCAAAAAGCGCATAAAGACAAAGTGACGTTGCTTCCACTCTGTATATAAGGAAAAAAACAGGAACACTGTGATGATCCATATATTAATGTGCAACGGGTCAATGACCAAATATGTTGTACAAAAAAGCGCCAAGAACACAAAGGAAGCTTGCAACGTTCGCTCATGCGCCTGTGCAAAAGCGGACGTACGACTAAACAACAACCCCATGATTTTCCCTCCATCCAACGGCCAGATCGGCAAAAGGTTCACGAGGAAAATCATGATATTAAAAGTAAAAAACATCTCCCACATGCCAGCAGAAAGATAGCCAAGCTTGAAAAGTAGGAATGCGCCCGCTGAAAGCCATACATGCTGCAGCGGACCAGCAAGCGTCACAACCAATTCCTCTTTTAACGGACGGTTTCCATGCTCCTCCATTTCGGCAACCCCACCAAATGGCAGCAACAATACCTGTTTGATGCGCCAATTATAGTGAGTTGCCGCAATCCCATGGCCCAATTCGTGGATAAAAACAATAAAAAACAAAATAAGCAACTCCCGGAAATTCGCCGTTAAAATGGCCAACCCGGCGAGAAACCACATAAGTGGATGTACATGAATCTTCTGTACTAGCCTCAGCCATTTATTATTCAAATGAGATCACCTGCATAGGGTCGATAAATTCATTATCTTTCTGGATCGCAAAATAAAACATCCCTTTTGAACCGTCTTCAAGCACCGTCGTTTTACCAAGCACATCGCCCGTTTCAATAAAATCAAAAAGCTTCACATCTACTTCTCCAAGCTGCCCATACCACGTATAACTATCATCTGGATGCTGGATGATAATCGTCTTGCCTGTATCCTCTCTGTTCCCCACAAACGATACAAACCCACCATTCATCGCCTCTACATTCGAATGAGCCATTGTTTCCACCATCACACCCTGCCCATTCGCTTCAAAGCTTTCGAAAACCCGTCCGGAAGCCGGTATCACATAATCATCCGCATTGACGTTTGGCTGATCGGTACTTTTCGGCAATGGCAACAACGCCAACGATTTCCCGAATTTCTCCTCATACCAAGAAGTGAACGCTGCAAACTGAAAACTCTGCTCCATCGTTTCAGAAACAAACTGACGCGGCTTTTCAAAAGTACTTGTAGGGTTCTGAAACATGATGGCTACCACCAGCACAAGAATCGCCGATGCCAAAATCTTAAACAGAAAAAGCTCTTTGTTAAATAACGGATGTCCCCCGCCTCCATCAGGTCCCCCTTCATAAGAGGTATAACTAGAACCCCCATATCTTTCCTCATCCCTCATGAACTGTTGCGTAGACCCTATGTTGTTCCGTTTCGGCAACTGATTTTGCCGTTGACGTCTTCTCTTTGCGGCCCGTCTCTTTATTTCCGCTATCCGATCATTCATATAAACACCCTTCCCGGAAATAGGTTTGTACCATTTTATGACTTGTCCGGTTAGGATATGACGGAGGTATTGTGCAAAAAGAAAAACTTTCCCTATGAAGAGAAAGTTTATTTGTATTCTTGGTTATTAACTTTGATACTGCCGTTACCTTTTCTTGATGGTGTTTTGTCAAACTTTTCTGAGCCATCAATAATAATTTTTCCATTACCTCTTACAAAGACATTCTCCTTAAAATGAATGGATCCAAATATATCTAATTTCCCTTGTCCTGCAATATCAACGGATTTGCTAAAAACAACGGAGCCATCGATTTCAAGCTTAGCTTGACCGGTAATCTTAATTGTCTCATCAATAACAAAGCTACCGTTAAGATAACAATATGTTTGTCCGGAAAGGTGAATTTTTCCATTATTACTATTTAAGTCTAAGCAGCTTCTATCATTTCCGCCAGACGATGGTGGTTGTTCTTTATCTTCATCATCTACAGGTGGACCAGTGTACTTCAAGCGATATGTTTCCACTTTGTCATCCTTGGCATCATTAACATATGCTTCACTCATATAATCAATCAGAATATAGTTTGAATCCTCAGGATCATATCTCACTTCATTTATGTACCCCACTCGATACTTCATCGTACCACTGTCTGTATCTAATGAGATCAATTCCGCTTCATCTACCTTTTTTAACACAGCCATAATCTCATCAGGACTCTTCGCTGTAGTCATGCCACTAGCAGTAATATTCTTCGCCACATCATTTCTAAAATAATGAATTCCCATCTCAGTTAGATTCTCAAGTTGTACATTTTCTTCCGTTTTTTTATTTTGAAGGGAACTGCTCATAACGCTGTTAATTAGTGGTGGTGCTATCAGGCCAATTACTACAATTGTAAGAAGAACAATCAGAATAGTATAACCTTTATCATTCCTTACTACATTCAACTTAAATCCCCCTTCTATTCAAAAAGATTTACATATTGATAGGTTTCATAAATAAAGCGGTCCTGACTAGCATTATTCATAGATTGATATGTTTTAATATGTACTCGGTGCAAGTTTAAATCTGTTTCCTCTGTTGATTGACATATGGTAACATATGAGTAGTAAGTCCTATTATTTTGGGTGAAAAAAAGTTTTGTGTAGTCTGGAGGATAGGATAGCCATTCATCTTGAGGGTCTTGGTCTGCAATGTACGAGACTAAAGAATGAGGTTCCGCATCACAGGAGTATGTATTGGTACTTAGAACTGATTCTATTGTACTACTTCCTTCGACATAATACAAAATTCTTTCAGAGATATTCACCCCAACTAGATTATCTTCTTCTTTGACAGAAAAAAGCAATGCTTGTGAAAAAAAGCTTAAGAATGCTAAAATTATAATACTTAATATGACAATTGATACTAAAACCTCCAACAAAGTAAAACCACTGTCATTATTTATCTTCTTCCTAGTAAATTTCAACATAATCAACCTACTATTCTTTTTAAATTTATGGATAAAGTGGTGAAGAAATTGAAAAAATATGTTCAAAATGAACGCGGTTTAACTCTTATTGAGTTGCTCGCAACTATCGTGATCGGATCTATTGTTATCGGCCTTGCAACAAGTGTATTTGTGTCTGCTGCCAAGCAGAATAAAATTACCTATGAGCACAATGCCCTAAGACAAGAAGCTAATTTAATTATTACCAAATTGCGACAAATACATCAAGAGCCAGATTCAAATCAAGGGCTCTATTCTTATTCTTTATGTTACGAATCTAATGAAAAAATATATTTAGACACCACTTTAACTAATTCCTTAGGAAATGAAAATTACACATTCAAAAACGTAGAATTCGTAAATGCAATTGAAAACCCTAACTCATATAAAACAATTGATAGTGCAAATGATTGTATAACAAATGTAGATATATATTCCCCGCTGCTAGTGAAGTTCACACTAGTAAACCAACAAGGCCAAGAATTTGACATGAATACAGCGATCGCAAGGATTACACCTCTTGAAGAAGTCATAAGAGAATGGAAAGAAAATGAGGATGAGCCGGTTGAACCCGAAGCTCCAGGAAAACCACAACCTGACGAAGAAAATACGAAGTTTGAAGAAATTAGTAATGATAATTTTAGAAATTATGAAGAGTTATCAAATGGGGATCTAAATAGTTGTAAGTATGTTAATACAAACAATAATTACAAAGTAACGGGGACTCTTGAATATCCTCCCAACAATGGTGGTCATTGCAATAGTTTTCCCAAAAGCTTATATGTAAGTAAATTGGAACTTTCTTCAGGATCCCTGAACATAATGGAGACTTTCTATAATGACGGTAAAACAGAGGTGAAAGGAAATTCCACCCTTAATGTTTTGTCCAACGCAAGACTTTCGGGAGACCTCGAATTAAAGAATGGTGCCTCACTGATTATCGGGAATAAATTGCAGGCTGCAAAAGCCACGCTAGAAGCAAACGCTGATATATATGTAGGAGACTCTGGAAAGTTCACCAGCGATCTGACGTTAAAAGACAACACGGAACTTTATGTGGAGAATAATTTATTTGCTCAAAAGACAACTGTTGGAAACGGTGCAAGGATAATTGTAGGTAACTCTGCTGTTTTCGATAAAACAATCACGCTGGATAACGGTAGCATTTGTGTAGAAGGAAATGTTTCATTTGGGTTTAAGCCAGAACCGATTGTTGTTCAGGCTGACTCATGCACAAACCCTTCTAAAAATAGTATTACTGTAGTGAAAAAGCCTTGAGGTAAGCTAGCTCTAATTCAGAGCTGGCTTTTTCATTATAATAAAACCGCCCCTATAAATAGAGACGGCCTGAATCATTTCCTTAGCGTACACCAAAGAACTTTTTAATTTTAAACATGACTCCCCTGTTTTCATCTTCAAGGGACTGTAACGGAACGGATTCACCTAAGATACGCCTTGCAATGTTGCGGTAAGCAATGGATGCTTTGCTTGTTGTATCCATGACGATTGGTTCGCCGCTGTTAGAGGCACGGATGACACTGTCATCGTCTGCAACGATTCCGATGATATCGATTGCCAGTATGGATACAATTTCATCAACATCGAGCATCTCACCGTTCTTCACCATGTGGTTTCGGATACGGTTGACTACAAGCCTTGGTGGTTCCATATTTTCTTCTTTTTCAAGCAGTCCGATAATTCGATCTGCGTCCCTAACAGAGGAAACTTCAGGCGTGGTCACGACAATGGCTCTGTCGGCGCCGGCAATGGCATTTTGAAAGCCTTGTTCGATTCCTGCAGGACAGTCTATGATGATATAGTCATAGTCTTGTTTTAGCTCTGCAACCAGCTTCTTCATCTGTTCAGGTTTTACTGCCGATTTATCACTCGTTTGGGCAGCAGGCAGAAGTTTTAAGCATTCAAATCGTTTATCATTGATTAAGGCCTGGTGCGTTTTGCAACGTCCTTCGATAACGTCGACCAGGTCATAAATGATGCGGTTTTCAAGCCCCATGACAACATCGAGGTTTCTTAGCCCGATATCTGTATCTACTAAACATACTCTTTTTCCTTGCAAGGCAAGAGCCGTCCCGATATTTGCAGAAGTTGTTGTCTTCCCGACTCCACCCTTACCAGAAGTAATTACGATAGCCTCTCCCACTTGTTACATTCTCCTTTCAAGCCGTGTTAACATCGGTCTTAGTTGTGAAAGCAATTGTAAGCGGTCTATGACAATTTGATCTGAATCATTTATATAGGCGCACTCCATTTCACTGCTTCCTTCTAGTTGCTCACTTAAATCTGGAGCGCGGTTTATCGTGTTATCGATAGAAAGCAAGGTCGGCTTCATCAAGCTCGCAGCAATGACGGCATCTTTTTTTCCTTGAAGTCCTGCATACGCGCTGCCGCGCAATGCGCCAAGGACAAAGACATTGCCGCCTGCCTTCACTGTTCCACCGGGATTCACATCGCCAATGAGTAGAAGGTCTCCCTCTACCTCGAGGACTTGTCCTGAACGGATCATCCGTGCAACGGGAACAATTTCTGATTCCTTTTTCCACTGAATGGCCTGTTCTTTTGTGACAACATTGCTTTCGATATCTTCCACGATAAAGTTTTTCTTGCTTCGTATTACATCTCGCAGTTTTTCTTGTTGCTTATTGGTTAGAAAACGATTCCCTACTTTTAAACGTACTCCTAAGAGCGGGGTTTCGTCTGGATTGCTATTCGACGTTAGTTTTGCTTCTATTTCAGCTAAAAGCTCTTGAAATGAGCATGTATCATCGAGATGCAGGGTTAGGCCCTCTTTTGTGCCCTTAATGGTTACATACTGTTGTTTTTGTCTATTCACGACGTTCACCTCAACAAGTATATAATTCGACATTGTCCTTCTATTTCCTTTTTCCTATACTCATAAAATAAAAAAAGATTGCTAGAATTAGTATGTAATGGAAAAGCCCGTCCCTTTTTTAGGGATTGGGCTTTTTTAGGATTAACTATACGCCGCTGTTGATTTCCACGCCAGGCTTCGCTTTCCGCGGGGCGACCTTGAGCCTCCTCGCTCCGCTGCGGGGTCTCAACATTGTCGCTACTCCCCCACAGGAGTCTCAGCCTTCCGTTCCAATCAACAGCTAGAAATCCCATTTATTAATCAACTACTCTATATTTCCTTTTAAGTCAACTCATCTTTCTGCTCGATTGCCAGGCGTTCCATGAACAGTTTGATTGGGAAGAGCAGAATTGATGCGATGATGGCATTGAAGATGAGTGTTGGTACCATGCGCATGGATAGGAAGTCGGAATGTGTCAGTTCTGTGGTTCCGATCAGGGAGTGAATGCCAAATACGAGATGCTCTGTAATGGAGATGGACACCAGCACCATTAGGAAGGAGATCAAGTAATTTGTATTCACAAACCGTAAGATACCTGACACGATATAGACGGATATTCCAAATGCGAACAGGTACACACCTAAAATTTCTGTGTAAACGACATCGTACAAAAAGCCGAAGAGCATCGCGCAAATCAAACCTACATAGGGGCTTGTGTAGATGGCACATAAAACAATGACAATCAGCATAAACCTTGGCACAATAATCCATTCTTCATGAAAGCTGTGCAGTCCAAAGAAGTCCACACTCATGCTTTCCAGGATAAACAAGAAAAGAAGCAGGGCTGGTAAGATGTACTTTCTCACTCAGAGCCCCCCTCTTTAGGTGCTTCGTCAGATACTTCCTCGGAAATTAGTGTTCGTTTAACTATCATTACTTGGTTGATGTCATAGAAATCAGCTGCAGGCTTAACATAAGCCATTTGCGTTAATCCATACTCATCTGCCACGACTTCCGTTACTTCCCCAATCATTAATCCTTCAGGGAATACACCACCAAGGCCAGAGGATAGAACGGTCTCCCCTTCTTTTACTTCTGCTTGGTGAGGAATTCTTTTCAATAGCAGGGCACCTTTTTCTTCATCATATCCTTCAATCAATCCGAAGATATCTTCTTCTCCTTGTATGTATGCAGAGATTCGATTCTTAGGATCCAGTGAACTCAACAATTGCACAGTGGAAGTGAAAGCATTGGCCTGCTTGATTTTACCGATCAGGCCGCCAGATGTGATAACGGCCATATCTTTTTCCACGCCATTTTGCTTACCCTTATTCAGTGTAATTTGTTCGACCCATTGATCTGGATTTCTGCCAATCACTGTGGCTGGTTTTGGTTCATAATCGCTCAGTGAATCGAGCTCGCCGATCACTTCGCGGAATTCTTCATTTTCTTGTTCTAGCTTTTGGACTTTCGTTTCTAAGAGAGCATATTCTTCTAGTCTAGCACGCAGCACTTTATTCTCTTCATACGTATCCTTTAGATATCCTACATTATCAAAGAAGCCCGCGACAACATGTGCGGGCCTATAAAAGATAGATTGGACAAAGCCTGTGGTGTCTTTTACAAACTGTTCAGGCCATGTCAAATCGTCCCGTTCTTTTAAAGAGAAACCAATCAATGCCACCAGAAAAATTAAGCTCACCAACAAAATAATCAACCTTTTATTGAGGAAAAATTGTGGCATGACTTAACACCTACTTAGCGATAATCTCTTGATTTCTTTTTAAACTCATCAATATAATCTAATGCTTTCCCTGTTCCAATGGCAACACAATCCAATGGGTTTTCAGCAATGATAACCGGCATTTTCGTTTCTTCACTGATCACTTTATCTAAGTTGCGAAGTAGTGCTCCGCCCCCAGTAAGTACGATTCCGCGATCCATAATATCCGATGCTAATTCTGGTGGAGTGCGTTCTAATGTAGCTTTTACAGAATCAACGATAGCCGTTACTGTATCTTTTAACGCTTCTCCCACTTCTTTAGCACTGATTTCTACCGTTTTAGGCAATCCTGTCAATAGGTCACGACCACGGATATCCATTGGTTCAATGCCTTCTGGATTTCCTGCAGAACCAACTTCAAGCTTCAATGCTTCCGCAGTTCGCTCCCCGATCATCAGGTTATAATTTTTGCGGATATATGCAATGATTGCATCATCCATTTCATCTCCGGCAACTCGGATGGACTGGCTGGTGACAATTCCACCTAGTGAAATGATGGCAACTTCTGTGGTACCGCCACCGATATCCACAACCATGCTTCCAGTTGGTTCCCAAACCGGAAGATTGGCACCAATTGCTGCTGCAAACGGTTCTTCGATTGGGTATGCGTCACGAGCACCTGCTTGGCGAGTCGCATCAATTACCGCTCTTTCTTCTACCGCTGTAATACCGGATGGTACACATACCATCACATAAGGCTTACGGGAAAAGGAGCTTTTGTTTTTTAACGCTTGTTTAATATAATATTTCATCATCGTTGCCGTTGTTTCATAGTCAGCAATAACTCCGTCTTTCATCGGACGCAATGCGACAACATTCCCCGGCGTACGACCGATCATATTCTTTGCATCGTTCCCGACCGCAACAATGGATCTTGTGTCGGTTTGCAGAGCCACAACAGAAGGCTCACGCACAACAATCCCTTTTCCTTTAATAAAAACTAATGTATTGGCTGTTCCCAAGTCAATACCAAGATCTCTCGTTCCAAACATATAAGTGTATCTCCCTTTCTGATACTAATGCGTAATAGTGGTAAATGAAAAGTGATTAAACGGACGCAGCATGCCCATATATTTTCATTAACATGTGGATAATGTTTATTGTAGAAATTTGATGGATTAAGAAGGTTGTCCTTCCAAACTCATGAGTAATATTATAGCGTAGGATATGAAAAAAGCATAGTACTTACACATAGCCTTTTTCTTTCAAACTGATGAATTTCTGATCACCAATGATTAAATGGTCCAAAAGCTCTATGCCTATTAGCTTTCCGCATTCGCTGAGACGTTTCGTCACATCTATGTCTTCACGACTAGGAGCTGGATCTCCGGATGGATGATTATGGATACAAATGAAGGATGCCGCTGAACGCCTAAAAGCTTCCTTGAACACCTCGCGCGGATGAACGATGCTCGCATTCAAACTTCCAATAAAGACAGTTTGCTGGTGAAGAACCTGATTTTTTGTATTCAAGTAAAGGCAGACAAAATGCTCTTGTGATAGAAAGCGCATATCTTCCATGACATAATTGGCTGCATCCTCAGGAGACCGGATAACGTACCTGTCCTCATATTGTAGCCGGTGAATTCTTCTCCCAAGTTCCACCGCTGCCATTAATTGGACAGCCTTTACCTTCCCGATACCTTTTGTGTCAGTTATCTCTTCAATTGATGCGTCCTTTAACAACCGCAGCCCTTCAAAATTAACCAACAATTTATTTGCGAGTTGCAGGACAGATTCCTCTTTGGAACCCGTACGAAGCAAAATTGCAAGGAGCTCGTGATTGGACAGACTTTTTGGGCCATCCTGGATCATTCTCTCTCTCGGCCGTTGATCTTCAGGGTAATCTTTAATCATCAGTGCTGTGGATTTAGTGGATTCCAATTCATTTTCCTCCTTAAATAGATGGAGGGTCATACAAAGGTCATTTTATCGAAAACTTTTCAATTCACGAACCGTTCTTGAAAGCGGAAGCCCCACAATAGAAAAGTAATCTCCTTTAATTTCTTTTACAAAAAGAGCTCCTACTTCTTGAATACCATAAGAACCTGCCTTATCCATCGGTTCTCCTGATTGAATGTAGAAATTAATATCCTCATCCGTCAGTTCCCAAAACGTAACAGATGTCTTTTCATAAAAGGTTACTTCTTTTTCCTTACTGAGGATAGCCACTCCACTGATGACATGGTGTGTGTTTCCACTTAATGTTCTTAAAGTAGCTCTTGCTTCATCTTCACTTTCCGGTTTTCCAAGCACCTTATCACCAAGGACAACAATTGTATCAGAGCCGATCACAACGGCTTCTTGATTTTCTTGAAAAACACTTTGGGCTTTTTGATAGGCAAGAGTAGTGGCGATTTCTTCTGGTGTTAATTCTGGATCGAAGGTTTCTTCGATGTTGCTTACCTTCACTGTGAATGGGAGATGTACTTGTTGGAGAAGTTCCTTTCTTCTGGGGGATCCTGAGGCTAAAATAAGAGGTTTCATGTTTTATCACCTTCCGCAAATAGTTAGAAATTCGAGAGATACAGGTTAATCCTAACACAAAGAAAGTCGGTGGAACAAATTTCTTATGGCATTTTATAAAGATTCTTTTTTGACCAGAAAAAAAGCCTCAAAATTTGTTTTTGAGGCTTTTGATCCATCTAGCGTTTAGTATAGGAATGCTGTGGCATCTAAGAGTTTTTGTTGGGCGTTCCATAGGGTTTGGGCATTTTTAGAATCTTGGTAGGATTTTAGGTCCTGGTAGGCGCCGTCAAGGGATGCTTTCCATCCTTTTGTTATTTCTGAGAGTTCGGCATCTTTAATGGCTGTCACTTTTTCATAGGTTGCATTTAAACCTTCTGCTGTTGAGCTGTCTAGAGAGCTGCCTTGTAATAAAAGAGCTGTCGCCACCGTTAACTGATTGTACAACACTTGTCCCTCTTGCAGTACTTGCGTATCTTGTTGCGTAAGGGAGTCTAGTGTTTTTTCTGATAAGGATATTTCTTTCGCAAAAGGTTCAAAGCCCTTATCTTTAACTCCTGTTGCAATCTGTTTCATCCCATCCACACTATGTCCTACCGCCATCAAGACAAAGGTTGGTTCAGATCCGACAGCAACTGCAGGTAAACCAGCAGCTTTCAGTTTGTCCATTTCTGCCTGTGCACCATCCTGTGTGGAAAAAGCACCAGCCTGGAGAACGGAAATATTTTGAGCAGCAATGGTAGCACTGCCATCCCCATTTACAGCTGCTGGAGTGTCTGTTTGTTCATTTGACCCTGTTGGAGCCGGGGCAGCTGTAGGCACGGAAGGATTAACAGGTGAATCTGACATGTTCATGACTCCTAAAATGAGAAAACCGAGACAGGTTCCAATTCCGATTGCCATTCCAATGGAAACCAATAACTGTTTGGAGAAAGATGGAGGGGCTAATTTTTTCTTTTTTCCAAACGGGGCTGGCCGCACTTTCGATCCTTTTCCTTTTTCCTTGTTCAGCTGGCGGAGATCTTCAATATAAGAGGGCTTAGTTGAAGAATCTTCACTGTTATTTTTTGGTTTCTCTGGTGTTTCTTCTGGAAGGACCCACTCAAATTCTTCCTCTTTTTTCTCCGCTGCTGCTGCAGTTTCATCTACAATGATGATTGGCTTTTCCTCTTCCGGGAAATCATCTCTTACCGGAACATCCTTTTGCTGTGTCTGTATTTTCTCCTTAATGTGCTTTTTTTTCTTTTTACCGTAGCCGTACGAATTTTCTTTCCCATTAATTTTTATTTTCACCTGGTGATTGTCCACTTTTCCCACCTCCGTGTACATTTGACAATTTTTGTCTTGGTCAGATTTGTTTCATCCTATCATAGGCCATAAAAAAAAGAACAAGACTTTTGTCGTCTTGTCCTAATTCTTTTCCGACACTTTCTTTGACGGACTTACTATTTCGACCATTTCCACAGAAATAATTTAATCATTGTCGATAAATGGATTAACTCGGTTAGCAGGTTCAGGCACGGATAAAGGAGGAAGTTCCTCGATTAAATCATCCAACTCAGGGTGATAAAAAGCTGAAAGTGTAACTGAATAAGTTAATGGTTGCAGTTCCTGATCTGTTGAAGTGACTTCAGGCTGACCAGTGAAACTAACCGATTCAATCTGAGTAATTCTAGTTAAACTTTCTAATGAACTAAGAAAGGTGGACAAATCTTCGTATACTTCCGATTCAACGGACAGGTTGACCGTCACTTTTTTCAACCCTTCCGGAAGATATGCCTCTTCTTCTACAGTCTCGTCCTCTTCATCATGCATCGTTTCATATTCTTCCAAAGTAGTGGTGGCTGGGACAAATTCCTCTTCCCCAAAAGACATATTTACAATGGTGCTATCAGATAGCACTTCTGCTTTTTCCAATTCCAAAATGAGTTGTTCCAGAAAAGGAGTAACAGGAATTTTTCGTTGCAGTTCAACTGTTGTATTTCCATTTGCCTGTGCGGTTACTTCTTGTTGTTCCAGCACTTGAATAAGCTGTTCTTCAATTGCTTTTTCCTGTTGAAGTTGTTCTGCTCGTACTTCCTTTGGTGCATAGGATAAATAATAGAAGCCTGCAATACCTAATACAATAAGGAGAACACAGGAACTAAGAAGAACATAATGTTTGCGCTCCAGTTCAATCATCATAGTTCTTCGCCTCCGTCCTCGTCCGTTTCAGTATCATTTTCCGTGCCATCCTCTGTTCCTTCCTCTTCTAATTCATCCATTGCTTGAAATGCAGTTCTATCAAACCCAAGGGTAAATTGACCAACATATCTAGGCAGTACATTCACTGCTTCTTCATCTCCTATTTCAACAGTAGAGATAGAGGAAAGATCAATCGAGTGATATTGAGGAGACTCATTTAAATGATAAAGAAAATATGCTGCATCTCTTGACTCGTCAAACTGAACGGAAAGATTTAATAGTCCTGTTTCATCATAAGAAAAGCTTTGGATGAATCCACGTTCTGGTAGCAACCTGATCAAGTCCTGCATGACTGGAACCATTTCAAGAGGATACTCTTCTGCCCAAGCTACTGTATCTTCTAGACGCTGTGCGGAAGAAGAATTTTGCGGGCGGTTCATCGCCTCTTCTTTTGCAATCCTTAATTGCTGCACCATCTCGAGATCCTGTTCAGCCGTTTCCACATCATTATTCACCATATTAGAAAAAGTAAAAAGAATGATTGCCACAAACAATAGGAAGAAGGCGCAAATGCCGTACACAAGAGGTGTGGTGATATTTCGTGATTTTCTCTTTGGTAATAAGTCGATATCAACTAGCATCATTGCACCTCTTTTAATGCCAACCCTAAGGAATAGTAGTATTTCGGGTCAACCGTCTCTTGGTCTTGTGTATAAACATCCTGCTCAAACGTATCTACTTTTACAGAAATCTTTTCTCGGAGCTTTGACAATATTAACGGGAAGTTCGGATGATCGCCATGAAGGAGAATTCTATTGATTTCCTCATTTCCTTGATTTAAGGAGTAGCGGAAAAAGTTCATGATTCTCTCCACTTCCACGATGAAATCCTCTAAAAATACATTAAATTGCACGATATCGCCTGCCCATTCCAGTTGCGTATTGGTAACCGATACCTCCCACACTTTCATGTCCTGAGGGAAGGTAACAGTGCGCATAAAAACAGGAACATGGTTCACGAAAATGCTTAGAGTAATGCAACTTACGTCAAAATGAACAACCAACAAGTGATCCTGTTCGTTTCGCTGACCAAATTCATAATAAAGGCGGTACAAACAAAGGGCTGAAACATCTGCTGCTGCTGGTTTTAATTTACTTTCTTCAAGTAAGTTGGACATCTGAGTCACCACTTCTTCTGGTGAAGCAAAAAGGACAAGCTCCGTCTTTTCCGAACGATGAAGCACATGCACATCAAATACCGGATCTTCAAAAGGCAAGTGAATGGTGGAACCTAACTCCAAATACAAGTGACCAACAATCTCATCGTCCATAATATTAGACGGGATGGTCAGTTTACGTGTGACAACGTATTGATCTGGAACGACAAAGCGGACATGCTTCCGTTTAAGCCCCCAGTCTTCTACACATTCTTCTAAAATCAGCCGAAAAATATTTTCGTCGACAATTTTTCCATCGCGGATAATATTTGGCGGCAAAAAACGCTCATTTGTGCGTTTAACGGTGAGAGGATCCAAACTCTTCAACTCTACCATTCGAATGACATGGTCACGGATAATAATATTTATGAAGTTGTTTTGCTTTGGTTGCAGAAACGAAAATTCCATCCAGAAAGCTCCTTATGTAAGATGTTTTACTAGAAGAGTAAAGTAAAATACCAACGCAGTATTTGTTCCCCTTTAAAATACGTGATAAGTGCAGCGAGTGCGATAGAAGGCCCAAAAGGAAATGGGACACCCCTTTTGACTTTTCCAAACAGCATCCCTATAAGTGCAGCAATCATGCCGATTAGTGAAGAAAGAAAGAATGTGAGAATAACTATTTCCCATCCTAAAACAAACCCTAATACAGCAAAGAGTTTGACATCCCCTCCACCCATGCCCCCTTTGGAGATGATGGCAACCAAAAAGGGAATTAAGAACCCAACTGCCATTCCAATGAGATGCTCGGGTATCGTTTGGTAAGGAATGAAAAATCGTTCCAAGATAAAAAGTCCAAAGAAGAAAAGTAAGATCCTGTTTGGGATAATCATAAAATGCAAGTCTGATATAACAATAATAATCAACATGGAAATGAAGGTCCATGCGACAATCAGTTCATACGTCCATCCCATCATAAGCGGAGCTAGGACAAAAAGCACAGCTGTCAAAAGCTCGAATAATGGATAAATAGGAGACACGGACTTTTGACAGTGCCGACATCTCCCTTTAAGAAATACATATGAAAGGACGGGAACTAAATCTAGCCCCGTCAATGTGGTCTTGCAATTCGTACAATGTGATCTTGGTGTGACTATTGACTCACCCTTTGGAATCCGTAGGCCGACTACGTTGTAGAAGGAGCCTAGGAGGAGGGCGAAAATAAATAAAATTGATTGAATGAGATTAACCTCCTGCAGGTGGAACAATTTCACCGTTCTCATCAAAAACTTTTGCTGAACCGTCATATGTCAATGATGCACCTGTAACTTTCCCATTAGTAGTTATTACTTTTACCGCAGTATATTTAGAGTCAATTTTTTCTACATACGTAGCAAATGTATCAAGTGCATGCTCTTTATCAGTTGTATTGGCTGATGGTTGAATATCGCCATTAGCAATAGCTAATCTTGCTCCACTCATCACTTGTAAAGCTGTTGCAGAGTGTGCTTCATTACGGCTTTTTTCAATTATATTCCCAATACTCGGTATAGCAATCGCAGCAATAATCCCCAAAATAACAACAACAGCAAGAAGCTCGATCAACGTAAGACCTTTTTCATTTTTAAGCATTTTTCTACATTTTTGTAACATCGTAATTTTCCTCCCTAACTGGAAATATGTAGTATTCGAATCTACTATAATTCTATTATACTATCTTTCAAATTTCAATATGATTTTACACGTTTCTACATCTGAATATGGTTAAAAATATCGAACATTGGAACTAGAATGGATGTGACTATAGTCCCGACTATGACAGCGAGCACGACAATCATTAATGGCTCTATCAAACTCTTCAATCTATCGGTTGCATAGTCTACTTCTTTTTCATAGAACTCGGCGATTTTCTCAAGCATCGAATCCAGTGATCCTGTGCTTTCTCCAATAGTAATCATCTGCGTGACAAGCGGTGGGAACGCCCAGTGTTCTTTCATGGGACCTGTGAGAGACTCCCCTTTTTCTAGTTCTATTTTACTAGCAGCTAGCACTCGAGCAATGACCTCGTTCTCGACAATCTTCTCCACAATGGATATTGCCTGCAGAATAGGCACCGAACTAGAAAATAAAGAACTGAGTGTCCTTGTTAACCTGGCAATTACCGCCTTTTGTAAAAGCGGTCCGAAGATAGGAATTCGCAGTAAAGCATAGTCTATATAGTATTTGGTCTGCTTCTGTTTATTCATTGCGCTCAAGCCCACTACAGCAGCTAACACGATTAGAAGAAACAACCACCAAAAGCTCTGCATCCATTCGCTCGCCCCAAGGACAAATCTCGTAATTAATGGCAGGTCTGCTCCAAAATCACTAAACATCGCCACGAACGTTGGTACAACGCCTACAAGTAAAAAGATAACGACCCCAATGGCGATAACACCGAGTACAAGCGGATAGGTTAATGCTGACACGATTTTTTGCCTTGTCTCGTTCTGCTTTTCAAACTGTGTTGCTAGGCGATCTAACGTATCATCCAAGGCACCGCTTGCTTCACCAGCTTTGATCATATTGATGAACATAGTGGAAAATACCTTTGGATGCTTGGCTGCCGCCTCTGATAGCGGATTCCCTTGTTTCATCTCTTCTTCCACATCAAACAATACCCGCTTCAACGCCTTACTGGAAGTTTGTTGTGCCAGAACATTTGTCGCCTCTACCACTGATATCCCCGCACGGATCAGGGTGGAAAATTGGCGCAGGAAGATGACAAAGTCACGAAGCTTGACTGGATTCCCAATGATAATTTCTTTTGTAAAAATCGATTCGGGAACTTCCTCTAGATTCATGACTCGAATCCCTTTTTCTTTTAACTTCACAATTGCTTCACGGCGTGAGCTGCTTGTGATGCTTCCTGTTTGCTTGCCGGCTGTATTTCTGCCGGTATAGGTGAACCTAGGCATGATGCATCGACTCCTGTAAGAAGCTTTCGGCTGACAATCTGCTTATGTCGCCTTGTTGGATGAGCCTTTTGATGCTCATATCAAGTGTGTGCATCCCTTGCGCCTTGCTTGTCTGCATCACATTTTGGATTTGATGAATTTTTTCGTTCCGGATAAGATTAGCCACTGCCGGTGTATTGACTAAAATCTCAGTGGCCACCTTCCTTCCCTGTCGATCTATGGTTGGAAACAGACGTTGAGAAACGATAGAAACCAATACGGACGCAAGTTGAATGCGAATTTGCGCCTGCTGTGGCCCAGGAAATACATCAATAATACGGTCAATGGTGGATGGTGCATTTGTCGTATGTAAAGTACCTAAAACAAGATGTCCTGTTTCTGCTGCCGTTATCGCTGTTTGTATCGTTTCTAAGTCACGCAACTCCCCAACCATAATGATATCTGGATCTTGGCGCAAAGAAGCGCGTAAACCTGATGCAAAGCTTCCGGTATCAATGCCGACTTCACGCTGGTCGATCATACATTGATTATGGCGATGCAAATATTCAATCGGATCTTCCAGTGTAATGATATGTTTTTTCTGCGATCTATTCATAAAATCGATCATCGATGCTAGAGTCGTCGATTTTCCACTTCCTGTAGGTCCTGTTACGAGAATCAATCCTTGAGGCTTGTCCATCAAAGATTGGAGAATGGAAGGAAGCTGCAGTTCTTCCAATGACGGAATCCTTGTTGGGATGATTCGTATCGCTATCGCTACAGAGTTTCGTTGTCTGTATGCATTCACACGAAACCTTGAAATCCCCGGAACACTGTAGGAAAAGTCCAAATCTCCTCTTTCTACAAAGCGTTCCCACATAAATTCTGGAATCATTTGCTTTGCCAATGTTTCCGTGTCTTCAGGAGTCAGGGTGTCTTCTCCATGTCGCCTTAGCTCCCCGTTAATACGAAAGACAGGCGGCACTCCAACAGATAGATGAATGTCTGATGCTTTGAATTCATATGCGGCATGAAGCCAACTATTTATTTTTTCAATCAATGTTATTCACCTACTCTGATAAAGCGACACGTAAGATTTCCTCTGTTGTCGTTAGTCCCATTTTTACTTTTTCCAACCCATCATCTATCAAGAACACGGTGTCTTGTTCATATGCTAATTCACGAATATTGGAGACGGATTCATTGTTCATAATCATTTTTTTCATTTTGTCATTGATGACTAAAAGCTCATGGATGGCAAGACGCCCCTTGTAACCTGTCATATTACAGGTTCCACAACCTTTTCCGCGCGGTACCTTTTCGACGGTTAACCCACGTTTGGCAAAGATCTCTATCTCCCTTGCTGTCGGTTCTTCCATTTTGGCACAATCACGGCATACTTTTCTTACCAAACGCTGGGCAAGCACTCCATTGATGGATGACGCCACAAGGAAAGGCTCTACCTTCATATCAATCAATCTAGTGATGGTACTGATAGAATCATTGGTATGAAGGGTGCTCAGTACCAGATGACCTGTTAAGGAAGCACGAATGGCCACTTCTGCTGTTTCTCTGTCACGAATCTCCCCTACCATGATTACATTCGGATCTTGACGAAGAATAGCACGGAGCCCCTTTGCAAAGGTCATGCCGACATTCGTATTCACTTGAATTTGATTGATTCCTTCAAGCTGGTATTCTACTGGATCTTCCACGGTAATGATGTTGATTTCTTCACTGTTTAAGTGATTCAATGCTGCATAAAGCGTCGAGGATTTTCCGGAACCTGTTGGACCGGTAATTAGAATGATTCCAGTCGGTCGATGGATCAAATCCATAAAGCGTTCGTTGTTCTTTTTATTGAACCCAAGCTGAGATATATCGTTCAGTGCGCTGCTCATATCAAGGATACGCATTACAATTTTCTCCCCGAAAACGGTAGGCAATGTGGATACACGGACATCTACAGGGTGAAAATCAATATTCGTTTTGATTCTTCCGTCCTGCGGTACGCGGTGCTCTGTAATATCCATTTTTCCAAGTATTTTTATTCTTGCTATCAGTACGTTCTGAGTATGTTTCGGTAGTGTCCTCTCGGTCCGAAGTACGCCATCAATACGGTAGCGAACGACCACTTTCGTTTCATGAGGATCAATATGAATGTCACTGGCCCTTTGTTGAACTGCATTTTGAAGGAGTTGATTCACGATTCGTACGATTGGAGAGTCATCTTCTGTGATACTCTCTTCCTGCATCTTCATTTCCACATTTGGTTCAAATCCATCCAAAAGTTCGTCCATGGAGTCAGTTGTTTCATAATATTTATTGATGGATCGCAGTATATCATCCTTGGTTGCAATGACCGGCTCTACTTCAAACCCTGTGGATAAACGCAGGTCATCCATGGCGAAGAAGTCCATTGGATCTGCCATTGCGACAAATAGTTTATCCTGTTCTTTTTTTAACGGAATAATCAGGTTTCTCTTTGCAAAATCCTTGGAGATCAAATGAATCAATTTTTCATCTAGCGGATAACGGTATAAGCTGACATGCGGTATTCCTAATTGGAATTCTAACACCTCAATCAGCTGCTGTTCTGTGATATATCCTTTTTGAAGCAGGACATCTCCAATTTTCTGTTCACGTGATTTTTCTTTTAATGCGCTCTGCAATTGACTTTCTGTGATGATCCCGGCATCAACTAGCAGGTCACCCAGTCTTTTTCTGATTTGTACCATTGGATTCATCCTTTTGCGTTACTTATTTACCGATATAGCCATTGCCAGTTCCCGGGTCGTCGTTTTCATCATCGTTTGCATTCCCGTTCCCTGAACCTGTGTTGTTAGTATTGTTCGTGCCACCCGTGTTCGTATTTTGGTTTCCGGTTGTATTGTTATTGGTACCCGATGTGTTTGTGTTTGTGTTGGTATTATTATTTGTGTTGCCAATGTTTGTGTTCGGCCAGTTATTGTTATTTGTATTCGTCCCGGTATTATTTCCGATTGTATTCGGATTGGTTGGATCTGTTGTAACGACCGGTTTGGTCAATGCATGTAATTCTACGCGTTGGATTGGGGCGTAGAAGTCTTCACTGTAAACGATGGTTTCTGTAATTTGCCCTGAAGCATCCGTTGCCGTTCGAACGAGCTGAACATATGCACCATTTTTGCCGGACTCTTTTACACGCGTTCCGGATCCTGGAATAGAAGCCGAATACTGGACTACAGTTTTAGGTGAAAGAGTCTGCATTTCCACTTGCTCCACTTCATAGGTGTATGGAAGTGGCCCGCCCTTTAGTTCCCCTGTAAGGGATGCGCCATTGACAGACATAGAAATGGTATATTCACTCGTATTTGGGTTAGTAAAAGCAAAATCCATCTTTTCTTTTTGATAACGAGCTTCATAGCCTTTAGATGCCCAAGAAGGAAGTTCTTTTGAAATATGTCGCTCTACTACGTCAAAGTTGGTAGGTGCGATTAATTCAAATAGCATGGAAGCAAACATGCTCGCAGCCTCATCAGATAGAGTAAGCTCTTCATTCTCTAGCCAAGTCTCCACTGAGAACCCTTCATTTCCTCGAAGTTTAATTTCCTTTCCATCCAGTGCCTCTTTTAGCTCTGTCATAGCCGCTTGGCCTGCTATATTCAATGTGATTTGAAGATTTGTCTGTTCCATCACTTCATCATCCACTAGATAGTTTGAAAATGAAAAAGTATGGTCCCCTTCTTTGAGGTGAGAGGCTACAACTTCTAAATCCTTTTTCAGTTTCTCTGTATCCATAGCAGAAAATATATCGGAAGTTTGAGAGAGTAGTTCAATCTGTTCCAGCAATGTTCCATTTGGAAGTTCTACCTTCAACGGATTATGAGAGCCATCCTCTGCAAGTTCTACAGATTCGGGAATGTAAAAGGTGAATACTTCTTTTGGAAGGGGTTGAAGATCTCCCGCCCATTCTAAATAAATCGTTCCATTAGTTAACCAACTATTTTTAGCAGCCTCCACCTTTTCCAATGCATCTGTTTTTGACGTATTGCTCACTTCTGCATTTGCAATAAGCGTCGCTTCAGAAAATGAATTGGTGTGCGGCAACCACTGATTGGTGATCAAGGTTCCCACTTGAGAAAAACCAAATATAAATAAAGTACAAACTAGCAAAGCAACCAAGAGTTTAATACTTTGCATCCCTTTCCCTCCAAACAATCACCTAATCTGTTTTAATATATTCCATCAAGAGTTTTCTAGTAGTCTTTCGTCGACCGGCTAGTTATGCTATTTTTGTGATCCATTGTGTGTTGTTTGTCTGTTGTAGATATGAATAATGGCAATCTTTGAAGAAGAATAGCGGTAAGCAACAGAAGAAGAGTCATTGATAGTATGCTATGCCATAGAGTGAGAAGTTCAAATATGTATATTCCTAACACGCTGACCACAAATGCGATAGTGGGAATGGCCCATTTTCCTATTTTAGAAAATTTCATTGGAAATAAAAAGAATAGTGCCAACAGTAATAGAAGTGCCAGACCGGCAAATAGATAGTCCCCCAACTCGTCACCGCTTTCTGTGTATTTTTACGTATTTTGTAGAAGTAAGTAGACTATTGTAATTGTATAATAAAGCCAGGTAATTTGAAATAGTAGATTACAAGATAAAACATTTTATTGAAAAAATTGTTTATCTTATTTTAGATATTACACTAACACCCTGTTTCCTTTCATTCCAGGTGTTCGCTTTCCTAGGGGCGGTGCTTGAGCCTCCTCACTTCGTTGCGGGGTCTCAACCAACCGTTACTCCCCCGCTGGAGTCTCACACCTTGCACTTCAGTCAACAGGGGAGCATTTTTCTAACCTTTATTTTAAAAATTTTACATATCCTTGAAACATTTTTGAATCTTGAACGTTAGTGTTGTGAAAGGGGGGCCAGATGAAACAGTCCATTGATGATATTTATGAAGAGCATATGCAGGATATATTCCGGTACCTCCTTTCTTTGTGCAGGGAGCATCACCTTGCGGAAGATCTTGTACAGGAGACTTTTTTGCGAGCTTATTTATTTTTGGAAAATTACCGGGGTGAGGAAGTGAAGCCTTGGTTGTTCCGAATTGCTCATAATGCGTTTATTGACCACTACAGGAAACACAAGCGAACCATCGTGAAGGAACAAGGCTTTTTTCAACGCCTTTTTAGTAAGGGGAAAGGAACGGAACATGAAGTCCTCTTGAAGTCAGAGGTTGCCGAGGTGATGGACGCCATTAACTCGTTGAATGAGCAACAGGCGCAGGCGATCCTTCTCTATGATTATCACAGTTTCACCTATAAGGAAGCAGCTGAAGCGATGGGCGTAACGGATACGTACTTTAAGGTCCTGCTCTACCGCGCTCGCCAAAAAGTAAGAACCATTCAAGGAAAGGAGAACGACATAAATGAATGATGACTTTAAGGATAGATTGGAACGTTATGATAAAGGCGAAATGACGCCCGAAGAAAAAATGGAGTTTGAAAAAGAAATGAGTGCCCAGGAAAAACAATGGATGAAGCCCACTTTGGAAAAAACGAAGCAACGAAAAATATTGCGGGCAAGCAAGTGGAAGGCGCGGATAGGGACGGCATTGACCGCCATACCCATTCTCCTCTTAATAATGATGGCCTCCTCATTCATAACAACCATTTACTACCATGGCTTTTCTAAGGGCTTATCAGAAGACTATACACGATCTCAGAAGTTGGCTGATATCATAAACTTCTCTCAATTAATAACAGACCCTTTTGCGGATAAGTATGGGGCTGATACGGAAGTAGGAACTTTCTTTAAAATGGGAGTAGATAAGGAGTTAAGAAAGCAGGTTGGGAAAGAATTCTATACTGTTGGAGAAATGAATGTTGATTTCCTGTTTTCTAAAATGGGGTCAGTTGAGAAAAGGTATTATGGAACCGATGAAGATACTCTAACAGAATTTCAGCACCCTTCCCTATTATCAGAATATAAATTTGATTCTACTCCAGAGTGGGAAAGGCTTGAAATGCTTCCTGAAGGAACAGTTGCTACCGCCTTTATTACCTTTAATGAGCTAATGTCAACGGAAAAAGTTTTTCAGCAATTTAAAGGGAAAGATCTTGAATTAATTTGGTTTCCAGTGGATGTAGCTGGTGAAGTGGATGAATATCATTCCATATCTAACATAGGTTTCCCAAATTATCCTATCTTTCACACTGATGATTGGACCCTTACTTCTAGAACAGAGGAACGTTCACTGTTCGGATCGACCATCACTGAAGGCAGGTCTGCACCTGCTTATACAATAGGCGACGCAGACATGCTCCATGAACAGTTTTTAAAGACGCTTCACTTCCTGAAAGATTACCAAAAGGAATTCAACCAACTTCAAGTGATGCATAATGATATAAAGTTGAACGAAGTGGTCCGCTATCTCGAAAAAAATGACATATCCCATCATGGGGTGGTGATAACTGGGCCAACCAAAGAAGTTCTCGCCTTAAAAAGCGAAAAGTGGATCGGAGCCATTCAAGTGGACGAAGTTGCCTTATGGAATTGGAGTAACTAAATAAAAAACTCTCGCCAGTAAATCTGCGAGAGTTTTTTATTTATGAAGTTTTCCGATATTCCGCAACTTTATTCCGTCCAGCCTTTTTCGCACCGACATACATGGCTCTGTCTGCGTGACGGATCAAGTCAAGTGTGTCCTCGGCATCATCTGGTGCTGTGGCAAACCCGATGCTTGCGGTTACTTTTACCATTTGAGCTCCCTTTGTTTCGCGGATATGCTGTTTCAGAGCAAAGGATCTTGTCGCAAGGTTCACCCTGATGCGTTCGGCAAGTTCAAAGCATTGACCACGTTCCATATCAGGGAGTAAGATTACGAACTCTTCTCCCCCATAACGAGCAACTGTCCCTTTACTACCAACTAGGACGGTAAGCCTTTCAGCAACCTGCATGAGAATCTCATTGCCGCTCTGATGTCCATACACATCATTAATTTTCTTAAAGTGATCCAGATCCAACATCATGAGGGACAGAGATTTGGAATGTCCTTTGTTTAATTTATCAAACTCTTTATCCAGGACACTTTCAAAAAAACGATAGTTGTATAGTTTGGTTAATGCGCAGCGTTCACTTTTCTGTTTGGTCTCTTGATAGTGGCGAGCTTTTTCCATTGCCACTCCAAAGTATGAGCAAAGGATATCAACAATCATCAATTGAGATTTATCATAAGTCCGTTTGGAAGTGCTTGCTAGCAATACAAGCCCTTCAATCTTGTGATTTCGGATAACCGGAACACACATAAGACTCTCAACATTTGCTGGAAGATGCGTTTTGGACATATGCTTCCATTCTTTTTTAGTGAGATAGCATAAGCTTTTTCCACGTTTCAGCATATATGCCAGAAGCTCTTCATCATCCGTATGCAAAATAGCATTTGCCTCCACACTGTTCTGCTTGTCCATGACGCGAAGGACTTTCATGATTTTTTCTCCATTTACGTCAATGATGGCAGCATAATCCACCTTAAAGAGCGTCGATATTTTATCTAGGAAGACATCCAGAACGCCTTGTGTATCAAGTCTTTCTGTCAACTGATGTCCCACATCCGCTGCTTGCTGTAAGTGAACATTTACCTTTTGGCTAGAATGATAGAGTTGAAGAATCAGTGTAAGGATGACAAAAGGCAATCCTACGTATAGAAGTGCTATCGGACCAACTTGTTCATATAGTATGTATAGGATCAAGCCTACCGGCAAGACCATGATGCTAGTAACCGCATCCCATTTGGTATCAGGTGTGATGAATTTGCTTTTACGTTCATATATTTGTACTTGTATAAAATATAGTGCCACTGTATTAAGCGTAAAATAGACTAGTTCATGCGCAAGGATCGGCGTGATGACACCAATGTTCAATAGTCTTGTATCTCCAGGGGTTCCCCCAAATAAATAAAATACGAACCCAGCAATTAAGGAAATGCTTGAAAACATAAGCATATTGATAGGAATTCTGAGTCTATTTTCCCTATTCAAGCGCATATAAGCCATCAATGCTAAAACGGATACTAGGGTCACAATCATTTCAATGAATATACCGAAGGATAAGAGGGCTGCCAAGGAAACACCCTGTGCCAGAAACAAAGGTACCTCTCCGACGACGATTGGGATTAGGGCGAGTATGATAGCCAACGCCAGAAATCCAATAATGTGCCACATAGGCAAATCTTCTAACACAACAGGAGAAAGCTGATATCCGAGCCATAAAAAGACGGGAACCATGACAACGAAGCTTGTCCAGATTACCACTTCTTTTTGGCGACTAACTGCTTGAACCACCAAACTAACCCCTCCCTTCTCTATCCTTTTTTCGACACACTTTCACAATAATTAAATATTATCAAATTTTCTAACATTTGTCACAACAAAAATAGGATAATTATCCCTTATTTCTTTTCCCTACCTTGTGTGAGTTTAGTCCTAATTTCGGAGATAAAATATAAGGAACCGGTAATCAGCAACACAGAATCGTTCCCAACCCTTGATATAGCAAGCTGTAACGCAATTCTCCAATCCTCTTCAAACTCTTTTTTGGCAAGTTCGCTCACTTTACATATATCTTCTGCTCGAGCCGCCCTTGGAAAATCAAAGGAAGTGAAAATTATCTCATCCGCGATAGTTTCCAACTTTCCTACCATCATTTCAATGGGTTTATCTTTCAGGGCACTGAACAGTACTACTATCTTCTTATTAGAAAACTTCCTATCTATAGAGTCCACTAACGCGTCCATAGCCTCTTCATTATGGGCACCATCGAGAATAATGGGAGGTTCTTTTTGGAGGATCTCAAATCTTCCAGGGTGTACGGCTTTCAATAGCCCAGCTTTTAACACACTCTCATCGTATTCCCATTCCCACTTTTCTATTAATAGGAAATAAGCCATGATGGCCAATGAAGCGTTGGCGGCCTGATGCTCTCCATACAGGGATAACTCTAATTCCTCCACATTTTTCGTTGCAAATCGAAAAGAGAGTCTCCCTCTTTCTTCCAAACGATAGGAGAAATCTTCATCGATAAAATAGACAGGACTTTCTTTTATTAAAGCCTCTTTTTGAATTACTTCTTTTGCAGCAGACTTTTGTTCCCCGGAAATGATTGGAACCCCGTTTTTGATGATACCTGCTTTATGATAGGCAATTTCTTCAACCGACGATCCAAGGAATCCTATATGATCATGTCCAACGTTAGTGATGATGCTAAGCAATGGTGTCATCACATTCGTGGAATCCTCTCTCCCCCCGAGTCCTACCTCAATCAACGCGATGTCCACCTTTTGGAGCGTGGCAAAATAATAAAAAGCCATGGCCGTTTGCAGTTCGAATTCAGTTAACCCAGCTTCATCTAACCCATGTTTAGTAAACAACTGAATAATTTCTATCATTTCTTCATCTGTTATGTATGTTCCATTGACAGAGAGTTGATCATTGATAAATTGATAAGCTGGTGAATGGAACACCCCTACCTTTAATCCCGCTTCTTTTAATACACCCTCTAAAAAACGCAATGTGGAGCCTTTCCCGTTTGTACCACCGATATGTACGACCTGTAATTGATTTTGCGGATTACCGACTTTCTCTAAAAACTGGACAATCCTGTCCAATCCGAGGTTTATTTCATTTTTTAACGTAAAATTCACTTGCTCTTGCAAATCTTTAAATGAACAAAACATATTAATCTCCTTTTTGCTTATCTGTTAGGTTAAAATGAAAAGTATTAATAACTAGAGGTGGAGCTATGATTAACAAACTGCCAAATGCCTTCTCCATACCGGAAAACATACGGACAGATTTCTCAAAAAATAAAAGTATGCTGGTTAAACGAAAAATTTTCTCGCCGTTCGGACAAATAAAGCGATACAAAGGTAGTTCCCCCATCTTAATGGTGATCCCTTCTACAGACATCAACCTGCTGGCTCTAGGCATCACCTTGCAAGAAATCAGCCTATGTCACTTAATGATAGTAAAGAGATTCACTCCAAAAGTAGAAACCAGAATAGAACGATATATCGCCCAATACAATATCCGTGGGTTGATAGGCATAGAAGAGCACGAAAACAATGGGTATGAATATATGTACAATGATCACTTTCATCCCCTCATAAACTATATAACAGAAAAATATATAGGGACAACTGTTCCAAACGCCATCACTATGGAAGAGGATTATTGCCTGAAAGAAAATAAGCCCTCAGTGAAGTTCTTCATCCATAACAAGGATGCTGCATCGTTCCTACCGGTTCTTCTTTCCATATTAAAAGTGTTACCAACTCAAATTGAGCATAACCAAAAACCTTGGACGACAGCTTCTGTATCGGATGCCTTTAAGGTAAGCATGATAACTCCTTTTAATCGCCTGGAACTCACGATAGAAACGCAAAAAAAATGGGGGCTCAGGGAACACGATTATGTATTTGTATTAAATCCCATCACAGGATCTTTCCGGAAATGTATCGTCTATGAAACAAAGAAAAATCTAAATTCCAATGAGGTCACCTTAAGTGCGGGAGTCAAGAAAAGCCTGTTTGGTTCATCCCCTCCTGGCCCAATTCTTATTCAGAAGGCGGCAAGGTATCCTGTTCATCAAATTCAAACACAGAACGCGGCTGATGTTCAGTTGAACCGAATCATTGTATCAGAAAACATGTTGAATAAATTAAAGGCAACGGAATCACCTTATGTAGAACTAATGAATCCTCACACCGGCGCATCTTTTGATTTTCATCTTTCGCAGTTAGCTCAACAGCCAGGTCTTAACGACGATAAGACGATCAAGCTGAACTATATTCAAAGACAGTTTTTAGATTATGAACAGCCCCCAGATTACATACCGCCAACTGTCTTGACTAATCTTTGCCTAAGAACGGACGATAGTAACAAGGAACTATGCCTGACAGATGCTGAACAAACCATATTAAAAGAAACATACGGTCACGGAAAGGTACTGGAACGCATTAGTTATCAAGAATCACTTCAATTGAAAAAAGTTTTGAAAAAGGCAGGATATTATCATACTTTTATGTATCCTGTTAATCATTATTATAAAGAATCTAGAAAAACGCCAATATTAAAGCGCTTAGGCAACAAACTACTCACTGCTTTTATCGGGAACAAACAACTTTCATTAAAGGTAATTAGACCTTATACTTCTGATGAGACAAGCAATATCATCCGCTTGACGAAAAGCACGATGACATTGCTTGGTATTGAAGAAGCGGATACAGTAATCTTATCCTACCGCAACAAAACCGCTAAAGCGCAAGTTCTGGAAATGAATGATTTAGACTTAATTAAAGAAACGAACATCATGTCTTCTAGCAGTCTGATGAATATATCGGTTGCGGTGCCTTCAACCATTAGGACCCACCTAGGGTTAAACAATATCGGCAAAGTCATCGTTGTTGAACGAGATATGGCATTCCTGTTGAAGAAAAACTTTAACATCCAGTTTGTCCCGATCATCGCGGTCATGTTCACCGTATTATCTGTTTCCATCTTAACTACATGGACACGGATTCTTTTACTCCTGCTTTTCGTTCCGTTATCTATGTACGTTACGCTTTCAAGAGTGCGTTATAGCATCTCCAATAAAAAACAGAGTTACTAACCAAAAGGATGGACGACTCATGAATTTTAACCTATGGGAAAAAACATTCATAGAAGAGAGCTTTCAAAGCAATCAACAAGGCTTTCACTATATCAAAGGAGTTCTACCAATTCTCCTGTCTGCCCCCCACAGCGTAACACAGATACGAAATGGGAAAGAGAAACAGGGAGAATTCCTGACAGGGCCAATGGTAATACATCTTCAAGAACAATTAAACTGCCATGCTATCTTTAAAACGAAAAATCTCAGAGATGATGCCAACTATGACCAAAAAAGCTCATATCGTGATTTTATAAAAAGAATAGTTCGGGAACATTCGATTCACTTTCTATTGGATTTTCATATTATGGCACCTTCCAGACCTTATAGTATTGATCTTGGGACTGGTAGAGGGAAAAACATTCCCCACAGTCAAGGTCCAACTATGGTGGATCATATCCAAAAGACGCTTATAGATCATGGCATCAATGATGTACTTATTGATAATATTTTTACCGCAGGCTATCCACACACTGTATCTGCCGATGTTTCAAAAAGCTGCAATATCTTTTGTTTACAAATGGAATTGAATTGGAGGCTGCTTGAAGGCGGCCCAAAATCTCTGTACTTTAAGAAGGTTCTTAAAGCATTGGAGGCTATCATTCATTATCTCGCATCAATGGAGGATCACACATGAAACATTTAGTTTGCTGGATTATTTATAACGGAAATCTCCCACAGCAAAAATTTATCGAACTAGCAGATTGGTTTGATAAGGAAGCTAGAAAACATCATATCTCAACTAAGCTATTGAAAAATAATGAACTGTTTCCGACTGTAGCAGACGGCCGGGCAATATTGGAAGGCGCTCACAACCATCAGGAGCTGCCAAATTTCGTTTTTTTTCTTGATAAAGATGTGTTACTTGCCCGCCACCTGGAAAAGATGGGAATTCCCGTTTATAACAGTGCCGCCTGCATTGAAATCTGTGATAACAAATCGCTCACATTTCAGACTCTAGCAGATCATGGGATACCAATGCCCAAAACACTGTTAGCCCCAATGGTGTTTCACGCTCATGAGAATGTAGAACCCTTTTACCACGCTGCAGAAATCCTAGGTTTTCCACTTGTCTTAAAGGAAGCTTACGGTTCATTTGGCATGCAGGTTTATTTGATTCATACAATTGATGAACTCCTCATCAAAGTGAAGGAGTTAGGAAACCGACCATTCCTTATGCAAGAGTTCATCTCTTCAAGCAAAGGCAAGGATATTCGCCTGAATGTTGTAGGAGATGAGGTGGTTGCCTCCATGATGCGTGTCTCGGAGACTGATTTCAGGGCTAACGTGAGTAACGGGGGTAGGATGTTTAGGTATGAACCAACAGACATTGAAAAAGAAGTCGCGATTAAAAGCGCAAAACTTGTTGGTGCAGACTTCGCTGGGGTAGATCTCCTGTTTGCTGAAGACGGCTCTCCACTTGTCTGTGAAATCAACTCCAATGCTCATATCAAAAATATCTTTGATTGCACAGGAATCAATGTTGCGACATATATTGTTCCGCATATTTTACAGAAGTGGAAAGAGACCAGGCAATGAGAACGAAAGGCTGGCTTATATACGAAGCAGAACACGCAAAAAAGAATCAAGCTTTTATTCAGTGGTTTTTGGACGAGGCAAAAGAGCTGGAGATGGAGTTAGATTTCATCCTTCAGTCCCGAATTTCGTTTGGAGTTCAGCTTAATGAATTAGTCATTATGTTAGATGAAGAAACAATCGCCCCACCAGACTTTGTCATCATGAGAAACATCGATCCACTTTTTAATGAACAGCTAGAACGCATGAACATCCCTTGCTTCAACTCCCACCACGTTTCCGTTATTTGTAACGATAAGGCGAAAACCCATCAATACTTGGCAGGTAAAGGGATACCGATGTTGGATACGTATTTCACTTCAGCTGAGGAACTCCTGACAGGAAACCTCCCACTTCCATTCCCGTTTATCGTAAAAGCGCGGACAGGCAGAGGCGGCGGGGATGTATTTATGGTGGAGGGTCTTGAACAGTTGGAAGCAGTCCATACGCAGCTATCTGCTCGTTCCATTATCCTTCAGCCTCTTGCAGGATCACCTGGTAAAGATTTACGAGTGTATGTGTTAGGACGGAACATCGTTGGAGCTGTACTTCGATCTAATTCAAAAAGCTTTAAAGCCAACTTCACATTAGGTGGTCAGGCAGAAGCATATACATTGAATGAAGCGGAGCGTACTGTCGTAAATAAAATAATTCATCAGTTTGATTTCGGTCTCGTTGGCATTGATTTTTTGTTTGATGAAAACGGGCGTCTTCTTTTCAATGAAATAGAAGATGTGGTTGGTTGTCGAACATTATGTCTAACAAGTGACATCAATATTGTGAGAATGTACTTGGAATTTATCTTACAAAAGCTTGGATATGGAGGGGAACCTACATGACATTTCAAACAATGAAGGAAGCAATTCCTTATATCTACTCCTCCCTTCTTAAAGCAAAGCCCTTTCAACGGGAGGAAAATGATGCACTAACACGGGCGCCCCACTTAACGAGGGAACTATTGCACACTCTTGACCTTATCCCTTCCGGTGACAAAGTAATTCTTGTCACCGGAAGTAAAGGAAAAGGCTCCACATCACGTATGATGGCAGCAATCCTCAAAAAGATGGGGTTAAAAGTTGGATTATTCACCTCTCCCCACCTGATTGATTATAATGAACGCATTAGGGTGAATGGAAAAGCAATCTCCGATGAAGCGTTTCTAACCTATTTAAACCGGCATGTACCTACCATTGATACCATTACAGCTTCCATTGAAAATCCCCAACATTACCTTGGACCGACGGGGATTTTGCTATCTGTCGCTCTTGCTCACTTTCAATCAGAAGGCACCGATATCAATGTTATTGAAATTGGCCGCGGTGGAACATATGATGACACAAATGTATTAGAAAATAATTGGGCTGTGGTGTCAAAGGTCATGGAAGAACATTTAGGGTTCCTTGGGCACTCTTTGGAAGACATCGTGAGGCATAAAGTCGGAATAGTGAAAGAGTGTACGCACTATGCTGTGATTGGGAAACAGTCCAGGGAAGCGTTGGAGAGGATGCGTGATTTGCTTCACGAGTCAGCGGCTTTTTTTGGCGAGGAGTACACGCTTTCAAACGTATCTACTAGCTTGAGTGGAAGTACTTTTACTTTACAGACCATGTTTGGGAGGTATGTTGATTTATCCCTCCCATTATTGGGATCCTTTCAAGTGGAAAATGCGGCACTTGCAATCCAGGCTTGTGAAACAGTGATAGGACGAGCATTTCCGAACGACTTATTGAAAGAAGCGTTACGGGAGTTAAGATGGCCTGGTAGACTAGAGGTGGTTGCTGATCACCCGACTGTTGTGTTGGACGGTTCCATTAACCGTGTTTCAGCTGAATATTTAAAGGAAATCCTGCCACTCGTAGATTCCAAGAAGGTCGTTACTATCATTGCGGTACCTTCGAATAAAGATTATGTAGGAGTCATCAAGGTGTGCAGTGAGTTTTCGGATATATTGGTTGTGACGACGCCGGATAACTCGCATAAAATGTTTCCTACCGATGCACTTGAGGTTGCCCGGAAATATCATGCTGCGGCGATGGAAGTCGGCTTGCTATCAGAGGCTGTTGCGTTAGTGCGGACTTTTGAGCCTACTCTTATTTTTGTTGTTGGAACTCAGTCGATGATCGGAAGTGCCAAAGAGATTTGGAAGGATTCATTGATGGATATTGGATAAATTACCGCTTCGGCTACCTCTATGAGGGGCGCCGGAGCGTTTTTTAATTGGATGGGAGGTTGTGGGATTGGAGGTTCTACATTTCCCCGCTGACCTTCTACATTTCCCGGAGAAGCTTCTACCGTTTTGGCGAAAACCTTCTACCCTAAACTGGCAAGGTTCTACCACTTACCCGCAACCTTCGACCTTTCCACATTTTTCGACACACATCCCCTCCCGAAAAAACCGCTAATCCCTCTGAACCCACCGACAAATACCTCAAATAAAAAAAATCCCAAGCGGACGCCCCCTAAAAAAGGACATCCACCCAGGATCTATCTCACAAAAAGCACTTACCCTTTCAACTCATCAATACGAGCTTGAACAGCGTCACGCTTTTCTACATAATCTTTCTCTTTTGCTTTCTCTTCTTCAATAACATTTGCAGGTGCTTTCGCGATGAAGCCTTGGTTGGAAAGCTTCTTCTGCACGCGCTCTACTTCCTTATCAAGCTTTGCAAGCTCCTTGTTTAGACGCGCGATTTCTTCGTCAATATTAATCAGCCCTTGCAGAGGAAGAATCAACTCCGCTCCAGTCACTACTGCCGTCATCGCCTTCTCGCCGCCATCTAACGCAACATCCGTTCCAATCAATAGCTCGCTAGGGTTACAGAAACGCTCTAGGTAAGAACGGTTACCCTCAAGTTTATCAGCAATCTCAGAAGTTTTCGCTTTTACAAGCAATTTAACCTGTTTGCTCATTGGCGTGTTCACTTCTGCGCGAACGTTACGTACACTGCGGATAATGTCTACTAGTAAACGCATATCTGCTGCGGCTTCCTTGTCCGTTAACTCATCGCGAACTACCGGCCAATTTGCAAGCGTGATGGACTCGCCTTCGTGAGGAAGCTGCTGCCAGATCTCCTCCGTGATGAATGGCATAAACGGGTGCAATAGTCGCATGGTGTTATCCAATACGTAAGCTAAAATAGAGCGTGTTGTCTTTTTCGCCGCTTCATCTTCGCCGTACAATGGAATTTTCGCCATTTCGATATACCAGTCACAGAAATCATCCCAGATGAAGTTGTAAAGGGCACGACCCACTTCACCGAACTCATATTTGTCAGCAAGCTTCGTTACTGTTTCAATTGTTTCATTCAAACGAGTCAGGATCCACTTGTCTGCAACGGATTTCTCTCCGCTCAAGTCAATATCCTCAAACTTCATGTCGCCCATGTTCATCAAGGCAAAACGGGATGCGTTCCAGATCTTGTTTGCAAAATTCCAAGTCGACTCTACTTTTTCATAGCTGAAGCGTAGGTCTTGACCCGGTGAGCTTCCTGTTGATAGGAAGTAACGCAGAGAATCCGCTCCGTACTTTTCGATAACTTCCATTGGATCTACACCGTTACCAAGGGATTTACTCATCTTGCGGCCTTGCTCGTCACGAACGAGTCCGTGAATCAGAACATCTTTAAATGGACGCTCTCCAGTGAATTCTAGTCCTTGGAATATCATACGGGAAACCCAGAAGAAAATGATATCATAACCAGTTACTAAGGTACTTGTTGGATAGTAACGTTGGTAGTCCAGAGATTCTGTTTCCGGCCAGCCCATGGTAGAAAACGGCCATAACGCAGAGCTGAACCATGTATCAAGTACGTCTGTATCCTGCTCCCAATTTTCCGTGTCTTCAGGAGGATTATGGTCAACATGGATTTCGCCTGTTTCTTTGTGATACCAAGCTGGAATTCGGTGACCCCACCATAATTGACGGGAAATACACCAGTCACGGATATTCTCCATCCAGCGCATGTATGTGTTCTCAAAGCGGTTCGGTACAAAATTAACCTTGTCTTCTTGAGACTGAAGGTCAATCGCTTTGTCAGCAAGCGGCTGCATCTTAACGAACCATTGTGTGGAAAGATATGGCTCAACAACCGCTCCACTACGCTCACTGTGACCAACAGAATGCATATGTTCTTCAATTTTGAAAAGAACGCCGCTTTCCTGCAAATCTTTTACAAGCTGCTTACGGCATTCAAAGCGATCCATGCCATTGTATTTGCCAGCTTTTTCGTTCATGCTTCCGTCTTCCTTCATAACAAGGATTCGCTCCAGGTTATGACGGTTTCCGATTTCGAAGTCATTCGGGTCGTGAGCAGGTGTAATTTTCACAGCACCGGACCCGAACTCCATGTCAACATAGTCATCTGCTACGATTGGAATCTCACGGCCAGTGATAGGCAGTGTTACCATTTTTCCGATTAGATGCTTGTAGCGCTCATCTTCCGGGTGAACCGCAACGGCTGTGTCTCCAAGCATTGTTTCAGGTCGCGTTGTTGCAATTTCAATGTGGCCAGAACCGTCAGTCAGCGGGTATCTCATGTGATAGAAGGCACCTTGAACATCTTGGTGGATAACCTCGATATCAGAAAGAGCCGTTTTCGTAGCCGGGTCCCAGTTGATGATGTACTCGCCACGGTAGATAAGTCCTTTTTTGTACAGTGTTACGAACACTTCGTTAACCGCTTTGGAAAGCCCTTCGTCCAATGTGAAACGCTCGCGGCTGTAATCAAGGCCAAGTCCTAGCTTGGACCATTGCTCTCTAATATGTTTCGCGTATTCGTCTTTCCATTTCCATGCTTCTTCCATGAATTTTTCACGACCAAGGTCATAACGGTTGATTCCTTGGTTGCGAAGCTTTTCGTCTACTTTCGCTTGCGTTGCGATTCCGGCGTGGTCCATTCCCGGTAACCATAGAACGTCAAAGCCTTGCATGCGCTTCATCCGCGTGATGATGTCTTGCAGGGTGGTGTCCCATGCATGACCTAGGTGAAGGCGGCCCGTTACGTTTGGTGGCGGGATAACGATTGTGTATGGTGTTTTGTCTTGGTCGTTTGTCGCTTCAAAAAAGCGGCCGTCCAACCAGTATTGATAACGGTTTTTTTCAATTGTTTGTGGATCGTATTTTGTCGGAAGGTTTACTTCATTCATTTCCATCCTGATTCCTCCTGTTCTCTTTTGTGGTTCTCTTGGATTCCGCTGTTGATTTTCCGCGCTAGGCTTCGCTTTCCGCGGGGCGGTGCTTGAGCCTCCTCGGCTCCGCCTGTGGGGTCTCAAGCTACCGCTGCCTCCCACCGGAGTCTTCGCCTTTCGATCCAATCACCAGCTGCAAATCTTTAGAACCAAATAAAAAACTCCCTTCATCCAAATAAAAGGACGAAAGGAGTTAAGTTTCGCGGTACCACCTTTTTTTACAGGGTGAAAATAGATAGACTATCCCCTGTACACTCAAATCTGTTAACGGCTCTCCACCGGTTTCAACTACTAGACGCAGTGCGTTCGCTGAAACTACTCGAGGGCGACCTTCCAATCCGACATTCCTGAGAAACCTTTCAGCTAATGGTTTCCCTCTCTAAAGGGGTCTGCAATTGTACTCTTCCCTGTCACTGTATTTGATCGTTATCTTATTACCTTACTATGTTACATAAAGGATATGCTAATAGTCAATAAGCTTCTCCAATTTTTTAATAAGTTATGCACAAAAAGAAATATTTGTTCCGAACTGGGCACTATTTTCCGCTCCAAATCATATCTTAGGTATATATACATCGAGAAAAGTGTGCTTAAGGAGGTACCATATGCGAAAATATAACCCTTATTCCTTGCCGCCTTGGTTGAGACAGGTTCGAGGGGTATGCGCACAATTCATCATTCCTATCTGTGTCTTTCAAGGAATACGTACCATCTTTCTTCCCACTACCTTTGACGTTCTGATACTTGCCATCTGCATCGTGGTTGCCATTTGCTTTCATTTGGAATGGATTTAGGCCACCTGAAAAACTGCCTCTAAAATATTGAGGCAGTTTTTATTTGGTTTTTCGACACATTACCTGTAGCTTATTTCCTATGAATCATCCATAATACTACATAAAGATATGAATTTTCTACCAATTTCGACTTTAAAAGGAGACGTCCATGATTTCATTTATGCAAAAACCTAAAAAAGTTCCATACACTGCTGAGATGCAATTTCCGGAAAGAAAAGATGTTGTCGGCCATTCAAAGGATGCGGATCTGGCAAGCCGCCTTTTTTATATGGGTTTCACAAAAGAACATCTGCTAGCATTACAAAATGCGAAGCCTATCATATTTGAACTACTAGATGAAGTACTGGAAAAGGTACTGGAACATTTATATAAACAACCTCCGATGAAACAGGTTGCCACAAGCAACTCTAGTAAGGAAAGACTGAAGGCCGTATTTGTTCTCTATTTTCAAAGTTTGTTAAGCGGACAACTTGATGAAGACTTCTATAAGATGCGAAAAAGAATCGGTCAAACTCACAACGGGGTTCATCTGCCTGTCACATGGTTTTTAGCGACTTATTCCGCCATGCAGACCCTTCTCCTGCCGAAAGTGGTGGAGTTGCTTCAGGACAGTCCAAAAGACCTTGTCACTACTTTAACCGCGTTGACACATATTATAAACTTGGACTCACAGCTTGTCGTGGAAGAGTATATCCATGTGCGTATCGACTTGCTGGAACAAGCAAATGAAGCAAATCGTACATTGCAGGCTGAGCTTACCAAAATTAGTGAAGAAGTCGCCGGTACCGTGTCAGAAACGGAGGAGACGATCCAAACAGTCACCCTAAAAGCCGAAGAAGTTTTAAAAGACACCGATCTCACACAAAAAAGCAGCCAAAACTTGTTGCATCTAACGAATGACAATGAGATGCAGATGGAGAAAATGGTAGGAAATTTTGAGGAAGTCATGAAGGAAGTCAGCCAATCACTTGAAGAGATGCATACATTGAAATCTGTATCAGAAGAAATTATCACGATGACACAAGGCATTGATAATATCGCGGATCAGACCAATCTATTGGCCTTGAACGCTTCCATTGAAGCAGCACGTGCCGGTGATGAAGGTCGCGGATTTGCGGTGGTTGCAAGTGAAGTACGGAAACTTGCCGAAAGCTCGAAGGAACTTAGCAGCAAAATCAAAGTACTTATCGATAAGAGTGATCACCAAATCACCAATGTGACGAGCATGATGTCATCGATGCACAAGGTGACCGAGCAGTCTCAGCAAAATATCGTCCAAGTGAAGGGTGGCATTGTCACAGTCAAAATGGAGATGGATAACTACCTAGACCGTTTTAACAAAAATAAAGCAGACCTCGATATCATTGTTAATTCTTTTAAAGAAATCAATGAATCGACAGTCAGCTTGTCGATGTTGACTGATACTTTGTTGCAAAAAGCTGTGAATAGGTAACTAATAAATACGACCTATATATATTTTACACTTACCTGTTGATTTTCGTTCCATGCGCTTCGCTTTCCACGGGCGGTCCGGGAGCCTCCTCACTTCGTTGCAGGGTCTCCCATCTCCCTTCCTCCCGTAGGAGTCTGCGCGCCTTCCACTACAATCAACATGGTTACTGCTTTTAAATTAGTTAAATTTAACTCTCATGAACAAGGATACATGTCTACCATCGAATTATTGATCTTTAAAAAAATCATAATCAATACTTTTAATTACAAACGTTTCACTGATATCTACACCAACATTGTGATCAATCATAAGTTTAGCTAATTGTTTTCCATCAATTAATATTATCTTTTTTGCTTCTAAACGTTCTGCATATTGCTTTGCATTATCTGTAAAGTAAGAAGTAGTAATGAACACTCCTTTTCTTGCACCCTTACCGTCTAATGCACCAGAAAAACTTTGTACAATATCCCTACCAACTGAATTAGTAGCTCCATATCGTTTTGCTTGAACATAAATATTGTCAAGACCTAACTTGTCCTCTTTTATAACTCCGTCCAACCCTTCGTCATTCGTTCGTTGTGTAACTTTTCCATCACCATATCCCATAACAGTCAATAACTCAATTACAATATCTTCAAACTTAATCCAATGGACATTGCGTAATTGTTTTAGTAATGTTTCTGCCAATTCCTGTTTTAGTTCATCCAATTTTTCTTTAACTATAGTGAGGGGATCAATAACCTTTTCAAGTTCTTCTATTTCTTCTTCGATTTCATTCATATTTTCAGTTAATAGTTCAAGACCCTCGTCTGTAATTTGGTAAGTAAGTTTATTAACTTCTTCAATATAGTTCTCCTTTTTTAAACTATACCTTACACTTCGTACTCTAGATAAAAAGATGATGTCAGATGTATTCTCATATTTCATGACTTGTTGTTCACCCGTTAATCGAAAATGATTTACTAGCTTTTCTGTTATTTCACTGGCTGGATAGGCTTTTCCATCTTTAATCATATGTAAATAAGGAATCATCATTTCTTTTATAGAAGGAATTGATTCTTTTACATTCTTTATTGAACTATTAGAATTAAACTTGTCAAATAAAGCCTTTTCTTCTTTTTTGTTCTTGGGTACTCCTTCATTTGAAAAAAGCAGCTTTATTTCTGCTGAGTTTAACCCAGTTTCATTCAGCCTTTTTAAAAGCTTCATAATTCGTAATGACTCAGTATTGTACATAACTCTAGTACCTGTTAATTCTTCTGGAATATACTCTTTAAAATGCTTTACCCATCTACGGCCATTTGCTTCCGACCAGCCAACAATTTCTGACATTTTCTTTTTTGAGTATAGTAGTTTTTTCACTTATCTCCCTCCAATCTAACCAAATTTCTTACGTTATTAATATATTAACATGAATTTACTTCATTTTATGTAAGTATATTCCTAATAAGTAAGGTATTTTAAAAATCAAATTGATAATAACTATTTATCAATGAAAAGGCCCATCCCAGCTTAACTGGTTTGGGCCTCTTTGTTTTTATTTTGCTCTTCAATCTGATTGATCCTGCCTGCTACATACTCAATATTTTTGGCTAGCCAATAGCTTCCCTGAATTTTTTTTACCAATTCCCTTTCCGAAAGAACTCGCCTTTGGTTTGGATTCTGCGGCTGTTGAAACTGCGTTACTGCCTGCATAAAAGACGCGGGATGAGAAAGATAACTTAGTGTAAGATCTTTTTCATATTCTTGGAGGCTAAAACCTTTTTGATATACATAGAACCAGTCAATACAGTCATCACAGAAAAGTGGATATGTTCGTAAATATCGTTGATAGAAGGAGATAAGGTCGTTTGCAGGTGCAGCTTGCTTTGCTCGTTCCCAGCTAATAAAATAGCCCCTGCCCTCTGTATCTTTGACAAAGTGGTGAAACGAAACCCTTCCATGTGTCATGGCCACACGGTGTTTTTTCGTTTCCTTAACCGCCTCCTGCCAGTTTTCCAGCTTCTGCAGGGAGAATTTCTGAGCAAGTGATATTTCATGAGCGTAGGTGCAAACTTGAAGCTCAAAGGGGGACATATACAGCCTTTTCTCACATACATCCACAAATTTCTCTAAGTCTTCTTGCTCTTTCGTCCATTCCTCCGAAAGCCGGTCGTAAAATGCGGTAATCTCCTCTTCTGGATATTCCTTTTCTTGTACAGTCATGCTATGAAGTTTGGCAAGCTCTTTGAACATCAAGCTGTCTTTGAAATCCAGCTCCCTCTCCTCATTGTCCTCAATCCACGGCATCAAGTAGTATGCATCTGAATAACTTTCAATAAAATAATAGCCTTGTCTTGTCTGATAGATGGGAACCACCGTCTTGATTCCACGCTGAAAGAGGGAATGAATATTGCGGAACAATGGATATGCCTGTTCTTTTTTAATTTTTTTAAGGGCAAATGCACCTTTATTCGTTGCAACTCTCCAAACCCCACTATGCTGTTCTATAAATTCAGGTACGATGCCATATTGATACATTAACTCTTCTACGCTTTGCTCATTTGTCTGCATCGCGAAAACTCACTTCCTCTGATATTTTCAGGTAAAAAAGAAGTGAGAAAAGGTCACCCCTTCCTCACTTTCCTCCAAAGCCGGTTATTGACTCTTAGAGGAAGCCTTTACCGGAATATATAACAACTGCCCTTCGTTAATATGATCATCTGTGGAAAGCCTATTGACCCTGATCAACTGCTGAATGGAGACATCATATCGTTCAGCTATATGGTCCATCGACTCTCCTTGCTGCACAATGCATATTTTCAATTTGGTGAAATCATCTCCACCTTCATCTGCAAAAATTTTAGTCAGGGATAAATCATTCTCATCCCTTGGCTCATCGGAATGCTCCTCATATTGCTGCGGATCTGCAACCGCCTGTTGGCCTTTCCTTTTATCAAATAAGGAAACAACGTTTGATGCTTCGTCCTCGTTTTGATAGTGTTTACCTGCATGTAAGGAATGTAGCGGGGCATAAGCGTCCTCTTCTTTATTTTGATAAATAAAGTCAGCAGGATTATATGGCGCTTCTTCCTCTACAACAGGAGACTTTCTGGCTTCCACTTCAAACGGGGCATATTCACCATCTTCATTGTAATTGTATTGCATATTCCTATCTACTTCATCTTGATTGAGGATCTCTTCTTCTTCGTCTTCATCGTCCTCTGTATAGTACTGGTAGTTATCTTCTTCGTATTCGTTATCGGAGTTTGCACTGCGATACATTGGTTCGTATTCGAAAGCCTCTTCTTGTTCTTCTTGTGTAGCTTCTGTTTCTTGTTGTGTTTCTTGTTCTGTTTCTTGATCTGTTTCTTGATCGTAAAGGTGTGATTGATTTTGTGAAGCATAAGACTCTTCATGGTCCCGGTTAGGTTCCACTTCATACTCAAATGATTCTTCCTGATCCTCTTCCCAGGCTGGGGCACTTTGCTGATGCCCATAAATACCAGAGATGGACAACTCCGCATCCAATTGCAGGCATCCTCGAGTTGGGACGCTGTAGTCGAATGACTCTATCGCCACATAAATATCGTCTAAACTTTGAATTCTGTTCTTTGGTATCGTAATATCGACTGGAAAGCGATGATTCAATACGCAGACACCATCTTCTCGCTGCTCTACTTCCTGTACAACACGGGCTTGAGGTTGATACTCCTCCTCATCGTCCGCCTCCGCATTCACATGATATTCCCCCGCTAATAATAAAGCTCCACGTATGGAAACATATTGGTCCTGCTCATAAATTTGTATATCAGGATCTAACGCAATGGAGATAAGCTCAGATACTTCCTGTCCCTTTTGAAACCATATCGATTCCTCTACTGAAAACCGCAAGCACGATTGCTGTTCTGAAGACAAAGGGGTTCCTCCTTTCACACCTATCAAAAATTTACTATATCAATAAAGATGTATGATGGAATTTGGGAGAATATGAATAGTTAAAAGAAAAATTTGAAGGGGGGTCAGACCCTTGCAGGAGATTTACGACGTGTGTCGAAGGGGGCTTTTCATTCTGGGGCGTTAGTTAGATTGTATGATTTGGGTGGTGATTTGATGTTATGGTGTTTGTTTTTAGTGGTATTTTGGTGGAGGTTTGGGGTTTAAGTGTAGAAGGTATCTTATGAACGGTAGAAGGGAGGCTGGGAAATGCAGAAGTTGTTTTGAAAAGTGTAGAAGGTTATCCAGGAAATGTAGAAGCTCACATGGGAAATGCACAACACTCTTTGCACCGCATGACCACCACCCAAAATTCACCTAAACACCCCAAAAAAACCCGCCCTCATGCAAACTAATGCATCAGGGCGGGCCTCCTTACTACTCATAGAAACTAATCTTTATCCTTTTATCGCAGAAAACGATTTTTCAATCGCTTCTAATGTCTTTTCAATATCCTCATCACTATGAGCTGTGGATAAGAACAATCCTTCGAACTGGGATGGTGGTAGGAATACTCCATTGTTTGCCATCTCACGGAAGAACTTTGCGAAATAACCTAAATCCGAAGACTTCGCTACATCATAGTTAACAACTTCCTCACTATTGAAGAAGAAACCGATCATAGAACCTGCACGGTTAACCGATACAGGCACATTGTACTTCTCACCTAAAGCGACAATCCCCTCTTCTAATCGATCCGCTTTTTTGCCGAACTCTTTATACGTTTCAGGTGTCAATTGGGCTAAGGTTTCATATCCAGCTGTCATGGCAAGCGGGTTACCAGACAATGTTCCAGCCTGATAGATCGGTCCGCTTGGAGCAACCTGCGCCATAATCTCGGCTTTACCGCCGTATGCACCAACAGGCAGACCGCCGCCGATTACTTTTCCAAGACATGTCAAGTCAGGTGTTACGCCGTAATATCCTTGCGCACAATGGTAATCCACACGGAAACCTGTCATTACCTCATCAAAAATCAATACTGCGCCATATTCTGTCGTTACCTCACGCAAGCCTTCCAAGAAACCTGGTTGAGGCGGAACCACTCCCATGTTACCTGCAACAGGCTCCACAATGACACCAGCGATGTCGTCTCCGAATTCCTTGAATGCATAACGGATGCTTTCCAAGTCATTGTAAGGTACAGTAATCGTGTTTTGCGCGACACCTTCAGGGACACCAGGGCTGTCAGGCAATCCAAGCGTAGCGACACCAGAACCTGCTTTAATCAAGAGGGAATCGCCATGGCCATGGTAGCAGCCTTCAAACTTGATGATTTTGTTGCGTCCTGTGTATCCACGTGCTAAACGAAGCGCACTCATCGTAGCTTCTGTTCCGGAGCTCACCATTCGCACTACTTCGATGGAAGGTACTCTTTCAATAACTAGCTTTGCAAGCTCGTTCTCGATAAGTGTCGGAGCACCAAAGCTTGTCCCTGATTCTGTTACTTTTTTAATTGCTTCCACTACGCGATCATTGGAGTGGCCGTGAATTAGGGGTCCCCATGAAAGGACATAATCTATGTATTCGTTCCCGTCCACATCGTAAATTTTAGAGCCTTTTCCTCGCTCCATGAAGATTGGGTCCATGTCTACTGATTTAAAGGCACGTACTGGGCTGTTCACGCCGCCTGGCATCAGTTTGGACGCTTCTATAAAAGCTTCTTTAGACTTTTCATAACTTCTCATTCTTCTATCATCCTTTCTTTTATCTGAAATGGATTACAACTAAACTTAACCGTTCCTTTTCGCTGCAGGCACTTGCTTTCCGCGGGCGGTCCGGAAGCCTCCTCGGCTGCGCCTGCGGGGTCTTCCCTGTCCCTTCCTCCCGCAGGACAAGGAATGCTTCGACAGCAAGACATCGCACGAAGAAAATGCGTAGGCATTTTCGAGGAGTCAAGTGCCTTCCGCTCCAATCCACTCATCCTAGTAAATCAGGTTATTTCTTCTCATCCAACCAACGAGCCACGTCTTTTGCGTAGTAGGTGATGATTAAGTCTACACCGGCGCGCTTCATGCCGATTAGTTTTTCCATCACCACTTCTTGTTCGTTGATCCATCCGTTCATGGCTGCCGCTTTGATCATGGAGTATTCGCCACTCACATTGTAGGCTACAACCGGAACATTGAAGTTGTTTTTCACATCACGGATGATGTCCAAGTATGCCATGGCAGGCTTCACAATTAGGAAGTCCGCTCCTTCTAGCATGTCAGACTCTGCTTCACGAAGTGCTTCTTGGCGATTGGCAGGGTCCATTTGATACGTTTTTCTGTCTCCAAATTGAGGAGAGCTGTGCGCTGCATCACGGAATGGACCGTAGAAAGCGGAAGAGTATTTTACTGCATAGGACATGATTGGTACATCTTCAAAGCCGTTCTCATCCAACCCAGCGCGTATTGCCGCAACAAATCCGTCCATCATGTTAGAAGGAGCAATGATGTCCGCACCTGCACGCGCTTGGCTGACAGCTGTGCGCGCCAACAGGTCAAGTGTTGGATCATTTAAAATCCGACCCTCTTCCACAATTCCACAATGTCCGTGGGACGTATATTGACACAGGCATGTATCTGCAATGACCACAAGCTCAGGGAAGCTTTCTTTAATTTGTGAGATAGCCTGCTGCACAATGCCATGGTCATGGTAAGCTTGCGTTCCCACTTCATCTTTTTCTTTCGGCACACCGAACACAATAACTGATTTGATGCCGAGGTCCGTAACTTCCGCCATTTCTGCATTCAACAGGTCCAAGGACAGGTGGTATACGCCTGGCATAGAAGGAACTTCATTGCGGATATTTTCCCCTTCCACCACAAAGATTGGGTAGATGAAGTCTTCCTTATGTAGGTATGTTTCACGCACCAATGAGCGCATGTTATCTGAATTTCGTAATCTGCGATGACGAGTAAATTGCAAGTCTTTCATATTATGTATCCTCCCTTTTAAAATATTGCACGATCTCTTCTAAGAGACCGTCCATTGTATACTCAGATGGACTGATTGCCACATTAATTCCCGCTTTTTCTGCAGCATTTCTGGTTATTGGGCCAATGGTTGCCACCGGACCTTTTGGCAGCCCGAAAAGTTCCATATAATTATGTACGGTTGAAGGGCTGGTAAATGTGTATAGGTCAACTTTTCCCTCTTTCAGCCATTTCCATTCCTTCTCCTCTGGTACACGAATCTTGTTTTCATATACGACTATCTGCTTAACATTGTACCCTATTCTATTAAGTTCTTCACGTAAAAGGGGCCGAGCGAGATTGCCTTGAATGAGCAAAATAGAACTGATTGTCTCTTTTGCAAAACTTTCTATCAAATCTTCTGCAGAAAACCTATTTGGGACAAGGTCCACTTTATATCCAAGCGCTTCCAATGCTTGTTTTGTTTTAGCTCCGACCACTGCAATCTTGTTTGGCAAATGACCTTGATAGAGTTCAAAGAAATACTTCACACCGTTTACACTCGTATAAACAATCCACTCATAGTCTGGTATGTTTGACTTAATATCGGCAGCGACCTTTTCTTTATCCGAAACATGCTGAAATTGAATAAGAGGGACTTCAAGCGAGGTCCCTCCGAGTGACTGAATCTGCTTGGAAAAGTACCTTGCCTGCTCATTGCTTCTTGTAATAAGAATGCGTTTATCGGCTAAAGGCAAAGTACGATCCATTATTGATCCAGCTCCTTTTTCACATCATCAATTAATTTCTTTCCACCCTGTTCAGTCAGACTTTCAGCAGCTTCCAATCCGACCTTCACAGCATCTGTTCCTGTAATTCTTTCTTTATAAAGTACAGATCCGTCTGGTGCACCTACTAGTACCGTCAGCGTGATGTTGTCATCCTGGCCAACAGAGGCATATCCTGCGATAGGCACCTGGCATCCGCCTTCCATTTTGTGAAGGAAAGCACGTTCCGCCGTGACTGCTTTTTGAGTCACAGAATCCGTGAACAAACCTAAAGCTTCAAGCAATTCAGTATCATCTTCCCGGCATTCTATGGAAAGAGCCCCTTGTCCAACAGCTGGCAAGCATAGATCCTCATCAAGGAATTCTGTCACAACATCTTTTGACCATCCCATTCTTGCAAGCCCTGCTGCGGCTAAAATAATGGCATCATAGTCTTCGTTTTGAAGCTTTGCGAGACGCGTATCAATATTCCCTCGAATCCATTTGATCTCAAGATCAGGACGTTTGGCAAGCAGCTGTGCTCCACGGCGCAGACTGCTAGTTCCCACAATGGATCCACTTGGAAGATCAGCAAATTTCACATGGTCCTTAGAGATGAATGCATCGCGATGATCTTCACGAAAAGGAATGCAACCAATCATCAAGCCCTCCGGTAAAACAGCCGGCATATCTTTCATGCTGTGAACAGCCATGTCTATTTCTTTATCAAGCATCGCCTGCTCAATTTCTTTTACAAAAAGACCTTTCCCACCAACTTTAGATAAAGTGACATCAAGGATTTGATCTCCTTTTGTAACAATTTCCTTCACTTCAAAATCAAAAGGCGCACCTAATGCCTTCAGTTGATCGATGACCCAGTTCGTTTGGGTTAAAGCAAGCTTACTTCTTCTAGAACCTACAATTATTTTTCTCATATTTCCTCCTTACCCAAAGCCGATGGGATTCCTATAAGATCCAAAAATGAAAATTTGATAATCTGCCAAACAAGAAAAAGTTGATAAGGACGACTAAAAACGCAGCAATATTCCAGTTTGCTATAGCCTTTCCACTAATTCCTTTGGCAAGTCTTTGATAAAAATAATAACTGTATGCAGTAATGACAATGAAAGAGCCAACCACTTTCATGTCATACCATTGAAATTCAGACAATTTAACAGACGCCCAAATGCTACCTAATATTAACGAAAGCAATAGCATCGGCACTCCGATTACATTCAATACATAGGACATATGATCAAGTTTCGCCAAATCCTGAATCCGCAATAACCGTTTGCCCCACTTTTTCTCCTTTAACAGCCGATATTGAATGACATATAACAAGGAAAATACGAAAGACAGGGAAAAGGCACCATAAGAAAGGATTGCCATTGTGATATGAATGATGAGTAACTCAGATACTAAGGCTTGCGCAACCACTTGGGATTCATGCTGTACTGGTGTGAATGTATGCAATGCCAATACCAGAAATCCTATTACATTTGTAAAAAACACAATGAAGTCAACTCTTAAGATTCTGTTAATAACGAGAGAAAAGGTAATCAATACCCACGTATAGAAATACATACCCTCATAAAGCGTCAATATTGGGAAGCGACCGGTATCAAGCATTCGTAAAAATAAGAAAACCGTTTGCAATACCCATACAATTGCAAGTAACCAGAAGGCTGTTTTATTTGCCTTCTGGTTATGTTGAAGAAAATCAATAAAATATAAGAGCACGCTTAAGGCATAAAGAAGAATCGTTAATTCGTATAGCCTTGCGATTGTCATCTCTAGCATAGTTAACAGCCTCTCTTACGACCTGTATGTCGCAGCTTGAGGAAGCGGGATTCCTACAGGAGCTGAAGAACTCTTCTCCTTTTTCACAGTATAGTACTGTGATTGAACTTCTTGTTGAACCGCCTCTTCGATATTAAAGATTTTAGTGAACAGTTCTAGAGATTCTTTTGCGTCAGATTGGGCTGAAAGCTCTTTCGCTCGTAAAATTGGGTCGCGCAACATCTGGTTAATGATGCTTTTCGTATGTTTATTTAAGACCTTAATCTCACGCTCCGAAAGATGAGGAAGTTTTCGTTGGATACTTTGCATCGTTTCGGATTGAATATCCAACGCCTTTTGACGTAATGCGGAAATGACCGGAACCACACCAAGTGTGTTCAACCAATGTTTAAACTCCACAATCTCCTCTTCTATGAACAGTTCAATCTCTTCTGCCGCTTTCTTGCGCTCTGCCAAATTGGCATTGACGATTCCCTCAAGATCATCAATATCGTATAAGAAGACGCTCTCTAGCTTATCCAATTCAGGGTCCAAATCCCGAGGAACGGCAATATCCACCATGAAAAGTGGACGGCCTTTTCTCATACGCTCGACATAGGTCATATCGTCTTTAGTTAAAACATAGTCTTTGGCACCGGTAGAAGAGATAAGAATATCCGCTTCTACCAACGCACAGGAAAGCTCCTGCATGGACTTTGCCTGGCCTGCGAAACGATTCGCCAGGTTTGTTGCTTTTTCCATAGTACGGTTAATAACCGTAACTTTTTCTACCCCGTTGCTGTGAAGATTCTGGACGGCGAGTTCTCCCATTTTCCCTGCGCCTAAAATTAATACATGCTTGTTTTTTAAATCCCCGAAAATCTTTTTGGCAAGCTCCACCGCTGCATAACTTACTGAAACGGCATTGGATCCGATATCTGTTTCGGAATGCGCACGTTTCGCTAAAGTGATGGCTTGTTTAAATAATTGATTAAAGATGGTTCCGACCGTTTTATGTTCTTGTGCGGCAAGAAAACTTGTACGGATCTGACCAAGAATTTGTGTTTCCCCAAGTACCATGGAATCTAATCCACAGGACACCCGGTACAAATGCTCGATCGCCCCGTCATGTTCATATATGTTCAAGTAAGGAGAAAACTCTTCCTTGTCTAAACCGAACCAGTCTGCAAGGAAAGCTTTAATATAATAACGTCCAGTATGCAACTGATCGACTACTGCATAAACTTCCGTACGGTTGCAGGTAGAAACAATGATGTTTTCCAAGATGGACTTCTGGTCCTTCAGAGCTACCATTGCCTTATTCAGATCAGCTGGATTAAATGTCAATTTTTCACGTATTTCAACAGGGGCCGTTTTATAATTAACACCGACTACTATGATATGCACTTGTTCGTACACCCCCACAAAAAAATAATATCATCTACTAAAATTATAACATGACTAATGCTAGATACTTTTGTTAAAATGTGAACAAATAGTTTCCAATTAAATAATTAGGATACCTGAAAATACACCGTTTTCATGATTTCTCATAATTATATATTACAAACATTACAATTCTTTTATTCACCAACTTGTACATTAACAGAATTTCATTGTAGAATCAAGGTTTCAGCCTCGATCTTAAGGAGGAAAATATGAAGAAAAATAGCTTTCTGCCTGGTTTGCTTTTATTATTTTTTGGTGCATATTTCCTATTACAACAATTAAACATGGTGTTGTGGGAAGGAATGCTGCACTGGTCCACCATCCTCGTTATTACAGGAATTGCACTTTTATTACAAGCGTATAAACAGAGTGATTATCCTAACATCCTTCCTGGCTTTGTTTTACTAGGAATTGGGCTGCACTTTCAGCTAAAGGATAAGGTAGATGTTTGGCCCGATCACTTTGCTGTTATCATTTTAATTATTGGCATTGGCTTTATTCTTCGTTCACAGAAGACGAAGGGCGGCATGTTTGAGGGAGTCCTGTTGTGCATTCTTGCTAGTTTCTTTCTTTTCTACGATACGTTTATGGAGATGCTAGGTGTGGTAGAGACTGGTGTTGCTAGTTTACATACTTTTTGGCCGGTTTTGTTGATTTTGATTGGTGCGTTTTTTGTTTTTAAGAAGAAATAAGGGAAGACCTACAAGCAATGGAGTGTTATTCCGTTGTTGTAGGTCTTTTTGTTTGTATTGTCTAGACACCGCTGATGATTTCCGCAAACGGCTTCGCTTTCCGTGGGGCGGCCTTTAGCCTCCTCACTTCGTTGCGGGGTCTCAACATTGCCGCTACTCCCCCGCAGGAGTCTACGCCTTTTGCTCCAATCAACAGCTAGAAATCGTTTAACTCCCTGTTTCCTTGCGTTCCAGGTGTTCGCTTTCCGCGGGACGGTGCTTGAGCCTCCTCACTTCGTTGCGGGGTCTCAAGCTACCGTTATCCCCCGCAGGAGTCTCACACCTTACACTCCAGGATACAGGGGAAATCTGTATCACCAAATGATTACTGTTTAGAGTACAGCTTCCAGGAAATCTTTTGTTCGTTGGTTTTTCGGGTTGTTAAAGAGGTCCTGTGGGGGGCCTTCTTCGACGATTTTGCCGTCGTGCATGTAGATGACGCGGTCAGCGACTTCTTGGGCGAAACCCATTTCGTGGGTGACGACGACCATCGTCATGCCTTCTTCAGCGAGCTCTTTCATGGTTTTAAGTACTTCCCCAACCAGTTCAGGGTCAAGGGCAGATGTTGGTTCATCAAAGAGCATGACATCCGGTCTCATGGCAAGGGAACGGGCAATGGCCACACGCTGTTTTTGCCCTCCTGAGAGTTTTTCGGGATATACATCTTCCTTATCAGAGAGTCCGACCTTTGCTAAAAGCTCAGAAGCTCTTTTTTTCGCTTCGGGCTTTTTCAAGCCTTCTACTTGGATAGGGGCTTCCATGACATTTTGCAGTACTGTCTTATGAGGGAAAAGGTGAAAATGCTGAAATACCATCCCGACTTTTTGCCGAACTTTGTTCAGATTATCTTTTTTCACATCAACTTCATTTCCATCAATTACAATAGAACCGCTATCTTTCAATTCAAGAAAGTTTAAACAACGCAGGATAGTACTTTTTCCTGAACCACTAGCTCCAATGAGGCACACAACTTCTTTGTTTTTCACAGTCAAAGATATGTCTTTGAGGACATGTAGGTCCCCAAAAGATTTATTCAGGTCTATTACTTCAATTTTATTACTCATGTCCTACCTCCTATCTTTCACTTGCTGAGAATTTACGTTCTAATAGATTTACAACAATTCCAATCAATCCGACAAGGATCAAGTAGTACACAGAAACGACTAATAAATATGTCATAACGTCATATGAGTTGGCACCTTGCGTTTGTGCAACATTAAACAGCTCATAGTAGCCGATAAATGCAGCAAGGGAGGAATCTTTTAGACAGATAATGAACTGGTTGCCAAGCGGCGGTAATGCTCTTCTAAACGCTTGGGGTAAAATAATTCTTCTCATCGTGAGATTTCCTGTCATCCCAAGTGATCTTCCTGCTTCCATCTGTCCTTTGTCTATGGACTGGATGCTTCCACGGAATATTTCCGCGATATATGCACCGTTATGGAAGGCGAGAGCGAGTGTGACAGACCAGAATTGAGATATCCCAAAAGAGACTAGTCCAAAGTAAAAAACAAAGATCTGAACGATTAGCGGGGTTCCTCGAATTAAAAAAATATAAGTATTGGCAATCCATTCTAACGCTTTTATCTTGGAGATTTTTAAAAAAGCGAAAAACAACCCTATTATTAGTGCTATCGCAATGGAAACCGCTGTGATTTGTAAGGTTCTAATCATCCCTTTAAAAAACATATCGTATGTATTTATAAATGTTTCAAAAAAGTGCAAAAAACTGGGCATGCTGGTTTCACTCTCCTTATATTTAAAATTTGTTGATCGCCGCTGTTGATTTCCGCAAACGGCTTCGCTTTCCGCGGGGCGACCTTGAGCCTCCTCAGGCTGCGCCCTGCGGGGTCTCAACATTGCCGCTACTCCCCCGCAGGAGCCTTCGCCTTTTGCTCCAATCAACAGCTACAAAATCCCTTAAACCGCTGATAAAAAATGTGTGGTGAATGAACACCACACATTTTTCGAACTGGATTTTATAATCAGCTGACGGTCAGCTCGTTATTCTTGCGCATCCGGGTCTGTAGTGATGTCTTCTCCAAAGTACTTTTCACTTATTTCCTTGAGCTTTCCGTTTTCACGTAATGTTTCTAATGCATCATTGATGGCTTCAAGAAGTGCTTCGTTCCCCTTTGCAACTCCGACTGCCTGTTCACTGCGGTCCAGAAGTTCACGGCCTTCTAACTCCATGCCGGATCCAATTGCTTCACGGCCAGTTACAAAGTCCGTTACCACCGCATCATGACGGCCATTGTTCAATGCCTCTAACGCAACTACATCGCTATCATAGTTTTGGATGTTGTCAGAGATATCGCTTACAAGGTCTGCATATGTAGACCCTCTGGAAACCGCAATTTCTTTACCTTCTAGGTCAGCTAATGTTTGGATGTCGCTGTCAGGTCTTACAAAGATCTGAGCCCCAGAATAGTAGTAGGGTGTGGAGAAATCTACTTCCTTCAATCTTTCCTCTGTAATGGTATGACTTGCTACTGCCGCATCAAACCTACCACTTTTTACTCCTTCAACAATACTCGCAAATGTGTACTTCTCCTGATCTGGTTCTAGACCCAGTTCAGCAGCGATGGCTTCCCCGACTTCAATATCGAAACCGGTCATTTCTCCGTTACCATCCGTTACACTAAATGGTGCAAATTCTCCTGAAGAAGCAAACTTGAATTTCCCTTCCTCTACTAACTCATACCCTTCACTTGTTGTCACTTTTCCGCCGCAAGCAGCTAGAATCGTAGACAGCACAAATAATGTGACTAACAATACCCTTTTTTTCAATTTCCAAAATCCCCCTTAGTGTCCATTTTTTCGTCTCCCTTTTATGTTAACAATTACGGAAAACTACCACAAATAAGCTTTAAATGCATATTTGTTAATAATTCAGTAAATTCCAACTTCAGAAGACCTCACTACCCATGTATCGTATGTATGCTCGGAATTGCTCCTTGTACATCCTATTCCCTAATTTTCCAATCTAATAAACATATTTTTCGAAATTTTTCTTATTTTTTGCCAATAAAAAAAGATTTCATAGCCACTATTTCATTTAAGCTATGAAATCTATTCTACTTTTTAATCGTTTGATAAAAGATGTGTTATTTTTTCTAACACTTCTTCCCCTGTCAGCGTGGTTTCTCCCCCACCTTGGACGAAGTTTTCTTTACCTCCTCCTCTTCCATTTATGAAGACAAAGACTTTTTTGGCAACAGACCTCATATCGAGATTAGAGTTGCTTCCTCTAGCCCCGACAAATTGCAGCTTCCCTCCATTTTCAGCGAAAAGAAACACGTTGATGTCGTCATTAGCTGAAACTAATTTCCGTGCCATACTTTGAAGTTCTGCCATCTCCTTATTTTGAAGCACAGACTTTATTAATGTACGACCTGAAACCACTTCCTTTTGGGAAGAAAGAGCAGCTGCTTCGTATTCTAGAAGCTTTTCTTTCATTTCTTTTAGTTCTTTTGCCTGTTCTTTACTTTGCCCTAATATTCTGGTGACCGCTTCTTCCATTCCGTTTTGTGGAGCATTTAATAAAGCGGATAATTTCGAAACGACCTGCTGTTTAGCATGTAGTTGTTTTAAAACGCGACTTCCTGCAACAAAGGACACTCGAATCATGTTCTTTTGTTTTTCTAGAGCAAGTATTTTAAGAGAAGCTACCCCGCCCGTTGAATGAGGGTGTGTTCCTCCACAGCCGTTATAGTCAAAATCAGGGATGATGACTAGACGGATATTTTCAGATACTGACAGCTCTTTTCTTAGTGGATAATTTGTGAGCTCTTCCTTTGTTACCCATTTTGTCTCAATCATGCGATTTTCAAGGATAATCTTATTAACTAGTGCTTCAGCCTCTAGAACTTCCTTTTCTGTCAATTCGTTCGTATCAAGGTCAATGGTAGATACTTCTTTGCCCAGGTGAAAACTTTTTGTTTTGTAAGAAAACAATTCTTCAAACGCAGCAGATAAAAGGTGCTGTCCTGCGTGTTGCTGCATATGATCATATCTTCTATCCCAATCAATGATTCCCTTGACTTCAGATGTTCCTGGAAGTGGGTGCTCCAGGTAATGTCTGATTTCCCCATTGATTTCTTGTACCTCTATGACATTTTGGTCATTTAGGCTACCTGTGTCATACGGTTGCCCGCCGCCTTCTGGATAAAAGGCGGTTTGTTCTAGTACGGCATACCATTTTCCCGATTCATCTTGTGAATGTCTCACCAGCGTTGTCGTAAATCTCTGTATGTATGGGTCTTTGTAAAATAATTTCTGCACCTAAGTCACTCCTCACTTTAAACCAAAAAACTGCGTTCAGAGTATTCTTGCTCTGATTCGCAGTTTCGGTTTTACTTCATTCTTTTTTGCAACATGCCCCAGACTTCATCTTTGCCTTGTCCTGTTTCGGAAGAGAAAAGGATTAGTTCGTCTTCTTTATCCATTCCGAGGGTTTCCCTTATCACTTTTAAGTGTTTTTGCCATTTCCCTTTAGGAATTTTGTCTGCCTTCGTTGCGATGACGACTACTGGAAGCTCGTAATGCTTCAGGTACTCATACATCGTGACATCATCCTTGGACGGCGGATGGCGAAGGTCTACTATTTGCAGGACGGCACGAAGCTGCTCTCTGCTTGTCAAATAGGTTTCCATCATTCTGCCCCATGCATCACGTTCGGATTTCGGGACTTTTGCGAAACCATAACCAGGTACATCGACGAAATGCAACATTTCATTGATCAGATAAAAGTTCAATGTTTGTGTTTTTCCCGGTTTGGAGGAAGTTCTCGCAAGGTTCTTGCGGTTGATCATCTTATTGATAAAAGATGACTTTCCAACATTGGAACGGCCCGCCAAGGCGAATTCCGGCAAAAGCTCACTTGGGTATTGTTCTGGTTTTACGGCACTTATTACTATTTCTGCTTGTGTTACTTTCATTTTTTCTCTCCTGCTAATGCGTGTTCTAACACTTGATCTAAATGTGATACTAAAACAAACGTTAAATCTTTTCGCACACTTTCTGGAATATCATCCAAATCTTTTTCATTCTCTTTAGGTAGTATAACCTTTTTTAAGCCGGCGCGGTGTGCACTCAGGGATTTTTCTTTTAGTCCGCCGATTGGTAGCACACGTCCTCTTAAAGTAATTTCACCTGTCATTCCAACATCTCTTCTGACCGGTCTGCCGGTTAATGCTGAGATGAGGGCAGTGGCCATTGTAATCCCGGCGGATGGACCGTCTTTCGGAACAGCACCTTCTGGGACGTGAATATGGATATCATTTTTCTCATTGAAATCAGGGTCAATATTCAATTCGTCCGCTCGTGAGCGGATAAAACTAAATGCTGCATGGGCAGACTCTTTCATCACATCCCCAAGCTTACCGGTCAACATGAGCTTTCCTTTACCTGGTGATAGGGATACTTCAATGGATAACGTATCGCCACCGACGGTTGTATAGGCAAGACCTGTTGCCACGCCAACCTGGTCTTCTTCTTCTGCCTGTCCGTAACGGAATTTCGGCTTACCAAGGAATTCGGCAAGGTTTTTATCCGTAATAACTACCCTTTTCTTTTCACCAGAAACGATGAGTTTGGCAGCTTTCCTGCAGATAGAAGCAAGTTGTCTTTCCAAACTACGCACGCCTGCTTCACGGGTATGGTGTCGGATAATGGACATTAGCGCTTCGTCTCTGACTTGCAGGAGATTCTTTTGTAAACCATGCTCCTTTGCCTGACGAGGCAGCAGATGGTCTTTCCCTATGTTTAACTTTTCTATTTCTGTGTAACCTGCGATCGTAATGATTTCCATTCTGTCGCGTAAAGGTCCAGGAATGGTAGCCAAATTGTTTGCTGTAGCGATGAACATGACATTAGATAGGTCATAAGGTTCTTCGATATAGTGGTCACTGAAATTAAAATTTTGTTCAGGATCTAATACTTCCAGCAATGCAGAGGAAGGATCTCCCCTGAAGTCATTGGACATTTTGTCTATTTCATCTAAAAGGAAAACCGGATTGATGGTTCCCGCTTTTTTCATGCCCTGGATGATTCGGCCAGGCATGGCACCAACATAGGTTCTACGGTGACCGCGTATTTCAGATTCGTCCCGAACTCCGCCAAGGGAGACGCGGACAAATTTGCGGTCCAAGGACTTGGCAATGGATCGTGCCAAGGAAGTTTTACCGACACCCGGAGGTCCTGCCAAACAAAGAATTGGTCCTTTCAGTGATTTTGTCAGCTGTTGGACGGCTAAGTATTCCAAAACACGTTCTTTTACTTTTTCCAGCCCGAAGTGGTCTTCATTAAGAATTTCTTCCGCTCTGATAATATTTAATTGATCTTCTGTTGCTTCTTGCCAAGGCAGGTTTAACAACCAGTCAATATAGTTGCGGATAACAGAGCTTTCAGCGGAACTGGATGGAATTTTTTCATAGCGGTCAATTTCCTTCAATGCAGTCTTTTTCACATTTTCCGGCATGCCGATCTTTTCGAGTTTCTCTTTAAGGTCCTCAATTTCTCCGCCTTTACCTTCCTTATCGCCAAGCTCTTTTTGGATTGCTTTCATCTGCTCACGAAGGTAATATTCCTTTTGTGTACGTTCCATAGAACGCTTCACTCGCAAACCGATTTTTTTCTCTAATTGCAGTACTTCTTTTTCATTATTTACGTGTTTGATCACTTTGTTCAGACGCTCTTTTACATCACGCGTTTCAAGAATATCCTGTTTTTCTTTCATGTTAATAGGTAAGTGGGATGTAATGATATCCGCCATTCTCCCAGGCTCTGTTATATCAGAAACGGTATGATATGTTTCGACAGTTGTCTTTTTAGAGAGCTTTGTGTATGTATGGAAATAGTCCAGCAAAGTTCTCATTAAGGCTTCGTCTTCAGGATCTTTCTCTTCTGTATCGGGATAGGTCAAAAGTTTGGCTTCCCAATGTGTATCTTTTTCAATAAACTCTTCTATTTTTGCACGTTCTAGTCCTTCCACAAGGACACGGACCGTACCATTAGGAAGCTTTAACATTTGTTTCACTTTTGTCAAAGTACCCCAAGTGTATAGGTCCTCTTTTGTAGGATTGTCCGTTCCCACTTCTTTTTGTGTAGAGAGAACGACAATGTCGTCTCCTAGCATCGCTTGTTCTAATGCTTCTATTGACTTTTCTCTTCCGACATCCAAATGTAACACCATTGTCGGAAAGACCATCAGTCCTCTTAAAGGCAATAATGGAACATGAAATTCCTTATTTGTTGCCATGGTAACACCCCCGTACGCTCTTCCTTTATGTATCTTTGTTCAATTCTATCCTAATTAAATAACTCTGTCTAATTAAAGGGACAGTTTAACTTATAAAAGAGTTTGTTTTATTATCTTTTACAACTTTGCCTAACTTAATATAGAAATGGTAGTAAAAATTTTACCTTTTTAAACGCATTAGTGCAATCAGTAAGGCTTCGTGATGTAAAACAGGCAGACCATCGCAAGGCCTGCCCACCATTTACATGGATTCTGTTTTCGGAATGCTCATTGGTGCATGCAAAATGCTTTCTACGCTCGTTTCGGTAATCTTTTCTCTTAATAAGGTAAGATCAAGGACTTCTTGGAACTCTTTTACCGGAATGACTTCAATGCCGTCAATTTCTTTAATAATCGATTGCATGTTATCAGCTGGAATGATGACTTTCTTTGCACCAGCCTGTTTTGCCGCTTTTATTTTCGGGATGACTCCCCCAATTGGTTTAACAGTTCCGTGGATGCTGATTTCTCCTGTCATTGCGACAAGATTGCTAACTGGAATTTTGAAGATGGCTGAATAAATTCCAGTCGCCATTGCAATTCCTGCTGAAGGTCCGTCAATCGGGATTCCACCTGGAAAATTGACATGGATATCGTAATCAGCAGCAGGAACTCCAAGCTTTCTAAGTACTGTAATAACGTTCTCGATAGATCCTTTTGCCATACTCTTTCTGCGTATGGATTTGCCACCTTGATTACCCATGCTTTCTTCTTCCACAATTCCTGTTATGTTCACCGTTCCTTTTTTCTCTTCGGTAGGAATTGCGGTCACTTCAATTTCAAGAAGCGCTCCTGAGTTAGGTCCGAAAACCGCCAGACCGTTGACAAGTCCAGGCTGTGCCGCTTCTTTTATTTTGTTTTCGTATTTAGGTGCCAATTGACTAGAGTGAACTACCCACTCAATGTCTTCAACCTTTACTGTGTCGCGGTCTTCCGTAATTGCGAGTCCACATGCAATTTGCATCATATTTACGACTTCGCGCCCGTTCCTTGTATAGGAAGCAAGCAGGCTGATACCTTCTTCTTCTACCATCATATTGATTTTAGAAGCCGCATTTCTAGCGACAGCTTCCAGTTCCTCTTGATCTAACTCACGGAAGAAAACTTCCATACATCTAGACCTGATGGCAGGAGGTATTTCATTCGGCGTTCTGGTGGTTGCCCCTACAAGACGGAAATCCGCAGGCAGACCATTTTGAAAAATATCATGAATATGCGTTGGTATTTGGTTATTTTCTTCACTGTAATACGCGCTGTCTAAGTACACTTTCCTGTCTTCCAACACTTTAAGTAATTTGTTCATTTGAATAGAATGAAGTTCACCAATTTCATCGATGAAAAGCATTCCTCCATGCGCATGCGTTACAGCTCCTTGTTTTGGTTGCGGTATACCTGCTTGCCCCATTGCGCCAGCACCTTGATAAATCGGATCATGTACAGACCCAATTAACGGATCTGCAATCCCTCTTTCATCAAAACGAGCAGTTGTTGCATCCAATTCAATAAAAACGGCAGACCCTCTAAAAGGAGACTTTGGATTCCTTTTTGCTTCTTCAAGAACAAGCCTTGCAGCAGCAGTTTTCCCAACTCCTGGAGGTCCATAAATAATGACATGCTGAGGGTTCGGCCCACAAATGGCCGCTTTTAATGCCTTTATTCCATCCTCTTGCCCGACGATTTCTTTGAAGCTTGTTGGTCTTACTTTCTCAGCGAGTGGCTCTGAGAGTGAAATACTTCTCATTTTTCTTAGTTGTTCCATTTCCTTTTTTGATTCTTTATCAATCGTTACTTTTTGCGTCCGTTGGTTTTTGAGCAGGTTCCAGAAATAAAGGCCAATGATGACCCCAAAGAAAAGCTGTATGAACAGTGCTATACCCGTAAAAGACATAGAAACCCTCCTGCATTCTTGATGTGATTATATGGTAGTATCTCCGTGGGATTGGGTAATAATCCAATAAAAAATATTTGGTTAAAATAGGCTTTTGGCGAAAAGATTGGAGGGTATAAAAAAAGCACTCTCCCGTAGGAAAGTGCTCTTTAGTGGTTATGCAGAAGTCTTTTCGTCTTGTTTCAACTCAGACCCATCATCTAAAATCAACTTTGGCGCAACATTGTCAGCAACCGTTTCAGCTGTAATCACACATTTCTTGATATCCTCGCGAGAAGGAAGCTCATACATCACATCAAGCATAAGTCCTTCAATGATAGATCGCAATCCACGTGCCCCAGTTTTTCTTTCGATCGCTTTCTTCGCAATCTCAGACAATGCACCATCTTCAAACTCAAGCTCAACATTATCAAGATCAAGCATCTTTTGATATTGCTTTACAAGAGCATTTTTAGGTTTAGTAAGGATTTCAATTAGAGCATCCTCATCAAGCGGCATTAAGCTCGCTGTAACAGGAAGACGTCCAATGAATTCAGGAATCAAACCGAAACGAAGTAAATCTTCCGGCAATACTTTTCCAAGCAATTCTTTTTGCTCTAAATCATCCGCTTTAGTTTCCGCAGTACCGAAACCGATAACCTTTTTACCTAGACGGCGTTTGATGATTTGCTCGATTCCGTCAAATGCACCACCGCAAATAAATAGGATGTTCGTCGTATCAATTTGGATGAATTCTTGATGTGGGTGCTTACGTCCACCTTGAGGAGGAACGCTTGCTACAGTACCTTCAAGAATTTTCAATAGCGCTTGCTGTACACCTTCACCAGACACATCACGAGTGATGGACGGATTTTCAGATTTACGCGCAACTTTATCAATTTCATCGATGTAAATGATACCTTTTTCAGCTTTCTCCACATCATAATCAGCAGCTTGGATCAGTTTTAGTAGAATGTTTTCTACATCTTCCCCAACATAACCAGCTTCTGTTAAGGAAGTCGCATCTGCAATGGCAAATGGTACATTCAGAATTCTTGCAAGTGTTTGAGCAAGTAGAGTTTTACCGCTACCAGTCGGTCCGATCATGGCAATATTACTCTTTGCAAGCTCAACATCATCAATCTTACTGTTGGAGTTAATACGCTTATAGTGGTTATACACCGCTACAGATAAAGATTTCTTCGCAGACTCCTGACCAATAACATATTCGTCTAAAATATCGCGAATTTCTTTTGGCTTTGGAACGTCCTTGAATTCTACTTCTTCCTCTGTACCCAACTCTTCTTCTACGATTTCCGTACAAAGTTCAATACATTCATCACATATGTATACGCCTGGACCTGCTACAAGTTTACGAACTTGATCTTGTGTTTTTCCACAGAAAGAACACTTCAATTGTCCTTTTTCGTCATTAAATTTAAACAAATTGTTTCACCCCTTATCATTTCTCTCTTTTCCCATCATCGGCTGGTCTCCTAAAAAATGAGAAACTCATCATTCTTAAAAAATAGTTATGTACTGCATTTTACCACATTTTAGCCTAACATTTCTAATAATAATACTTTGGTTATGTATGGATATTTTAGAAGATGGGTCCGTACTATTGTATCCATGAATTCATTTTACTAACACAGTGATGAATGGAAAAAGCGGAAAACTTTACTTTTAAAAAAGTTCTGTTAAACACCGCTGGTGATTTCCGCAACGGGCTTCGCTTTCCTCGGGGCGCTTGCGGAGCATCCTCGGCTTTGCCTACGGGGTCTCCTATAACCGCTACCTCCCGAAGGAGTCTACGCCCTATGCTCCAATCAGCAGCTATAAAACTCTTTGAAATAAACAATATCCATTAACAGAGCTTTTAAAAAAGGTCTAGATGGTACAAAACAAGGCACGATCAAGTCGCGCCTTGTCTCTTATTCTCTATTATGCAACATCTTTGCTGTTTTCTACAAGGAAATCAATTGCTTTTCTGATTTTCAAATCTTCTTTAAGACCTTCCAAGCTACCTAATGCTTGCTTGATTTGGTCAACAGACATGTTGTACATTCCAGCCATTTTTTCGATCTCTTCGTTAGCTTCTTCATCAGTAACTTCGATGTTTTCAGCTTTAGAGATTGCTTCAAGCGTAAGGTTCATTTTCACACGCTTTTCTGCATCCTCTTTCATTTGAGTGCGAAGAGCTTCTTCATCTTGACCGGAGAACTGGAAGTAAAGCTCCATGTTCATACCTTGCATTTGAAGGCGTTGTTCGAATTCACGAACCATGCGGTCTGTTTCAGTTTTCACCATTGCTTCTGGAATTTCCACTTCTGCATTTGCAGCAGCTTTGTCCACTAGCGTGTCGCGTAGGTGGTTGTCAGCTTCTGTTTTCTTAGATTCTTCAAGACGTGCTTTAGTTTTAGCTTTAAGCTCTTCAAGCGTTTCAACTTCTTCGTCTACATCTTTCGCGAACTCATCGTCAAGTGCAGGAAGTTCTTTTGTTTTGATTTCGTGTACAGTTACTTTGAAAACTGCAGGCTTACCAGCAAGCTCTTCAGCGTGGTACTCTTCAGGGAAAGAAACTTCTACTTCTTTCTCCGCTCCAGCTGCAAGACCTACTAGTTGCTCTTCGAAACCTGGGATGAACGTGTTAGAACCGATTTCTAAAGAATAGTTCTCCGCTTTTCCACCTTCGAAAGCTTCACCGTTAACGAATCCTTCAAAGTCCATTACAACTGTATCGCCGTTCTCAACAGTTCCTTCTTCTTTTACAACAAGCTCAGCTTGACGCTCTTGAAGGCCTTTCAAGTCAGCTTCTACATCTTCGTCCGTAACGTTAGCGTCTAAACGCTCAACTTCTAATCCTTTGTACTCGCCAAGTTTAACCTCAGGCTTTACGATCACTTTAGCAGTGAAAACAAGCTTCTCGTTTTTAGCAATTGTTTCGATGTCGATTTCTGGTTGATCAACAGGCTCGATTCCAGTTTCAACAACTGCGTTAGAGTATGCAGTTGGAAGAATGATATCAAGAGCATCTTGGTATAAAGATTCTACACCAAAACGTTGTTCGAACATTCCACGAGGAATTTTCCCTTTACGGAAACCTGGTACGTTTACTTTAGTTACTACTTTTTTGAATGCAGCGTCAAGACCTTTATTAACTGTTTCCGCATCAACTTCAACTGTTAATACACCTTGATTACCTTCTAACTTTTCCCATTTAGCAGACATAATTTTCCCTCCAACATCTATTTTCAAAAAAGATAATGATTACACACTATCTAATCTGATGAACCACACATGGTGGTTGTTGTTTTCTACATTTTTGCTGCAAGTACACAGTCTTAAACACCCCTTGTTACAAGAGGTTAATCTAAGAACCTATATCGTATATACAGTTTACAACCCTTACATTATAACATAATCCCAGATGAGTTCAACACATAGCCTCATAATCGTAAATATGAAAAATCTTCAAGCTTATTGATCTCGCGTGTGACCGACTTCACTTCTAAAGCAGAAACCTGGTATTGCGCTGCCAACTCGTCATCGCTTACTTCCAAACCAAACAGTTCCACCCCAGCTCTATGTAAGCCAGCGGCCCATACTTCCGGTTTGTCTGGTGTGAATGGCATTGGAAATTGAACAGTATGTATTCGGACGAGCATTTCTTTTAAACCTTCGTATAATGAGGGGTTGTCACTTTCCACTTTATCTTCCAATATAGAAATAATTTCGTTTAAGAAAGGATCTTCTTCACCACTTTTTAAATTGGATGGAACAATGGTGGTTCGTTGACCCATTTTGCTTACTTCTGTTTCCTTGTCCCAGCCTTGTTCTATAAGAATGTGAAGCAAGAAGGTTTTGAGGACAGGGTGCTTTAGTTCATCCTCTAGGTATTGATGAATGTCAGCAATTAGAGGGCGAATGTTGCGGTGCTTCAACGATTGGATGAATTCATATTGTTTTTGGACATTCCCTTCATGAAGCAAAAACAATTCATCCTCTTGATCGTTATAATCTGGTTCCATTGATTCATTTTCTTCTGAAGGCAGCATCTTTCTAGCAAACTCCAGGAGCTGATAGAAATTTTGCGCATATTGTGCAGGCAGCTTGTCTTCTTCAAGAATTGCTTCAATCGTGGATTTGACCTCGGCATACTCTTTTAATTGAATGAGAATCGTTATGTATATCTGAAGCACATGAAAATAATCTCCAACATCTTCCCGGAGCATTTTCTTGCAACGGTTTTTTGCTTCTGTTAACTGACCGAGTTCCATATAGCAAACTACCATACCAAGCTCCACTTCCGCATAGGCATAGTCATTTTCACGGGCCTGTTCAAAGAGTTCCAACGCCTCGGAAAACTTTTTTTCTTTCATCGTTTGCATCGCTTTTTCCAGCAGTCGCTGTTTTAGATTAGGGAACTCCACTATCTTTTTTGGTTTTTTCATATGTAAGTAGCCGTCCTATTTTTATTGTTGTGAAATATTTGAAATAAGTTTATCAATGATTGGAGGGGAGCACAAGCGATAGGGGGTGGCACCTAAGTGTTGAGGAGGGAGGGGTGTCGGTAACCTTTTGGGTTTTGGGGAGGGCGTTCGGGCATCGAGACGGCTTCTCTCTTACCTTTTGGACTCTGGCGAAGGGCATTCGGGCATTGAGACGGCTTCTCTCTTACCTTTTGCGCTCTGGCTGTGGGCGTTCGGGCATTGAGACGGCTTCTCTCTTACCTTTTGGACTCTGGCGAAGGGCGTTCGGGCTTTGAGACGGCTTCTCTCTTACCTTTTGCGCTCTGGCTGTGGGCGTTCGGGCTTTGAGACGGCTTCTCTCTTACCTTTTGCGCTCTGGCTGTGGGCGTTCGGGCTTTGAGACGGCTTCTCTCTTACCTTTTGGACTCTGGCGAAGGGCGTTCGGGCATTGAGACGGCTCCAATACCTATTTTACCTTTCAGGAGTTTCTAACCGAGCTTCGGGCATATAGCCAACTCTGCCGCTCCATTACAATTACTTATAATAAAAACAAAAAACACCATGCCTGCATTTTCATCAACACTCTTCGAAAAAAGTGTCCATAAAAATGTGCATAGTGTTTTTAAATAAAGTGGCGTCCCAGGAGGGATTCGAACCCCCGACACACGGCTTAGAAGGCCGTTGCTCTATCCAACTGAGCTACTGGGACATAATTAAATTATGTACTCACCGATAAGAAATATTTACTAATTATCAGCAGCGACAAGATTTATTATATGAGATACATACATTAAAGTCAACAGTTTTTAAAAAACTTTTCTCAAATAATTTTCAACGACTATTTTTCTATAATAGAGAGAGGAATCCCCTCTCTCTTATCACTTTTCAAATGTATGGGAAGAAAGTTTTTCTCCCTTTTCATTATAGTAATGTACAAAATAACATGATTCTTTTACATCTAGTATAGCATAGGTTTTATTCCGTGTCATACGCGGTAGTTCAATGCTACCTGGGTTAATAAAGAGGATCCCATCAAAATATTCTGCCCCTGCAATATGAGAATGGCCGAAACATACAATATTTGCACTTTCCTCTTCAGCAGCATACTTTAATGGCAATAAAGAAGATTTAACCTGATACAAATGGCCGTGTGTAGCAAAAAGTCGTTGGTTGCCGATTTCCTTTGTTAATTGTTGAGGATAATCATCGTCAAAATCGCAGTTTCCCCTTACACCATAAAAGCCTTCCATTTCTTCGCTTGTAGAAGGAAGTTCAGAATCCCCACAATGGATGAATAAATCCACTTCCCCCTGATGACGGGATTTTATTTGCCGTAGCACCTCTGCTTGTCCATGATTGTCACTAACAATTAAAACTTTCATGCTTCCACTCCTAATTTTTGCGGGAAAGCAACTCCCACTGATTGGTTAACTCTTTAATAGCATTTCCCCTGTGACTAATTTCACTTTTTTCTACCTTAGAGAGTTGGGCCATCGTCCTCTGTTTCTCTTTCACATAAAAAATAGGATCATATCCGAATCCATTCTCTCCAATCGGTTCCCTGGCAATGGTTCCTTCACACGTTCCACGAACAGTAAATTTTTCACCATTAGGATTTACTACTGCAAGGACGCAAACAAACCTGGCCGTCCGTTTTTCATCCGAAACCCCTTCCATCCCATCGAGTACCTTTTGAATATTTTTCTTATCATCCTTTTCCATACCCGCATAACGTGCTGAGTACACACCTGGTTCACCATTTAATGCATCTACCTCGAGGCCGGAATCATCTGCAAGCACGATCTTTCCAAGGTGCTCTGACACTGCCTCCGCCTTTAACAAAGCATTTTCTTCAAAAGTTGTACCTGTTTCTTCCACGTCAGGTATTTCTGGAAAATCAGCAAGAGATTTTACCTTGAATCCTTTTGGTTCCAAAATCACTTGAAAATCCTTTACCTTCCCCGGGTTATTGGTTGCGATAATTATTTCAGTCATTTTTATTTTCTCCTTTTCCATTACCAATGATACTTTGTGTCAAATTTCCCAACGCTTTCTTTTGCTCTTCAACAAGATGTAATACACCTTCTTCAGCCAAGTCCAACAGTTCATTTAGCTGTTTTCTTGTAAAAGTTGCTTCTTCTCCCGTTCCTTGCAATTCAACCAGATCCAAAGAGCCGGTCATAATGACGTTCATGTCCACCTGGGCAGTGGAATCTTCTATGTAGTTTAAATCAAGTAAAGCTTGGCCATCTTCCATGACGCCAACGGATGTTGCTGCTAAAAAATCCGTAATAGGGAGACTTGTTATCTTCTTTGCTTCGACTAGCTTTTGAAAAGCAAGGACCATCGCCACAAAGGCCCCTGTGATAGACGCCGTTCTTGTGCCTCCATCCGCCTGAATGACATCACAGTCGATCCAGATGGTTTTTTCGCCTATTTTGTCCAGCTCTACAACAGAACGTAGAGCTCTGCCGATCAGTCGCTGGATTTCCATCGTTCTGCCGGTTACCTTGCCCTTAGTCGACTCCCGCATCGTTCTTTTTTCGGTTGCCCGCGGAAGCATGGAATACTCCGCTGTTATCCACCCTTTTCCCCCGCCGCGCATAAAAGGGGGTACTCTGTCTTCTATCGTGGCCGAACAAATTACTTTTGTGTTCCCTACACAAATTAATACCGATCCTTCAGGATGTGTGATGTAGTCCGTAATTATTTCAACCGCTCTTAATTGATTTTGCTCTCTACCATCTGATCTCGACATTCTTACAAGCTCCTTTTGTCTCCAATAAAATAAAGAAGAGGCAGCATAGCACCTCTTCTAATCATTCTTTCCTTAGTATAGCAAATTTCACACGTTAAAACCTGCCTGTGTTCACTTTTTCAGGGCGTGCGACAGGCTCTGAAATGTTTGTTCCATCTGTCGCCATCAAGTCGCCTTCTCCATCCACCGTAATGGCGATGCTTTCAACACCTGTTTGTTCTGTTAATGTCAGAACCAGCGAATCAACAATGGATTTCGATACAATTCTTCCTTCAAGGCCAAGGATAGCCTCATTAAAGTTCAATACCAGATTGCCATCAACCAGAACTGGCTCATCCAGAAGTGCCACTTCGTTCGACAGATCATTTGTTAAACCTGAAGTATGGGAAGGACCATTAATCAGCGCGTCTACAATCGCAGAAAATTTGTCTTTACCTTCCAAGCTTAGACGTGATGTCACAGGTACATAATACGGCTCTCCGTTACTGCTTTCCGCCATAAAGTACAATGTTACAGCACGAGAATTCATTAGATCTACCGCTTCAGCAGTGTTAAAATTGATTCCATTCGCTCTGCTCACGCCATCACCAATTGGCGTTTGATTTACCGGCATTACTGTTTGCTCATGTCCGTTCACCATGATTTGGACTTTTTCCACATTTTCAAACTGCGTCAGCGTCCAAGTGATGGCTTGCAGAATTCTTTCTTCGTCTGCCCCATCATAATTAGTGAATTCCTTTGAGAAGTCGGCAACGATGGTTCCGTCTTCTTTAAGATTTACGTCCACTTCCGTCCCAGCAGGTAATACGGCTCTAAAGCCATTTGGAAGCAATTCATCCACCGGACCTCCGGCAACTAAGTATTCTAATGCCTGCTTCGCGACTTCATTGGTTTTTGGGAGCTCCAATGTTTGCGAAACAACATATCCATTACTATCAATTAAGTATAGTTCTCTTTGCACATTTTCCGAAACAGTTGCCTCTTCCCCATCCGTTTCTTCACCAGTTGTTTCATTCTCTGCACCAGTTTCACTTGCAGCATCATCTACATATGAAACATCTTGCGGAATATCCTCTTCTTTTCCTGCCTGCTCGTCACCTCCAAATAATCCGCATCCAGATAACAATACAGAAGAAGCAAGCACGGCAGCAGCAGTCAATTTCACTTTTTTATGAGACATAGGTTTCCCTCCTAAGACGGTTTGTACTACTATGTATACGAGCTATTCCAAAAAATAGACCGAGCTTTAGAAAAAGTTTTGTCCCACAAAAATAAACGCAAAAAAACAGGACGAAAAGTTTCCGTCCTGTTTTCAACATTCTTTATATCTCAATCGGATCCAACACAATCGTCTTTACATTCTCGATTGGCTGTTCGAAAAGCTTACTTGCTATCTTTTCAAAAAGCTCTTTCGATCCGGTTGTGTAAAATTGATGATTTTCAGTTAACTGTGTTTTATTCAAAAGTTTTTTGAAGTTGAGAATGGTACTTACTTCACGGGCTGTTTCATCACCCGAACTGATCAGTTGAATACCATCTCCCATTACAGCTTGAATAGTAGGCGTTAGAAGCGGATAATGTGTACAGCCAAGGATCAGTGTATCAATCTCCGAACCTTTGAAGAGATGTAGAGTATCTTCTACAATTTCCTTTGCACGTTCTCCTTCAAATTCGCCACTCTCTACTAGCGGTACAAAGTTTGGACACGCCAAGCTTTCTACCTTTACTTCATTGTTAATGGATTTCAAGGCATTGGCATAGGCACCACTATTGATCGTCCCCACAGTCCCAATCACACCAACCTGATAATTGGCTGTAACCTTCAAGGCTGTTCTTGCACCCGGGTCCACCACTCCAATGACCGGAATATCTAATTGCTCTCGTATCTCATCTAACACGACAGCAGTAGCTGTGTTACAGGCAATAACAAGCATTTTTATATCATGGGTCAATAAATACCTTGTCATCTCCCATGTATAGAGACGAACTTCATCGACAGGCCTTGGTCCATAAGGGCAACGCGCTGTGTCGCCTAAGTAAATAATGCGCTCTTTCGGCAACTGACGCATAATTTCCTTCGCAACTGTCAGCCCACCAACACCAGAATCAATAACTCCAATTGGTCTTTGCAACTAAATCCCTCATTCTTTCATTTCTAGATGTAATCGTGCTAAACATTTTTCTAACATGAAAATTTCATCTTTGGAATAGTTCTTTAGTATGTTTTGCAAATAATCCTGACGCTTTTTCACTACCTCCGCGATAATGCGCTCTCCTTCTTCTAAAAGATGAATTCGTACCACGCGGCGGTCGTTAGGATCTTTCACACGTTGAACAAGTTCATTCTTTTCCATACGGTCCACAAGGTCAGTGGTCGTACTGCAAGCTAAATACATCTTTGTAGACAATTCACCGATTGTCATATCTCCACCCTCTAAAAGCCATTGCAACGCAACGAACTGTGGAGGGGTTATAGTGTAATTGCTTAATATTTCGCGACCTTTTTGTTTTACTAAAGTCGCTATGTATCTCAACGATTTCTCAATATCTGCAACTAATTGCGGATCCTGCAATACTGCTTCATTCTGATTTGTCATTCTCGACCCTCTTTCTTCCCTTTTTCTTTTATCTAAGCTCTTTTCTCAAGAATTGTTGCTAATCCTCTTAAAAAGTCGGCAATTGGACTTTTTACCATATATCTACTTTAATTTACGCATGCAGCTATTCTCGTTAATAACAAGAAAAGAGCACGACAGTAAGGAGTAGAACGAGTTACTTATTAATACGTCAAGCAACAAAGTTACGAAAACAGCCTTATCTGAACATAGATGTCATGTAGTCACAGTGTCAGTTAAGTATATTTTCTTATGTTTTCATATAAAATGCAAGATGTAAAGGCTTTTAAACATATTTGCCCACATAGAAATACTTGGGTTTATTGATAGATAAATAACCGACTACCACTCATAACTGTATGGTTAGATGATAGTCGGCGGTTTAAGTTAAAGCTCTAATTCTCCCATGCGAAGAAGCTCGACAACTGCTTGGGAACGCCCCTTCACTCCCAGCTTTTGCATAGCATTCGAAATGTGTTTTGGTGGCATAACTAAAATTCCCCAAGTGGGGTATATACTTTTGTATGTCCTTCATTATTAACTTCAATCCTATGGATCAGTTTTTTTAGGGTAGTATTTAATTCTTTAATATCTTTGTGATCGAGTTCCTTTAACTCATCAATTGCTTCAAGGATTGCCCTCTTTATCTCTTCGTTACTTTCAATTATATCTCCTACCGGTTGCAGTTGTTTCATCTGCTTTTGGAGTTTGGTAATTTCCTTTTCCATTTCCTCTTTTTCAAAATTATATTGTTCTTTGTCTATCTCCTCATTTTTCAAGTCCTTTCTAAGTTCAAAAAGATATCTTCTATTTTTTGTTATTTCTTTTTCTAATTTTTCAATCGTTATGTGAGAGGAAGGGGTAGGCTTTTTTTGCTTTTTCAGTTCCCTTTCAATCTTTTCTTCTATATTAATAGTAGATATATGTTTACTAAACTGTTCTTTTACATTTTGTATGAGCTGTGTTTTATAATCTTCTAGCGGCAACCACAAACCGTTCTCACACGCCACTTCGCCTTGGCGACGCCGTTTTGAGCAAATAAGATAGCGATATACTTGTCCGTTTTTACCGGTCTTTCCCGCCTTCATGCTAACTAAATTGCTTCCACAATGCGCACATTTGATAATATCTGCTAAGGGGTTAACCTGAACAATTCTTACGCCACCTCGACTGCCTTTGTATCGCGATTGTCGGATTTTTTGAGCTTTATGAAAGACTTCGTCCTCAAGGATAGCTTCCCAGTTTTTCTCTTCGTTTCGGAGCCACTCTTCTTTTGCTTTTTGTACTAATCGCTTTTTCCGATCTTGCATGTTGTTTAAATCATCATACCGTTTTTCCACGGTATATTTGTTGTAAACATTGCATCCTATGTAAGCTTCATTTTGCAAAATCCGTTGAAGGGTAGTAATACCCCAAAGTTTATTTGTCGGAGAAGGGATGCCGCGTGCGTTTAAATAATTCGTAATCTGCTTTTCCCCCATGTCTTCGTTCACGTAAAGATCATAGATCATCCGGACAATTTCGGCGTCCTTTTCGACGATTTCCAATGTTTTGGTCTGATTGACCACAACCTTTTTATAGCCAAATGGAGCACGACTGCCGGTAAAGTTCCCTTTTTTTGCGCTCATACGAATACCAGATCTACTCCGAAGCGAAACATCTTGCGCGTACTTTTCATTCATCATGGAAAATAGCGTGAATTTCATATTGTCTTTATCGACAGAGCTGTCGTAATTTTCGTCTATCGCAATTAAACGTATGCCAAGCGCGTCCACTAGGAGCTCTTTTACGTTTAGCGCGTCTGCTGTATTTCGGGCAAAACGGGAAAGAGAGGCAAAAATAATGGTTTTGAAGTAGCCCTTTTTGGCATCTTCAATTAAGTTTTGCATATCTTCTCGTCCCATAATGCTTGTTCCGGATGAGCGATCTTCATAAAAGAAGGCAAGGTCCAGATTTTCAGCAAATGCTTTTTCAGAACATAGCATTCGCTGATTTTCTGGACTGTCTTTTTGTGCATCATGCAGCGTACTTACCCTCACATAAGCTGCTGCAGTGTTCGATTTCATATCCTATCACCTCTTAAAATGATTCCTTATCTATCCATTATAAGCCTAAGCCTTTTCGTTTAGATATCGCTTTTTTAATGGTATGATCTACCAACTCTTCTGCCAGTTCTGCTGCTGTTTGTTCATCTAATGAAGGATGAAAGGAAAACGTATACTTTTTCGATGGCTTTTGAAGGTTCTGTTCGTTCTCTTCTTTATGATTCTTCTCTTTTTCCTCCATGCGTAATCCCCTCCCCTAACTAACATATGCAGATTTGGGCTCGTATGATTAATTAGGAGAAAAATAAAAAGCTTCCTATGCTTTGGAGACTTTTTGTATGGCTTTATCAACAAGGAAGGCGACAACCTTCTGTTGCAGCTCTTTCGCTTTCTTTTCATCGGTGATAGACGGATTCTAGCTGCTTTGTCAGTCTAAATCACCTTATGACACTATGTGAGGTGATGAAGTTGTCCCAAGTCGTACATTATTACTAACTTACCTTTTTCTGTTAAAATTCTCTTGCTAATTGTAACAATTCCAATATACTAAAAAAACAAACTAAGGGAGGTGCAAATATGTGCGAAAAAATTGTAAAGATAAATGTTTTAGAAATTGAGCGATTTGAAAACGACCCTGAAATGCAAAAAATGTTTGAGGAATCAGAAAACGATATTGAAGAAGGAAAGGTTATTACAACGAAAGAAATGATTGAAAATATAAGATGTGGTGAGATATAAAATTCACTTTCTTAAAATCTAACCTTTACACTTTTATAAATGATTTTGTAACATATAATTTAATTACTTAAGAAGGAGTTCGGCTTAATCATAAAAAGTGAATAGTTATAAAGAGGTGATAAAAAAATGCCATCATTTATTGAAAATGTTGAAACCATGAGTTCCCTTTTGTATCCCCATGAAAAAGAAGCTTTATTAAAATGGAATGCAAAATTAAAAGACAGGTCATGCACTGTTTCTGAGGCATTGATCTACCAAGAAGCCTGTCAAACGCTAATAAAAACATTAAAGGAAAGAATAAAAAAAAGCGAACTAGAAAAGAAATTAACTGAAAAAAATAAACAATACGCTTAAAAAACTACCTCTAATTCAATTAACGGGTTTACTTGTGAGGTGCAAACAGACAAATATCATATAAAATCTCATAGCTAATCACTGACAAAACACTTGGTAATACACAAGGTAAATCACACAAAAAAGGACCAACTTTTGATAAGTCGGTCCTTTTTACCACCAATTATTTTCTTATTTAACTAAAGCTCCCGTTAGTTAAATAAGAAAGTAGCTAGCAGATTGGATTTTTCCTCTAAAGTTTATATTTTTTAAAAGTTTTATTTGGAGGAAGATCTACCGATTCATCAGGCACATAACATTCTCTATCATGATAAGGCATTTCTAACTCTTCCCATTCAAAATCATCTTCAACACATTTAATGAATAAATCATATCCCTCGCCATCAGAAGGCATTAGACCTAATCTGGTTTCTTCATTCTTTAAGGCAACATCAATCGCCTCTTTTAATTCCAATAAAGATGTTCGATTTGCAATAAGGTAAGCGTTACTATGCCACATTTGTTGACCAAAAATGTGGCACATAGGCATAGGTTCATTCTCATCATAAAATCTATTTTTAACTACATGGTTTAAATGTTCGATTACCTCTTCAGGACTATCTACATCTAAATACACGTCCATGCCACTTTCCCAATACCTTTGTCCTCCACCCCAAAACTGCGAAACAAAGTCATCATATAAATCATTATTTTCCACAAACAAATATCTTTCCAAGTCGTCTTCTAAATCCTCGAAATAATAACTGTGAATGTTTTTTTCATCCCTTTTATAAATAAAATGATAAAGATTACTCACCATTTTTTTACTTACCAACAATTCAAAGTTATATTTCTTTGCCTTTTTAGGCTTTAATACTCCATTGACAAAAGGTGTCTCTGGAATATAAATAGCTGTAAATAACTTTTCATTAGCCATTGTTTAATCACCTCTTAACATCTTATTATACCTTCATATCCTGAAGTAATATGCACCTTTAGTTTTATAACTTCTACAAAAAAGGATGCTACTCCTTATTCTTTAAGGAAAGCACCCGATTGTTTAAGTACATTTGTTCACAAAATTAAGTTTTTTATTTTTTGGAGTATAAGTTTAAATGCCGTTACAAATAATACCCCTATAACAAATTAGGGGGTTAATAAAATGGAAGAAGCACCCACAAGTAATAATGGAATGAGCACAAGTAATAATGAAATGAGTACATCTACTAAGATAAACCTTTCAGGTCTTGGTATTGGAGCAATTGTACTAACCACTGTTTATACGGCGGTTTTGGCTTCACAGTTAATGGCTACCAAGCATAAAGTCGATTACCTTTATTACAAAGAATTAACACAAAATAAATAGCTAATTATAGACGGTGCTTTTTTCACCGTCTTTTATTTAAATAAAACAGAATTTGAACTAACCTGCTTCGTTAGTTGAAGAACTGATTTTTCTTAATCTTATATTTAGTTTAACATAAAATCCCAAATAACCTTCAAAAAAAATCATCCTATTTCAAAAGGATGACCTCCATTAGCTTATTTAAAGTATAGGATATCGTTTAAAGTAAATTGCTTATCCGTTAATCCTAATTTTTGTGCTGGTGTTAGCCTTTTCTTCTTAGACACTTTATTTGCTAAACAAAAGTTGTAGTACGTTCTAAGAATGGTCAACGCCATTTGAGCATATTTAGGATTGAAATTTGCATAGATATAACTTTTTCCCTTTCCTCTCGCCGTCACTAGGGGTCTTTCAAGAATGGATAGCCGCCTTCTGATTTGTTGCATAAAGTTGTTTGTTGGACGATCACTGATTTTTAAAAGCATATTTGCAATGTGTTCGGTGTCAAAGTCACTTAAATCCGTTGTGCAATCAACGGAGAAGTATCCTTTGTCAGTTGGAGGTAGTGGATGTTCAATCGGATTTTTTGCCCACACTTTGAAATTTAAGGAACCGTCGGACATTACCTTATGAAAAGAATGTTTTTTCAAGTCCATAGCTAATTTGATAGATGCGATTTTCCTTACCGACCCCTCGTTGACCCCATTCATTTCCGCCCAATCTTTAAGGTGCTTTATTGCTTGAATATGCTCTTGATAAGCATCTGGAAGGTTTTTATTACGGTCAATTTTGGCAAGGAAGTGGTGGGCTTTAGATGAGATGAATTCATCATTAAATACCCGATAAAAGGCGTTCATAATTGTTTCGTCCTCATCTGAAACGAAACGCCACTTTTGACTTTGTAACATTTGTTTGAGCAACCAAAGGTGGGCAGTCACTGTGTAACCTGATTTAACGTGAAGTCCATTAATATAGTTCTTTCTTCGCATAAATTCATCACGATATGCGTGATATTCAGCCATTGTTTGAGTATCGTTTTCTGTTGGAGGCTGCGGCGAATGCGAAAACCTTAAACGAGCATTCTTCTTTGAGAATTCGTGTAGATGGTCTTCTCGGTAGTACCTTGTATCATCATCCACACCCTTTAGGCTGACATCCCAATCATAAGCAATATCAGAACGAAAAATATAACCCGTATCAATATCTCCTGTTACGATGATATGCGTTTGAAGCTGCTTGTCTTCAAGGTTATCGTATCGAAATCCTCCGTGTCCTTTTTGCCTTACATTGTTCAAATAATATAAGAGCTTATCTGTGTTAAGCCAAAGCGAGTCAAATTGCATAGACTTTAGTGGCTTTTGTTCGTGACGTTCAAGAAATTCAAGACACCTTCGATAGAGCCATTCTAACTTGCGGTAATAAGTTAAAGGAGAAATATTAAGAGCTTCGCAAGTACGAGTAACAGGCGTGCGATTGATAAGCATTTTGGCGAATCGGGGCATTATTTCGTTTCTCTTTTGGTTGAAACTAAATGATTCCCTTCGAGCGGGCAATACGTTAGTCATCTTTTTACAGGATTTGCATTGCCATTTTTTAGAGCCACCGCTACTTTTCCCTCGTTGATAGAATTCTTTTGGATTATCAAAAGGATTTGCTTCACCGTTGGAACAATCGTCTTTATGAAAGATATATTCAGGCTCAATATCTTTGACCTTATCTAATGTTGCTAGGCGTTTAATCTCTTCGGCAACAGACCAATTAGATATAGGCGTAACAGTACATTTGTGAGATCTCGTTAGTTCGGTAGGATCTGGATTACATACAATTGCATCGTCTTTGTCTTTCCCACGACTACTTAACTTATAGCGACTTGGCTTATTCTTAATCTCATCAAACTTCTTTTGTGGCAAGCCGAACCAAGAACAATAAGGATTTGTGCAATAATTAAACTGTAAAATATGATTTTCACCTTTATAAGTGAATTCAATCGGGTCAAACAGCTTGTTATATCTTCTCGCAAAGCGTCTGGGATTAAGAAGGGGGTAATCCAACTGTCGGTCCAATAATTCTTGAGAAGATAGAGGGTCCTTTACAACAACAATATCATCAGTTGGTTGAGCTAATCGTTTTAATTTAGCCAACGTTTTCTTCCTTTACATTTCGAATTTGACTGAGAATACGTTTGTTAAAACGTTTGGACTTAACCCATTCAATGAAATCCTTATCGTCAATGATGTTTTTAAGGAATTCATCAACCACTTCATCTTCCGTAAACTCCAAGTATTCCGCATAATATTTCACAATATAGCGGGTTTGTTCTGAAATCTTCCAATCGACGGACTCGCTGTTCTTATTTTTGGGCTTTAAAAACTTCATTTGCTTTTTCCTCCATATATTTCACAGTATAAATCACATTCAAATTCACATACCTTACAATAATTATTTCCATATATGTGATTTATTATGCTTTTTTATATGTGGAAAATCAAATAAAGTGCTATAAACCTTGATTTAATAATAAAAAACGCACGGTGATTTCGTATGTGAAATACCGTGCGTTTTACTTTGATATTTAATTGTTTGCACCTCTGAAGTAAACCCGTTATTCTATAATGATCGAGGTTTTATCTTTATGCAATCTTATCAATAATGATAGTAGTTAAGTTTGAAACAAGACTTGGATGATTAAAATCACCATCAAGTGTAATAAATTTAGCACAGTTGTTATTAACTGCAATGGCAAGGTGAAGTGCATCTGTTGAATCCAGTTGATAATTTAGTTGATAATTAATGGCTACATTAAAATCGCTCGATGTTGAGCTCAGATGGAGTACATTTACTCCTTGCATTTGCAATATGAGAATTAAACCATCGTATATGTCTTTTGCTTTTTGATAAAAACAGTCCAATAAATGGCTTCTTAAAGGCTTTTCTTTTGCCACTTTCATTAAATCAGGTACAAAGATATTTTCAGGATTGTTATTGTAATATGAGAGGTTTTGCCTCGCTTCTCTATTAATGAATTGAACCGCTTCTAGATCAATTAAATGATCCATTTCATTTGTTGGTATGAAGCGAGTTTTACCATTAGCTTTATGAATTCTTTGTTGATACTTCAAATATGTAGATAAAGCGCGCTTTACAATAAATTTGAAAATATTATTATATACTTCTGTATAAACATGGTTACTGATCGCAAATGTTACATTGTTTTCGCCTGAATCTTTAATAAACTCTTTTACGGATAGGTGTCGGTTGTCCTTTGGCTGAGATAGGGTTAAAAGAAAACAAGCATCTATATAATATACAGATGCTTGTTTAGTAGTAGCACTTAACATATTCACCTTGTCTACCTATTCTTGTTATAAACATCCATCAATGAATCTCCGAATGCATCGCCGTCAAGCCCTAATGCTTTTATCATTTCATCAATGTCGTTTGGTTTTAAAGATTTTATTTTTTCTACAACCGTTGTGTCCGTAGTTTCAGGTGATTTTACTGGTGCGTTCATTGCCAAGTCAATCACTCCTATATCTTTCATTTTATTACTTTTATTATACGGCTGGCTTGAATGGTTGTCCATACACTCACACCTCTTATTTCTTTTTTTTCCATATTTTATGATAGCTAAACATAGATATATGCTTTATATCTAGATAAAACCTGTAATTTCCTACTCAGTTTTATAACAAACACAAAAAAGCCACTAACTCGCATTAGTGGCTTTTTGTATTGCTTTCTCGATAAGGAAGGCAACAGTCTTCTGTTGTACCTCTTTCACTTTCTCCTCATCGATTTCGTCATTGCTTGGGTGATAGACGAATTCTAGCTGTTTTGCCAATCTAAATCACCTCATGACACTATATGAGGTGATATGGTTGTCCTATGTGAAATGATTTACTGCAACAAATTCTTCCGATGACTTTTTGTAAAATATTGTAACAATTTAGAAAATTAATTTATAATTAAATTATAACTATATTTAGGGAGGAAAAAATAATGCTGGGCATAGGAACAAGTTTAGAATCCACCTTACAACAATGGTCGAAACCCGCCAGTGATACAGAAGAAGCGAAGTGTGAAAATGCATTAAGAATGATAAAGAAAGCAATCGGTAATTCAGAAGCTCTATCTAAATTCAATATCAAATTTATACCGCAAGGATCTTATCACAACAATACAAACGTACGATTAAACAGCGATGTAGATATTGCGGTAAAGCTAACTGATACTTTTTACGCAAATTATCCCGAAGGTACAACTAGAAATGATTTTGGTAACTCAGAATCCAGTTACACCTTCAATGAATACCGGAATTCGATTGAAGAAGCTTTGATAAATACGTTTGGAGCTGAAAGCATTACCTTCGGTGATAAATCAATAAAAATCCGTTCAAATACTTATCGTGTAGACGCCGATGTTGTTCCGTGTTTTGAACATAGGAGATACGACAAAAGTGGTTCGTATATTGCAGGCACTGAGTTTAGAACTAGATTTGCAAATAACCAAGTTATAAACTTTCCTGAGCAGCATTATGAAAATGGCGTCGGAAAGAACATAATAACAGCAAGAAAATACAAGCGAATAGTTCGTATACTTAAGCGTTTGAGAAATCGAATGAAAGAAGAAGGTTATGATGTGGAAAATATCCCGTCTTTCCTTATCGAGTGCCTTGTTTGGAACGTTCCAAATCAATATTTTAATACAGGCACATATACTGATGATTTAAAAGGCAGCCTCGTTTACTTAATTCAAAATACTTCCACTTTTGAATTATGTAAGGAATGGGGAGAGGTTTCTGAACTTTTATATTTGTTTAGAAGTAAATACGACCATTCGGAAGTAAATAAATTTTTGAGAGAAGCGTATGAATTTGTATTTTAAAAAGAACTCCCTACACATGGGAGTTCTTTTTACTTGTTCTTCTAAATTCCATTTTCCCCGTTGTTTCTCTACCGGTAAAATAGTGACCCTCTAAAAGTAAGTCACCATCATGCTTTATTCTTAATTTAACCGCTCCATCATGTTTTGGATTAATGTCTCTATCTTTGTCTGCATCATTAGTGTAAAGATAACACAAGAATTTTTGTTTACCTTCATTTTCAATAATTCCACTAATGTAACTGTTACTGTAGGATTTATTTGTTTCCATCCTAATTGAAATTCCATCGAAATCATGTACTATTTCAATTTTTGCTTCTATTGGTTCACCCTTTTCCCCTGTATCTGGAAAGACATAGTTCGAAAGCAAAGTACCTTCCCATTGTCCTCCAAGGTAAGGACAGTTTGTTAGCCATTTATAGAACATATCAGGTCGTAATTTCCATATTATTAGTTTAAAAATTATTTGATCAATAAAAAGAGTGATACCGATTGCTGTAAATATATTTCCTACAATACTTGGATTAAACTGTCCTCCCCTTATCAACCAAACAATTAAAAACACTCCAATCGCTATAAACAAAAGAATTCGATTATATAACTGTTTATTGTACATGTTCCATTCTCCTTAAATTATTATTTATATACCATAATTATACAGTGAATTCTAAAAATCTCAGCAAAATTATATTTTCTGGAGATAAGGAAACAAGGGAGGTTTGTTTGGATTAATGTAAAAAACCGCTATAAAAAGCGGTTTTACAACATCTTCAAGAAATCTTGTTCGCTTACAATTTCAATATTTTTTCCTTCATTTATCATTTTTTCGGCTTTTATTAACTTAGATGATTTATTTCCTTTGATCATGACATCCTCAAAATCGCCTAAAACGATATAATCTGTTTGCTTGTTAATTCCGTTTTGAGGCGTTCCGCCTTTTTTGCCTACCAATTCCGCTGCTTCTCTTCGTGAAAAAACAGACAACTTTCCTGTGAAAACAACATTCTTGCCAAAGAAAGGGTGTTCCGGATCTGCTTCATCGCTAACTTCAATTGTACGTAAATCCAACTTTTCTCCGTTTCGGCTAAGTCCCGGTGAAAAATAGTTTTCATTTGATACTTTTCCTGGTTTTATATATGTTTTTGCATAAATAGCATCTAAATCATGTAATTCGTATTTTTCAATTAGGCTCACCATTAGTTCAGCACATGCCTTTGCATCATCCAAGGCATGGTGATGTTGATTCAAATCAAGCTGGAAGTGCTGGCACAATGGCTTTATCCCGTAACTTGGGAGGTTCGGGATAAGCCTTTTTGAGAGCTGGTATGTACATAAAAGATCATTAGGAACCGATAGAATTCCATATCGTTTTAAATTGTCACGCAGCGCATACCCATCAAAAGCCATATAATGAGCGATTAACAGCTTATTTTCAATCTTATTTTTTACTTTTTCATAAAACACTGGAAAAGTAAGAGCATCAGCGACATCACTTTCAGTAATACCATGGATTAATGTATTGAAAGAATCAAATTCTTCTTCCGGATTGATGAGTTCATAAAGTGAATCAACAATCACACCGTTTTCAATAAATACCATCCCAACAGAGCAGATACTATGGCGGTTACGATTGGCAGTTTCAAAATCAAATGCAACGAAATCCATCCTTACATCTCCTTTTTAGCGCGAAAATGACGTGTATAGTATGGATAAGTGTTGTAACCACGATTATCCGTATCGTTTTGATATTCTTCTATTTGTTTTTTCACCAGTTCAACTATTTCTTCTTTAGTTGGCGCAAAACAGCTTCTTCCAAATCCGATGAAACGCCAGACAAAGGCTTTGCGTTTTTTTACGGTATCGTTTTCGTCAACATAAGGCTGAAAATCATAAATTAAATACCCCACTCTGTTTTCAATCTGCAAAAGTTCGTAGGTCAGTATTTTAGCATTCTTTTTGTAGTTTTCTTCTTTTTTCGTTAAAAACTGATAGGCAGTAACACCTTTATCAAATAAATATAAAAGCGCATCTTCTTTCTTTTCATGGTAATTATTTATCCCATCAATACTTGTGATGTATTTACATTCGATCGGACGATTTGGATCCGGATAATCAAAAAAATAAAGTTTTGCTTCTTTCATTTGTCATCAACCTCCTATACATCGATAATAGTTCGATATTCCTATTGGTAATACCTGCTAATTCAACAAAAAAGTCGCCCTAATTTACTAACCCGTTCGGTTGAGATGAAGAAGACGTAATTTAACAAAAGTAATAAACTAACCTATAAATAAGCACTGGTATTAGTGAGGAGCAATAACAATACAAAAAGGATCAGATTGCTAATCTGATCCTTTTGACCTGATATTACAGTCTTATTCAACTAGAGCATCCGTTAATGTAATAGGCTAAACTCTTATTTCACTACAAGTAATAATAACTTTCTTGTTTCTTCAAATTTTTTATATTCATCATAAAAATCCTTATAGTTACCGATTTTATCCTCAAAAAACTTATATTGCGTAAATAAATCAAAGAAGGATTTTTGTAAAAATTCAATTTGACTTTTAGATATTTTATTTGTGCTGCCTGCTAAAACATAACTTAGTGTTCCAGCTATATTCATACAGTAAGTGTTAAAATCTCCAGTCAGACTATCTTCTTCATCTGATAAATTTAAAAAATGTGTTTGAAAATCTTCTTGTATCTTATCTGTATCATTGTATGGAAATGGATTAGCTAATTCATTTTTAATTTCCGTTAGTTTTCTTAGGATATTATCCATATTGTTCACCTGTTTTTGTATGTCTTTTAGTTATTTTAACACCGTTTTCTTCTTCAACTCTACTGCTCCGTTAGTTGAATAAAATTTCCTTTTAACTATATCCCTATATTAACATAAATTACCTTTTAAACAATGTCTTCTTTCTTTAAATTCTGAAAATAATAGTATTATGGAGGGATATATTTGTTATTAACGGAATTATGGAAACTTTATGAGTCAGACAAACGAATTGAAGGGTTTTCTTCACAAACATTAAAGGCATATAAATTACAAGCAAATTTGTTAATTAGATATTTTGATAATGTCGAAGTTGATACAATCACACTTCATCATTTAAAGAAATATTTAGCTGAAGCAAGCGTAAATTTAAAACCATCAAGTTTAGCCCATCGTGTGCGTTTTTTAAGGTCTTTTTTTCGTTGGGCACACGAAGAAGGTAATATTCCAACTAACCCTTCTACAAAAATAAAAGAGCCTAAAACGGGAAAAAGAATTCCAAAGTTTTTAAACGAAAGAGAAATCGAACAATTACGTGATGCTTGCCTCTCAACTTTTGAAAAAGCGTTATTTGAATTTATGTTCTCTACCGGCTGCCGAATTGGAGAAATTGTTAAACTTGATCGTCAAAATATTGATTGGACGAAACGTTCTACAGTTGTTTTTGGTAAAGGGGATAAGGAACGTGAAGTTTATTTTAATGTTCGTTGTGAAATTTGGTTAAAGAGATATTTGAATGAACGAAAAGATAATGATAATGGACTTTTTGTAACTGAACGTAATCCACACCGCATAAGTATAGCCCAAATGAGGTATATCATTAAAAGGATTTCAAGCCGTGCTGGAATTAATAAAATTATCCATCCCCACCAACTTCGCCACAGTTACGCCACGCATCTTTTAAATAATGGTGCTTCTATTGAAACTATACAAAGTTTACTAGGACACGAAAAAAGCGAAACCACACGTATTTATGCTCAATTGACCGGTAAACTTAGAAAAGAACTTTACAGGAAATATTTTTAATATGCCACAAAAAATCGTCCTAGCTTACAGGACGATGTTTTTATATACACATCATCTCACATCGGAAAGGAAAATAGTTATTTTTGTTGAAAGAAATTGTGAGGTGATTGTGTGAAGAAAGCCGTGATAACTACGAAAAAACCTGAAGAATGGGAATTATTAAAACGTGAGGTTCAACCAATGCTTACCATCGATATAACAAATTTCGTTCCTGTTTACTTAATGTTGAAGGATTTCGAATTAGATCATGATCCAGATTTTAAACCATGGGGTATTATTAGCTCCTGGTGGCAATATAAAAAACTCCCCGTCATTTTGATAACCGACAGAAACGAGCTACAAAATGTCGATAAGACATCTCGGTTGATATTAGAGTCATCTTGTATATTTATATAATAAAACTAGCAAAAATTTGCTGGTTTTTATTTTTCTATTCGAGTATCGTTATCCACTACATTTACAATTGTCAAAAAATCGCCCTAACTTACAGGACGATTTCTTAAATAATCATAAAATGTGGTTCGGCTTACACCAGTTTTCTCTGTTATTTCCTTAACCGAATAACGTTTCGATTCATACAAGGCAAATGCCATTTCTAATTTGTCATTATCAACAGTTGGTCTACCAAGCTTCACACCGTTTTTCTTTTTAGCTGCTAGTTGTTCCTTCGTGCGCTCGGAAATGATATCTCGCTCAAACTCAGCGATTGCTCCCATCATCCGAAAGAACAATTTCCCAGAAGCGTTATTTGTATCGATTTTCTCGTGAAGAGAGATGAATTCAATTCCTCTGTTTTGAAATGTCTCGACCAGCTCCTCTAGGTGCTTCAAACTACGACTAATTCGATCAAGCTTAAATACAATAATTTCATCGCCTTCACGTGCGTAATCAAGTAATCGTTTCAATTCCGGTCGATCCTTTTTCATCCCAGATACATGTTCTTTATAAATGTTTTCTTCTTTTACTCCAGCTGATTTAAGTGCTTCTATTTGCATATGCATGTCCTGATCATCCGTTGACACACGTGCGTAACCTAGCTTCATTATTTTCCTCCTATTGATTGTACGAAAAAAGGTCGTTTTAATCTTTTCCGAACAAAAGACTTTTCGCACCCTTTTCCGAACAGTTTTTACTCAGTATAACAAGAAAAAACAACCGTTATACATTGTCGGAAAATTTGTTTGTTAAACGGTCGTTTTCCGGACACTAACATTATGTTTTTAAATTGATTTTAGACCTTTTTTACATTTTCTACTTTTAAAATAATACTTTTTCTTGCTTTATTTTATATTTTAGTTATGTTTCTAAAAAAGGTAGGTGTCATAAAATATGAAAAAAAATATTAGAAAAAAAAAGGTATTACTCTCAATCCTAATTTTGATTATTACTTGCCATCTTTTTTTGTCCGAATACTACGTGTTTTTACAAAAATACAGATTAGAACTTGACTATAATGAAGCGAAAAAAATTGTAGAAGATTACGGTGGAACATATATAAAAGAAACCAACGGTTATTCAAAATACTCGGAAGGTTCCTATTTCCAAATGACTATATTTGAATATATTCAATTGAAGTATAATGAAAGGGATTTAAGAACTAACACATCTATAAATTCTAAATTGCCGATACGATAATCTAAAAAAACGATCGAAGAAAATTCTCCGATCGTTTTTTTAGATTTATTCCGTATACCAACCTTGAATCCAGGCTGGACCAGCATGACTTTGTATTTTATACCATTTGTAATAACCGTCTGTCCAATATTGATCTACTTGAACAGTTTGCGGCGTAATTTCTCCAATACGCGTTGTCCCATGATCCGGGTACTGGTACAATTTATGGGTTTCCATTAGCTCTATTTCTAATCCAGGAGTATCTTTTGGTGTAAATAATCCGTGTTCGTCTCCTTGTATCCATCCTGCTCCTGTTTCGCTACTTGGAAGATCAATTTTATACCAATAAATATTAAATCGGTCCTTAATTCTTCCTGTTGCGTGAACAAGCTGAGGAGGAATTCTGTCCAGATAAGTTGTTGTTACATCAGGTAATTGATAAACGTCTTCATAGGTGTAAGTCTGAATGTATTCATCAATTATTTCCGTTTCACCTAACACGCCATTTTTAGCATCTATCCATCGTTGACCATCTGGAGTATCAATCAAATACTTGCCTGATATAGAGTTACCTTTTAATTCATAAGCTGTTGAAACAGTAGGTCCTGTTATTTCTCCTACCTTTTCCATCCACCCATAGTCATCAGGCAAATAAAGAGAGCTTGTTTTTAAAACAATGAAAGATGCGCCTTTTTCGCCAAACTCAGGTTTGAACCATTTGTTACTTCCATTTTGTACCCATTCGTTCCAGATATTTGTTGATTTTACGATTGCGTTTTGTGTCGCAATTTCATCTTTCTTCTCTCCTGTTTCTGATGGATACATAACATAATTACGATCTAATAAGATTGTATAGATATAACTGTGATAATACATTGGTTCGGGATATTGTTGTTTTAATGACAGGGTTCCATAACCATATTCATGATTAAAAACATTTGAAGCCGTTCCGTCTGAAAGGTAACCATATTTAGGGTTTGCTGATTCAATGATTAGTTGTCTTATTTCCTGACCTTTTTTCTCTGGATATTGTTCCATCAAAAGTGCCGCAACTCCAGTCACAAAAGGTGTTGCTTGAGATGTGCCAGTCTCTTTAGCATATCCATCCACAAATCCATCGTTAATATCTAACTCAATAGGAAACGTGCTAAATACATCATGACCTAGAGCTGATATTTCCAATTCCGGTCCAGTTTGCGAATAAGGGCTTTTGTTGTAACTTGTATAATATAAATTTCCGTCATTTGGATTAACATAGCTTTCTATAAACTTTGAACGATAAAAATGCATATTATGTGCCGCTACAGCCATAACATTTGGATTTATCGCAGGGTAATTAATTTGATTGTTAGAACTTTTTAAAGTCGGCAACCATTCTTCATATATATACATATGACCATATTTATACGAAAATTTTGCTGCTGGATGATAATTTTCACCTACAACATGAGAACCTTGGTTTCCAGCTGCCGCTATTATTAACACGCCTTCATTTTTCAACGATTCTAACAAATCATTCATAATAGGTAACCATGCCGGATCGTTATCTGGATGTTCTACTTCTGGTGTGAAAGCTATACTTAAATTAACTATTCTAATTTTATCCTCCCAATCTTTCATAAAGTTAAATGTTTGAATTTCACGTAAAGCGCTTATAAAAGACGGAATTCCTTTTATTGAACTATTAGTTTTCACTTTATAAGAATAAATTTCAACCTCTGGTGCAACACCGTAAACTCCTATGTCATTATGTTGTGCAGCAATAATTCCGGCAACATGCGTTCCATGACCATCTTCATCAGTATCCGCGCCATTCATATCCACGCAACGCTCTTCAATTGTACCAGCAGTACAATCAAACGTATGAATATTTTCTGTTTTTAAATCATTGTGACTGGCTTGAATACCGGTATCAATAATAGCTACTTTAACACCTGCTCCTTTAAAACCATAATCACCATCAAAATTCCATGCATCGAGAACACCAATATCTCTTAAATACGCACCATTAGGAGTATCTTCCGTGATGGTTGTTGCATATCCAGAAAAACTAGTTGTAAAGATTAGTAAAAAGCTTGATAAAATAACTAACAATGCTTGCTTCATCCTTATTCCCCCAATATAAATTGTTTAGTGTTACTTTAAAATTTTAATTCAAATTGTAAAAATTTGTTAAAAATAACAAAAAAAAACATTCGCAAATATGTGGCTTCTTTTATAAGTAAAAATGAAGCTACTGATGATATATAAATAAAAGGACGTTTCAATTTTCACCCTAATTATTTAACACAGTTGTTTGCATAAAAGAGGACTTTTGAAAATATAATTTAACGAATTTGATAAATCGTAAAATTTTGGGTAAAATAGGAGGTGAGGAGGTTGAAAATACCTATGGAAATTGCAGAACGTATTGATCAGACATTTCAGCAAGCATATAACGCGACACATGAACCTCAGTTCATTTGTGCTAAAGCATACATTGTCATGCAAAGTATTGTTGTTAACCTAATGTCTTCTTTTCCGGATAAGCTAGTTTCTGTTCGTTTAAGCCGTTCAACGGTTTTAATTGCTGACCCTAATCTTTTGTTATCGGAAGAATATCTTGATCGATTGAAGTATTGGGTTGATTTGATGAGTGAGGATTTGAATAAAAAGAATTTTGGTAAACTGAAGCTTGAATTTGAAGACTGGTACTATTACATCACTTCAGATGGAACGATTGATTTTGAATATCAAAAAAGCTATCTTCTGCGGACAAAAGAAGCGATGGAAATGTTAAACGTATCCAAGCCAACCCTTTTGACATATGTAGAACAAGGACTAGAAAGCGCAAATACAACGGATCATAAAAAAATTCCAAAGCATGCCGTAGAACTTTGGAACGAGAGTGAAGCATTTATTATGCAATGGGTGCACCAAGTTCGTCGAATGAGAGTAGAAACAGATGAAGATAAATTAGTGAGAATAAGCGCTGAAATTAAAAAGTTTGAGGAAGTATACGAAGGTCCCTTTGGAGAGGTATTCGGAAAGTTATCATCAAAAGAAGCTGACGAAAGAAATGATGCGTCAAACTACTATGACTGGAAGGATCTTGAGGAGATGAAGGCTGAGCTCCAAGAAAGAATGAATAAGAAAAAACCTCAATGATGCCGTCACGATATTCACTTCAAAAGTTAATTGATAAGTATCCGCATTTATACCAAAAAGGATCCCGGCACAATCCAAACGTTGAAAATAAACCAGACGCTTATATCGTTAAAATCACGCTTCACTTAAAACATCATCCTATCTACGGAAAGAACCGGCTTAAAATTACGGAAACTCATTATAAAGATGGAAGTCCAAAAAAGTACAGATATCAGTGGGAATTAAATCCACCTTCGTTAGATAAAAGTGATTCTCATATTACGGCTTGGGAAAATGAAAGTCATGAGGATGATCCTGCTAACCAGACAAAATCAGAGCCTCACCACCACCATCATGTACCGTTTGATAGAACTAAAAGAGCAGAAAATTGGCATGTTCGCGACATTGAAGCTGCTATAAAAGAAATAGAACCTTTTGTACTGAAAGGAATCGCATATACGAAATAAAAAACACAAAAGTCGGACATTTAATTCCGGAATTTGTGTTTTTTTATTTTTAGTTATCTAAAAAAGCTAAGGGCACTTTATTGTTCAACCTTTTATTCTTCAATTATTTCTTTTAACGTTTTAGGAAATCTATTTTTTGATTTATTAAATAAATACCTTTTTAAAACAAGACCATTAATTCGATAATGAGTGATCCCTTCAGAAATCAACTCACCATTTCTACACCATCGCCGTACCGTCTCTTCACTAACAGAAAGGTGTTCAGCTACTTCAGAAACAGGGTATTCGGTTTCATCATCAAATTTCTTAAAATATGTAGGGAGAAGGTCTATAAGACCTGTTCCCAGTGTTTTTGACTTCTCAACAAACTGATCGTAATCCATATAACTTCTCCCCGTTTTTGTAATTAACCAAGTTGTGTTTGTAATTGGATACTTTTCTTTTTATATTCTTCAATTAATCGAACTCGCTCATCCGCAGTTATACCTAATTTTTTTGCAGACGTTTTTCTTAGCTTTTTTAATTCCAGTTGAACTTGATCGTATTGTTCACTGATAGTTTCGCTCATTTTTTCTCTTTCTTTGAGCAGGTTTTCTGTTTCATTAATCACCTGGGTAGCATGACTTTGAATTGAAGTGTTAAACACATCATCAGGATCTAAATTTTCAATTTCCAATTCTGTTACTGCGGTTTCTTCTTCATCAAAATTGAAGAGAGATTCAGGCGTATCTTCATTTGTATATGATACATTAAACCCTTTGTTTATTTCCCACTTTTCAAGATTTTCTAAATCCCATGGGAAATTTAAAACCCAGTCAATTACTTCGAAATAGTCTTTTGCTGATATTTCATCAGTATAGTTTGTTTCCGCTGTGCTTCCGGATTTCATAAAAACATTGTGTCTCATTTGAATTTCCGCAGCTCTCTTTTTCTTTGTTAATAGACTTTCGGGAACCGCTGTTTTGTCTATCGTATTGTTAAGCGAATGCCTTGTGTTTTTGAATTGAAGGTTTTCAATTTGTTTCTCATTTAACACGTCGTCAAAATATTTTTTATGATTAAATAACCAGTCAAAATTGTAAGACTCAACCTTTTCTTCTGGTCTATTTATTCTGGATCGAAATAAGAGTCCTTTGCCTCGTATAGTTTGGTGTTGGTATAACATCTTTAAATACCTATTTAATAAATTTACTAAGTTCGGAGGTATTAACGTACCATATTTTGGGTGTGATGGCGAGTAAGTTCCTTTTACAATTTCAGCTGGAAACCTCGCTAAACCATATCCCTTATTATTGATTTTCTTAACCAAACCATTTTCATCAAGGGTTAGATGTTCGATCCGTATTTCATAAACTTCCTCTGGTCTTGAAGTGAGAAAATATCCAACCATCCACATGGTAGCGTACTTTAAGCCTTTTTGAACGGTTCCAAACGGAAGTTTTTCAAGATTAAGCAAAATCTGATAAATTTGGATAATTTGCTTTCTTGTCATGTAGACTTTTAATCTTGGTTCGCTTCTTCTTTTTTCTGGTGGTTGAGACGGGAAAGCATTTATTGCATTTAACAACTTTGCCCTACGATTATAATATGCTTTACCCTGATTTTCACTGTCTACCCGCCATAAAGGGTATCTCTTTTCTGTTTCCATTAGAAGCCAATAAAGAAATGGTTTTATGACATGTGAATTACTCCAAATCGTCTGTGGAGAGTAACCTTTCATATAATTTCTGACATCTCTGTCATCAATTAATATGTTACTCACATTATTTGTATATAAAAACTCATCATTAGAAAAGTCTATTAATAATTTTTCAGCATCTATCATCGCTTTTTCTTTCTGTGAATAGTGGGTGATATTTCTTGTAACCAACTCATTTTCAGACCGTGAATCAATTTTATACGTTTTGATTCCGGAGCGTTCACTGATGATTTTTTCTAGAAACCTCGCAATTACTTGTTGATGATTTTCAGAAGTCTTTTCAGGCTTTGCGAATACATCTTTATAATATTCACGGTCTTCCCAAACAATTTTTCCATTGGATGATTTGAATTGTGTAAATTCATCAATTAAGTCTCTTTGATCATCATTTAAAAAATCCAAAGCCTTTTGACCTTTCCAATCCTTTCTTTTGTTGTAAAGATTATCTTGAATAGTTGGCAAGACCTTTTTTATCATGTCTACATCCCAAAATCTTGTTCCTTCAAGCTCTTTTGGGCGTGTAATCAAACCGCGCTTACTATACTGAATAAGTGCTGTAGAACTTACACCCAGCAGTTCACTAGCTTGATTAATTGTATGGTATTTCATAGAACTAAGTGTTTTTTTTCGGTCAAAAAGGTAAACCATTCTATTTCCTTTTGCGCTATTCAAATTCGGTCTTTTATCAACGATTGCATCATCCCAGCGACCGAGCTCTATCTCTTTTTGTAATTCTTCGATTGAAATACCACGTGATTGCGCGAAGAAATAGTCCAATAGAATATTCGGATTTTTTTCCAGCTTAAAAATTTCCTTTAGTTGTTCTTTTGCATTCTCTAAACGTTTTAGTGGAAACAAGTATTTTTTTGGACCACCATACTTTCCAGAAGGTAAAACGTCACCATCAACCCCAACTGTTAAATACAAATCTTTAAAGTAACCATTTCGAACCATTGTGAATAAATGAGATTCGGATAGCCCGAAATGACTAGCTGCTTCAGATAATGTTAATACTTCTCCTTCTTTTTTTTCAACTCGTTCAAAGGTTGGTAGATTTTTAATCCAGGTTAAAGGGAATGCGTACTTTGGTTTTCCCCTTCCTTCCGGTGGTTGGATAACATCTTCTCCAACTCTTAAATACTTATCTTTAAATGCCCCATCATTAATATACCGATTAAGCATATATTCGCTTAAACCAAAATAAGATGCAGCATCTTTTGTAATAAGTAGCTTACATCCAAGTTCTTTTTCTTTCATTTCCCATGTGGGTATTTCACCTGGGTATTTTTTCATTATTTCTTTTTTGATGAACACATATTTTGCGTTTCTCGCTTTTGTCAGATCCCTTTCAATATCCTCACCGATAACAAGAAACATCCCTTTAAATCTTCCTGCTGAGACACCAGTTGATAATGATTTAGGAGCAAGCCCCATTAATTCTGCAGCTTTATTTATGGGTAACAATTCTCCAACTTCTTGTTCTTTTTCCTCCCAAGAAGGAAGCTTATTTTTAACCGCATTCAATATTATCACCTCTTTATTTATGTATGCTTGAGCCATTTTTTTATACGGACACAAATGCTATATTTACTACAAACGCACATAGCACACAAAACATATGCTATTGCCTTTGTAGTACAGGACTATTACCAATGTAATTCTATATGAAATGTGTGCAGTGTGTGTTTGTATTAAATGTAGTATTTGTGTGTTTGTTGTAATTATAGTATTTGTAGTGAATGTTGTTTTATTCACTTCTATTTATACATCACCTTAATAACTTTCTTCAATGGAAGTTAATGGTGAATCCTTATTGTTTTTTTGTCATAAGAAAAAGCACCGTTATTATCAGGTGCTTTACGATGATTTTTCGCTATAGTAATTTAGTAATTGTTCTATTTTATTTCTTAGCCTTGACGTTTCTTTTGATTGATACCTTTCATCAATCTGCTTAATAAGGTTTCTAACCTCTCTATTTTCTTTTGTAGGGTTATAAATCTTAACTTCCTTTATTTCTATGGTGTTTTTTTCCTTTAGCTCCTTTATTAGAGTAACTAAATTCCCCTTGGTTTTGCATTTATTGCATTGCCACATTGTCGTAATCGTTGACATTTCAGCTTGATTTTTGCAGGTAAAACAAGGAAACAGTATCTCGTTTTTTTCTTCATCATAATAATAACTAATCTTGTTTTGCTTAAGGAAACTTAAGCAAGGCAACGCTTTGTTCAATGAAGAATTTCCTTTTCAGCTTTTGTTTTTGTTCTAGATCTTTTCATAAATTCTTTAAAACTCGAACCCATAATTATATAATTACCTCCGCAATTGTAGTTATCGAGTTTTCCCGTTCTGCACCATCTTCGTACTGTTTCAACATGCACCCCTAGCATTTCTGATACTTCTTCTGGTTTTAATATCATATCATCGTCTACATTAAAAGCAGAGTGAAGCGGATGCTCTATTCCAATATTATTTCTGACACTATTTTGCAAATTATCTTCCTCCTAGTCTAGGTTTTTATTATCATTAACTACATATGAAAAACTCAAGTTTTTATTACATTAACTAACATCCGTTTTTGTCTTGTTCTTTCTAGTCCTTGTTGCTTTCTTCTGCTTATCTCCTGTGTCAAGCAGCGCTTTCAACTCGTTTTCTTTTGCTTTGAATTCCTCATGGTAAAAACTACGCACTTCATCTTTTGTTTCTTGACGAACATTTTCTCTTATTTGCTTTTCTTTCTCCCTGAACTTTTCGTGTAATTCATTCTCCTTTCGGATTAATGCTTTTTCCGATTCGAACGTTAGACGCTCTTTCAAGTTAACTATTTCTTCATCATGTTTACTTTTTGCAATAGAGATACTAAGGGTTAACTTGTTAACTTGTTCTTTTAATTGTTTGTTTTCATCTGCTAACGATATAGTCTGTTTGAATTCCTGAGCTTGGTCAGCTATCGTCTGATTCAACTCATTAATCTTTTCTTTTTGGCTTTTAATTAACTCGTCTTGATCATTTAACCGTTTTTCGCACATTTGTGCTGATTTTTTGCTCGTATCTAGTTCTTTCACTGCTTCTGTATGAGTTTCCTGAAGCGCTTCATAAAGTGCTTTTAACTTATCGTGCTGCATTTTTTGTTGATGAATGATTGATTGCCTACCTTCAATCTCCTCAGTCAACCGTTTTTCCCATGTGTTTTTCTCAACCGTCATGTTCTCCATTTGACTCGTAAACGTTTGAATAATAGAATTCGTTGCATTTTTTAATTTTGCAATATCCGATTCAAAGTTTTTCCTTAAACCAGGAGAAATTCTGACTTCGTTTTCTGTTAAATCTTTTACCTTCAATTCATTTATTAAGTCAACCATAAATTCATTGTCTTGCTTCCCTGACTTTTTGATAATTTCATTTAGCTCTGCTACTTGTTCTTCCGTTAGGGTAAAGCCTTTTTGTTTTTTAATACTACTATTATTCTTCAACAAATCATCCTCCTATTAACTATTATGAATAGTAGTTAATAAATTTATACCTTTATTAATAAGGTGTTAACTATGTTAATATTGAACACTTATATTATGCTTCAAAGAAATTTACACATTTAATTGTGTTAACCAATAAAGTTTTTTACTAACAAGTTTTAATCTTTATTAATATGTAGTTAATTAGTTAATATTAATATCTGAAAATAGTGATGCTAACTTAACATTTTAATGAACTTTCCTAAAACTCTTTGATTTCTTTTGCTACTTCATTATTCTAGGTAATTAACATTCAATACATTTAACAGATAGGGCGGCGTCAAACAATAACGTCTGCTCTCCTTCCTAAAGGGATGATAACGGAACATTAAACAAATTACTTATCGTGTGTAAGCGCTAAGTAGGATGTTGTATTCATTTTTATTGAACGGGAATACCCAAAACAGCCAATAGGCAAATAACCTTGTATACAAGCTCTCTGGCGCCCCTCAGTGCGAGGTGCACAAAACAGTAAAAAAGCTGAGCAATTATTCTGCTCAGCCTTTTATAATTCAAATTATGTGTTCAAATTATAAAATTATAAATTAAAATTATTTGTGAAACCTTATTATATCAATACTTTAAAGAGTTCGCCTTTAGTACCTATTTCGTTTGAAATGTGGTTCCGAACTGTCTTTTCACTGATAAACAACTCCCCAGCAATCTCTTTGGTTGTCTTATCCTGAACTAACAGCTCAAATACTTCTCTTTCTCTTTTGGTAAGCAATGGCTTTGGTTGAAACTCTTTCTCCTTCAATAATTGTAACCCTCCTTGCCTTAGCCAGAGCTGAACTAGCGGATGGGTGTATATTTAGTCATGGTATAATATGTTAGAAGGAGGGCGGTAGTTACATGTATTTAGTCGTATTTCTTATTATTTTTTCAATGTTTCTCGAGAAAGGAAGAGATTTCGTTGTTCTTCACTCCAAGCTTCCCCTTTTCCAGTGCGCTTATTGAGTTGTACCATACGTCCTCTTCCGACAAAACAAGGCTCACCGTTCCCCTTTTTACCTAGATAATGCAGGTCAACAGAAGAGGTTCCTACTTGCTGTGCTTTCACGCAAACCTCCAGTTCTTCTCCAAAGTAAACTTGTTGAAGGAAATCGCATTGCAGGTCCGCTACGACTGGGATGGTATTACTTCCAGCCTGGGTCCAGTCTTGCATAAAGCCAAGGCTTTTGAAAAATTCTATTCTCGCTTCCTCAAAATAAACGAATGGTACTGTGTTGTTCAGATGGCCGAACATATCTGTCTCGGAGAATCTCACTTTCACACCATGACTGAATGAGAACTCATTCATCCATTGTTGTAAATCTTCTATATAAGCGGTTTTTTTCATAATTATTCCTCCTCGGGATTAAAGATATATATGTTGGTTGTAACTCCCTGTTTCCTTTCGTTCCAGGTGTTCGCTTTCCGCGGGACGGTGCTTGAGCCTCCTCACTTCGTTGCGGGGTCTCAAGCTACCGTTATCCCCCCCGCTGGAGTCTCACACCTTGCACTTCAGTCAACAGGGGAAATTACTTTAGCTATAAAATTATTCTTATGAAAATTGAATGAAACAACCTAGTTGATTGTAGTGGAAGGCGCGCAGACTTCCGCGGGAGGAAGGGACAGGGGAGACCCCGCAGGCTTGCCGAGGAGGCTCCCGGACCGCCCGCAGAAAAGCGAAGCGCCTGGAACGGAGATCAACCGTCTTTTAGATCATTCTGAATTTTCTAACATGTATTTTTGTAAAAAAACGCCCCTTATAGGTAAGAGGCGTTCTGTTTGTTTTTTAGCCTTGGTCGGAACCAAAGAAGTTTCTGAACATCTGAACCGTCGTGTCGCGGTTAAGCGCGGCGATAGATGTAGTAAGAGGAATACCTTTCGGGCAAGACTGCACACAGTTCTGTGAGTTACCGCAGTTTGCAAGGCCTCCGTCTCCCATGATTGCTTCAAGACGCTCGGATTTGTTCATTTCCCCGGTTGGATGCGCGTTGAATAGACGAACTTGGGAAAGTGGTGCAGGACCGATGAACTCTGACTTGCTGTTGACGTTCGGGCATGCTTCCAAGCAAACACCACATGTCATACATTTGGAAAGCTCATAAGCCCATTGACGTTTTTTCTCTGGCATACGAGGACCAGGTCCAAGATCGTATGTGCCATCGATTGGGATCCATGCTTTTACCTTTTTCAAGGAATCGAACATGCGGCTTCTATCCACTTGAAGGTCACGAACAACAGGGAACGTGCTCATCGGCTCAAGAACGATAGGTTGTTCTAATTGGTCAACAAGCGCAGTACAGGATTGACGAGGCTTGCCGTTGATGACCATGGAACAAGCACCACATACTTCCTCCAAACAGTTCATATCCCAGTTTACAGGAGTTGTCTCTTTTCCATCTTTATTGACAGGATTACGACGAACTTCCATCAGTGCAGAGATTACGTTCATGTTCGGACGGTAAGGTAATTCAAAAGTTTCATAATAAGGGGTTCCCTCGGGACCATCTTGACGCTTCACTTTAAACGTTACAGTTTTAGTTTGTTCAGCCATCATTCTTTACCCCCTTTTTTCTTAGAGTAGTCACGCTTACGAGGCGGAATCAAGCTTACATCTACATCTTCATAGAAGAATTCAGGTGCAGATTTAGGACCTGTGAATTTCGCCATTGTCGTTTTTAGGAATTCCTCGTCATTACGTTCTGGGAAGTCCGGTTTGTAGTGCGCTCCACGACTCTCGTTACGGTTGTATGCACCGATTGTGATAACACGAGCTAACTGAAGCATATGTTGAAGCTGGCGTGTGAACGCCGCACCTTGGTTGCTCCATTTTGCTGTATCGTGGATGTTGATATTATCATAACGCTCAAGAAGCTCTTGGATTTTCTCATCCGTTTGCTTCAGCTTGTCGTTGTAACGTACAACTGTTACGTTGTCTGTCATCCACTCTCCAAGCTCTTTATGAAGCACATAAGCGTTCTCTGTACCGTTCATTGTCATAATCTTGTTCCACTTTGCTTCTTCTTCTTTTACATAGCGATCGAAAAGAGAGGAAGAAAGGGAATCTGTGGATTTTTCCAATCCATTCATATATTCTACTGCTTTTGGACCAGCTACCATACCACCATAGATTGCAGATAGTAAGGAGTTCGCTCCAAGACGGTTTGCACCATGCTGAGAGTAATCACACTCACCTGCAGCAAATAGTCCAGGAATGTTGGTCATTTGGTCATAATCAACCCAGATTCCGCCCATGGAATAGTGAACAGCAGGGAAAATTTTCATTGGTACTTTACGTGGATCGTCTCCCATGAATTTTTCATAGATTTCAATGATTCCACCAAGTTTGATATCCAATTCTTTTGGATCTTTATGAGAAAGATCCAAGTACACCATGTTTTCACCATTAACACCAAGCTTTTGGTTAACACACACGTCAAAGATTTCACGTGTTGCGATGTCACGTGGAACAAGGTTACCATATGCCGGATATTTTTCCTCAAGGAAGTACCACGGCTTACCGTCTTTATATGTCCAAACACGTCCGCCTTCTCCACGAGCAGACTCACTCATCAAACGAAGCTTGTCATCTCCCGGAATGGCTGTCGGGTGAATCTGAATGAACTCACCATTCGCGTAGTAAGCACCTTGCTGATACACAATGGATGCTGCAGAACCTGTGTTGATAACAGAGTTTGTTGATTTACCGAAGATGATACCAGGTCCACCAGTTGCCATGATAACAGCATCTGCAGGGAATGATACAATCTCCATGCTTGTAAGGTTTTGTGCGACAACTCCGCGGCAAACGCCATCGTCATCGATAACAGAACCCAAGAACTCCCAGCCTTCATATTTCGTTACAAGACCAGATACTTCGTGGCGACGAACTTGCTCATCTAATGCGTATAACAGTTGCTGACCTGTTGTTGCTCCTGCAAAAGCTGTACGGTGATGCTGCGTTCCACCAAAGCGTCGGAAATCTAGTAATCCTTCAGGAGTTCGGTTGAACATTACTCCCATGCGGTCCAAAAGATGGATGATTCCAGGTGCCGCTTCACACATAGCTTTTACTGGAGGCTGATTTGCTAAGAAATCTCCTCCGTATACGGAATCGTCAAAGTGTTCCCAAGGAGAATCCCCTTCTCCTTTTGTGTTTACTGCCCCGTTAATTCCACCCTGGGCACAAACTGAGTGAGAACGTTTAACTGGTACTAATGAAAATAGATCAACTGGTACACCGGCTTCAGCGACTTTGATGGTTGCCATCAAGCCCGCAAGTCCACCGCCGACCACGATAACTTTTTTACTCATATGTAACTCACTCCTTAATAGTTGCTGATTAAACGAATGCTAGAATTGCACGTACCCCTACGAAAGATAATGCAAAGAAAATCCCAATTGTTACGTAGGTTGCAATAAGTTGAGAACGAGGAGTTACTGTAATTCCCCAGCTTACACAGAAAGACCAAAGTCCATTTGCAAAGTGGAAGATTGTTGCAATTACCCCAACAAGGTAGAACCAGAACATGAACGGACTAGATAAGATGTCTGCCATCATGTTGTAGTTAACGTCCGCACCAAGTGCAGCTGCGATTCTCGTTTCCCATACATGCCATACGATAAAAATTAATGTAACGATTCCTGTAAAGCGTTGAAGCATAAACATCCAGTTACGAACAAATCCATACTTGCTTACATTGTTTTTTGCTGTAAAAGCAATATATAAGCCGTAGATAGCGTGGAATAGGATTGGAAGAAAGATTACAAAAATTTCTAGTGCATAACGGAACGGCAAGCTTTCCATAAAATGTGCCGCTTTGTTGAATGATTCTGGCCCTTTTGTCGCAAAGTGGTTGATAACCAAATGCTGAACCAAGAAAAGACCAACAGGAATGACTCCTAGTAACGAGTGGAGCCTACGAAGTAAAAATTCACGTTCAGTTGCCATCACTTAACCCCCTTTTTTCAAGTAAGAAAATAGATTAGATGTTTTGTAAGTTCTGTTTTTCACTATCTATTATAGTAAAAAATCATTGAACTCTCCATCTTGTTTTTTAAACTTTCAATAAAATGAAAGCCTTTGCAGATTTATCGACAAATATGTGACATATTTATTTTACTCCCCTATATGTGAAGCGTCAAGAAAACGCGACCAAAAATTGCACTTTTAAAAATACTTCTACACACCTTTAATTGTCAGAAAAATGTAAAAATATATTAATAGAATAAAATACTCCATACGTTTCATTTATTAACCCGGTTGGATGGTATATAATGAACATAGAGAAAGAGGGGAACTAAATGACTGAATCGAACAACCAACAACAAGTGATGGACACACAAATTCAAGTCCCTATCTTCGGGTACGAACTGATCCGCGATATGCTCCTACCTGACCTTTTGGGGAAAGATCATACCCAGGTCATCTATTGGGCAGGAAAACAGCTCGCACGCAAGTTTACCATTGATACTCAGGAGGGAATCAGCCAGTTTTTTAAAGAAGCAGGCTGGGGAGAGCTTGAATTATTGGAGCAAAACAAGCACGAAGTTAAGTACGTGATCCGCGGGGAAATGGTGACACGCCGCCTTGCTTTGAATAAAGACGCCACTTTCCAACTTGAAGCGGGATTTCTTGCCGAGCAAGTGCAACGACTAAAAGGCAAAACTGCGGAAGCGATTGAAGAACAAAAAAAGAAAAAAGAAATACTGATTACCGTTCAATGGGATAAGTGATTGTGTTGCTGCCTCCAGGGTGGTTCACCTGAACTAGGTTGCTAGGGTTGGGGTTTATACTGCCTTACGGGTGGCAATTTGATAGAACATGTCGTTCTTTGTCGAACGGCATGTATTTTTTATTTTTGGAAAATATTTAGGTGAGTTTGGCTCGTATTTTTTATTTACGGAAAGTAAACACCACATCGCACCCCCTAACCCACAAAAAAGCACCCTCTCCACTTGGAAAAGGGCACTCCACATACAAAAACTACTATACTCTTAGTTTAGTACTCTCTCAACAGACTCTTCTCCAAGCTTAAATGCCACATGAAGTGCCTCAACCGCACGAACCATCTCTGCAACATCCACCACCGTAGAAACTTTGATTTCTGATGTGCTTACCATTTTTACATGGATGCCTTCCGTAGCAAGGACTTGGAACATTTCTGCTGCGACCCCGGGATTGGAGACCATACCGGATCCAACGATAGAAACTTTCGCCAAACCGCTCTCCTGCTCGATACCCGTGAACCCGAGACGCCCTTGATGCTGCTCTAACACTTCGATTGTTTCTTTTACGTCCACTGTCTTAACAGAGAAAGAAATATTTGTTGTATCTTTATCCATGCTAGTTTGAATAATAATATCTACATTCAAACTGTGCTGAGCTAACGTTGTGAAAATGGTGGATAATGTATGTAGTTCATTTGGCAAGCCACATACGGTAATGCGGGTGATTTGGTCTTCGAATGCTATTCCTCTGACAACTAGATTTTTTTCCATGGATACTTCCTCCTCAATGATCGTTCCTTCTTCCTCTTCCATACTGGACCGTACAACAAGCTGTACGCCATAATTTTTTGCAAATTCAACCGCACGCGGGTGAAGTACACCTGCACCTAAGTTTGCCAGTTCGAGCATTTCATCATATGCGATTGCCGCAAGCTTTCTTGCACCTTTCACAAAACGAGGGTCTGTCGTGAATACTCCCGTCACATCTGTATAAATATCACACTTCTCAGCCTTCAAAGCAGCAGCTAATGCAACCGCAGTTGTATCCGAACCGCCACGGCCTAGTGTCGTAATCTCGTTATTAGCAGTGATTCCTTGGAAGCCTGCTACAATGACAATTTTTCCTGAATCCAGGTAGCTTTTTAACAAGTCTGTTTCAATATGAGTAATTCTAGCGTTTCCGTGTACAGGCTCTGTACGGATTCCCGCCTGCCAGCCTGTTAGGGATACTGCTTCATGACCTCTAACTTGCAATGCCATAGCCAATAGGGAGATGGTAATTTGTTCTCCTGTTGTCAAAAGCATATCCATGTCGCGCTTACTTGGGTGGGGGTTAATCGCATTTGCTAGAGTTAACAGTTCGTCTGTTGTTTTGCCCATCGCTGATACAACAACAACCACTTTGTGTCCTTTTTCCACTTCATTGATGACTCGACTTGCTACGTGCTGAATTCGTTCAACCGAGCCCACTGATGTTCCTCCGAATTTCTGTACAACAATCGTTGACATGTGCACCATTCCCTTTTCATTAGTTAGTTCTGTTAAACGCCGCTGTTGATTTCCGCACCTGACTTCGCTTTCCTAAGGGCTGACGAGAGCCTCCTCGGCAAGCCTGCGGGATCTCCACCTAACGCTTTCTCCCTCAGGAGTCTCCGCCCTGTGCTCCAATCAACAGCTAAGTTACTGATTTAATTTACAGAATCTGTAGTCTCATCATAATGTTAGATAGTTCTCAGTACGCATTTAGCCATAGCAGCTTTTTTTCAGGATATAAAAAAACAGCAATGAGCTAAGGTCTCATTGCTGTGATTGGTAAAATAAAGAATCCGTTCACGCGGTGAGATAGCTCTCCAGGCAGCACAAAGACAACCTGACAGTCCTACATTTCTTAAACGCAGAACCAGTAAAAAAAAGAAAAAGAGACTTTTTTTTACTTCGGCGATCCTCCCCTTTCCGTAATCATCTCGGAAGCTCTTTCTTCTCCGATTACATACTTTTGAAGTTCGCACCTCTATCATCACTTCATCGATTTGAAGTGGCACATTATGAAATTAATAGTGATTATATCAGACAATAAGAATCCTTACAACACCTATTCGCGAAGTTTTTTAAAAATTTCTTCAGCTACCGCTTTCGGAATTTTAGCAGCTTGAATCTCCTCCACCGTTGCCTCTTTCATTTTTGCAACTGATCCAAAGTGCTTCATCAACGCTTTCTTTCTCGTGGCGCCAACTCCACTGATTTCATCTAAAATTGATTGAAAAACACTCTTACTTCTAATTTGACGGTGGAAAGTAATCGCAAATCTGTGAACTTCATCTTGTATTCGTTGCAAAAGATAAAACTCCTGACTGGTCCTCTCGAGCGGAACCACCATTGCATCTTCGCCTGCGAGAAGGTTGCTCGTTCTATGTTTGTCATCTTTGGCCAAGCCGACAATCGGAACAAATAAATCCAGTTCATTTTCAAGGACGTCCCTTACAGCACTCATATGCCCTTTGGCCCCATCAATCACAATCAAATCCGGGAGCGGTAAAGATTCTTTTAGCACACGGGTGTACCTTCTTCTGACCACTTCCCTCATGGATTCATAATCATCAGGTCCTTGTACGCTTTTGGTTTTATATTTCCGGTATTCTCGTTTCTCTGGTTTTCCATCAATAAATACCACCATCGCAGAAACAGGATCCGTTCCTTGGATATTCGAGTTATCAAATGCTTCTATGCGGTGCGGGGTCATGATGCCCAGGATTTCTCCGAGATTCTCGACAGCTTTAATCGTTCGGCTTTCATCCCGTTCAATCAATGAGAACTTTTCTCCGAGAGCAACTTTCGCATTCTTGTTTGCGAGATCCACCAGCTGCTTCTTTTTACCCCGTTGCGGCTGCAGCACATTAGTTTGCAATAGTTCTTGTGCAACCGGCAAATCAATTTGACTAGGAAGCATGACTTCTTTTGGGACAAAATGATTTTGCTTAGAATAGAACTGCCCGAGGAATGTTAAGAAATCCTCTTCCGGTTCGTTGTAAATTGGGAACAACGATACATCTCGTTCAATCAGTTTACCCTGACGGATGAAAAAGACCTGCACACACATCCATCCCTTGTCAAAAGCAAATCCGAAAACATCCCTGTCGACAAAGTCATTCATCTCCATTTTTTGCTTTTCCATTGTTGCTTCAATATTAATAATTTGATCTCGGAATTCTTGCGCCCGTTCAAATTCCAGGTTCTCAGAGGCTTTTATCATTTTATCCGTAAGCTCGTTTTTAACTTCCTTATAGCCGCCGTTAAGAAACCGAACAATTCCATCCACCATTTGCTTGTTCGTTTCTTCAGATACATGTTCCACACATGGCGCAAGGCATTGACCCATGTGATAGTAGAGGCATACCCTGTCTGGAAGTGTCATGCATTTTCTAAGCGGGTAGATTCGGTCTAGCAGCTTTTTCGTTTCATTTGCTGCTTGAACATTAGGGTAAGGTCCAAAATATTTCCCTTTATCCTTTTGCACTTTGCGGGTGATTAAAAGACGTGGATGTTTTTCCGATGTAATTTTTATAAAAGGATATCGTTTGTCATCTTTCAGCATGACATTGTATTTTGGGTTATGTTTTTTGATAAGATTCAGTTCCAGTATTAACGCTTCAATATTGGAGGAAGTCACAATATATTCAAAATCCACAATTTCATTTACAAGCCGGAGCGTTTTTCCATCATGGCTACCTGTAAAATAAGAACGGACACGATTTTTGAGCACCTTCGCCTTTCCGACATAGATGATGGTTCCTTGACGATCCTTCATCAGGTAACATCCCGGTTGGTCAGGCAGTATGGCAAGTTTTTCTTTTAATGATTCATTCAATGTATTTTTCCTCCCAACCAAAGATTTTTTTGTATGTATTCTATTATACCTTGTTTCGTACGTATGTTCCATTTGGAAGTATTAGGTTTGTTTGTGGGGTCGATGTGACGGGTTCAGATACGCTTGGCGCTGGAAAATTTATTAATATATTATATTTTTTTCTAAAAGGTGCCGCTTTGGCTACCTTCTTTGGATTCCTTATGCACGCAAAAAGCCCTGTTATAGGACCGGGGTTTTTCCAAAACGAAATTAAGCGTGTTTGTTTAATAGTTCAGCCTAAGCTTCTTTCGGTTGAGATGAGGTGACGGTTGCGATTTTATTGATATATCCTGAGTTTTCTTGATATATCCTTGAATTTCTTGATATCCCCCTGAGTTTTCTTGATATATCTCAATTTTTCTTGATATCCCCCTGAGTTTTCTTGATATATC